>NZ_CAMPOV010000002.1:0-600000 GCF_946892675.1 Arthrobacter sp. Marseille-P9274
GCCCCAGCCCCATCCCCAGCTTCATCCGCCGCCGGTACCGGCTCGGACGCTGTCAGGGGATCAGCGAAAACGGGCTCCGCCTCACCGGACTTGGCCGGCTCAGTAGCTGGCACTGCGGAGGGCTGGGTTTCAAATGATGCAGGGGCTTCGGTGTCTTCCGGCCCGGCCGCCGCATCATCCGGCGCGCCGGCTGCAGGACCGTTCAGATCCGTGGGCGTCGCGTTCGAGGCGGCTGCGGCATCCGCGGCCGCGGCCGGAGCCTCGACGACAGCTTCCAGGCCCGCGATGTGCACGGTGCCGAACGTGGGATCTTCCACGACACGCAACTGATCGCCGGCGCCAGGGGCCAGGTCCGGATACATCCGCCGTAGGCACTCATCCAACAGCGCCCTATGCAAGTGGTACTCAAAAAGAGAAGACGGCCCATCAGGGGCAGCAGAGAACGAGGCATTGACCTGCCGCTTCCTCGACCGCTGCTTCCCGAAGTCCTCCATGCACCAACATTATGAGCCGGCTCTGACAGTATTCGAAGGGACGCTTAGCGTGCGCGGATGACTGGCTCCGCGGCGTATTTGCGGGATGACGTAGGACCGGCCCCGCCGTAATAACGGGATAACGATAGGACCGGCCCCACCGGAGTAACGGGATAACGATAGGACCTGCCCCACCGGAGTAACGGGATAGCGATGGGGCCGATCTCCGCCAGTTTCTGGCTGCCGCCGCACCGCAACTCACGTATCCTGTGGACATGCTCACGGGAGCCCGGATCTGGGCCTGGTTTGCGGCGGTCTTCTGGGCCGTAGGCTTCTTCGGGATCATCGATCTCACGATGCTCCTCGGCGTGAACCCGGCTTTCCATGCCGTGATGGGCCTCGAAACCAGCTGGGGCGTGCTGTTCACTTTCATCGTCGGCGGATCCTTCGTGGCCATCGCCGCGCGGCCTCGGCAACCTTGGCCGGCCCTCGTGCTGCTCTGGCTGGTGGTCGCGGCGCTGCTGCTGGCCGGCGTCCTCGCCGAGGATTCCGGGCCGCTGGTGCCCGCCGCGCTGCTGCTCCCCATGAGCTTGGTTCCGCTGCTCTCCCCTGCGGACAGGCCAGACCGTGCGGACGGCAGGCTGGAACCCAGCGGACCGATTCTTGCGCTGGCCCTGCTCGGGGCGCCGGGCTGGTGGAGCTACACGGCGGTCGCTGTCGAGCAGTCCCTCACACCCGGGGTCGTCGACGACACGTCCTGGGGACTCTCGCACTGGCCCATCCAGGCCGCCCTCGGCCTGCTACTGGTGATGGGCGTCCTGGTCATGGCCTTCTGGCCCGCCGGCCGCACTCTCATCGGCACCGCCTGCGGCAGCAGCGCCGTAGTACTGGGGACCAGCTGGCTGCTCTACCCCGACAGCGCCGGTGCCGCACACAGCACCGGGCTCTCCCTGGCGGCCATTCTCTGGGGCCTCGCCGTGCTCCTCAGCCCGTTCCTGCGCCGAAAGGAACAAGGGCCGGACGCCCGGCTCCCTTCCCCGGCCACCAATCCGGACCCGCCCGCCCTCACCGAAGCCGCCGCCGAGCCCGGCGCTGGCACCCCTACCCCGCCCGTCCTCAGGGAAGCCGTCGTCGAGCCGGGCGTTCGAGACCAAAGCCCCGCCCACCGCCGTCGTTAGCCTCACGGCCCGCGGAACGCCGCCGCCGGGATGGCGCCAAGGGATGACAGGGCCCAGGCCAGCGGCAAGAATGGGCCACATGCAACTGCCTGTGATGCCCCCGGTCAAGCCCATGCTCGCCAAGTCCGTGGCGCGGATCCCGGAGGGCGAGCTGTGCTACGAGCCCAAGTGGGACGGCTTCCGGTCCATCATCTTCCGCGACGGCGACACGGTGGAAATCGGCAGCCGGAACGAGAAGCCGATGACGCGCTACTTCCCGGAGGTCGTGGAGGCGGCGCTGGAGCAACTGCCGCCGCGCTGCGTGGTCGACGGCGAGATCATCCTGGTCCGGCCGGGCGGCGATCGGCTGGACTTCGAGATGCTGCAGCAGCGCATCCATCCGGCCGCGAGCCGGGTGAAGCTGCTGGCGGCCGAGACCCCGGCCAGCTTCGTGGCCTTCGACCTGCTGGCGCTCGACGACGTGGACCTGATGCCGCTGCCATTCTCGGCCCGACGGAACGCGCTGGAGGAGCTCCTCTCCGAGGCGGCCGGGCCGGTCCACCTGACCCGCACCACCCGTGACCACGCGCAGGCCGAAGAGTGGTTCCGGCACTTCGAGGGGGCGGGGCTGGACGGCATCGTCGCCAAGCCGCTGGACGGGACGTACCAGCCGGACAAACGCGCGATGTTCAAGATCAAGCACGAGCGTACGGCGGACTGCGTGCTGGCCGGCTACCGCGTGCACAAGAGCGGCCCGGGCCTGGTGGGCTCGCTGCTGCTGGGACTGTACGACGGCGGCGGCCTCACCCATGTGGGTGTGGCGGGGGCCTTCTCGATGCAGCGGCGCAAGGAGCTCTTCGAGGAACTGCAGCCGCTGATCGCCGATTCCGGCGAGCATCCGTGGAGCCGGTCCGAGCACGAGGCCGGCAAGCGCACGCCGCTGACCTCCGAGGGCAGCCGCTGGAGCGCCGGCAAGGACCTGTCCTTCGTGCCGCTGCGGCCGGAGCGCGTGGTCGAGGTTAAGTACGACCACATGGAGGGCGAGCGCTTCCGGCACACGACGCAGTTCGTCCGCTGGCGGCCGGACCGGGACCCGGAATCCTGTACCTACGAACAGCTGGAAGAGCCGGTCAAGTACGACCTGGCGGACGTGCTGAGCTAGGCCGGACGCGCAGCCAGCCCGGCCGTGTGCTGCTAGGCCAGCTGCGGCAGCACGTCCTGCCCGAAGGCGTGGATGAACGGCTTCTGCTCCTGCCCGACGAAGTGCAGGTAAAGCTCGTCGAACCCGAGGTCCAGGTACTCCTGCAGCCACTGGGCGTGCCGGCCGGTGTCGGCGGAGACGTTGACGGACTGCCGGATCTGCTGCTCGCCCACCATCGTGCTCACCGCGTCGAAGTAGGCGGGCGTGGGCAGGTCCGCGCCGACGAAGGACGGGAAGACGTTGCTGCCCCACTGGTCCAGCGCGATTTCGACGGCGGTGTCCTCCTCGGGCGCCCAGGACAGGTGCACCTGCAGCACGGCTTTGCCCTTGCCGCCGTGCTCCCGGTAGGCGCCGAGGACCTTGCGCAGCTGTTCCGCCGGTTGGTTGACCGTGACCAGCCCGTCCGCCCACGCCGCCGCCCTGGCGGCCGTGTCCGGGCTGATGGCCGGGGCGATGATGTCCGGCTTGGGATCGGGCACGTCCCAGATCCGGGCCTGCTCCACGGTGACGAGGCCGCGGTGGGTGACCACTTCGCCGTCGTGCATCTGCCGGATGACATGCACGCACTCCTCCAGGCGGCGCTGGCGGACGTCTTTGGCAGGCCAGCCGTCCCCGGTGACGTGCTCGTTGATGTTCTCGCCGCTGCCCGGGGCGAACCAGAAGCGGCCCGGGAACATGCTGGCGAGGGTGGCCGAGGCGTGCGCGATGACGGTGGGATGATAGCGCTGGCCGGGCGCGGTGACGACGCCAAAGCGCAGCTTGGTGGTGGCGAGCGCGGCGCCCAGCCACGACCAGGCGAAGCCGGAATGGCCCTGCCGGGCGGACCAGGGCTCTAGGTGGTCGGAGCACATGGCCGCGCCGAAGCCGGCCTGCTCGGCCAACTGGACGTCGGCCAGGAGCTGGGCCGGAGCGATCTGTTCGTGCGATGCATGGAACCCGATGACAGCCACGCTCCATGCTTACCGCGAGGTCCGGGGCTTGTCGAGGCATCCGCCGGAATCGGTCGGCCAAATGCCGGACGGGCCGGAGGCGTGTGCTAAGAAGAAGCGTTGGCACGCACGCAGCGGAAGGGACAGCATGGGCACTCGCCGGATCGGGGCCAGGGACGCCGGCAGCATCGGGCTCGGGTGCATGAACCTCAGCCATGCCTACGGCACGCCCCCGCCGCGCGAACAGGCCGAGGCGCTGCTGCTGCACGCGCTGGACAGCGGCGTGCGGCACTTCGACACGGCCGCGCTCTACGGCGCGACGGCGAACGAGACCCTGGTCGGCGAGGTCCTGGGCGCGCGGCGCGACGAGTACTTCCTGGCCAGCAAGTGCGGCATGACGAGCGTGGACGGCAAGCGCGTGATCGACGGCCGGCCGCACACGCTGAAGGCCACCTGCGAGGAGGCGCTGCGGCGGCTGCGCACGGACCACATCGACCTCTATTACCTACACCGCTGGGACAAGACCATCCCGGTCGAGGAGAGCGTCGGCGCCCTGGCTGAACTCGTGGCCGAAGGCAAGATCGGCGGAATCGGCCTTTCCGAGGTTTCCGCCGACACGCTGCGCCGGGCCCACACGGTGCACCCGATGGCGGCGCTGCAGACGGAGTATTCACTCTGGACGCGCAATCCGGAGCTGGGCACCCTGGACGCCTGCCGGGAGCTGGGCACCGCGTTCGTGGCGTTCAGCCCGCTGGGCCGCGGTTTCCTCACCGGCACGGTCCGCGATGTGGCGTCCCTGCCCGACGGCGACATCCGCCGCGGTATGCCGCGCTTCTCGGCGCAGAACTACCCGCTCAACCTGCGGCTGCTTGATGAATTCATCCGGCTCGCCGCGGAGGCCGGCTGCACGCCGGCCCAGCTGGCTCTGGCCTGGGTGCTCCACCGCGGCGAGGACATCGTCGCCCTTCCCGGAACCACCAGCATCGCCCACCTCGACGAAGATCTGGCGGCCGCCGCCGTCGTACTTGATGCCGCGCTGATGACCCGGCTGGACGAGCTGATCAACGAGAAGACGGTGCACGGCCCGCGCTACAGCGCGGCGCTGCAGGGCGACGTGGACACCGAAACGTTCAGCGAACCGGAGCGGTCGGAGTAGCTCCCGGCATCGGCGCGGCGGTCCTTTACGAAGTGTTGCTGGGGTTTGACCCCGCAGCACGCCGCGTTTAGCGTGGAAAGCAGAATCATGAGTGCCAACACCAAGCCCTGGCTGGTTGGCCGGCAACCCTCTCGCCGTAGCGGGGTGCTCCAGGTGATGATTCGGCCCGCTGGCCGACAGCCAGCGTCGCAAGTACTGCGCATTCGCCGGTCGTAGAGGAAGCCAGCGGATTCGCCTGACGGCAAAGGAACCGGCATGTCCCTCCACGATGATCTGCAGCCCGATACCCTCCGCAAGGCGTTCGGACGGTTCCCGTCGGGTATCGCCGCCCTGTGCGCCATTGTCGACGGCGCCCCGCAGGGCATCGTCGCATCCTCCTTCACCGTGGGCGTCTCCATGGACCCGCCGCTGGTGATGTTCGCGGTGCAGAACACCTCGCGCACCTGGCCGATCGTGCGCACCGCCGGACGTATCGGCGTTTCCGTGCTGGGTGCGGGGCACGACGGCGTCTGCCGCCAGATCGCGTCGAAATCCGGGGACCGCTTCGCCGGGCTTCAACTTCATTCCACCGACGACGGCGCCCTCTTCCTCGAGGAGGCCGCGCTGTGGCTGGACTGCTCCGTGGAGCAGGAGGTTCCGGCCGGCGACCACCACGTGGTGCTGCTGAGGGTGCACGCCCTGACCACGCACGACGACGCGCACGAGCCGCTGGTCTTCCACGGCTCGGCCTTCCGCCGGCTGGAGCAGCCGGTGTTCGTCTAGCACCGGGCTTCGTCTAGCACCGGGCTTCGTCCAGCACCGGGCTTCGTCCAGCACTGCAGCCGCTCCAAGCGGGCGCCCAGATTCCCGCCGTAAGGTAGGCGGATGATGACGAGTGTTCCCGCTGCGGCCCCTGCCCATTGCCGCGCCCGGCCGTGACCGTCATCCTGCCGGATCCGGGCCGGACGGCCGATCCAAACGAACATGGAGCACCCCGGCGAGGCCCGTACCGCGTGGCCCTGGTCGGCATCGACGGCTCCGGGAAAACCTCTGCGGCCGAGGCTGTCAAGGCCCGGTTCGCGGCTGCCGGCGAGCCCGTCGCCGTCCACGGAATCTACGCCGGCCGCAAGACGCTGGAGCGGTGGGCCGGCCGGCTCGGCACCACCGCCGAGCGCCTGCTGGGCCGCAGGGGCCTGACCGCCGTCGAAAATGCCATCCGCGCCGCTATGGCCTGCAGTGCCTACTGGAAGTCCCGGAACGCCGAGGGGCTGGTGCTGTTCGACCGCTCCCTGTACTGCCAGCCCGCACGTGACCACAGCCGCGGACTGGTCCGGCGGGGCCTCGCGGCAAGGCTGCTGGACCGGCTCCCTCGGCCGGACCTGGTCGTCTACTTTGCCATCCCGCCGGAGCGGGCGCTCGCCCGGGTCGCCCTGCGCGGAGAGGACTCCGAGACCCTCGCAGAGCTGCGCTCGTTCGACGCCGGTTACCGGGCGCTGCCGGAGTTCGGGGACTTCACGATCATCGACGCCAGTCGGCCACGTGCCGACGTGGCCGGGCAGCTGGAGCAGTTGATCCGCTCCCGCCGCCCGGCAGCCGGGGAATCCTAGGCGGCCCTGCGTCGGCCAAGCCGGAGCAGGAGGGCACCAGCGGCAATGACGAGACCGGCCCAAGGCGCCCAGGCGGAAGCGCTGCTGCCGGTCTCGGCGAGGCGCGTCGTTGGCTGAGGCTCCCCCGGTGCAGCAACCGGCTGCGGGTTCAGCGCCATCGGCTCAACCGCGGGCTCTACCGGCGCCGGCGCCGCGACCGCCACCTCCTCGGCAATGCCAAAGATGATTCCAAAGGGCGCTGCTCCTACGATGGCGAAGTACGGCGTCAGCCCATTGGCGTCGATTTCCAGCGTCCGGAGCGAAACATCTTCTAGATCGAGGGAGAAGTCGAGCCATTCCGCGCCGGTGACTACATACCCTTCGGGCGGGATGACGCGAAGCCTGTACTCCCCGATTTCCAACTCCCCCATCGAGACCCCGCCCTCGTCCGTCGTGGTCGTCGAATGGACGTTGCCATCAGCGTCCAGGATTTCGATTTCGACGCCGGGAGCACCGGTTTCCATTTCATCGGCCACGCCGTCGCGGTCGGCGTCGTAGTAGCTTCCGAGAAACAGGTTTGGCACCTTTTCCACAAGAACATCTCCCGCAAAAGCGGCGTCCACCTGCACGGTGGCCTGCTCGGCGCTGAGTGTGAAGGTTTCGGAGTAGCCATCGATGTCAATGTCGCTGGTCGGTTCGTCCTCCGAGGCGTGGGGTGGCGCAGGAACGAAGTTCAGGTCTTCCACGGGAGCGAAACGCACCCGATAGGTTCCGGGCTCAACTTCCTCGAAAGAGTAGGGAGCACGTCCTTCGGTAACCACTGTGTCGACGACGTCACCATTTTCGTCCAGCAATTCGACTTCGGCGCCGTAGATTCCGTAGTCGACTCCGTAATCGAAAACTCCGTCGCCCCACATGTCCTCCCAAACAAAGCCGTAGACCCTGTAGCCTGCGGCCCGTGGCTGCGCTTCCAGAGTGACGGGGGCAGGCTCCTCAGGTGCGGATGGCTCACTGGCACCAGGCAGTCGGTGTTCGGTCTCAATCTCTTCCCGAGCCTCAATGGCCTCCGGCTCTTGGGCTGCTTCATCGCGCCCGGTTTCGCTCTCCGGCTCCGCTGCGGGGGCTTCGCCGGTGTCCTCGCCGAGTCCGGGCAACACGGAATCAACGGCGTCCTCCAGGAGAGACTCGCGGGACGGTTCCTGTTCGGCAACAGTGGCTGCCGCCGCCGGCGTCTCCGGCAGCTCATCGGCCAGAGCCGACGGCGCGAGGGCGATACCGAAAACAGCCAGCGCTGCGGTTGCGGAAAGTGCAGTCGCGGCACGGAACCGGCCAAGCTGAGACCCCATTGATGTCCATCCCCTAGGCAGCGGGGAACGGCGCCGGCGGCGCGCGAAAATAGGCAGAATCCCCAACTTGAGGACAAGCATAAGCGAAGGAAGCTGATCCGATTAACCAAGAGCCGGCGACCCTGTATTTGGAGCCTGAAACGGACCCAGCAACCATCCCCTCCCGGCGTGTGGCACCCTGCACCGACGGCGGCACAAGCCCCAATGCAGGGGGCTGGGAGGCAGAGAAGACAGACCGATATCATAGAAGTGCGTGCGCCCGTGATGAGGCCAAGGGCCATTCCAAGTGTGGCTCTATCCGTCCAAACACAAATCGTTGAACCTGCAGTTTCAGGTGACCCGAGGGTTGAAGACCACTGAGGGTGGGGGCAGCACTTGAAGGACGCGGTGCCGGGGCGTCCCCTGCGGTTGAATGACGCATCCCCCAAGGGGCAGAACCCGGTATCTACGAAAGTGCACAATCATGAAGCAATCAACTCCTTGGCGTCTCCTCGTGCCCGCACTTGGAGCTTCCCTTGGCCTGCTTGGCACCTTGGGTATGTCCGCCCCTGCAACGGCTGCGGTCAGCACTGCATCGACTCCGTCAATCCAGCATCACGACGACGACCGTGACGATGCCGAATTGGAACTGAGCCAGGAAGCCGAAGACGAGATTCAAGTAGAAGGCACGGGCTACGAGGACAACAGCAGAGTCCGTGTCTGGCTCGTCCAGTTCGACGACGACGATTATGACGCTGAGGTCGTCGACTACCGCCGCGTGTGGACTGATGACGATGGTGGATTCGACTTCACTGAGGATGGCCTCGATTGCGGCGACACGTACCAGGCTTTCAGCTTCAGCCATGATGACGGTTGGGTGAAGAGCGACAAGCTCGACCTCGACTGCGACGACTGAGCCGAACTGCCGAATCCTGCAATCCAGTGGGCCGGAACCATAGCTGTCAGGCCCGCGAGATCCAGTCATCATGAATGATGCCCCGCCGGACCAGGCGGGGCATCATTCATGTGCGGTCAGAGCCGGCCGCCGCCTTCCGTGTCGTCCACCCGGTTAGCATCGTCCTTCAGGTGCGCCTTGGCATCGGCGACTTTGTCCTTGATTTCGCCTTCGGCCTGCTGGGCGTGGCCCTTGGCCTCCTGTGACTTGTCATCGGTGGCCTTGCCGACCGCCTCGTTGACCTTGCCCTTGATCTTGTCTTTCGCAGCATCGAACTTGTCGTCGACTCCCATGATCAATCCCACCTTAGCGATCGTTCCTGGCGTTGCGCCGGGCCGGGAAACCGTCCCACTGCGAACATTAGTCCCCTTCGCTGCGGGACGCAGCCACCGCCGTCGAAAATGGTGGCGGAGCGCACCGGAACACGGAATAGTGGGCCACAGCAGGCCCACCACCTGTGCCTTCGACTGCACCTACACAGGAGGAACCACCCATGGAGTTCGCCCAAGACGACGCCGGCGACCTGATTATCGGAGACGTGAGCAAGCCCGGTGGCCGCGCCCTGAGCATCGGCATCACCGGCATTTCCGGCAACGAGGTACTCAGCCTGAGCTGGGTTGAAACCGGCGAGGCCCTGAAACTGACGCTCGACGAAGCCGTACGGCTCCGGGACGAGATCGACCACATCATCCGGGACCGGCACCCGGCACAGGGGGCTTAACCCTGCACGGCGGGCGGCGCTACCAAGATCCGGTGCTGTCCTTCGCAGAGGTACACGCCCAGAGTGCCTTCCGGGACGGGGCCTTCCGCGGTCCACTGGCTTTCATCAAGTTCGCGCAGCGTCTGGCCGCATAGCGGACACAAGCGTCCGGATTCCTGTGCTCCCGTGGATGGTCCGTCGGTCATGATGTTCCTTCCGCAAATGGGCCAAGTCCCATCAACCTACTGGGTGCCGGAGGGGCGCGGAACCTTGGCAGGCAGATCCGTTTCCGATGGCGGCGCGCCTGGGTTCGGTTCGCGCGTTGCGGACAGCGGAACGTGCGGCGAAGGGCTCTCGGCAGGCTGCCGCCTGTGCCCCGCGCGAGACTGCCCGGACGAGGCGATTCTCGTGCGTACCCAGTCGCTCGAGTCCGAGATGATTTGCTCCAGAGGGCCCCTACCCATCGCGCTTCGCCAGACGAGGGCGAACAGCATGAATGAAATGATCTGGACCCACAGGGAAACCCGCGGCCGGGCCGTGTCCAGCACATCGATCGCCAGGATGACAACGTGTGCCGAATAGAGGGTCAGCGTCATGGCGCCGATAGCCGCGAACGGCGAGAAGATCTTGCCGCCGGAACGGGTCAGGAGCAGGACCACCCCCGTTACGGCCATCGCACAGCCTAGATCGTGTATCAGGTTGAGCGGGGTGTGTGAGTACGGTGCGACGGCGGCCAGCCACCACCCGGTGGTGTGCGGCAGCATCGGATCCTCGGGCCCGTACGCCAGGACGTCGACGATGTCCGCGCTGGTCATGCCCGGCGTCGCTTCCACCAAGCGCTGGAAGCCTCCGGCTGCTCCGAGCAAAAACTGGGAGAGGAACCATGTGGCCAGTGCCAGTCCCGCGCCCCAAGCGGCAATGACCAGCGCGACCTTCTTCGATGTCAGGACCTGGCGGCCGATGACTATGCCGACGCAGATGTAGGCCATCCAGAGCAGCGTAGGGTACTGGCCGATCAGGAGCATGTCGGCGACGAACGGCACTGGATATTGGAACATCGTTGTCAGGGTGTAGTCCGCGCCCGGATCAGGTTGTTCCGGGAGACTGTCCCCGAAGAGGAACAACAGGAGCGGGCCGAGGGTGGCGAACAGGACTCCGGCGATGAGCAGCACGCGGTTGGACCGGCCATACAACGGAATGACCAGCAGGAACAGGATGCCGAAGTAGGGAAGGATCGTCGTGACATCGGATTCTAGATAGCCCAGCAGGAGGCCGGCCAGCATGATGAGCAGGCCCCGAATGACGAGGGCTCCCCGGTCCGCCCACAGCGTGCGGCCAAACAGCTTTCCCCGCGACCGCCTCTCCACGAACGCAATGGACACGCCCGCCAGCAAGGCGAAGAGCCCGGCGGCGCGGCCGGCGAAGACGGCATAGACCAAGGACATGTCGTCGTTCTTATTCGTGACGGGCCATACGTGGACAGACACCATGCCGATCAGGGCGATGGACCGCGCAACATCGATACCGATGGCTCTTTTGGTCCGCGTCGATTCGTTGGGACCCGGCTCCGCCGGCGCTTCCGGTCGAGCCAATGCTGGTGGCGGGTAGACGGACCTTGGCTTCTGTATCCCAGCAGTCATGGCATTCCTCATTGACTTCGCGTAGGGCTGGACTGGCCGACACTGACTATTGACCTTTGCTCCGGCCCGCGCCCCATCGTGCGTAACCAGTCACTCGATTCCGAGATGATGGTTTGGAGAGGCACTCTGCCCCTGGTGTTGCGCCACAACAGGGCAAACAGCATGAAGGCAATGATCTGGATCATGGGCGGGACCAATGGGCGGTCATCGTCAAGCACTTCGAGCGAAGCGCTACGAAGTGTGCCGAAAGAAAAGGGCGGGCGACGCCGTCGTTCATGAGGGACCCCGTCACGCTGTAGGTTGCAGTTCTGAGCTCCCCCTCGCTGCAATTCTTCAGCGCCGCCATTATCGCTCCGTTACAGCTGCGTTATGACGGCATCATCGGCAGGTCATCAGCGCTGGTCGGAACCTTTCATGCCCACTGCCAAGATTTTTCCAACGTCCGTCTGCTAAGGCAGCGCGCGGCCGCGGGCAGCGACCCAGAGCGAATACCACTCATGCCGGCTCATGCTCTCAGCAACGCGCTTGGCCTCACCGCTGGCCTTGATCCGCCCAGGGTTGCTGGTGCCAAGGACCGGGCGGATCCGTGCCGGATGCCGCAGCAGCCAGCCAAGGACTATGGCTTCCGGTGCGCAGCCCTTGTCCTCCGCCAGCGCGGCAACCAGCGCCGCCGCAGCGGCATCCGATCCGGTTTCAGCGGTGCCGGGCGCACCGCTGTAGCGGCCTTGGGCTAGCGCACCCCAGGCTTGGAGCTCGATCCCTTCCGCCTGGCAGTACTCCACAGTTCCGTGCGGGAATCCGATTTCGGCAGCGTCGTCGTGGTTGACCAGTACCGAAGACTCGAGCCAGCCGCTGCGGTGCAGGCTCATCTCCAGCTGGTTGGCGGCGAGCGTCTCCGGCAGTGCCGACTGCAGCCAGCGCATTTGCTGGGCCGACATGTTGGATACTCCCAGCCGCCCGACTTTGCCTGCCTCCTTCAACTGCAGGAATGCCTCGGCGATCTCCTCCGGACGGGCGAGCGGATCGGGCCGGTGGATCAGCAGCGTCTCCACGTGCTCCGTGCCAAGCCGGTCCAGGCTCGCTTCCGCTTGCGCCAGAATCCACTCGCGCGAGGAGTCGTACTGGCCGACCTTGTCCGGAACCGGCAGCCGAATGCCGCACTTCGTCTGCAGCCGGATCCGGTCCCGCAGCCCGGGCCGTTCGGCCAGCACGCGGCCAAACGCCGCCTCCGCCTTACCATGCGCGTAGATGTCGGCGTGGTCGAAGTCGCGGATCCCGGCCTCCAGCGCAGCATCCACCGCCTCGTGGGCAGCTTTGACGTGCGCTGCTTCCAGCGGACCTGTTCCCCAGCCCCCACCTAAACCCATGCACCCGAAGATCAGCCGTGCTCCGCCGTCGTCCACTAATCCTCCGCCCACCTGAGACTAAACCGATGCAGACAAAGCCGCTGCTGTCCCGAAGAAGGGCAGCAGCGGCCGGGATCGATCAGGTCATCTGCATGGGCTTCCGCGCGGAAACATGTTCCACCATCTCGCCCACCTTTTGTTCAGTGTAGTTGCGCGCAATGTCGCCCTGGCTGACGATGCCCACCAGCTTGTGGCCGGTGATCACAGGCAGCCGCCGGACCTGGTACCGCTCCATCATCTGGATGGCTTCGTCGATATTGGCATCGGCGTCAATCCAGTGCGGCTTGCCCTGGGCAAGGTCGGCCGCCATCATTTCCTTGGCGTCCCTGCCTTCGGCAAGGCACTTCACCACGATGTCGCGGTCCGTAATGACACCCTTCAACATGCCGTCGTCACCGCAAATCGGCAGCGAGCCGCAGTCCAGGTCCTTCATCATCCGGGCAGCTTCTTCGAGGGTCTGATGTTCGCGTATACACTGGCAATCCGTCGTCATGAATTCACGTACGACGCTCATCATTCCTCCTCTATCGATGGGGTCATCGACGCCGGAGCCTCGGCGCCAGCGCCGATATGTCCAGACTATGCCCTCAAGAGACGGCCGGAACAGACCTCTGGGTCCGCCAAGGGCGGTGTCTCCTTCCGTGGGGAAGGAGACTCCGCCGTCGGTGTTGGCGGGTCAGTCCCGCTGCCCGCCGAGTCCGAAATGCATCAGGTCCTCACCCACGACAAGGTTTCCGGAGAAGCCGACCTGGGCCTTCTGCCATTTCTCCACCGGGGTGTTGCCGGGTACCAGGTGCGTGAGGACCAAGGTGCCGACCCCCGCCTTCTCCGCCTGCGGGCCGACCTCCTCGATGGCGGTGTGGGCGGCGAGCATGTGCTGCATCAGGTTTGGGTCCGGTTTGGCCGAGCCCGGACCCATGGGCCCATCCACCCAATCCATGTCGATGCACTCGTGCAACAGGATGTCCGCGCCCTCCGAAATGGTCACCAGGTTGTCGCAAACACCGGTGTCTCCAGAGACCACGATCGAGCCGTCCGGGGTGTCGAAGCGGAACGCAAAGGCCGGGAAGACCGGGCGGTGGTCCACCAGGATCGCGCTGACGCGGACGTTCTCGTCCCGGTAGATTTCAAACGGTTCCATGGCCGGCGTCGGGTTGCCGTTGGGATCGTCGCCGGTGCCGGCGGGCAGCTCGATGTCGTGGAACTCGAAGACTTCACGCAGGTCCTGCTTGGCGTTGTCGCGCATCCGGTCGTTGATGTCGAGGGCGTAGGCCTGCAGCAGCTTTTCCGATGACTCGACGAGGCCGGGGGTCGGCGACGCGGGGTGGAAGACCTCGGGCAGAAACCGGCGCTTTTCCTCGGCGAAGATGGGCGGCAGCGCGCCGCGGTCGCCGGGGCCGTGGATCTGGATGGGCTGCCTCAGTCCGTCGGAGCCGTTATGCCAGGCGAGCAGGAGCAGGTTCGGGTAATCCACCATGTGGTCCGAGTGGTGGTGGGTGATGAACACCGCCTTCATGTTGTCCAGGCCCTTCTGGAACCCTGCCGGTCCCAGCCCGGACTTGCGGAACTGCGGACCCCAGCCCTCACCGCAGTCAATGAGGTACACGGCGTCATTGACCGTTATGGCGGTGGAGATGCCTGAGCGGTCGGAGCCGTCCCACCACGGCGGGCCCCCCGCAGTCCCCAGCAGGGTCACGCGGGTCCGGTACTTGGCAGCTTCGGCCGCTTGCAGCGGCTGGTACGTCCTGGTCATTCTGGTGCCTTTCTCTCAGGCGGTCTAGCGGATGGTGGCGTGGGATTTGGCGGACTGGATCAGCTCGAACACTTCGGCGCGGAGCCGCGCGTATGCCGGCAACAGCTTGGTGTCGCGTTGATTGCGAGGCCGGGGCAGGTCGACAATGATGTTCCGGCTGACCGTGGTTGGCGCGCCCGAGAGCACGACCACCCGGTCCGCTAAGTAGACCGCCTCGTCGATGTCGTGCGTAACGAACACGACTGTGGTGTCGAATTCCTGCCGGACGCGCAAAACCAGGTCTTCCAGCTCGATCCGGGTCTGCGCGTCCACCGCTGCGAATGGCTCGTCCATCAGCAGCACGTCCGGCTGGTAGGCCAGTCCGCGGGCGATCGCCGCGCGTTGTTGCATGCCGCCGGACATCTGCCACGGGTACAGGTTGCCCTTGCCGCCCAGACCCACGGCCTCCAGCACGGATTCGATCCGCGCCGGCCGCTCCGTTTTGGGGAACTTGTTCTTCATCGGCAGTTCCACGTTCTGCCACACCGTCATCCACGGCAGCAGCGAGCGGCTGTAGTCCTGGAAGACGACGGCAAGCTTCGCCGGCGGTTCAGTCACCGGTTCCCCCTCGAAGACGGTCCGGCCGCCGGAGGGTGCGAGCAGGCCGGCCATGCACTTAAGCAGTGTGGTCTTGCCGGAGCCGGACGGTCCGACCACGCAGACGAACTCGCCCTTGCAGATTTCGAAGTCCACGCCGGCCAGGATCTGCACGTGTCCGTAGCTCTTCTGCAGTCCCTGCAACTGGAGCAGGACTTCGGAATTGACGACGGCGGGGTTTGCCTCGGGCGCTACGCGCCCCGTGTCCCGGGGGTACGTTTCGGTCATTTTCATGCACCGCTTCCTGTGGTGGCGAGCAGCCCGGCCTGCCAGCGCAGGACGTACCGCTCCAGACGGATGAAGAGCAGGTTGGCGAGGTAGCCGAGCAGGCCCAGGACCAGGGTTCCGGCCCAGGTTTGCGGGACGGCAAAGGTCTGCTGAGAATTGAGGACGTAGTAGCCAATGCCGTTGGTGGAGGCGACCATCTCGGACACGACGATCAGGATGATCGACATCTGCAGGGTGGTGCGCAGGCCGGCGAAGATCTGCGGCCCCGCATTGGGCAGGATGACGTAGCGGATCTTCTGCACCCGGGTGAGCCGGTATGACCTGGTCATCTCGGTCATCTGCGGATCCAGCGAGCGAACGCCGTCGATGGTATTGAGCAGCGTGGGCCAGATGGCACCGAAGACAATGATGGCAATGTTCATCGAGGAGCCGATCCCGAACAACAGCAGCCCGATAGGCAGCAGCACCGGCGGCGGCAGCGAACGGAGGAACTGGATGAGGGGTTCAGTGGCCGCCCGCAGCGCCGGGTACATGCCGATGACCAAGCCCAGTCCGATCCCGGCCAGTGAGGCGATCAGAAAGCCGGCAAGGAACTTCCCTACGACCGGCAGCAGGTGTTCGACGAACCCCGGCCCCAGCCAGTCGGCCAGCAGGGTTTCCGCGATCGTCTGCAGCGACGGGAAGTAGAGCGATGTGCTGGAGGCCGAGGCAATCCACCACAGTGCCACAAGTCCCACGGGAAGCCAGGCACGCAGGAGGAAGAGACCGATCCCGCCGAACCGCCGGGTGGTGTGGATGGTACTCACAGGTTTCCCTCCTGACGCATCGACGGATGCCAGAACATCAGCGGTTTCTGCGCGCTGCGGAATCCGGCGTTGATGAGCAGGCCCAGCAAGCCTGCAGCAAGGATCAGCGCATACATCTCGCTCAAGGCCCCGGCGGACTGCGCCACCACGATGTTCTGTCCCAGGCCTGCTGCACCTCCGATCATCTCGGTCACCACGGCGATAACGACGGCGATGGAAGCCGAGATCCGCATGCCCGTCAGGGCGAACGGCAGGATGGACGGTACGATCAGCCTGCTGGTCGTCAACCACCAGCCCAGGCGGTAGCTGCGGGCCATGTCGGCACTGATGCCGTTGACTTCCTTGAGCCCGTAGATCAACTGGGTCAGCAGCGGCCAGACCGCGCCCATCACGATGAGGAACAATTTCATTCCCGGCGACGGGCCCCAGAGCAACAGCCCCAGCGGGATCAGCGCCACTGGCGGAATGGGTTTGAGGAACTCCAGGACGAACCAGGTGGATTCCCGCACCGGGCGCACCAGACCGATCAGCAGGGCCAGAGGCGAGGCGATCAGCACGATCAGGAGCAAGCCGAGCATCGCCACGGACACCGTGTTCCATACCGCCAGCCAGAAGCCGCCCACGCCCAACTGGTGGAAAAACTCCGCCAACACCGCCGTGGCTGGGGGAATTGAGCCCGGAGGGAAAGCTCCGGTACGCGCCAGCAACTCCCAGACCGCCAGGACCGCAAGCACTGTCCCGGCACCCAGAAACGTTCGTCCGGTCTGGCTGGAGGCCGCGTTCCGTGGCCGTGTGGCCCGCTGCCCGCGGCCTCCTGCTGTGCCCACCGGGAACTGCGCAGGTTCTTTGACAGCCAGGTCGACCCTTGTCATTTCCACACCGCCTTCTCTACGTCGACTGCGTCCGGCAGGAATCCAAGCTGCTGCATGAGCCCTGCTGTGTGGTCCATGGCGGCCGTGTCCAGATTGTCGCTGTACAGCGGGACCTTGATCTTGCTGAAGACTTCCGGCGGCAGCTTGCCGTATTTGGCCAGAACTGCACCCACCTTCTCCGGATGCTTCGCCGCTTCCACGCTCGCCTTGTCCACGGCCCGAGCGAACTTCCTGACGATCTCAGGGTTGGTTTCGATGAACGGTCCCGCCGTAAAGATGACCGTGAAAGTGCCGTTCGGGCTCAAGGCTGACGAGTAGGGGCGGGCAAGCACTCTGGTTCCTTGGCCCACAGAGCGTGCATAAAACGGCTCCACCAAGGAGGCCGCATCGATGGCACCGCGAGCCAACGCCGGCACCATGTCCGGGAACGGCATGGCCACGAACGTCACCTTGGCGGGGTCCCCTCCGTCGGCCTTGATGGCTGCGGCCGCCGTGACATGGACGATCGAACTCAGCGCGTTCACTGCCACGGTCTTGCCCTCCAGGTCCCTGGGCCGTTCGACACCGCTCCCCGGCCCGGCAACCAGCGCCGACGGATCCTGCTCGGGGTCGGCGGCAATGGACGTCCCGTTCGCCACCGCCTTGAGCGGCAGGCCTTTCTGCACCGCGCCGAGGAACGGCGGAACGGCCGCAGTGCCGAACTGCAACTGGCCGTTGATCACGGAGGGTGCAATAGCGGCGGCGTTCTGCATCACCTGGGTTTTCACCTTCAGGCCCTCGTCCTCGAAATAGCCCTCTTCGGCGGCGATGTACACCGGGGCGAAGTCCGCTACTGGAATCACTCCGACTTTGATTTCGTCCTCCGGACCAAGCACCTTGGCACTGCCTCGGCCAACGCCACAGCCTGCTACCAGAACGAGGACCAGCAGTGCCGCCGCGGCGGAAAACCATCCACGGCCCGTCATGGGGTCGGCCTCAGGGCCGGGCTTCCGGTCATGGCATTCGTCATGGCTCCTCCTCGGGCTAAATGACGGAATTCCTTACGTGTTGCAAGTCACTATTTAGGTTCCCCGAGTGAGCACTAGAGGACAAATATCAATTTGTAGCCACTGCCATATACTTTGCGACTATGAACCTCCGCCAATTGGAGTACTTCCTCACCGTCACCGCCGAGGGCTCCTTCTCCCGCGCCGCGGCGGTCCTGCACATGACCCAGCCTCCGCTCAGCCAATCCGTCCTCCAATTGGAGAAGCAGCTAGGCGTCCAGCTGCTTGTCAGACACCGGCAGGGGGTCTCACCGACGGCAGCGGGGGAACTATTGGCCGCACAGGGCCAGCAATTACTGCGCTGGAGCGAACGAGTCGAAGAGCAGGTCAAGGCGGTCGGCCAAGGCATCGCGGGCAGGCTCCATATCGCGTCGGTCCCCACCTTCGCCTGGGCACACCTTCCGCCCTTGCTCAAGGCCTACGCCGCAAAGGCACCGGGTGTCGCCGTCGAACTTTCCGATCCGGAGCCCGCAGAAGTCCTCCGCCAGATCGCAACGGGCAACGCTGACGTCGGCTTCGTTGCCACGGACGATCCCGCCCGGTTGGCGGCGGGTCACGAGGAGCTAGGCGTTGCCGCCGTCATGGCCATGCCACTCGTGGCAGTACTTCCGCCGCGTCTGGCCCACCTGCCGGATCCACTGGACCTCGTGGAGCTGATGGGAGAGTCGTGGATCGTCCCCAGTGCCATTCCCGGTTTTCCCGGCATGACCGGGATCCTGGAACGCCTGTGGCATGGCCTCGGTGTCCGGCCCGGCTCCGTGCGTACCGTGTCTACGCTCCAGACAGCGATTCCGCTGATAGCGGCAGATATGGGCATCAGCCTCATGCCGCGGGCGATCGCCGACAGCGCCGGCAAACGCATTGCAGTCCGGGAGCCGTTGCAGCCGATGGACCCGCTCCATGCCGTCATGGTGTGGTCCCGGGACCTCCCGCCCTCGCCGGCGCTGGAGCGGTTCCTGCAGCTTGCGCGGCGCACGTACACTGGTGAACTATGATGCAGGCCACAGGTGGTGCGCGTCCGCATGGACTCACCCGGTTCTCCACGGTCGGGTTGCCCGGTGACCGCCGGATCGCGCTCTGGGAAGAGCACAACGCGCGGGCGCTGGTCGGGCTGCAGGCCAGGACGCTCAACGGCACGTCGCTGGAAGCCACCGAGCTGAACCTGAGCCTGCCCCGGCTGCAGTTCGCGCGCGTGGCAGGTACGCCGCATGTGGTGGAACGGTCCGCCCGTGAGATCGCCGCCCATCCTGCCGAGGCCGTCGTGGCCTACTTCGCGCTGGAGGGCGAGGGCTTCTTCTACCATCGGGACGGGTGCGAGATCCTCAAGCCGGGCCAGGCCATCCTCTACGACGCGGACCAGCCGTTCATGCGAGGCTTCTCGCACGGACTGAACGAACTGGCGCTGAAGATTCCTCGGCGGACGCTGGGCGAGTTCACCGGCCGCTCAGGGCTGAACCGGCCGCACGTGTTCGGCTTCCGGGCTCCGGAGGCCGGTACCGCCCACGCACAGGCCCTAGCGGCTTCACTCGCCGACGCGCTCTCCGGCCGGGCGCAGGACTGGGACCGCCTGGAAGCCACGACGCTGGACCTGCTGTCGCACATCATGAACGACGGCGGTGCTCCGCTTGGGCATCTTGAGGCGGCGCGGGCTTTCATCACCTCCCATTTGGGCGACGCCGGGCTGTCGGCCGGACAGATCGCGGCCGCGGTAGGCATTTCCGAACGCCAGCTCTCGCGCATTTTCGCCGAGGCCGGCAGCAGCATACCGCGCAGCATCCTGGACGCCCGGCTGGAGGCCGCCCGCGACCAGCTGCGCTCCCCCGCGACCTCGCGGCAGCCGCTGGCGGCGGTCGCTGCCCGGTTCGGGTTCGCGTCGCAGGCACACTTCTCCCGCAGCTACAAGGAGAAGTTCGGACTGACCCCGCTGCGGGACCGCACGGACCTGAGCTGAATCAAACAGCGGCTCTTGCCGTGCCTACGACGGGAAGGCAGCCTCCATGAAGCTGACGTTGACCGAGTTCGTGTCGCTGGACGGCGTATGCCAGGGGCCCGGCTCCCCGGACGAGGACACCAGCGGCGGCTTCACGCGGGGCGGCTGGTTCGTCCCGCACATGGACGATGCGTTCATGCAACAGGCGGCGGACTGGCTGGCGGAGGCGGGCGGCCTCCTGCTGGGGCGGCGGACCTATGAGGAGTTCGCCGAGGCCTGGCCAAACATGCCCGACCCCGACGAACCTTTCGCCCGCAAGATGAACGCCGTGCCGAAGTACGTCGCGTCCAACAGCCTGGCGGAAGCCACGTGGGCTCCCGTAACGATCCTCTCCGGCGACGTCCCTGCCAAGGTCGCCGAACTCAAACGGCAGCCGGGCCGGGAGCTGCAGATCCACGGCAGTGCGAGGCTCTGTCAGTCATTGCTGGCCGCGGGACTGGTGGACGAGCTGCGGCTGGTCATCGCGCCCGTCATCGTGGGCAGCGGGCGGCGGCTGTTTCCTGACGGCGCTGCCCCCACCGGGCTCAAGCTCGTCCGCCACTCCGCCACGCCCGGCGGGCTGGCCATCCATGTCTACGAAACAACGGGCGCCCCCGAGTACGGAACCTACGAGGGTCCCGGCGACGCCTGATCCCGGCGCCGCCGCCGGCGGTTTTGCCTGAATCCGCCATGACCTTGCCGCTTTCCGCCGTGATGGGGACGGCACCGCCAAAGTGTCACTGTGAGCTGGAACACTCGAATGCAGTTGCCCGGAAAGTCCGGCCTTTCGAAGTGGAGTAGTTGCCATGGTGATTTTCAATGACGGGGTCGCCGAGACCGAAACCCCGGATTCCGCCGTCGTCGAGACGGATGTCCTGATTGTCGGCTCGGGTCCTGCCGGTTCTTCCGCTGCGTTGTTCCTGTCCTCGCTCGGGGTCCCGAACATCATGATCACCAAGTACCGTTGGACCGCGAACACGCCGCGGGCACACATAACCAACCAGAGGACCATGGAGATCTTCCGCGATCTTGGCATCGAGGATCAGGTGCTCGCCGATGCCACGCCGCACCACATGATCGGCGACACGGTCTTCTGCACCTCGATCGCCGGCGAGGAGATCGGCCGCATCCTGACCTGGGGAAACCACCCGGCCCGGCACGCGGACTACGAGTTGGCCTCGCCCTCGCTGAACTGCGACATTCCGCAGACCTACCTGGAGCCAATCCTGGTCAAGAACGCGACAACGCGCGGAACCCAGACCCAGTTCTCCACCGAATACCTCTCGCACACGCAGGACGCAGACGGCGTGAACGTCCGAGTGCTCAACCGCCTCACCGGAACCGAGTACACGATCCGGGCCAAGTACCTGATCGGGGCGGACGGTGCGCGTTCCAAGGTCGCAGCGGACATCACGCTCCCGTACGAGGGGCAAATGGATATCGCAGGCTCCATGAACATCACGTTCAAGGCGGACATTGCCGAACTCGTCGGACACCGTCCGTCGGTGCTGTACTGGGTGGTCCAGCCCGGTTCCAACATCGGCGGCATCGGCGCCGGGCTGGTCCGCATGGTCCGGCCGTGGAACGAGTGGCTGATCGTCTGGGGCTTCGACATCAATGAGGGCACCCCCGAGGTCAGCGAGGAGGACGCCCGCCAGGTGGTGCGCAACCTGATCGGCGTGCCGGACCTGGACGTGGAGATCACCGGCATCTCGCTCTGGGGCAACAACGAGCAGTACGCCACGCACCTGCAGTCCGGCCGCGTCTTCTGCGCCGGCGACGCCGTGCACAAGCATCCGCCGAGCAACGGCCTCGGCTCCAACACCTCCATCCAGGACTCCTACAACCTGGCTTGGAAGCTCGCCGCGGTCCTGAACGGCCAGGCCGGCGAGGAACTGCTGGAGACCTACTCGGCCGAGCGGGCCCCGGTGGCGAAGCAGATCGTCACCCGGGCCAACCAGTCGGGCCGCGAGTTCGTGAAGCTGTTCGAGGCCCTGGGCATCGACACGGCGGAGTCGCCCGAGGAGATGCACGCGCTGATCGAGTCCCGCAAGGACAACACTCCGGAAGGCGCCGCCAAGCGCCTCGCCGTCCAGGAAGCCATGGAGATCAAGAACTACGAATTCAACGCCCACGGCGTAGAACTCGGACAGCACTACGTCTCCACCGCCGTCGTCGGCGACGGCACCGCCAAACCCGAACCCGCACGCGACCCCGAGCTCTACTACCAGCCGTCCACCTACCCCGGCGTCCGACTCCCGCATGCGTGGGTCGGAGACAACGTCAACAAGTACTCCACGCATGACCTCGCGCCCTACGGCCAGTTCACGCTCTTCACCGGCATCACCGGCGAGGACTGGGCGACGGCCGCGCGGAAGGTCGGCGACCAGCTCGGCGTCACGGTGAAGACGGTCGTCATCGGTCCGGGCCAGGAGATCACCGACCTGTATTTCGACTGGGCTAAACTGCGCGAAGTGGCAGAAGACGGAGCCGTCCTGGTCCGTCCGGACAAGCACATCGGCTGGCGTTCGGACCGGCTGCCGGCAGATCCGGAATCCGCCCTGAAGACCGCGCTGACCACCATGCTGAACCGGGAGAACTAAAGAATGAGCCTGACTTTTGAGCATGTGACGTTGGGGCAGCGAGTGCTGTTCGGCACCGGGAAGGCCGCGGAAAACCTCGCCTCCGAGGTGTCCCGGTTCGGCGCGCGGAGGGTGATGGTGATCGCCTCGGAGTCCGAGTCGTCCATCGCCGACGAGGTGGCCGCGGGCATTGAGGTGGCGTTGAATTACGACGATGTGGCGCCGCACGTACCGATCGAGAAGGCCGGGAAAGCCCGCGCGGCCGCGGCGGAGCACCGCATCGACCTGCTGGTGTGCGTGGGCGGCGGCTCGACCACCGGGCTGGCGAAGGCCATCGCCCTGACCACCGGGATCCCGATCGTGGCGGTCCCGACCACGTACGCGGGGTCCGAGGCCACCAACGTGTGGGGCCTGACCGAGGCGGCCCGCAAGAGCACCGGCGTCGACGACAAGGTCCTGCCCGCCACTGTCATCTACGACGCGAACCTGACCCTCTCACTGCCGGTCGAGCTGTCCGTGGCCTCCGGGCTGAACGGGATGGCGCACTGCATCGACTCGATGTGGGGACCGCGCGTCGACCCGATCAACCAGGCCCTCGCCGCCGAAGGCATCCGCGCCCTCAATGCCGGCCTGCCGGCCATCGTGAAGGACCCGGCCGGGCTCGAGGGCCGCGAACAGGCGCTCTACGGCGCCTACCTCTCCGCCGTCGCGTTCGCCTCCGCCGGGTCCGGCATGCACCACAAGATCTGCCACGTCCTCGGCGGGACCTGGAACATGCCCCACGCCCAGACCCACGCCACCGTGCTCCCGTACGTGCTCGCGTTCAACGCGCCCGAAGCACCGGACGCCGCACAGCGGATCGCCGCCGCGTTCGGCACCGCGGACCCGGTCGACGGCCTGAACCGGCTCCGCGAACAGCTGGACGCGCCCAAGGCGCTCAAAGACTACGGGTTTACCGAAGCGAACATCGCCGAAGCGGTCGAGCTGATCCTGCCGGTCATCCCGGCCTCCAACCCGCGCACCCCGACAGCCGCGAACCTGACCGCCCTGCTGCAGGCGGCGACCGCCGGCGACGACCCCAAAACCCTCACCGACTTCTAAGGCAGGCAGCCATGAACAACGCCCCCACCGACACCACTCCCACCGGCACCGCGGCCACCGGCATCCCCCCGGAGCAGGCCCGGGTCGAGCAGGACCTCGTCGACACCGTCGTCGCGTCCTTCGACAACACCGTCGACCCCCGGCTCAAGCAGCTCCTGCAGTCCCTGACCAGGCACCTGCACGCCTTCATCCGCGAGGTGAGGCTCACCGAAACCGAGTGGAACCAGGCCATCGAATTCCTCACCGCCGCCGGACACATCACCGACGACAAACGCCAGGAATTCATCCTGCTCTCCGACGTCCTCGGTGCCTCCATGCAGACCATCGCCGTGAACAACGAGGCCTACACCGGCGGCGCCGCCGCCGCCACCGAGGCGACCGTGTTCGGCCCGTTCTTCACCGAAGACGCCCCGGAAATCCCGCACGGCGGTGACATCGCCGGCGGCGCGCACGGCCAGCCCTGCTGGGTCGAAGGCACCGTCACCGACACCGACGGCAACCCCGTCCCGAACGCCCGGATCGAGGTCTGGGAAGCCGACGACGACGGCTTCTACGACGTCCAGTACACCGACGGCCGAATCGCCGGCCGCGCCCACCTCTACACCGACGAGAAGGGGCAGTACGCGTTCTGGGGTTTGACGCCCACCCCGTATCCGATCCCGCATGACGGTCCGGTGGGCAAGATGCTCGAAGCCGCCGGCCGCTCCCCCGTCCGCGCGTCCCACCTGCACTTCATGGTCACCGCCGAAAACCTGCGCACCCTCGTCACCCACATCTTCGTCGACGGCGACCCCCAGATCGGCATCGGTGACTCCGTCTTCGGCGTCAAGGACTCCCTCATCAAGAAATTCGAACACCAGGAGCCCGGCACCCCCACCCCCAACGGCCGCGACCTCGGAAACCAGGCCTGGGCCCGCACCCGCTTCGACATCGTCCTCGCACCCAAGGACGCTTAACCACACTCAGGCCGCCCGGGCGCTTGGTTCCGCAGCCGGGGAGCCGGGCGCCCCGGCGTCGTACTTTTGCTGGCGCCCGTGCTTAGCCCGGGGTGCCGCGTCAGGCCAGGACGTTGATCGGGCTGTCGGCTTGGAAGGCCTGGATGTCCTCCAGCATCTGCGTGTAGCCGAGCCGGTACGCCCGCTGCGTCACGAACCCGATGTGCGGACTGAGGATCAGGTTCGGCGCATCCCTGAGGGGCGAACCGGGCGGGAGCGGCTCGACGTCGTAGACATCCAGGGCCGCGGCCGCGATCCTGCCCTCCCGGAGCGCCTCGACCAGTTCGACTTCGTCCACGATCGGCCCGCGGGAGGTGTTCACCAGCCGACCCTCACCGCCCAGCAGGTCCAGCTCCCGGCGGCCGATGAGGCCGCGCGTGCTGTCGGAGAGGCGAAGGTGGATGCTGGCGATGTCGCTGCGCCGGAACAGTTCCTCCTTGGCCACCAGCTCTGCGCCGCCGGCGGCCGCCCGCTCCTCGGTCAGGTGCGGACTCCAGGCGATGACTTCCATGCCGAAGGCGCGGGCATACTCTGCCATCTTCGTGCCGAGCTTGCCCAGACCGACCAGCCCGAGGGTGGCCCCTTCGAGGTCGATCCCGAGGCGCTGCTGCCACAGGCCGGCGCGGACATCGCGGTCGTTCGCGGGAAGGTCGCGGGCCACGGCCATCACCAGGGCCCAGGCGAGCTCGGCGGTGGCGGCGGTCCCGCGGCGGGTGCCGCACACGGTCACGCCGTTGCGGGCGGCGGCGTCCAGGTCGATGGAGGCATTCGCCATCCCCATCGTCGTGATCAAACGCAGCTTCGGCAGCCGGTCCAGCAGCTCGGCGGACATCGGCGTGCGTTCGCGCATAACGACGACGGCGTCGAAATCCCGCAGCCGCTCCGCCAGTTCATCGAGTCCGTCCAGGTGGTCGGTGAACCGCACCACCTCGGAGTCCTCACCGAGCTCCGCCCATGGCGCGCTCCGCAGGGCCACATCCTGGTAGTCGTCCAGCACCGCAATCCTCATCCGGCCCGCCTCCTGTAGATCCGCCGTTTCCGCCAAACCTACCCGCCGGAGCCGCCGGATTCACCGTTGCCGGTTCGCGCAGCCCGGAGTATTAATGGCCTCACTCAACGAGCCGGAGGTCAGCCATGTCCATCCAAACCCCCAGGAATTCCGAAATCCCGGGCTACACCTATGGCGCCGCAGGCCACTCGCCGGTCACTTTGGCGGAGCTTGAAGAGCTCAAGGCCAGCGTGATGTTCGGCGAGAAGGACGCGGCCCTGCTGCGGCGGGCCGGGGAACTGCTGGAGGACCAGATCGAGAAGGTCCTCGATGCCTGGTACGGCTTCGTTGCCGGCCAGCCCCACCTCGTCGCGCATTTTTCGCGCCCCGGCGGAGAACCCATCGCCGAGTACCTGGCGGCCGTGCGCTTCCGGTTCGGCCAGTGGATCCGGGATACCTGCACACGCCCGTACGATCAGGAGTGGCTGGATTACCAGAACGAGATCGCGCTGCGGCACACTCCGGAGCACAAGAACGAGACGGACCACGTAGGTTCAACCCGGGTGGTTCCGCTGCGGCATCTGATCGCCCTGGTGGTGCCGATAACGACGACGATCCGCCCGTTCCTCGCCAAGCGCGAGGAATCGGCGGAGAAGGTGGAGGCGATGATGGAAGCCTGGCTGAAGGCGGTGGTCCTGCAGGTGGCGCTGTGGTCCAGACCGTACGCGGACGAGGGCCGCTGGTGAGCGGCGTCTCGGACTTCTGGGACGGCTTCTACGCCGAGCGGGACAAGGTCTGGAGCGGCCGTCCCAACGGCGCGCTCGTCCGCGAGGTCGCCGGTCTGGGCCCGGGCACCGCGGTCGACCTGGGCTGCGGCGAGGGCGCCGACGCCATCTGGCTCGCGGCCCGGGGCTGGCAGGTGACCGGGGTCGATGTTTCAGAGGTGGCCCTGGCGCGGGCTGTCCGTCATGCCGAGGCCGAGGGCGTGGCCGGGCGGATCGAGTGGCAACGGCTGGACCTGGCCGAGTGGACACCGGACCGGCGCTTCGACCTGGTGTCGGCCCAGTTCCTGCACTCCCCGACCGAGCTTCCCCGCAACCGGATCCTCGAGCACGCTGCCGCCGCGGTGGCTCCCGGCGGCACGCTGCTCATCGTCGGCCACGAGTCCTTCCCGCCCTGGTCAAGGCACCCGGAACCGGAAGAACCACTGCCGACGGCCGCGGAAGTGGCGGCCGGACTGAGCCTGGACCAAGGCGGCTGGGAACTGGTCACGGTGGGCTCCCTGGAACGGGAGGTCACCGGCCCGGACGGACAAACCGCGACGCTGGCCGACAGCGTCCTGCGGGCCCGCCGGCTGGGGGCATAGCCGATCCGGGCCCCGCCACCGCTTAACGCCCCCGGCACCCGGGCAAGTTGCGAAACTTACCCGGGTGCCGGCGTCGTTAGCTCAGGACTCAGCCCCAGGGAATGGCGCCCAGCAGGATGCCCACGGCGAGCATCACCACCGAGACGACCGCGGCGCGCCAGAGCACCTTCTTGTGGTGGTCGCCCAGTTCCACGCTGGCCAGCGAGACCAGCAGCAGGATCGCCGGGACCAGCGGGCTCTGCATGTGCACCGGCTGGCCGGTGATCGATGCACGGGCCATCTCCGCAGGGGCGATGCCGAAGTGCGCGGCGGTTTCGCTCAGGACGGGCAGCACGCCGAAGTAGAACGCGTCGTTGCTCATGAAGAACGTCATCGGGATGCTGAGCAGGCCGGTGATGACGGCCATGAACGGGCCCATCGAGTCGGGAATGATGTTCACCAGCCAGGCGGCCATGGCGTCCACCATGCCGGTGCCGTCCAGCACGCCGGTCAGCACGCCGGCGGCCATCACCATGGAGACGACTGCGACGATGCTCTGGCCGTGCGCGACCAGTTGGGCTGCCTGGTCCTTGACCTTCGGGAAGTTGACCACGAGGGCCAGTGCGGCGCCGATCATGAAGACGTAGGCCAGCGGGATGATGTCGAGCACCAGCACGACCATCACGGTCACGGTCAGCACGAGGTTGAACCAGAACAGCTTCGGGCGCAGCGTTGGGCGGTTGGGGTCGAGGGCGGAGCCGACCAGCGACGATGAGTCGGTGGCCTTCTCCTCCACAGGAGCCTCCAGGAGGGCCACGGATCCGCCAGCCGCCGGGGCGCCAGAGGGCTGGACACGGGTGGGTCCGCTGCCGGAGCCGGACCGGCCGCTGCCGCCGTTGTCCTTGCTGCCCGAGCCGCCCGTGCCGCCGTTCTCCCAGAGGTTGGGCTTGCCCTTGGTGTCCGCGATGCCGCCCGCCAGGCGCTTGCGCTCATGCAGGCCGAGGCTCCACGCGAAGATCATGACGATGACCATGCCGGCCAGCAGGGACGGGATCATCGGGACGAAGACCTCGGTGGGCGACACGTCCAGGGCGGCTGCGGCACGTGCGGTCGGGCCGCCCCAGGGAACGATGTTCATGGTGCCGTTGGCAAGGCCCGCGACACAGGTCAGGACCACCGGGCTCATGCCCAGCCGCAGGTAGATCGGCAGCATCGCGGCCGTGGTCAGGATGAAGGTGGTGGACCCGTCCCCGTCGAGGGAGACGACGGCGGCCAGCACCGCGGTGCCGAGCACCACCTTTGCCGGGTCATTGCCCAGCGTGCGCAGGATGAAGCGCACCAACGGATCGAAGAGGCCGACGTCGATCATCAGGCCGAAGAAAATGATGGCGAACATCAGCAGCGCCGCCGTCGAAGTCAGCGACTTCATCGACTCGAGGACCATGTCCCCCAGGCCGAGGCCGGCGCCGGCGAAGAGGCCGAACACCGTGGGCACGATGATGAGGGCCAGCACCGGTGTCAGTTTCTTCGTCATGATCAGGGCCATGAAGACCGCGATCATCGCGAATCCCAGGAAGACCAGCACAGTAACTCCTTTGTCTAACGAGCCGGGGTGTGACCGGCCCTACAGACATTAGAGTGGCCCCGGTCACGGATGGCGGTTTAGCTCTCTTGAGGTGCATACTTCTTATTGCGCACGTTTTGCTCATTTAGCTCACCGAGATTCGCCAACCAGTCAGCCGGCAGGAGGGAACATGGCCACCGAGCACCGCCGCCGCGGCTGGCGGATCGGTTTCTCCACGCGGATGCTGTTGCTCCAGCTCGCCGTCGTGGCGTTGGTGGTGCTGCTCTCAGCCATCATGCTGGGCTGGCTGACCTACCAGCGGCTGGGCAACGAGGCAGAGGGCCAGGCGCTGGCGGTGGCACGGTCCGTGGCCGCCTCCGGCGACGTCAGGGCCACCACCGCAGCCCTGAAGGATGCCCCGCCCGCGGAGCTTTCCGCCGCGGCCCTCGCAAGTGGCCCGCTGCAGCCGCTGGCCGAGGACGTCCGGAGCCGCACCGGGGCGCTGTTCGTGGTGGTCACGGACGACGCCGGCCTGCGGCTGGCGCACCCCAATCCCGCCCTGCTGGGCCAGCGCGTGAGCACAGATCCCACCGAGGCGCTGGCCGGCCGCGAGGTCACCGCCCAGGAACAGGGCACGCTCGGCCATTCGGCGCGCGCCAAGGTGCCGGTCTTCGCGCCGGAATCAAGAAACGTGGTCGGCGAGGTCAGCGTCGGCTTCTCCAGCGGGGCGGTGCTGGAAAGCCTGGCCGGCGACGTGCTGCCCATTGCTGCCACGGCGGCGGGCGCCCTGGCCCTCGGCACGGTGGCCTCGCTGCTGCTGGGCCGGCGCCTCAAACGCCTCACCCTCGGCCTCGAGCCGGAAGAGATTGCGGCGCTCGTGCAGGACCAGGAGGCGGTGCTGCGAGGCGTGGACGAGGGCGTCATCGGCGTCTCGCAGGACCGGCGGATCACGGTCTTCAACCGCGAAGCCAAGCGGCTGCTGGGCATACCGATCGACGCCGAGTTCGTCGGCCGGCCGCTGGACGCGGCCGGCCTGCCGGATTTCCTCGCCGCCCTGCTGACCGCGGCGGACCCGCAATCCCCCGCGGTCGAGCAGCTGGTCGGCTCCCGCGTGCTGATCGCCTCCGCCCGCCAGGTGCAGCCAAGCCGCACCCCCGGAAGGCGCGGCTACCGCCCGGGCGGCACCGCCGTCGTCGGTACCCGCGCGCCGGAATTGGGCTGGGTGATCATGCTGCGCGACCGGACCACGGTGCAGTCGCTGACCCGGCAGCTGGATGCCGTCGGCGCGCTGTCCACGGCGCTGCGCGCCCAGCGCCACGAGTTCGCCAACCGGCTGCACACCGTCTCGGGCCTGCTCGGGATCGGCCGGCACGCCGAGGCCCGGGACTACGTCGCGGAGATCATGCGGACCGGCCCGCTGAGCTACCCGGCGGAGCAGGCCGAGCTGCTGCAGGATCCGTACCTGCAGGCCTTCATCGGCGCCAAAAGCGTCGAGGCCGCCGAGCGCGGCGTCGCCCTGCGGGTGGGCCCGGAGACCCTTATCCGCGGGCGCATCACGGACCCGCAGGACGTCACGACCGTGCTGGGGAACCTGATCGACAACGCGGTGCGCGCCGCCGTGCACGGCAGCAATCCGGACCGCTGGGCCGAGGTCGAGGTGATGGACGAGCTGTCGGCGGGCGGCGGCACGCTCCACGTGGTGGTTGCGGACTCCGGGGACGGCCTCGCGGACGCCAACGACGACGGCGGTGCGGCCGCGGAGCGTATTTTCGCCGAAGGGTATTCCACGGCCAAGGGCATGCCGGAGTCCCTGGCCGACGGCGGCGGCCCCGCCACGGTCCTGCCCGATGCGCACGGACAGGGCTTCGGCCTGCCGCTGATCCGGCGGCTGGCGAGGCGGCGCGGCGGAGACGTCTGGGTCGCGGACGCCGGCCGGGACGGCGGGCCCGGGGCCGTTTTCTGCGCCCGGCTGCCCGGAACAGTGGAACCGCAAGGAACAGGAGAGGCCCCATGACGGACCTTCGCGTGCTCATTGTCGACGACGACTTCCACGTGGGGCGGCTGCACGCCGGCTACGTGGACGCCGTCCCCGGCTTCACCGCGCTGCCGCCGGTTGGCTCCGCGGAGCAGGCCCTGCGCGCCGTGCACGGACAGGAACCGGACCTGCTGCTGCTGGACGTCTACCTGCCGGACGCGCTCGGACTGGACCTGCTGCGCACGGTCGACGTGGATGCGATCATGCTCACCGCCGCGGCGGATGGCGCCTCCGTCCGCAAGGCGCTGCGGCGCGGCGCCCTGGGCTACCTCATCAAGCCGTTCACCGCGGAGCAGCTCTCCCGCCGGCTCCGCGCCTATGCCCGGTTCCGGCGGATGCTGGCGGACCAGCCGTCCCTGGACCAGGACACCGTGGACCGTGCCCTGCACACGCTGCATCCCGCCGAGCCGGCCGCCCCGGCCGCCAGGACCCGGTCGGCGACGGAAGCGGCCGTGCTCGATGCGCTCTCGGCGGGCAGCCAGTACTCCGCGGCCGAGGTGGCGCAGCAGGTCGGCATATCCCGGGCCACCGCACAGCGCTACCTCTCGGCGCTGGCGGACGACGGCGCCGTCGAAATCCACCTGCGCTACGGCAGCACCGGACGCCCAGAGCACCGCTACGGCCGGTCCGGCCGCTGAGCCGCCGGCCGGACAGGGAAGACCGCTAGTCCTCGTACCGCTGCCACGGCGCCGAGGCATGCGGAATGTGCCAGCCAAAGCGCAGCGATAGCACCCGCAGGCCGAAGACGACCGCCGCGATGGCGACCGCGGCCACCGGGCTGTACAGGTCCGCCTGCCAGACCACGGCCGTGAATCCCGCCCCGAGCATCGCCGGGACGGCGTAGAGATCCCCCGGATCGAACAGCTGCGGCTCCCGGTTGGCGACGACGTCGCGGAGCATGCCGCCGCCGACGGCCGTCGTCACGCCCAGCAGCGCCGAGGCGATCGGGTTCAGCCCCGCCTCCAGCGCCTTGACCGTGCCGCCGATGCAGAACAGGGCCAGGCCGCCGGCGTCGAACACGAGCAGGGGTTTCCTCAGCCGCTCCACGCTGCGCTTGAGGAAAAAGACCAGCAGTGCCGCAAGGGCCGGCGCCGCCAGGTACACCGGGCTGTCGAATGCGTTCGGCACTTCGCGCAGGATCAGGTCGCGGATCACGCCGCCGCCGAGCCCGGCCAGCGCGCCCAGGAACAGCGAGCCGATGATGTCGAAGCCGCGCCGGGCGGCCAGCAGGCAGCCGGACACGGCGAAGAAGAAGGTGCCGAGAAGGTCCAGCACGAGTCCCAGCGGCACGCCCGTTCCTCCTCGTCAGCCCGGCAAGTCCGGCATCGGCTGCCCTCCCGCCTGCATCATATCCCCCGCGGGACGGGCCGCCGGCGAGGCCGGTAGCATCGGGACCATGGAATTCAGGTATCTGGGCAACAGCGGGCTGAAAATTTCGGAAATCACCTTCGGGAACTGGTTGACGCACGGCTCCCAGGTGGAGAACGACGTCGCCACCGCCTGCGTGCACGCCGCCCTGGACGCGGGCATCACCACCTTCGACACCGCGGACGTGTACGCCAACACGGCGGCCGAGCAGGTCCTCGGCGACGCGCTCAAGGACGAGCGGCGGGAGTCGCTGGAGATCTTCACCAAGGTCTACTTCCCCACCGGCGCGAAGGGGCACAACGACACCGGCCTCTCGCGCAAGCACATTATGGAGTCGATCGACGGGTCGCTGCGCCGGCTGCAGACCGACTACGTGGACCTCTACCAGGCGCACCGCTACGACGCCGAGACGCCGCTCGAGGAGACCATGCAGGCCTTCGCCGACGTGGTCCGGGCCGGCAAGGCGCTGTACATCGGCGTGAGCGAGTGGACCGCCGACCAGCTCCGCGCGGGCCACGGCCTGGCGCGCGACCTGGGCATCCAGCTGATCTCCAACCAGCCGCAGTACTCCATGCTCTGGCGGGTCATCGAGGACGAGGTCGTACCGGCGTCGGAAGACCTCGGGATCTCCCAGATCGTCTGGTCCCCGGTGGCGCAGGGCGTTCTCAGCGGCAAGTACAAGCCGGGGGCGGCGGTGCCGCAGGGCAGCCGGGCGGCCGACGAAAAGGGCGGCGCGGACATGATCAGCAAGTGGCTCGACGACGACGTCCTCAACGGCGTCCACCGGCTGGAGCCGATCGCCCAGGACGCCGGCCTGACCATGGCGCAGCTCGCCGTGGCCTGGGTGCTGCAGAATGGCAACGTCGCCTCCGCCATCATCGGAGCGTCCCGCCCCGAACAGATCGCCTCCAACGTCCAGGCGGCCGGGGTGAAGCTCGACGAGGGCACCATGTCCCGGATCGAGGAAGCCATCGGGGCACTCGCCGAGCGGGACCCGCGGAAGACCCGGAGCCCCGAAACCCGCCTCGCCTGACCCGCGCGGAATAGTCGTTGCCGGCGACGGTACGCCAGCGGAAAGGGTGCACCTCTTGTTTGCCCGCCCCGCATAACCGCAGGTCAGCGCCTCCCGCGGCGCCATTACCTGCACGACTTCCGCCAAAAATGCACGCTTTCCGACGCCACAGCGAGCGCCAGGCACCCTGACCCGCCTACCGGCCCGCCGGGCCGGAGCCAAGTCCTGTCCACCCGCAAAGCACTTGTCATATAAGTTGTTCCACTTGTACTATCAGTGGACCAACTACTCCTGCCCAAGGACTGCCATGACCTACCTGACCGATGCCATCCGCCACGTCAAGCTCTCCACGGCGAGGCTGCCGCTGGCCACCCCGATCTCCGATGCCAAGGTCTTCACCGGCCGGCAGAAGCCGATGACCGAGGTCGTCTTCCTCTTCGCCGAGATCAAGACCGAGCAGGGCTACGAGGGCCTGGGCTTCTCCTACTCGAAGCGCGCCGGCGGCCCGGCCCAGTTCGCGCACGCCAAGGAGGTCGCGGAGACGATGCTCGGCGAGGACCCCAACGACATCGCCAAGCTGTATAACAAGCTGCTCTGGGCCGGCGCCTCTGTCGGCCGCTCAGGTGTCGCCACCCAGGCCCTCGCCGCGCTGGACATCGCGCTCTACGACCTGAAGGCCAAGCGCGCCGGCCTCCCGCTGGCCAAGTTCCTCGGCTCCTACCGCGACTCCGTCCGCACCTACAACACCTCCGGCGGCTTCCTCAACGCCACCATCGACGAGGTGAAGGACCGCGCCAGCCGCTCCATCGAAGAAGGCATCGGCGGCATCAAGATCAAGGTCGGCCTCCCGGACAACGCCGAGGACCTGCGCCGGGTCGCCGCCGTGCGCGAGCACATCGGCGCCGACGTGCCGCTTATGGTGGACGCCAACCAGCAGTGGGACCGCGCCACCGCCCTGCGGATGGGCCGCAAGCTGGAGCAGTTCGACCTGGTCTGGATCGAGGAGCCGCTGGACGCGTACGACGCAGAGGGCCACGCCGCCCTCGCCGCCGCGCTGGACACCCCCATCGCGACCGGCGAGATGCTTGCCTCCGTCGCCGAGCACGAGCGCCTCATCGCGGCCAGGGCCTGCGACATCATCCAGCCGGATGCCCCGCGCGTCGGCGGCATCACCCAGTTCCTGCGGCTGGCCACCCTCGCGGACCAGGCCGGGCTGGACCTGGCCCCGCACTTCGCCATGGAGATCCACCTGCATCTGGCCGCCACCTACCCGCGCGAACCGTGGGTCGAGCACTTCGACTGGTTGGACCCGCTGTTCAACGAGCGGCTCGAGACCAAGGACGGCCGGATGGTCGTTCCGGACCGCCCCGGCCTCGGCTTCACGTTCAGCGACCAGGCCCGCGCCTGGACCACGGACAGCGTGGAGTTCGGCCGCGCCTGACCCGGCGCACAAGTGCGTCCCTCCCCAACAACGACGGCGGTGCCCGCACCGCCGTCGTTGTCCCACCTGTTCCGGAGAAAAGTGGAGCGATGAAACCGAACCTGACCGCCGCCCTGGTCGATGAGCTGCGCCGCCGCATCGTGGACGGCGAGATCGCGCCCGGCGAGAAGCTGCCGAGCGAGAACACCTTGATCGCCGAGCACGGGGTCAGCCGGACCGTAGTGCGCGAAGCGATCACCCGGCTGCAGGCGGATGGCCTGGTGCATACCCGGCGCGGCAGCGGCAGCTTCGCGCTCACGCCTCCCTCGGCCGGGAATGCCCCGCAGCATCCCGGACGGCAGGTGCGCACGCTCCAGGAACGCCAGCAGCTGATGGAGTACCGGATAGGCATCGAGAGCGAGGCTGCAGCCCTCGCGGCGTCCCGCTCGACCAAGACCCAGCGCGCCGCTCTGCGCAGCACGCTGGAAGCCTTCAGCCGGGCCGAGGGGAATCCCGCCGAGGCGCTGAGCAAGGACTTCGATTTCCACCGCACCGTCGCCGAAGCCAGCGGCAACCCTTACCTGGCCGACGCCGTCGGCGGGCTCGGCCCCGCCATGATTGCCATGCCCCGGCACCGGCTCGACCGCAGCGGCACGGAAGCCGAGGCCACCCGCCTCGCCCAGGTCTCCGCGGAACACGAGGCCGTCCTGGCAGCCCTCGAAGCCGGCGATGCGCAGGCAGCCGCCGCGGCCATGCGCACCCATCTGGCCAACTCCAAGCGGCGGCTCGAGCAGGAGTCCGGCGGCCGCTGAAGGCCCCTGCCCTCACGTGACCGATACCAATCCAGCATCGTCCGGTGCATAAGTGATCTTGGACACGCATTGCTGCCCCCGCTTAGCGTGAAGTGAACCTTGTGCCCTCTTGGGCTCCCCGTGAAAGGAATTCCGCCCTATGTCTGTCGCCGACGCCGCGCCTGTAGCCAGCCTCTCCTCCGAGCACCTCGGCCAGGTTGCCATTACGGGCATCACGATCACGCCCGTGGCGTTCGCGGATCCGCCGCTGCTGAACACCGTGGGGGTACATGAGCCGTTCGCGCTGCGGGCGATCGTCCAGGTCCACACCGACGCAGGGGTCACCGGACTCGGCGAAACCTACGGCGACGCCGGCCACCTCCAGCGCCTTCACCTCGCCGCCGAGGCCCTCACCGGCGCCGATGTCTTCAACATCAACCGGATGCGCCAGGTTGTCGCCCGGGCGCTGGCCGCCGACACCGTCCAGGGCGGCCACGGCATGTCCGGCATGGTCACCGGATCCTCCACGGCCGACCGTGTCCTGTCCCCCTTCGACGTCGCCGCCCTCGACATCCAGGGCAAACTCCTCGGCCGCCCGGTCAGCGACCTGCTCGGCGGCGCCGTCCGCGACTCCGTCGCGTTCAGCGGCTACCTGTTCTACAAGTGGGCCACCCACCCGGGCTTCGAGCCGGACCCGTGGGGCCCGGCCCTGGACCCGGACGGCATCGTCGCCCAGGCCCGCACGATGGTCGACGGCTACGGCTTCAGCGCGCTCAAGCTCAAGGGCGGCGTCTTCGCCCCGGACCAGGAAATCGCCGCGATCAAGGCACTCCGCGAGGAGTTCCCGGACCTGCCGCTGCGCCTGGACCCCAACGCCGCCTGGACCGTCGAAACCTCCATCAAGGTCGGCCGGGAACTCGATGGCGTCCTCGAATACCTCGAAGACCCCACCCCCGGCATCAGGGACATGGCCGAAGTCCGCTCCAACGTGCCCATGCCGCTGGCCACCAACATGTGCGTCGTTTCCTTCAACGACGTGCCGCCGGCCATCGCCGCCGGCGCCGTCGACGTCATCCTCTCCGACCACCACTTCTGGGGCGGCCTGCGCCGTTCCCAAACCCTGGCCGGCCTCGCCGAGACCTTCGGCCTGGGCCTGTCCATGCACTCCAACTCCCATCTGGGCATCTCCCTGGCCGCCATGGTCCACCTCGCCGCAGCCACGCCCAACCTCGACTACGCCTGCGACACCCACTGGCCCTGGAAGAACGACGATGAGGACATCGTCACCCCCGGCGCCCTCACCTTCATCGACGGCGCCGTCACCGTCCCCACCGCCCCCGGCCTCGGCGTCGAACTCGACCCGGACAACCTCGAAAGACTGCACCGCCAGTACCTCGACTGCGGCCTGACCAGCCGGGACGATACCGGCTACATGCAGCGCATCGACCCGGGCTACACCCTCGAAAGCCCCCGCTGGTAGCCCGCGCCCAGCTCCAAAGGGGCCCTGGCAGAGAGGAACCCTGATGCCCGCACAGGATACGTCCGGAGAGTTCGACGCCGTCATCGTCGGCGCAGGCATCATGGGCGCCACCCTGGCCAGCCTGCTGGTCCGGCTCGAGCCGGAGTGGCGCGTCGCCGTCCTCGAGCGGTTGCCGGAGGCCGGAATGGAGAGCTCCCATGCCTGGCACAACGCCGGCACGGGGCACGCCGGGCTGTGCGAGTTCAACTACACACCCCGCACCACCGACGGCCGGGTCGATATCTCCAGTGCCCTGAAGATCAACGCTCAGTTCCGGCAGTCCCGCCAGTACTGGGCGCACTTATCCGCCGAGGGCAGCCTCGGGGACCCGGCAGGCTTCATCCGCCCGGTCCCGCACTTCAGCTTCGCCCATGGGCCCCGCGGGGTCGAGTACCTGCGGGCCCGCCACCGGGCCATGGCGGGCCAGCCGCCCTTCGCGGCGATGGAGTACTCCGAGGATCCGGCGGTGCTGGCCCGGTGGCTGCCGCTCATGTTCACCGGCCGGGAGCCGGGCGAGCAGGTAGCCGCAACCCGGGCGGCGGACGGCACCGACGTCGACTACGGCGTACTGACCCGGCGGCTGCTGGCCGATGCCGCCGCCGGCGGGGCAGAGACAAGGCTGGGCGAGGAGGTCACCGGGCTGGCTCGGGATCACGGCCGCTGGCTAGTCACCTCCCGTTCGCAAGGACGCGTCCGGAGCCTGTCGGCCCGCTACGTCTTCCTGGGCGCAGGCGGGGCGACGCTGCCCCTGCTGCAGCTGGCCGGCGTGCCGGAGACTCGCCCCTTCGGCGGATTCCCGATCAGCGGCTGCTTCTACCGCAGCTCGAAGCCCGAACTGGTGGCCCGCCACCGGGCCAAGGTCTATGGCCACGCTGCCGACGGCGCCCCGCCCATTTCCGTGCCGCATCTGGACACGCGTGTGGTCGACGGCCGGGAATACCTGATGTTCGGCCCCTACGGCGCCTTCTCCCCGCGGTTCCTCAAGTCCGGCTCGCTGTTGGACCTTCCGCGTTCCGTCCGGCCGGCCAATCTGCCCACGCTGCTTTCGGCGGCCCGTGACAACGCCGGGCTGGTGGCCTACCTGGTGCGCCAGATCCTGCAGACACCGCAGGCAAGGTTCGCCGAGTTGCGCCGCTTCGTTCCGGACGCCGACCCGGCGGACTGGGAGTGGATCACGGCCGGCCAGCGCGTGCAGGTGGTCAAGAACGTCAAGGGCAGGGGGACGATCGCGGGCTTCGGCACCGAGGTCGTGACCTCAGCGGGCGGCTCGCTCGCGGCATTGCTCGGCGCCTCGCCCGGCGCGTCCGCCTCGGTCCCCATCATGCTGGACGTGCTGCAGGCAAGCTTCCCCGAGCGCTTCCCGGCGTGGTCGGAAAAGGTGCGGAGCATGATCCCGTCCTTCGCAGCCTGCTCGGCCTGATCTGGTTCCCGCTGATCATCAACGGCACCCAGCTCTAAGTCCCGGAACACGCCCGCGGGGACCGGTGCCCGCGGGCATTAACAAGATGGTGCCGGACGGTTATCCCGTCCGGCACCATCCGCTTCCCCTCCTGGGTCAGTGCCCGTCCTGGCCAGCCTTCACTGCCAGCACCGGCCGATCCGCCTGCAGGAGGATCCGCTGGGCGTGCGATCCCATGATGAACTTGCCGACCTGGCTGCGCTGGCGCAGGCCAATGACGATCAGCGACACGTCGTGGGCCTCTGCCAGCGCCAGCACCTCATCGGCCAGGTCGTCCGTGTGGGTGGACTGCAGGATGGAGGTTTCGACGCCGGCGTCCGATGCCGCCGCGGTGATGCGCTCCAGGTCTGCGTCGGAAGCCACCGATTTGTCGACCAGGGCGCCCTCGCGCACCGAGTTGACGACGAATAGCTTCTCGTCGCGCAGTTTCGCTTCGGCGATCGCGGCGCGGGCGGCTGCCTCGCCCACGGGAGTGGGGACGTATCCAACAAGGATGCTCATACTGTTTCCTTGGCTTTCTTTGACGTGGGAGTTACGACGGCGTGGCTTGCCTTCCGCTTGGCCAGCAGGGACTGGACCATCGGCCAGACCGCGACAAAGACGAAGATCACCAGCAGGGTGGCCGAGATCGGGCGGCCGAAAAAGCCGCCCAGGTCGCCGTTGAGCACCAGCAGGGAGCGGCGCAGGTTGGCTTCCAGGAGCGAGCCGAGCACGAAGGCCAGCACCAGTGGCCCGGGCTCGAACCCGAACTTCTTCATCAGGTAGCCGATGATGCCGAAGGCGACGACCAGCACGACGTCGAACATCGAGTTGTTGATCGTGTAGGCGCCCAGCATCGTGATCAAGGCGGTGACCGGCGCCAGGATGGCAGCACGGACGCGGAGGATTTTCACGAAGATGCCGACCAGCGGGATCGACATGATCAGCAGCAGGATGTTGCCGATGTACATCGAGTTGACGACGCCCCAGAACAGGTCCGGGTGCTGGTCCACCAGCTGCGGTCCGGGGGTGACGCCCTGGATCAGCAGCGCGCCGAACATCAGCGCCATGGTGGCGTTGGCCGGGATGCCCAGCGTCAGCAGCGGGATGAAGGAGCTGGTCGCGGCGGCATTGTTGGCGGACTCGGGAGCGGCGACGCCTTCGACGGCGCCCTTGCCGAAGCGCTCGGGGTTCTTGGACCGCTTCTTCTCCAGGGCGTAGGCCGCCAGCGAAGAGATCGTGGCACCGCCGCCGGGCAGGATCCCGAGGAAGAACCCGAGGACCGAGCCGCGTCCGATAGCGCCGGAGGACTGCTTCAAGTCGGCGCGGGAGGGCCATACGTTGGCTACCTTCGCCGGTGCCTTGGCCGCGCGGTGGCGCTCCTCCAGGTTGTAGAGGATCTCGCCGAGGCCGAATAGGCCCATAGCGACCGGGACGAAGTCGATGCCGTCCGCCAGGTCGAGGTTGCCGAAGGTGAAGCGCTCGGCACCGGTGAAGACATCGCGGCCCACGGTGGCCAGCAGCAGGCCGAAGGCGGCCGCGATCAGGGCCTTGGTCTTGCTGCCGTTGCTGATCGTGGCGACCAGCAGGATCCCCAGGAGGGCGAGGGCGGCGTACTCGGGCGGGCCGAAGTCGAGGGCGAAGCCGGCGACGATGGGGGCCAGGAAGGTCAGGCCGATGATGCCGATCGTGCCGCCGACGAAGGAGCCGATCGCGGCGATGCCGAGGGCGGTCCCGGCCTTGCCCTGCTTGGCAAGCTGGTACCCGTCGAAGACGGTGACCACCGAGCTGGCCTCGCCGGGCAGGCGCAGCAGTACGGAGGTGATGGTTCCGCCGTACTGGGCGCCGTAGAAGATGCCGGCCAGCATGATGATGGCGGTGACGGGGTCGATGCCGTAGGTCAGCGGCAGCAGGATGGCGATCGTGGCCGCGGGGCCGAGGCCCGGCAGCACGCCGATCAGCATGCCGATGACGACGCCGAGGAGGCAGTACAGAAGGTTGGTGGGAGCCAGTACGACGCCGAAGCCGTCCAGCACCGGTTGCAGGAAGTCCATGCGTGGAGCCTTTCTAGGACCGTTAGAACAGGTGGGGGATGGTGGTCCCCAGGCCCAGGATGAAGATGCCGTAGAACGCCGCGACAACCAGGACGGAGTAGAGCACGGCCGAGCGCCATGTTTCGCCGCCGAGGAACTTCATCCAGATGAAGCTGAGCAGCAGGGACGGGATCTCGAAGCCGATGACGGGCATCAGCGCCACGAGGCCGATGAGGGTGGCGGCGCCGAAGAGCACGAGCCAGGACAGGCTGGAGAACTTTTCGCCCTCCCCGCCTTTCCTGCCGATGATCAGCTGCGCCAGGCCCAGCACCGTAATAACGAGGCTCATGATGAACGGCCACAGTCCCGGCTGGGGCTGGCTGGGCGTGCCCAGTCCCAGCCGGACGGACAGGACCATCCCGGTGATGCCGAGCACCGTCGCCACCAGCGAGGCAGCGAGGTTGGCGACTGGTCCTGCGGATGGCGGCGCTTCGGCCTCCCACTGGGCAGCGAGCTGCTCGGGGGTAAGGTCCTCGTCCGGTTCCGCCGGAACCGGGATCGCGTGGGCTGTCTCATTCATGATGGTGCTCCTGTGGGCCTGGCGCGGCTGACTAGCTCTGCTTCAGGTCGATGTCGTACTCGGCGGTCAGGTCCTTGTACTTCTTCGCGAGTTCGGTCCATTCGGAGATGACTTCCTCGCCGGAGATCTCCTTCGGGGTCAGCAGGTTCTGCTCATTGAACTTCTGGTAGGCCTCGGTCTTGAAGGTGTTCTCGAAGGAGGTCTTCAGTCGTTCCTTGACCTCTTCGGGGGTGCCCTTGGGCGCGACCATGGCGCGGTACTGGGAAACCGGGATGTCGTAGCCCTCTTCGGTCGCCGTCGGGACGTCCTGCAGGAACTTGTTGCGCTCGGTCGAGAAGACGACGATCGGAACGAGCTTTCCGGCGTCGATCTGCGCCTTGGCCTCGCCCAGCTGGACGGTTGCTACCTGCACCTGGTTGCCCAGGACGGCAGTGACGGCCGGGGCCCCGGAATCGAACGGCACTTCGGTGCCCTTGATCTCGGCCTGCTTCAGCAGCAGGGCCTGGGCCAGCTGCGAACCGGTGCCCACGCCGGTGGTGCCGAAGCTGAGGTTGTCCTTCTTGGTCAGGTCCTCCACGGACTTGACTCCGGCCTCGGGGCTGGCGACCATCACGTAGTCGTCCTGCGACAGGCCCACGATGACTTCGACGTCATCGAGCGACACGGCCTCGGCTTCGCTGACGGCGAGCGGGGTGATGGTGACCAGCGAGGCGTTCAGGGTGGCCAGCTCGTAGCCGTCGGCCGGCTTGCCCTGGGTCTCCTTGAGGGCGAGCGCACCGTTGGCGCCTGGCTTGTTGACGACCGGCATGGCCACGCCGAGGTCGTCGGAGGCGCCCTCGGCGACGGCGCGGGCGATCAGGTCGGTCGATCCGCCGGCTGCGGCGCCGACGGTGACGTTGATGGGCTTGGTCGGGAATTCCTCCGAGGCCGACGAGCCGGAGCCCACGTTGCCGCCGCAGGCCGTCAGCGCCAGGGCAGCGGAGGCAGAGGCCAGGCCGACGACGGCCCGGCGGATGGGAAATGCTTTCACTTCAAAGCTCCTTGATTGATGAACCGCGAAAGGGCGCCGATGCTCAGTGTGAACGAGGTCACGGCGCTTCGGTCACTGAGCTTAGAAAACCACTATGATGCATGTCCAAGCCCATTACTGCATTGAGTAATACTCGAAAGGCATCATGTACACCCTCGACCAAGCCCGCAGTTTCATCGCCGTCGCCGAAGAACTGCACTTCGGCCGGGCGGCCGAGCGGCTGCGGATGACCCAGCCGCCGCTCAGCCGCCAGATCCAGAAGCTGGAGCGGAGCATCGGCGTCGACCTGCTGGAACGGGACAACCGCAAGGTCAGCCTGACGGCCGCAGGCCGGGCCTTCCTCGGGGAGGCACGCCGCCTGGTGGTAGCCGCCGACCGCGCCCCGGTTACGGCCCGCCGGATTGCCGCAGGCCAGGCCGGCGTGCTGCGCATCGGCTTCACCGCGGCCTCGGCCTTCAGCCTCCTGGGCCCGCTGCTGGAACAGATCTCCACCGAGCTGCCGGACGTGGACGTGGAGTTGCAGGAACTCGTCACCAGCGAACAGGTCCAGGCCCTGCTCGACGGCGACCTGGACCTTGGGCTGGCCCGTCCGCCCTTCGACACCGAGCGTTTCGAGTCCCACCTGCTGCTCTCCGAGGACCTGCAGCTGGCGGTGCCGGCCGGCCACGAACTGGACCGGCTCACCCGGCCGGTGGCGGCGGCAGACCTGAAGGACGTCCCCCTGATCATGCATTCGCCGGTCAAGGCCCGCTACTTCTACGACCTGGTGGTGCGGCACATCCCGTTCGAACACGCCAACGTGGTGCATGAGGTCAGCCAGATCCTGACCATGGTTGCCCTCGTCGCCACCGGGCGCGGGGTCGCCTTCGTCCCGGAGTCCGCCCGGCTGCTCGGGGTCGAAGGCGTGTCATACCTCCGGCTGGCCGACGTGGCCTCGGACACCGTGGAGCTGCATGCGATCTGGACCAAGACCGGACACAACCCGGCGCTGCGGCAGCTGCTCGACGTGGTCTGGGAGAGAACCGGCTGATCCCGCCGTCGTGATTCCTTTCCTGCATCAATCCATACAAAATAGGGCTTGGACAGGCATCATCAACGCTTCCTAGGGTGGAGGCAACGACCACCCAGACCCGCCGTCCGCGGCACCATCGCAAAGGAAGATGCACGTGGCCCAGTACACGCCCCAGGAACTCGCCGACAAGCTCAAGGAAGGCCTGCTCTCCTTCCCGGTCACCGCGTTCGACGCCGACCTGAAGGTCGACGAAGCCGCCTACCGCACCCACCTCGCGTGGCAGTCCAGCTTCGATGTCGCCGGGCTCTTCGCCGCCGGCGGCACCGGCGAGGGCTTCAGCCTGACCCCGGAAGAGTCCGCCCGCGTCGTCTGGATGGCCGTGGAGGAGGCCGGCAGCCGAGTGCCGGTCCTGGCTTCCGCCGGCGGTTCCACCGCGCAGGCCATCCAGAATGCCAAGGACGCCGAAGCCGCCGGGGCCGAGGGCCTGCTGCTGCTGCCGCCGTACCTCACCGAGTGCGACCAGGCCGGCCTGCTGGCCCATGTCTCCGCCATCTGCTCCGCCACCAGCATCGGCGTCATCGTCTACAACCGCGCCAACGCCGTCTACTCGGCGGAGACCGTCGCGAAGCTGGCGGACCGCCACCCCAACTTCATCGGCTTCAAGGACGCCCTCGGAGACATCGAGCACCTGACCAAGGTCTACGCCAAGAACGGGGACCGGCTGTTCTACCTCGGCGGCCTGCCCACCGCCGAGACCTTCGCCCTGCCGCTGCTGCAGCTGGGCATGAGCACCTATTCCTCCGCGATGTACAACTTCGTGCCGGAGTTCGCGCTGGAGTTCTACCGCGATGTCCGCAACCAGGACCGTGTGGCGGTCAACGAGAAGCTGAACCGGTTTGTCCTCCCCTACCTGGAGATCCGCGACCGCGCCAAGGGCTATGGCGTCTCGATCGTCAAGGGCGGCCTGAAGGCGATCGGCCGCGACGCCGGTTCCGTCCGCCCGCCGCTGCAGGACCTGACCGAGCAGGACGTCGCGGACCTGTCCGCCCTGATCGACGCCGCGGGCATCCGCCCGCGGGACGCCGCCATGGCACAGCCTGCCTGAATAACGACGACGAAAGCGGCCGCCTGCCTTTAGGCGGCCGCTTTCCGCCCGGTCCGGGACCGGGTGCAAGACCGCACACCCACCGCAGAAGGAGTACCCCGATGCCCACGACAGAAACCACGCTGACCGGCCAGTCGATCATTGCCGGCGAGCAGGTGGCCGGCACCGGCCGGACCATGAACGGCTTCGACCCGCGCACCAACGAGGTCCTGGAACCGGCCTACACGCTGATCGACGCCGACCAGCTTGCCGCCGCCACCGCAGCCGCCGAGGAGGCGTTCGAGAGCTTCAGCTCGCTCGACCCGGAAACCCACGCCGCCTTCCTCGAGAAGATCGCGGACAACATCGAGGCCGCCGGCCTGGAGCTGGTCGAGCGCGCGATGGCCGAAACGGGCCTGCCGGAGGCCCGCCTGGCCGGCGAGCGCGGCCGCACCACCGGCCAGCTGCGCCTCTTCGCCCAGGTCGTCCGCCAGGGCGACCACCGCGGCGTGCGGATCGATCCGGCCCAGCCCGAGCGCCAGCCGATGCCCCGCGTGGACATCCGCCAGCGCAAGGTCGCCCTCGGCCCGGTCGCGGTCTTCGGCGCCAGCAACTTCCCGCTCGCGTTCTCCACCGCCGGCGGCGACACCGCCTCCGCGCTGGCCGCCGGCTGCCCGGTGGTCTTCAAGGCCCACAACGCCCACCCGGGCACCAGCGAGATCGTCGGCCGGGCGATCACCGACGCCGTGCGGGACAGCGGCCTGCACCCCGGCGTCTTCTCCCTGGTCTACGGCCCCGGCACCAGCATCGGCCAGGCCCTGGTGGCCGACCCGGCGATCAAGGCCGTGGGATTCACCGGATCCCGCTCGGGCGGCACCGCGCTGATGGCGACGGCGGCGGCACGCCCCGAGCCCATCCCGGTCTACGCCGAGATGAGCTCCATCAACCCGGTCTTCTTCTTCGACGGCGCGCTCAAGGGCGACCTCGACGCGCTGGCCCAGGCCTACACCGCCTCCGTCACCGGCTCCAGCGGCCAGCTCTGCACGGCCCCCGGCCTGGTCTTCGTGCCGGCCGGCGAGACCGGCGACCGCTTCGCCGCCGCCGTCAACCGCGCCCTCGCGACAGCGCCCGGCCAGACCATGCTGACCAAGGGCATCGCCGAGTCCTGGCAGTCCGGCGTGGACGCGCTCGGCTCCCAGGCCGGCGTCGAGCTCGTGGCCAAGGGCCGGGACGGCGCGACGGAGAACGCGCCGGCCCCGACGGTCTTCGGCACCACCGTGGACACCTTCCTGTCCAACGAAGTCCTGCACGAAGAGATCTTCGGCGCGGCCTCGCTGATCATCCGCTACGCCTCTGCGGAGGAACTCGTCGCTTCCGCGCGGCGCCTTGAGGGCCAGCTCACCGCTACGCTGCACCTGACCGACGAGGACCACGCCACCGTGGCCCCGCTGCTTCCGGTGCTGGAGCGCAAGGTCGGCCGTATCCTCGTTAACGGCTGGCCCACCGGCGTCGAGGTGGGCCACGCCATGGTCCACGGCGGCCCCTTCCCGGCCACGTCCGATTCACGGACGACGTCGGTCGGCACCTTGGCGATTGAGCGTTTCCTTCGTCCGGTGGCCTACCAGAACATCCCGGACGGGCTGCTGCCGGCACCGCTGCGCAACGCCAACCCGTGGAACCTCAACCGCCGCGTCGACGGCACCGTCAAGCGCGCAGGAGAATAACGCATGACCAACCAGCCAACCATTGCCGCCGTCGAGGTCGTCCCGGTAGCCGGGCACGACTCGATGCTGCTCAACCTCTCCGGCGCGCACGGCCCGTTCTTCACCCGCAACGTCGTCATCATCACCGACTCCGAGGGCCGCACCGGCCTGGGTGAGGTGCCCGGCGGCGAGAAGATCCGGACCACCATCGAGGACGCCGGCCGGATCATCACCGGCCAGCCGGTGGCCCGCTTCCGCTCCCTGCTGCGCGACGTCGCCACCGCCTTCGCGGACCGCGACTCGGGCGGCCGCGGCCTGCAGACCTTCGACCTGCGGACCACCGTGCACGCGGTGACCGCCGTCGAGTCAGCCCTGCTGGACCTGCACGGCCAGTTCCTCGGTGTGCCGGTGGCCGAGCTGCTCGGCGACGGGCAGCAGCGCTCGGCCGTGCCGATGCTCGGCTACCTCTTCTATGTCGGCAACCCGGACAGCACCGACCTGCCGTACCTGCGCGAGCCCAACGGCGCCGACGAGTGGGAGCGGGTGCGCCGCGAGGAGGCCATGACCCCGGAGGCCGTGGTCCGGCTCGCCGAGGCCGCCCAGGCCCGCTACGGCTTCCAGGACTTCAAGCTCAAGGGCGGCGTACAGGGCGGCGACCTCGAGGTCGACGCCGTGACCGCGCTGAAGGAGCGCTTCCCGGACGCCCGGATCACCCTCGATCCGAACGGCGGCTGGCTGCTGCAGGACGCCATCCGGCTGGGCAAGCGCATGCGCGGCGTCGTCGCCTACGCGGAGGACCCGTGCGGTGCCGAAGGCAAGTTCTCCGGCCGCGAGGTGATGGCCGAGTTCCGCCGGGCCACCGGACTGCAGACCGCGACCAACATGATCGCCACGGACTGGCGGGAGATGTCGCACGCGGTGCGCTCGAACGCCGTCGATATTCCCCTGGCCGATCCGCACTTCTGGACCATGGCCGGGTCCGTCCGCGTGGCGCAGCTGTGCCACGAATTCGGACTCACTTGGGGATCGCATTCGAACAACCACTTCGACATCTCGCTCGCCATGTTCACCCACGTCGGGGCCGCCGCGCCGGGCGAGATCACCGCGCTGGACACGCACTGGATCTGGCAGGACGGGCAGGGCCTGACCCGCGACCCGCTGCTGATCCGCGACGGCGAAATCAAGGTGCCGGACGCACCCGGACTCGGCATCGAGCTGGACCGCGCCCGGCTGGACGAGGCGCACGCCCTGTACCTGGAGCATGGCCTCGGCGCCCGCGACGACGCCGTCTCCATGCAGTACCTGGTGCCGGGCTGGAAGTTCGACCCCAAGCGCCCCTGCCTGGTCCGCTAGAACCTGCCGCCGGAGCCCGTCCCAGCCGGGACGGGCTCCGGTTTGTCTGTGCCCGGCCCACTGAAGACCAGCTGCCCGGACGGCTTCGCCGCCGGCCGGACAGCACTGCGACCGAGGAGGTCTGTTGGAAGGCGTACTGCTCGGTTTCGGAGTAGTCCTGGCACTGGTTGCCGTCGGTTTCGGCGCGGCGGTGCTGCTGCCGCAGCAGACTCCGGCCATGCAGAAGGGCCTGACCCCGGCCATCTACTACATCACCAACCCGGCACTGATGTTCATCCTGCTGGCCGAGACCGACCTGGGCGCCGTCATCGGGGTCTACACGCCGATCGCGCTGATCACCGCCGCGCTGGCCGGCGGCCTCTATGCGCTGGTGGCGCGGCTGCTGCTGCGCCGCTCCGGGGCGCGGACCGCCGTCGGCGCGATGGCGTCCTCCTATGTCAACGCAGGCAACATCGGCATCCCGATCGCGATCTATGCGGTGGGCAGCTCCGCCCCGGTGGTCTCGGTCCTGCTGGCCCAACTGCTGGTCATCGCGCCGGTATACCTGTCCGTCTTCGCGTGGACCAGCCGCAAGCGCCCGGGCCCGCAGACGGCGGCAGCTAACGACGACGCATCCGCGCCGCTCAGCCGCACCCTGCTCAGGTCGATCGCCAATCCGGTCACGGTCGCCACCGCGGCCGGCGCCCTGATGTCCGTGACCGGCCTGCACCTGCCCGACGTGATCTGGACGCCGGTCGAGATGCTCGGCAATGCCTCGATCCCGCTGCTGCTGATGCTCTTCGGCATGAGCCTCTACGGGCAGAAACCACTGTCCCAGCGCAGTGTCCGGGCCGACGTCGCACTCGGTTCAGCGGTGAAGCTGGTGCTGATGCCGCTCGTGGCGTGGGCCGTGGCGCACTACCTCTTCGGCGTCGACGGCGCCCAACTGCTCGGGGTGGTCGTCATGGCGGCCCTGCCGACGGCGCAGAACGTGTTCCTCTTCTCCAGCCAGTTCGGCATGCAGTCCACGCTGGTGCGGGACGTCATCTTCCTCAGCTCGCTGCTCTCCCTGCCGGCCGTACTGCTCGTGGCGCTCCTGCTCGGCTAGCTGGTTCCCTGCTCGGCCGGCACTGTCAGCCGCCCCGGTTCAGGCGGTGGACTTCCTCAATGACCCGGACGGTCTCGAGGGCGTCCACCGGGTCCACCGGGACAGGTCCGCCGTCGTTAATCGCATCGGCCATCAACCGATAGAACTCCGTGTAGGCCCCGCGTTCGGACGGCACCTTCCTGGTCTGGCCCGGCGTTCCGACCGTGGCCCACCGTTCTTTCGGCTCAACTCCGTAGCCTTCCGAGCCGGGCACCACTCCGGCACCGAGCGCCGCCTCCTGTCCGTCGAGGCCCCATGAGGTAAACGCGGCGTGGGAGCCCAGCACGTGGAACCGTGGTGCCGGCAACCCGGAGATGAGGTTCATGGACAGCCGCGAGCGCACGCCCGATTCATGCAGCAGGGAGACGAAAACATCCTCGTCGATGCCGGCACCCGGCGTGTGCCGTGCCGTCTCCCCGTAGACCCGGATGGCCGGACCGAACAGCGTGAGTGCCTGGTCGATCAGGTGCGAACCGAGGTCGAAGAGCATCCCGCCGCCCTCGGCCACGTCCGCCGTGGCCTTCCAGGCACGCAGTCCCTCCGGCTTCCAGCGTTCGAACCGCGACTCGAAGGTGTGCACCTTCCCCAGCCCGCCGTCCTGGATCAGTCTGGCCAGAGTCAGGAAATCCGAATCCCAGCGGCGGTTGTGGAAGACGGAAAGTGCGACGCCGGCCTGGCGCGCCTTGGCAATCAAATCCTCGCCTTGGGCGCTGATCGGGACAAAAGGTTTGTCCACGACAACGTGCAGTCCGTGCCGGATGGCTGCGTCGGCGAGCGCGTAGTGGTTCGCGGGCGGAGTGCCCACCACAATAAGGTCCAGCTCCTCTGAGCCGGCAAACAGCTCATCCGAACTCGCGACAATCCGCGCCCTGGGGTGGGCGGCCGCTGCCTGCTCTGCCCGCCCGGGGTTGGCCGTGACGATGGCATCCAGGGAGTAGGCGCTGCTGGCCTCGAGGAAAGGGGTGTGGAAGATCCGGCCGGAAAGGCCGTAACCGATCACGGCCGTGCGGAGAGGACGCGGAGCCACTGACATTCCTCAGATGCTACCGGGTCTGGGGTTCCTTTAGCTGCTGCGTGATCTTGTGCGCCTCTTCCAGCAGGAGCTTCCCGAGGTACTCCTGCCGCTCCGGGCGGAAGCGCTGCTCAATGCCGGTCAGCGACAGGGCCCAGGCGGGCATGCCGTTCCGGTCGAAGACCGCCGCGCCCATCCCCCAGCTGCCCTCGAGGATGAGCCCGGGGTTCACGGTGTAGCCCGCCCTGCGCGTCGCCTCGAGGTTGGCCCGGATGTTCTCCGCCGAATGGGCCGGGCCGAACCGCTCGACCCGGGCACCTCCGTCGTCAAGCAAACGATCCACCTCTTCCTCCGGCAGGAAGGCCATGATCGCCAGCCCCGCGGAAGCCACGCCCAGCGGGAAGCGGACGCCCTCGTGCAGGACGAAGGAGCGCACCGGGAAGCTGCCCTCCACGCGGACCAGGCAGACCGTTTCGTCGCCGCGACGGATCGACAGAAAGGCGCTCTCCCCGGTTTCGTCCGCCAGCCGCTGCAGGCTGGGCCTGGCCAGGTCCTCGATCTTGTACCGGCCGGCGGCAACGGCGCCCATCACGTACAGCTCCGGCCCCAGGTGCCAGGTGTTGGTTTCGGTGTTGTGGTCCAACAGCCCTTCCGCGGCTAGCGAATTCAGCAGACGATAGACGGTAGGCCGGGTGAGGCCGGCCGCGTCGACAATATCCGGCAGCGCGGCGCCGGATTCCGGGGCCCGCCCGACAATGCGCAGCAGCCGTGCAACACGGGAGACCACCTGTGCACCCTGAACCGGTTTTTCCGCCATGATCCGCCCTCCAATCCATAATGTGGACAACCTCCGACGACCCGTCCACAGTGTGAATAGCAGTCCGCTTGACCGATTGACGCCCCCAACACTGTGACGCTAGTCTCCATGAAAACCCACTGTCCACGAAATGGACAGCCCAGCTCCCGGCCCGCGCCGGAGACTCAACGAGGAGGAAACAATGTCCAAACTGATTCCAGGAGCGGCCGAGGCGCTGGAGGGAGTGCTGCATGATGGCATGAGCATCGCCGTCGGCGGTTTCGGCCTCAGCGGCATCCCCGCGGACCTGATCGACGCCGTCCGCGATTCGGGCGTGAAGGACCTGACCATCATCTCCAACAACATGGGCGTGGACGGCAAGGGCCTGGGCGTCCTGCTCGAGGGCGGCCAGGTGCGCAAGGTGCTGGGCTCCTACATCGGCGAGAACAAGCTCTGCGCCGAGCAGTTCCTGGCCGGCAAGCTGGAGGTGGAATTCAACCCGCAGGGCACCCTCGCCGAGCGGCTGCGCGCGGGTGGCGCCGGCATCCCCGCCTTCTACACCAAGACCGGCGTCGGCACCCAGATCGCCGAGGGCAAGCCGCACGCCGAGTTCGACGGCCAGCTCTACGTCCAGGAGCGCGGGATCGTCGCCGACCTCGCGCTGGTGCACGCCCACACCGCGGACACGGACGGCAACCTCATCTACCGGTACACCGCGCGCAACTTCAACCCGGTCGTCGCCACCGCCGGCAAGGTCACGGTCGCCGAGGCCGAGGTCATCGTCGAGCCAGGCCAGCTGGATCCGAACAACATCGTCACCCCCGGCGTCTTCGTCCAGCGGCTCATCAAGGCCACGGACCGCACCAAGCACATCGAAAAGCTGACCACCCGCCCCCGGCCCGCCGCCGTCGTCGGCGCCTGAAGCTGCAAACGCAAGGAGAAAAAGCCATGGCCTGGACACGAGACCAAATGGCGGCCATCGCCGCGACCGAACTGAACGACGGCGACTACGTCAACCTCGGCATCGGTATCCCCACCCTGGTGGCCAACAACCTGCCCGAGGGCACGCGCGTGGTGCTGCAGAGCGAGAACGGCCTGCTCGGCATGGGCCCGTTCCCCTACGAGGGCGACGAGGACCCGGACCTGATCAACGCCGGCAAGCAGACCGTCACCGTGCTGCCCGGCGGCTCCATCTTCGACTCGGCCGCCAGCTTCGGCATGATCCGCGGCGGGCACGTCAAGGTCGCCATCCTCGGCGCCATGCAGGTTTCCGGCGCAGGCGACCTGGCCAACTGGACCATCCCCGGCAAGATGGTCAAGGGCATGGGCGGCGCGATGGACCTGGTCGCCGGCACGCCGCGCGTGGTGGTGCTGACCGAGCATGTCGCCAAGGACGGCAGCCCGAAGATCGTCACCGAATGCACCCTGCCGCTGACCGGGGTGCGGGTGGTGGACCGGATCATCACGGACCTTGCGGACTTTGACATTAACGACGACGGCGCCACTCCCCGGCTGGTGCTCAACCAGCTCGCCGACGGCGTCACGCTTCAGGAGGTCCGGGAGAAGACCGAGGCGGAGTTCGAGCTCTCGCCCGAGCTGGCGGCGCAGCTCGAAGACGTCCTGGAAGGAACCACCAAGTGAGCCTGAAGGAACAGTTCGGCAAGGACATCCTGCTGGCCGGCTGGGGCCATTCCCCGTTCGGCAAGCTGGCCGACGAGACGCTCGAATCCCTGATCGTCGGCGTGGCCACCGAGGCGATCGCCAACGCCGGGCTGGAGCCGGGGCAGATCGACGAGATCTACCTGGGCCAGTTCAACTCCGGCATGGTGCCGCTGGGCTTCGCGTCCTCGCTGGCGCTGCAGGTGTCCGACCAGCTGGCGAACGTCCCGGCCACGCGCGTCGAGAACGCCTGCGCCTCCGGGTCCGCCGCACTCCAGCAGGGGGCGAAGGCCCTGCTGGCCGGCACCGCGCGGAACGTGCTGGTGATCGGTGCCGAAAAGATGACGCACGCCGGCGCGGACGTCGTCGGTGCGGCGCTGCTCGGCGCGGATTACGAGGCCGCGGGCAAGCCCTCCTCCACCGGTTTCGCCGGGCTGTTCGCCGAGACCGCCAAGCACTACGAGAAGCGGCACGGGGCCGTCGGCGACGTGCTCGGCTCCATCGCCGCGAAGAACCACCGCAACGGCGTAGCCAATCCCTACGCCCAGCTGCGCAAGGACCTCGGCGAGGAGTTCTGCCGCACGGTCTCGGACAAGAACCCGATGGTGGCCGAGCCGCTGCGCCGCACTGACTGCTCCCCCGTCTCGGACGGAGCGGCCGCCGTCGTGCTCACGTCCGGCCCTGCGCCCTCGAATGCCGCCGCCGCACCGGTCCGGCTCGCCGGCTTCGGCCACGCGAACGACTTCATGCCCGCGGCCAAGCGCGACCCGATCGCCTTCGCCGGCAGCGTGGCCGCCTGGCAGCGGGCGCTCGGCATGGCCGGCGTCTCCTTGGAGGACCTGGACCTGGCCGAAGTGCACGACTGCTTCACCATCGCCGAGCTGATCATGTACGAAGTCATCGGGCTCACCCCCGCCGGCGAAGGCCGCCGCGCCATCGAGGAAGGCTGGGTCTACCGGGACGGGAAACTCCCGGTCAACCTCTCCGGCGGGCTCAAGGCCAAGGGCCACCCGGTCGGCGCCACCGGCGTCTCCCAGCACGTGGTCACCGCCATGCAGCTCTCCGGCACCGCCGGCGATATGCAGCTGGCCGGCGCCCGCCGCGCCGCCGTGCACAACATGGGCGGCCTCGCCATCGCCAACTACGTCAGCATCCTCGAAGCCGTCTAAAGGACCCTAAACAACGGCGGAGTGGACCGACATGGTCACAAGGATCATCACCCATCACCACGACAGGTTTACTCCGCCGTTACAGGACCGGTTCGCCGGCTGCCGCCACGAACCGCAGCGCTAGGATCCGCCGCCCCTTCCTGTTCGGAGGCCGCTTCGGGAAGTTTGCGGCCGGGAGGACAAGTGCGCTATGTGGTTCGGGCAATCTCCGAAGAAATCTGTAAAAGCGTTTATAATTCGGTATGCGTCACACTGGCGGCGACGAGCGAAATGATCGGTCCGATGCACAGCGGAAGCGGTTGTTCTGATAATGGCAGCAAGTAGAGCGGACATGGCAGCCGGAACTCCGCTGCGGCGTTTCAGCCTCTTTCGGGGCGCGGGCCTTCGGCATCTCGAGGCCAGCGCGACGGACTGGTTCACGCCGTGCCGCGTGCGGTCCATGGGCCGAGGGGGTGAAATCGCCTCGGCCTCAGTCTTCGCTACAGCCCTCGGGCCAGTGAAGTTGGTTTACGCGCAGAATTCCGGTCCCCAGATGGCCGTTGACTTCACTCAACAGGAATTGAATTACGTGGCGATGTTTGCTCTTGGCGGCGTCAACCGCGTTTCCGTGGACGATGAACAAGCGGTGTGCTCCGCCCAACGGGCCACCATCCTTTCCCCCCAGATGGTGGCGGGAATGGACCTGAGCGGGGAGTATGCCCAACTGCACCTCAGGATCGACCGTTTTGCCCTGGAGCGGCGACTGGAGCAGATGTTGGGCAGAGCCGTGACGAAACCCATCCGATTCAGGATGGATATGGACCTCACCCGGCCCGCGCTGGCGTCCTGGATGCGTGGGATCAAGGTCCTCGTCCGGGATCTCGATGATCCCTTCGGGCTCAGCGCTGCCGCAACGGATGTCCATCCATGGAGCGATTTCCTGATGACCGGGCTCCTCTTGGCGCAACCGCATAGCTATTCGGAGGCGCTTGGCCAGGCGAATAGGAATGGCTTCCGCCCCCGATCCCTTAAGCGGGCCGTCGAGCTGATCGAAAAAGATCCAGCGGATGAGCTGTCGCTCGCCACGATCTGTTCTGTGGCTGGCGTCGGGCCACGGGCCCTGCAGAGGGAGTTCAAGGAGTATGTGGGAACTACTCCGCGGGAGTACATCCAGTGGGTGCGGCTGTGCAGAGCCCATGATGACCTCCTGGCGGGGAACGGGGATACAGTCACCGAGATCGCACTCCGCTGGGGCTTCAGCCATGTGTCGCGCTTTGCGGCGGCCTATCGGGAGCGGTATGGCACTCTGCCATCTGAGACTCTCCGCGAGTCGCGGTAACCCTGCCGCCGGTCTCGTGCGCCCAGGGCCAGTCGTCAGCAGGAAACTGATGTCGTTTTCCGGCCCTCCTCGTCGCTAACCGGCTCGGCAACGACCTGCTCTGTCCGTACCGTTGACGTGACCAACAACATATACACGGTTTGACGGAGATTAACCTCATGAACGCGATCAGCGAAGACAGCGGCACCATCAAGTTAGTCCACACCTACGGGTTGGGACTGCACACAACGGACATGGAACCGGATGTCCATAATCCGGTATGGCAGAAGCGCCAGATCGACGACTTCGTCCAATTCGCCGTGCTGGCTGAGGAATTGGGCTTCGATGGATTGACCGTCACTGAGCATCACGCCCCGCTCATGACCTGCCCGTCCCCGCACCTGCTCATTGCTGCTGCAGCCGTCAAGACCAGCCGAATTCGCTTGGGCACAGCCGTCACTATCCTCCCCCTGTACAACCCGATCCGGATCGCCGAGGAAGCAGGCACCTTGGACCTGCTCAGCGGAGGCCGCTTCGAGCTCGGTATCGGCCGTGGCGCGCCAGGGGAGGCCCGGATCGCCCTGGGTCGCGACCTGACCGATGAGGACCTGAGGGACGCCTGGCTGGAATCACTCGAAGTCCTCCGGCTGGCGCTGACCGAGCGTGACGTCACGTTCGACGGGAAGTACTTCCAGATCACCCGCCCCACATCGATAGCGACCCGCCCCATCCAGACAGACTTCCCCATCTGGCTGGCAAGCGGCAGCCTCGACAGCACGGGGGTGGCCGGCTCCTACGGGTGGAATGTGATGCGAAACTTCGGCAGTGACCAGTCCCATCAAGAGGCACTGGATCATTATCTCCAGGTCGCAGCCGAGTACGGTCATGACCGATCCGCCGAGAACATGATGGTGGAGCGCTTCGTGTGCATCGGCGAGACCGAGGAGGCGGCGGAGCGCAACCTGGACACGTTCTCGCGGACGTTCAACCAGTTCATGTCCCACTATGCATCCAACGGTCGGACTGTCCCGAAGAACGACGGCGAGTTCGCTACCGACAAGAAAAAGGACCGGCCTGCTCTTTCCGTGGTGGGCACGCCGGACCAGGTGATCGAGAGCCTGCAGCAGACCCTCGACGCCACGGGTGCCCGCAGACTATTGGTCGAGACGTTCACTCCGGAGCAGGCGAGACTCTTCGCCCGCGAGGTAATGCCGGCCCTGAAGGAGCGCAATGCGGCGGTGGTGAGGGAACGTGCTGCGGTCGCCCACTAAGCACCGCGGCAAGACCTCGACGTCGGTCCGGCTCGCCGAGCAGGGCTACTTCTGGGTCGGGGTGACTTACGAACAACGTGACGGCCAGAGCATCGTCGACGGCTCTCAGATGTACGTGGAATTCCAGCGACCTGAAGAGCAGACCCAGCCATTCCCTGTGGTATTCATCCACGGCGGTGGTGGCCAGGGGTTGGATTGGATGGCCACGCCTGATGGCAGACCGGGCTGGCGGACGCTCTTGCTCCAGCGTGGCTATGCCGTCTACACAATCGACCGTCCAGGACACGGCCGTTCGCCGGTACGCCCCAGCCATCCAGACGGCGGTGCTATCCCCGCCTCGGCGGAGACCCTCGGACCCCTGTTCGCAGGCGCGGACAATCCGGACCACACACAGTGGCCCGGAAGCGGCTTGCCGGACGATCAAGCGTTGGCGCAGTTGCTCGCCTCCCAGAGCAACATGCCCGACCTGAATGCCGATCACGAGCTGATGCGGAAACACGGTGCAGAGCTGCTGGACCGGATCGGACCCAGCATCGTCATCACCAGCTCAGCCGGCGGACCGGCAGGCTGGCTTATGACGGACGCTAAGCCGGACTTGGTCCGGGCCGTGGTAGCGCTGGAGCCTATGGGCCCCAGCGGCCCGTTCCCCCTGCCTTGGGGGCTCTCTGCCAGCCCCCTGACCTATGATCCGCCGGCCACCGGTACACAGGACCTCAAGCTGCTGGAGGTTCCCGCGGCGGATGGGTTGCCAGCCATGCGACTCCAGTCAGAACCTGCGCGCCGGCTGCCGCACCTTGCCGAGACACCAATCGCCATCGTCTCGGGCGAGCAGTCGGTCGCCAAGCCGGTGGACTTCGGTACTGTCGCATACCTCCGGCAGGCCGGGTGCAACCGCGTTCACCACCTCCAGCTCGGTGATCTCGGGATTCACGGCAACGGTCACCTCATGATGATCGAACACAATAACGACCAGGTGCTGGACGCCGTCGTGCAGTGGCTCGATGACCACGTGGACCACGAGGGATAACTAAGACACTGTCCCGCATCTGAGGGAGCGGGACCCCCTTTCACAGCACTACATCACCACGCGCTGATGTACCGACCTCACGAAGGAAATCACATGACCCCGCTGACCATGCCGACCGATCCGTTAGAGCTCAGGAGCACCTACAGTTGCTTCCCCAGCGGGGTGGTAGCCCTCTGTGGAGACAAGGGGGGCAGACCGACTGGGATGTCCGTCAGCTCATTCACCACGGTCTCGCTGGAACCAGCCTTGGTTTCCGTATCGGTTCAGAAGACCTCTACGACGTGGCCTCAGCTGCGGCAACTTCCACGACTGGGCATCAGTGTCCTCGCAGAGGACCAAGGGACGGTCTGCCGCGCACTGGCTGGTCGAGGCGACCGATTCCAGAACATCGGCTGGAGACAGACGACCGAAGGCGCCATTTTCATTGACGGGGCCGCTGCCACCTTTGATTGCTCCATCGTCCAGGAGATTGAGGCAGGCGACCACGTGATCGTCCTGCTGGAAGTCGAAGCGATGGGGGCTGACCGCTCACGCCAGCCGCTGGTGTTCCATCACAGCGACCTGCGACGGCTGACCGCCGCCTAGGAAACGAAAGAGCCTGCCGCCATCCGACGGAGCATTCCTTGGAATGGACTCCTACTGTCAGGGCACTACGTCCCCCGACCGGGCCTGAACAATCCGCAGATACTCCAGCTGCTGCTCCGCTCACTGACCTGGACAAGGGCAGACCCCCACATCACATCGTTCACAGTCTGCCCGATTGGCCTCGAAAGAGAGCCAGTCTCGGCCGACCATGACTGAACGGATCCCGGGATACCCCGTATGCCCCTAGAGAAGGAAACCACCATGAAGTTTGAACACATCACTTTGGGACAACGCGTCATGTTCGGATCCGGCCAATCCGCCGCGAATTTGGCAGCCGAGGTAGCCCGCCTGGATGCATCACGGGTAATGGTGATCGCCTCCGAATTCGAGCGGTCAATGGCAAAGACCGCAACGGCGCAGATCTCGCCGGCCCTCTGGTGGGACGAGGTCATCATGCACGTCCCCGTCGAGGCGGCCGAGCGCGCCCGATCGGCGGCCAACGAGAATGACGTGGACCTGCTCGTCTGTGTAGGCGGGGGATCGACCACCGGACTGGCAAAGGCCATCGCCCTGACCACCGGGATCCCGATCGTGGCGGTGCCGACGACATATGCCGGCTCGGAGGCCACGAACGTGTGGGGCGTAACCGAGGACCGCACCAAGACCACCGGCGTGGACGATCGGGTCCTGCCGGTCACTGTGGTGTACGACGCCGACTTCACCCGGACGCTTCCGGTCGAGCTGAGCGTGTCCTCCGGGCTGAACGCTCTGGCGCACTGCATCGACTCGCTGTGGGCGCCCGGCGCCGATCCGATCAACCGAGCCCTGGCCCTCGAGGGGGCCCGGGCCCTGGCGATCGGACTGGCTGGCGTGGTGGCCAACCCCAAGGACCTGGCCGCCCGGGAGCAGACACTGCACGGCGCCTACCTGGCCGCGGTGTCCTTCGCCTCGGCAGGGTCCGGACTGCACCACAAAATCTGCCACGTGCTCGGCGGCACGTTCAACTTGCCGCATGCCCAAACCCACGCCACCGTGCTGCCTTGCGTGCTGGCCTTCAATGCGCCGGCCGTCCCCGAGACAGCGGCCCGGCTGGCCGCCGCGCTGGGCCGTCCTGCGATCGAGGGCCAGGAGGCCGCCCCGGCAGCTGTGGAGGCGCTGAATGCCCTGCGGGACACGCTCGATGCCCCCACTGCGCTGGCCGATTATGGGTTCACCGCCGCCGACATCCCCGAGGCCACACAGCGGGTACTCAAGGCCGTGCCCGCCTCGAACCCGGTCACAGTTACTGACGGGGACATCACCGCACTGCTCACAGCCGCACTGAACGGCACCACCCCGGCCCCGTCCACACCGTCGCTCACCTGATCGACCCGACTCGAGATCCCGTAGAGGAAAGCATGTCCACCCCATACCCCACACAGGCCGGAAAGGTTTCCCCGGAGCAGGTTCAAGTCGAACGGACCCTGACCAAGAATGTGCTGGAGTCCTTTGAAGACTGCAACGATCCGCGTCTGAAACAGGTAATGCAGTCGCTGGTCACCCACCTGCATGCCTTCATCCGAGACGTCCGGCTGACCGAGCAGGAGTGGAATAACGCGATCGAATTCCTTACCGCTGTCGGGCACATCACCGACGACCGGCGCCAGGAATTCATCCTGCTCTCAGACGTGCTGGGGTCTCGATGCAGACCATCAACGTCAACAACGCCGCCTACAAGGACGCGACCGAGGCTACGGTGTTTGGACCGTTCTTCATCGATGACGCCCCAGCGATCCCCATTGGCGGGGACATCACCGGCGGCGCTCCCGGGCAGCCCTGCTGGGTCGAAGGTACCGTCACCGACACCGACGGCAACCCACTGCCCGGGGCCAGGATCGAGGTCTGGGAAGCCGACGAGGACGGCTTCTACGACGTACAGTACTCCGACAGCCGCGTCGCCGGCCGTGCGCACCTCTTCGCCGACGACCAAGGCCGCTACAACTTCTGGGGCCTGAGCCCAACTCCGTATCCGATCCCGCACGACGGTCCAGTCGGGCAGATGCTGGCCGCGGTCGGGCGGTCGCCGATGCGGGCCTCCCATCTGCACTTCATGGTAAGTGCCCCGCACAGGCGCACTCTGGTGACGCACATATTCGTCCGCGGCGACGAGTTGCTGAAATACGACACTGTCTTCGGGGTCAAGGAATCCCTCGTAAAAGACTTCGAACAGCAGTTAGCGGAAACTCCGACCCCTGACGGACGGGACCTGGGCGGCCGAACCTGGGCCCGGACTCGCTTCGACATTGTGCTCGCTCCAGCCACCACCTAGACCGATTCCAACACGCTGGACCGCCCCCTAGCCGAGGAGCCCAGGGATGTTGTTCTTCGCACAAGACAGTCCGATTGATGCTTCCAGGGCCCCCTTGGTGTCCGTCTAGAGCTCCACCACCGAGCGGAGGACTTTGCCTTCGTGCATTTTGGTGAAGGCTTCTTCGATTTGGTCGAGGGTGATGCGTTCGGTGACGAAGGCGTCGAGGTCGAGGTTGCCTTGCTTGTAGTGGTTGACGAGCATCGGGAAGTCCCGGCTGGGCAGGCAGTCGCCGTACCAGGAGGACTTCAGGGCCCCGCCGCGGCCGAAGACGTCGAGCAGGGGCAGTTCGAGGGTCATCTCCGGGGTGGGCACGCCGACCAGGACGACGCGGCCGGCGAGGTCGCGGGCGTAGAAGGCCTGTTTGTAGGTTTCCGGGCGGCCGACGGCCTCGATCACGACGTCGGCGCCGAAGCCGTTGGTGAGTTCCCGGATGGCGTCGACGGGGTCCTGCTGTTTGGAGTTGATGCCGTGGGTGGCGCCGAGGTGTTTGGCCATGTCGATCTTGTTGTCGTCGATGTCGACGGCGATGATCGTGGTCGCGCCGGCGAGTTTCGCGCCGGCGATCGCGGCGATGCCGACGGCGCCGCAGCCGATCACGGCGACGGATTCGCCGCGTTTGACCTCGCCGGTGTTGATCGCGGCGCCGATGCCGGCCATGACGCCGCAGCCGAGCAGGCCGACGGCGGCGGGGTCGGCGTCGGCGTCGACCTTGGTGCACTGGCCGGCGGCGACGAGGGTTTTCTCGGCGAACGCTCCGATGCCCAGGGCGGGGGAGAGCTCGGTGCCGTCTTCGAGGGTCATTTTTTGGGTGGCGTTGTGGGTGTTGAAGCAGTACTGCGGCTGGCCCTTGGCGCAGGCGCGGCACTGGCCGCAGACGGCGCGCCAGTTCAGGATGACGCGGTCACCGACGGCGACTTCGGTGACGCCTTCGCCGATAGCGGCGACGGTGCCGGTGGCTTCGTGGCCGAGGAGGTAGGGGAAGTCCTCGCCGATGCCGCCCTGCTTGTAGTGCAGGTCGGTGTGGCAGACGCCGCAGGTGAGGATGTCGACCAGGGCCTCTCCCGGGCCCGGGTCGGGCACGAGGATCGTCTCGATGCTGACCGGGGCGTTCTTTTCTCTGGCAACAACGGCCTTGACCTTATGAACCATGCGTTTGTTCCGTTCTCTCGGCCGCCCGGCGGCCGGTTGTGTCGTCGATGACATTTTGGTGAGGGAAGCTCTGGCGATCCGAGCATCGCCCCATTTTGGGCCGGGTACGGCCGGGTGGCTGGCTCGGCGTGGAAAATTGCGCCGGGTTTTGCGACTGCGGCCACTAGGGTCTTTTGCAGGTGACTAAGCCGGGAGCCCGGTTGCCGCCTTTACGGCGGTTCTGAGTGTGAAGCCGTCTGCCTCGGCTTCGGCTCGGGTGAGGCGGACGCCGGCGGCTAGGAGTTTGCGGGCGGCCATGTGGTCTGCGGGAGTGTTGACAGACTCGACCGCGGTGAGCATGCCGGTGCGGAAGCACAGGACGGAGAACTTTGCCTCCTCGAGGTCACCGAGGACCAGTGTGTCATCGCTGGGTTGGGTGAGGCCGGCCATCTGCAGCCGGTACGGGCCCTGGGTGGACCAGAACCAGGGGAAGGCGATGTATGGGTCGTCGATGCCGAGAATGGTGCGGGCAGCATGGCGGGCCTGGTCGGTGGCGTTCTGTACTGATTCCAGCCGTGTTCGGGCTCCGGCGTGCACGTTCGGGAAATTCGCGCAGTCTCCGACGGCGAGGATGTTCGGGTCGGCGGTGCGCAAGGTTTCGTCAACGACAATGCCGTTGGTGGTCTCCAGACCCGCTTCGGCGGCCAGCATGTCGTTGGGCAGGACACCGACGCCGACGACGACGAGATCGGTCGGGTAGGTGCACCCGGTGCTGGACACGGCGGCTGCGACCCGCCCGTCGGGGCCGGCCTCAAACCGCTCGATGCCTTCGGAAAGCCGCAGGTGAACTCCGAGCTCCCGGTGGGCCTGGACGAACCAGTCGCTCATGGTCGGGGTCAGCGCCCGACCCATCGGCCGGGCCGCGTACTCGAGCACAGTGGTAGTGCAGCCGTGGGCACGGGCGGCGGCGGCGAATTCCAGACCAATGAAGCCGGCTCCGACGACCACGACGTTCCGGGCGGACGGCAGTTGCGTGTGCAGGGCTTCGGCGTCTCCGAGGGTGCGCAGAGCGTGGATCCCGGGCAGTTCCGTGCCGGGACAGTCCAGGGTGCGGTTCCTCGCCCCGGTGGCGAGCACGAGGTTCGTGTAGGGCAGCTCAGTTCCGTCGGACAGAGCGATTCTGTGTGATGTGCGGTCGATGGCGGTGGCGGCGACTCCGGCTAGCAGCCGGACGGCCTTCTCGTCGAAGAACCCTTGGCCGCGCACCGGCAGTGGCGCGGGGTCCTTGCCGAGGGCCAGGTAGTCCTTGGACAACGGCGGGCGCTGGTACGGCAGCCCGGCTTCCTCGGCGATGACGGTGATACTGCGGTCGTAGCCTTCGGCGCGCAGCGAGTCAGCGACCTGAAGGCCGGCCTGGCCACCGCCCACAATGACAACGCTCATGGTTCCGCCTTCCCTTCAGACCTGGTCCGACGGGACGTCGACAACGATCATCTGCAGGTGCGCGCCGACAGTGATCTGGCAGCCGAGCCGGGAACGGTCGTCTCGTTCGGCGACAGTGCAGTCGAGCATCTCGTCCTCGTCCTCACTAACCGGGGGAAGCGTTCCGGTGTGCTCCGGGTGGACGTAGACGTGGCAGGTCGCGCACATCGCCTGGCCGCCGCATTCGCCGACGATGCCGTCAACGCCGTTGCTGACGGCGGCGCGCATCAGGGTTGTCCCTTCCTGGACCTGGAGGGTCTGTGCGGAACCGTTCGGCTGGATGAACGTGATGGTGGGCATGGAAATCTCCTTGAAGAGTCTTCGGGGTACTAATTCCAGGTGACCGGCAGACTGGTCAGGCCGCGGAAGACCCAGCCGTCCCAGCTTTCCCGGCGCCGGTCATCAACCCGCAGGCCGGGAAACCGCTCGTAGGCTTTCGGGACGGCGATTTGTCCGATCGAGGTTTTGGCCGCCCAGTGTCCGGCGCAGAGGTGGACGCCGCTGCCGAAGGCAAGGTGCGGGCGCTTGGGGCGATTGATGTCGAAACCGGCAGCGGTGTCGCCGAAGTGGGCGGTGTCATGGTTAGCTGAGGCGACGACTACGCCGATCCCGGCCCCGGCCGGAAGGGCAACACCATTCAGTACGGTCTCGCGGGTTGTTTCGCGCGGATACATGCCGATGGGCGAGAGCCAGCGGACTGCCTCGTCGAACACGGCCGGCCACAGCGAAACATTGCCGAGGACCTGGTCGCGCTGTTCCGGATGGTTGCTCAATGCCCAGACCATGTTGGTGACCATGTGCTGGGGTTCGTTCATGCCGCCGCTAATGGTGAGCTTGACGTTCGCCGCGACGTTCGCGGCGGGAAGGCCGCTGTTGGCCCAGGCGGAGATCATCGACGCGTCCGGATGCCTCCGGTAGTAGGGAATCAGTTCGACAAGCAGGGCGTCCGCCTCCGCGGTCGACGCGTCACACCGCGCCCAGATAGCCGGGTCGTCCAACACGTTCCCCATGCCGGCAATGAAGTCATGGGACCAGCGGCGCACCTGTTCCACCGTGACGTCCTTCAGTCCCAAAAGGTCACTGAGGTTCCGGGAGGCCAGCGGCGCGGCGTAGTCACGGTTCAGGTCCGCTTCATTCGGGCCGGCTTCTGCCAAGGCATTGAGGTAAATCTCCGTGTTGCGGGCGAAGACCGGCCCCCAGACATCGCGGATGGACTTGGGCCGTAGAACCGGATTGACCGGAAGGCGGTCCGCGGCATGGTCCGGGTCGTCCTTGCGAAGCATCGGCTGCGCCCCGACCGCTCGGTTCATGGTCGCACCCGAAACGTTGGCGCTGAAGACGCTCTGGTCCTGTTCCACCTCGTGGCACCCGGCGTAGTCGGTGACGAGAAACTTTTTCAGGCGAGGCACCCACGCAACCGGAGATTCGGCCCGAAGCCGGGCATACGTCGGGTAAGGGTCAGTTGCCAGGGCATCGACGTCGACCCAGCCGGCCACCGGGAAGTCCTGGCCGGGCGCGCCGCCCCCCGACTGTCTTGAGGCGGGCCTGAACGCCGGCTTCTTCGCTGGCTGCAGCGCTTCGGAGGCGCTGTGGAACGGGCATTGGGCGGCTTCGGTGGTCATTGCGGTCTCCTACTGGCTGACAGATGTAACTAGTGTCACTGCCAAACATTTCCTAGTAAACTGCGGATATTCGCATAACTTCTTCGAATGCTTAGGAGATGCATGGCTAGGTTCACCCTGCGCCAACTGGAGCTATTCGCCGCGCTACCGGACCACGCCACTCTCGGCTCAGCCGCCCGGGCCCTGCACGTGTCGGAGTCCGCGCTGTCCCATGCGCTGACCGAACTGGAAACCGCAGTCGGCGAGCAGCTGTGCGTACGGAGAAAGGCCCGTGGCATGCATTTGACGCCCACGGGGCGGCACTTTGCCCTGAGGGCGCGGGAGATACTCAGGGCCACGGACACACTGGTCGGCGACCTCGGGGAGATGAACGGCGATCTTAAGGGTCCGGTAGCGCTGGGATGCTACACGGGCCTGGCCAGTAATGTCCTGCCGGCCGTGCTGGAAGGTATCGGCCGGCTTCATCCCGGAGTCGAGGCCAGTATCACCGTCGGGGATCACGCCGACCTGCTGCCCGCCTTAGAAGACGGGTCGCTGGACATCGCGATCGTCTACGACATCGGCCTGCCCGCCGCCCTGCAGCGCAGGGTTGTCTACGAGACAGAAGTCATGGCGGTCTTCGCGGAATCCGATCCCCTGGCAGGCGAGGATGACGTGGATCTTGCCGAACTGACCACGAAGCCGTTGATCATGCTGGACACCGCCCCCAGCACCGGATACACCCAGCTGATGTTCGCGCAGCGCGGGCTCACGCCCCGGCTCGGCGCCGTCGTCCCCCAGATCGACCTTGTTCGGGCGATGGTCGGACGCGGGCTGGGCTACAGCCTCCTCATGTCACGCCCAAACCAAATCCCGGTATCGACTGAAGGCCTCGGTATCGTTACCCGGCGCCTCCGCCCCCGCAGCGGCATGACCTCGGTGACAGCCGTGTGGCCAGCGGACATAAGACTCAGCACCCGCTCCCGCGCCGTCGTCGACTACGCCGTCGAAGTCCTCGAAGCAGCCGAACCCCATTGATGCGGAGACAGTCTCAGGATCAACAGTTCCGCATCCCCGACCTGCGGTAAAGCCATGCATGGACCGTCCCAACGCTCGCAAGCGTCGAGGAACAACCACTCCACAGGCTAATAACAGCGCATATGACACCGAGTTCACATTGTTGTCATTGCTGGATCGTTCAAGTCGAACACCGATGATTTCGCGGACGTCGTCAGTTGGCCCGAACGCAGCTACGCACGTCCGGGAACCATCCTTCAGGTGCTTTCTTCGGTTCGAGGTGTTCGGGGTCGCGGTGTCCTGACCTGTCGCAGTTGTAGAAGGGGCCTTGGGGGTCGAGGAGGATGCGCATGTGGTGGTCAGCGTGGTCGCGCCACCACACGCTGATGCCGGTGGCGCCATCCAGGCGCAGGTGTTCCCAGGCCCGCCAGAGCGCTTCTACGCGGGAGACGGCCTCGGGGTGGAAGTACCATTCCATGCACCATTTGGCGCTTCTGTCGTCGACGTCCCGGACGTAGGTGGGCAGCAACTGCTCTTGGAGGAACTCCTCGGCCGAGCCGAACACCAACTGCGGTTCTGCCGGCTCGTACTGCAGGCGTCTCCTGCGTGCCGGCGCTGTCGTTTCCGGTTTCAGCGAACAGTCCGATTTCCACTGACATCGCGTTCTCCTACCTGGTGACCCAGAAGTTGGTTGCAGAGGGTCCGCCCATGTTTACTGGCATGTCCGTGTCTTCGCCTTGAGGGCTGTTGGTTTTGATGGAGGCTTCGACGGCTTCCTTGTGCGGTGTAGCTGTAGTCCCCGATCAGGTCGGAGAGTGCCCGGAGGAAGCCTTCTTCGGCCACTGCCCGCCGTAGACCTTGATGTTCGCGGATGTTCGCGGCAGACCAGATCTTGCGCATGTTCGCCTCACCCCAGAGTTCGACGCCTTGCGACCAGGACTGCAGGATCGCCATCACGATCAGGCCTTTCGAGCCGTAGTGGCTGAACTGGTTCGGCAGCCCGGCCCACCGGACCACGTTGGCCAGCTCATCCAAGGCAAACAGCGCGGGCGCATCCAGCGGGCCGCCACGGCGTTCGGCACGTTCCTCCATCGCCTCGGCGATCGCCACCGCGAGAGCTATGGCCAGCGGGGCGGCCGGGCCGTTCGGACTCCGCGTCTCCAGTAAGATCAGAGATTAGGAACATTCATAAGTTTCACAAGTTTCATTTAGGTTCACAGGAGGTCAAGGAGTGGGTAACCCCCTTCCGTCCGTCAGCGGGGGCGACTCCTCCGGAGATCATCGGCCGCTCAGGCGTGCTGGATGAATTCGAATATGGGCTGAGACTGGGCTCCGGAGCCCCCGGCCTTCTGACCATCTTCACTGGTGCCAGGGGCATCGGCAAGACTGTCATGCTGGGTGCCGCCGAGGACGCCGCCAGGAATCACGGCTGGGCCGTGATCTCCCAGACCGCAACGGACGGCTTCATGGGTCGCATCGGTGAATCCATGCGCGTCATGGGCGAAGAACTCGGCTCTCCTGCAGGTCCTGGATCAACGAGGCTCCGGGCTGATCATCACCGTTGATGAGATCCACGCCGCAGACCGCAACGAACTCGCCCACCTCGCCGCCAGCATCCAGCACTTCATCCGCGATTCGCTGCCGATCGGCTTGGTCTTCGCGGGACTGCCCGCGGCGGTTTCGGACTTACTCAATGAAGGCGTGGCAACGTTTCTCCGCCGGGCGGACAAGATCGACCTCCATGCCGCGGCAATCCGCGACGTGGAGAAGTCCTTCGGTGAGACATTCCAAGGCGCCAGCTTCCACATCGACCCTGGCCTGATCCGCGAAGCGGCGGAGGCCACCGGCGGCTATCCCTTCCTCATCCAGCTCGTCGGCTACTTTCTGTGGCGCGAAGCCGAGGCTGGCAACGGCACCGTGACGCCAGAGGCAGCCGGCAGGGCCATCGAAGCGGCTGACAGGCGCAACGCGCGCATGGTGATTGAGGCGGCACGGTCAGCCCTCTCCCCCAAGGACCTGGAGTTCCTGGATGCAATGGCACAGGACGACGGCCCCTCCATCATGGGTGACATCGCAAGGCGCCTCGACGCGAAGCCGCCCCTGGCCTCCAACTACCGCACCCGGCTCGTCGCCGCGGGGCTTATCGAACCTTCCGGCTACGGCAGGGTCGACTTCGCCATTCCCGGCCTTCGCAAATACTTACGCTCCAAGCCACTCCCCTAACACACCCGCGAACAAGCCGGACATAAGGTGGATTATCGGCCAAAAGTCAGGCTAGAGAGTAGCCGAAGTATCGGCTAGAATTATCGCATGAGGACGGTGCCGCTGAGCGAAGCCAAGGACAAGCTGTCCGCGCTGGTCGAAGAGGCGGACAGGACGCACGAGATCATTCAGATCACCAGACACGGGCACCCTTCCGCGGTGCTCATGTCCGCCGATGACCTGGAGTCCCTACAGGAAACCATCCACTGGCTCTCACAGCCCGGCATTAGGGAAGATCTTGAACAGGCCAGGCGCGACATTGCGGAAGGCAGCACGGTCAGCGGTGATGACCTGCGCCGCGAGTTCGGACTTCCGCCGAGGTGAGTGAGTCAGCCTCTGCCGGCAATGAACCATGGAAAGTCGAAGTCACCAGCCCCGCCCTTAAAGGGTTCCGGCGGCTGCCGGAAAAGGCGGCCGCCGCTATCGTCGAGTTCGTTACCGGGGCTCTCGCCGACAATCCCCACCGTCTCAGCAAACCTCTGACCAACGAACTGCTGGGCATGCGCACCGCGCGCCGTGGAGACTACCGCGTCCTGTTTACCCTTGACGTCGAAGAGCACATCCTGTATGTCCACAGGATTGAGCATCGTTCCGACGTCTACAAGCCACGGTGACCTGCCCTAGCGTTCACCCCCTGCACCTCAAAGGACCACCTTGCGTGGCTCGCCCAGTTTGCTCACGCACGCGCGGCCTGGGCTCTTATTTACATAATCAGTCCAACTTCCGACGTAGTTCACACAGACCGAGGGCTCCTGAATCAGGGGTCGGCAGCTGCAGAACGGATGTGGATGATTGCTGCTGTCAGTTCCGCAGCGGGCCGCGGACCTTGTTGCGTTGGGTGCCTAGGCCTGTGATGGTGCTTTCCATGACGTCTCCGTCGCGGAGGAAGCGGCCCCAGTGCGAGCCGTTTCCTTGCGGGGACCCGGTGATGATCATGTCTCCGGGACGCAGGGCTATGAGCGAGGAGATGTAAGAGATTAGCTTGGGGATGCTGAAGATCATGTCCCCGGTGTGACCCTTCTGCATGACTTTGCCGTTCAACGCCAGCGAAATCTCCAGGTTGTGCGGATCCGGGACGAACGCGGCGGGGACCAGATACGGTCCGGTGGGGAAGAACGTCGGATGGTTTTTTGAACGCATCCAGTCGGTGCCCATCATCGGAATGTCTTTTCTGGGTACCAGGCTTCGGGTCGTCAGGTCGTTGCAGATGGTGTATCCGGCAATGTGGCCCATGGCCTCGCCTTCGGGCACCTGGTATGCCTCGCTGCCAATCATGACGCCGAGTTCAAGCTCCCAGTCGTGGTCAGATCCGACGCTGGGAAGGATAACGTCGTCGTTCGCTCCACACACTCCTGATGTGGCACCGACCCACACGTACGGTTCGCCGGTGCGCGCGCGTTCATCCACTTCCCGGGCAGCCTGTTCCCGAAGCTCGTCTTCGGAAGAATTTGGGTCACCGAGCCTGTGCGCGACCGTGATCTCGATGACGTGCTGACGGTAGTTGGCGCCCGCTGCTAGCAATTGGCCCATGGGCCTGACCGGCGGCAGGATCTGCAGCCCAACCAACGGCACTGCGGCCACCTCAGCGCGCCGCTGCTGGTCTTCCGCGAAGCGGCTGAGGGCATCAAAATTCCGCTGCCAGCCTTGCAGAAGTGTGGCCGTATCGACGACTCCGGAGAGCACGTTGGAGATGTCATAGACGGCTTCATCTATAACAAGCCCGGGGAAGGTCGACACGCCATCGTGAAAAGTGCCGATCGCGAAGTGGACGGTCATCAGTTTTGCCTTTCATCGCTCAGGTCCGGCGCGGATGCCTGCGTCGCCATCGCAGACGTGACCGCTGGAACTGACTGTTGTCCTGGGTCGATTTCGTCCCCTAGGACTTCCTGAAGTATCGAGGGATCACACATTGACTCGATGCCTCGGAACGAGGCAGGAAGGAGATCGAGCCCCTGGCGCATTTGGATTAGTAGCTGCAGTCCGGCGTCCGAAGGAACCAGGTGGGACGGTCTGGTCTCCCACCCGGTCTCGGAAGACCTCCCGCCAAAGCCGGCATCGCGAAGTATGGCGATTCCGGTCTCAGGGGTGGCACGGTTTGACCAGTCAACGGCCCTGGACAAGGAGGACAGATATGTCCGCAACAGAAGCCTGAGCTCAGGAATGCGGGAGGTGCGCACCACCAAGCCTTGCCCCGGGTACTCGCCGAGCAGGCCGTTCGCGGCCAGCAGTTTCACCAGCCCTGCCTGGTCTGCCATCTCATCCAAGGGAGGGCCCAGCAGGGTGGCATCCGCCTGTCCGTCCAGCAGCGCGGACAGGCGTTCGCGTACCCCGCCGATTTCCACCAAGTCGACATCTCCTACTCCGGCATCTGCAAGTAGGTGGCGGGCTACGATGGCAAACCCGTTGGTTGCGGCGTCTACCGCAAAGCGGGTTCCCGCTAGATCTCCGATGCTTTGCAGTCCAGGGCGCGCGTAGATGGCAAGCGACGTCGTTTGTTCGACCTGCGCTATCAGCCGGAAGTCGTCCGACGGCTCGTTCCAGATCAACAGATTGTCGATGGCCGTTACTGCCACGTCCCGTTCTCCGCTGAGCAGGTCCTCGCGCTGCTGGTTGCTGGACCGAGTGGTCTTCGAATCCACCTCAAGCCCGGCTTCCTCGAAGTATCGAAGGTGCTTGGCCACGGCGAGAGGAACCGGAGGTACGAAGTAGGTTTCTTTGAGCGTTTGTGTCATCCCGGATTCCTTACGAGCCCTGGTTTCGCCTAGTTCGGAAAGTGGTCCACATGCGGCTAATTCTGGAAAGCCGGCTTCTGGAGCGCGGCTTTCTGGATCAGTTCGGCTTCGCTGCCTGGGACGAGCCCCTGTTCGGTGGCAGTCGGTGCGTTGGCCGGAGGGAAGGCCTCAAGCATGGACTGGGGCAACTCCCGGTTGCAGTAGAAGTCGTTGGCGCCCAGCTCAGGGGTCCACCGGTTGGGCTTCCAGTCCGGCACATAATTGCGGTAGCCGCCGGTGTTGACTTCAATGCGCAGGCCGCTGGCCTCGCGGAAGTAGAGGTAATCCTGCTCGCCGATCCCGTGGACGCCAGGACCGAACTCCATCGGTGTCCCGTTCTCCATGAGTAGGTCGGCCGCGCGTGCCAACTCGGCCTGGTTGTCTACCCAGAACGCGTAGTGATGGATGCGGCCGGGGCGGTCGGAGGCATCCAGCAGTATCCCCAGGTCGTGCGACTTCTCGTTGGTGGTCAGCACACCGAAGAAGGTGATGCTGGGGTTTTCGAAACCCGCGTACGCCATGATGCGGAACCCGAGCACCTCGTTGTACCACGTTGCGAATCCCTTGATGTCGGGGGAGGCGATCGTGACATGGTCCAACTGGCGGGGAGCGACACCGCGGTCGTTGCGCTTTGAGGGCCGGTCCGGGTACACGGAAGCGAGGCTGCCCTCAGCTTTGTACAGCTCGACCTCCCAGAAGAGTTGCATCACGTGTCCGAAGGGGCCGGTGAAAACATAGGAAGGCCCAAGGCCCGCACCGGCTTCCTTCCATTCACCAGCATACGCTGTGGCATCGACCCTGCGGACTGCTTCCTGAAGTGCTTCCTCGCTGGAGGTGCGCCAGGCCATGGAAACCATGCCGGGTTCGTCGCCCTGGACCAGAACGACGCTGTAGGCGTAGTAGTCGCCCCAGCACCGCAGGTAGACCTTGCCGTCGGCGCGGTCGACTACACGCAGTCCGACCTGCTCTTCGTAGTAGCGGACAGACTCTTCCAAATCCGTCGCGTAGATCTCGATGTGGGACAGGTGGGAAAGGAGCTGGATCATTGTTGACTCTCTCTACAGCAGAATTTTCAGTGGTTGTGCTGGTCAGGTACTTCCACTTTGATCCAGGGCCAACTATTAGGGAAGCGACATTTCTGGATAGGCAATATCAAGCTTTCCAATACCCATCCACGGCAGCAGCCACCGCATTATCTGCCTGAAGATGCGTCCACTGTTTGACCGGCGCCGCTCATGGGCTGATTAGTCAGAGGTCAAAAGAGGCTCACATGCTCGCGACATTTGCTGTCGCAGCCATCTATGAGCCGGTTCATGCTCCTTATCGGGATGCCACCAAAAGGCTTCAGAAATCGGCGAAAGCGGAATAGGCGGCGGAACAATCCGGAGCGTCTCGGTTATGTGCACGACCTTCTCCGCCAACAAGCGCGGCATCAAAGCCACCTTGTCCGACCCCTCCAGCAACGCGGGAATAACGAAAAAATTCGGTGTAATGGTGGTGACGGCGGGATCGATTCCCGCAATCTGCAACTGCCGGGCGGCGGGGGTGAAGGCGCCGCGGCCGCTGACGGTCATAATCCAGGGCGACTCTAGAAGTTGCTGCGGTGTTGGCTCCTCCGGAGCCCCACAGGCCACAACGCAGGCCCATTCGTCCGTCAAGACATTTAGATGGGGTTGCTGGGCGAGGTAGCCATGCGGGAGGAACATTCCGTCGACGTCCCGGAGTGAATCCGGTGCCCCGTCGACATGAGCAGCTAGGACATGGTCGAAACGGATTCGGATGTTCGGCGCCGAGGTGGCCAGCAATCGCAGCAGAGGCGCTCCGACTCGGGCAGTGGCGTAATCGGTGCCCAGGATATGAAATTCCCGGGAACTGCTCAGCGGATCGAACGCCATTTGCGCCGTCGTTATCCGCTCCACTGCCTGAAGAGCGCTCGGAAGATCCTCTTTGAGGTGCAGCGCCAGCGAAGACAGCGTGTAGGCGTTCCCCTGCCGTACCAACAGCGGATCGTTGAAATGCCGGCGCAGCTTAGCCAGAAGGTTTGAGGCAGTTGGCTGGCTCACTCTCAGCCTGACCGCAGCCATGCTCACGCTTCTTTCCTCTAGGAAGACACTGAGCGGCTCGAGCAGGTTGAGGTCCAACCGTGTTCTGGGGGCCCCCTGCGAGGATCTGAAGTCGATACCCTTACTCATCCTTGGCGCTTCTTTCCATTCCCAAGCGGACGGGGCTTCACTGAGTATCAGCATGCCATGGAGAAACCCCCTTCCGCGCTTCCTTTACAGGGGCCCCCCGGATGGCACACCCAGGTGATGGTCGTGCACGTGAAGGAGGGCCGTAAGCCACATCGCTGCCCTGAGAATCTCTCACACGGGAGATGGACAGAATCTGGGGTGCGGCTCAGTAGAACGCTCCACCCCAGATTCCAGCATGAGCAAGTCCCCCGTCAGCCGGAAACGGAGCTCGGGCTTTGCATGATCATGGCGTGGATCTTGGCACGGAGTTCCAGGTAATCGGGGCGGGACTTCGTGCTGATTTGGTCCCGGGTGCGGCCGAGCGGAACGTCCACGGTGGCCGAGACCGAGGCGGGCCGGCCCGACAGGACGATGACCTTGTCGCCCAGATAGACGGCTTCCTCGATATCGTGCGTGACCAGCACGATTGTCACGCCGAGGCGTGCCCGAATGTCGAGCATCAGGTCCTCAAGGTCCGCACGGGTCTGGGCGTCCACGGAGGCAAACGGCTCATCCATGATCAGGACCTGCGGGCGGTACGCCAGCGACCGCGCGATGGCGGCGCGCTGCTGCATCCCTCCAGACATCTCCCACGGATAGAGGTCCTTGGCGTGCTCCAGTCCAACATCGCGTAGCGCCTCGGTTACACGCATGGCCCGCTCGGCTGGCGACAGCGTGTAGCGGCGGAGCGGCAGCTCGATGTTCTTGCCCACGCGCATCCACGGCATCAGCGAGCGGCTGTAGTCCTGGAAGACAACCGACACTTCCGCCGGAGGGCGGGTGATTGCCGTGCCGTTGACGCGCACCTCGCCCGAATTGGCGGTGCCAAGCGCCGACAGTGTTCTGAGCAGCGTGGTTTTTCCCGTCCCGGACGGTCCCACGATGCAGACGAACTCTCCCTCCGCTGCGGAGAAGGAGACGTCGGTTAGCACCTGCTTCTCGCCGTAAGATTTGCTGACGTTGATGGCTTCGAGCACCGGGGTTTTGGTGGCTTGCATGTCCAGATCTCCTGTTGTCATATCCGTGCCTTTCGGTGCCACGCGAGTGCGAAGTATTCGATCGCCATCAGGACGACGTTCAAGGCGTAGCCGATGATCCCGAGCAGGATCATTCCCGACCACATTTCCGGCAGCGAGAACTGCCGCTGGGCCTCAAGGATGAAGTAACCGATCCCGCGGGACGCTCCCAACAGTTCGCTGGCGAACATCAAGATGACGGAAACGGCGAGGCTCGCGCGGATCCCGGCGAAGATTTGCGGACTCGCGCTGGGGATGACGACGCGAAAGATCCAGTCGAAGGGCCTCAGTCGATTGGATCTTGCGACGTCGACCAGGCCGGGGGAAATCCCGCGAACACCGTCAATCGTGTTGAGCAGAATCGGCCACAGCGCGCCCAGCACGATGATGGTGACCCGCATTTCCTGACCGATGCCGATCAGCTGAATGGCCAGCGGCAGCAACGCGACCGCCGGGAGGTAGCGAAGGAACTGCAGGACCGGGTTCACGGCGGTAGCGACGTAACCGTTAAGGCCGAGAAGCACCCCCAGCCCCACGCCGAGCACGATCGAGATCCCGAGTCCCCAGAGAATCGACTGAAGACTTGGTACGACGTGTTCCGGGACCAGCGCGAACAGCCACAGTTCTTGGAACCTCTCCAGGATCTGCGACAGCGGGGGGAAGAAGATCGAGGAGCCGCCCTCGCTGGCGTACCACCACGCGAGGATGAGGACGATGGGCAACAAAGCCGGCACTATGAGCCGTACGAGCCGTGAGCTCATGCCGCAACCTTTCGATAAGAGGGATGCCAGGCCAGGGCCTTGGCTTCAAGCTTGCCGAAGGCTGCATTTGCTCCGACTCCAAGCGCACCGCACAGGAAGATGTAGGCGTACATGGTCGGTACCGCTCCGCCCAGTTGGGCGGTGAGGATCTGTTCGCCCAGGCCACCGGCCGGAATGACGACCTGCGCGCTGATGGTTACCAGTAGGCAGATCGCCGCCGCCAGCCGGACCCCGGTAGCGATGTAGGGCAACGCGGTGGGGACCAGGAGAAACCTGACCGTGTCCCAGCGGCGGACCCGGAAGGACTTGAACGTCTGCAGGGCTGTCGGATCCACATCCCGTGCCCCGTAAATCGTCTGCATGATGACTGCCCAGACGGCGCCGAGAAAGGCCAACAAAATGGTGCTTTCCAGGCCGGAACCGTAGAGCAGGACGACGAGGGGCACCAACACCAGGGCGGGAATGGTGCGCAGGAAGTCCAGCGTGAAGACGGACAGCCGATAAGCCAGCCGGCTGGTTCCGAGCGGGAACCCCACCACGATGCCAACGACGACGGCGAGCAGCAGGCTGATCGCCCACCCGGCCAGGGTGGTGCCCAGCGGCTCCCAGACCGTTCCATTGACGAAAATCGCGAGCAACGCCCGGCCTACTTCAACCGGGGTGGGGACTGCTCCGAGCTGGCCCAGGCTGGCCGTGATCTGCCAGATGACTAGCAGCACGGCCACCACAGCCAGCTGGGCTGCCAGCGGCGAACCCCAACGCTCGGCAAGACGACGACGTGCGGGAACCATCACGGCGCCGCTAATTGCCACTGGGCGCCCAAAGCAGGTCTTCGACACCCGGGGCGTCCGCGGCAATAAACCCTTCGCGCTTCATGAGGTCCACATAGGCCTGGACGTCCGCGTCCGAGATCTCTCCGTCCCAGGTGGGGATGACGGACTTGGCGATGGCTTCGGGCGAGAGTGAGGTAAATTCCGGAAGGACCTCACGCACTGCCTCCGGGTTTTCGTTCGCGAACTCCCCCGCCTTCTTGATGGCGGAGGCAAACTTCCCAGCGGTCTCTGGATTCGCTTGCACGAACGCATCGCTACCCACCCACAGCAGGGCGTTCATTCCACCGAGGCCTTCGGTGAAGGGCTGCGAGACGATGTCAAGACCCGCCGCTTTGGCCGCCGAGAGGAACGGATCGACGACGAAGGCGGCATCGACGCGGTTGGACTGCAGGGCGGAGACCATGTCCGGGTAGGCGATCTCGACCATCTCAACGTCGGAGGGGTCTACTCCTGCTTCTTCCAGAACTACCCGCAGGGCCAGATCCGGCGCAGACTTCAGCCCCACGAGCGCAACGGTCTTGCCGGCGACGTCAGCCAGCGAGGATATCCCGCTCTCGGGCGCCACCACCAAGGCCGTGGTGTCCGCAGCGCCGTCGACAGGGTACCGGTCGCTACCCGACACAACGCTGATCGGCAGCCCCTTCGATGCTGCGGTCACGGTCGGGACCGACGTCATCAAGGCCAGCTGCAGCTCGTCGTTGAGCAGCGACGGAATGGCGGTGGAGGCTGTCTGAATGATGGTGGGCGTGACGTCGAGGCCCTCCTCGGTGAAATAGCCCTGTTCGATCGCAATGTAGAGGTTGGCGGCATTGGCGATCGGCGTGACACCGACTTTCAGTTCCGTCACTTCGCTGGCGCCGGCGGACGCTCCACCCGCGGAAGCCGTAGTCTGCCCACCGGAGCAGCCGGCGAGGACGAGAGCCGCGGCAGCAATGGTTGCCACCGACGTTAGATTTCGGATTGACAAGCTCATGGATATTTCCTTGCGCTGATGGCCGAGCGGCCGGTTGGAAGAATGATCGGGGAAGGCCCATCTCGGCGCCCGGAGGGCCTCCCCCAGCCGGATTGCAGGTCCGGCTAATTTGCTACGGCGTGCCGTCCGAGCGCGAACAGGGCGTACTCTTCGAGCAATTCGGGGTCGTCGACCGCGCCGAGGTCCGCGACGTCGTCGAGTGCAGCACCTTGCAGGAGGCGTTTCACCGGGACTTCCAGCTTTTTGCCCGTGCGAGTGTGCGGAATCGCGCGCATGAACACGATCTCGTCGGGCAAGTAGCGAGCGGAGAGACTATCCCGGATGGACTTCACGATCGCTGCTTCTGCCGCGGCGGGGTCGGCGCCGTCGGAGAGTTTCACGAAGAGCGGCATGTAGTACTCGGTGCCAAGCTCTGCGCCGATCACCAGCGCTTCCGCGACCTCCGGAAGTGTCTCGACGGCGGCGTAGATGTCCGCTGAGCCGAGCCGGAGTCCGTTGCGGTTGAGCGTCGAGTCGGACCGGCCGTGGATGAGGATCCCCCGCCAGCTGAACTCGATGTAGTCGCCGTGCCGCCATATTCCCGGGTAGGTCGAGAAATAGCTGTCGTGGTAACGGCTGCCGTCGTCGCCCCAGAAACGTAGGGGCATGGAAGGCATCGGCTGCGTGACAACGAGTTCGCCCTTCCCGGTGGTGGGGCTTCCGTCGTCGTCCCATGCCTCCACCCGGACTCCCAGCGCGGGTGCCTGAATGTAGCCCACCCGAACGGGCAGTGTGGGTGATCCGCCGACAAACACCGATGCGATGTCCGTGCCGCCGCTCATCGAGCTCAGCCAGATGTCGCCGACCTGGCCGTACACCCAGCGATATCCGTCCGCGGCCAGCGGAGAGCCGGTGACCTGGAGTGAACGCAGGGCGGACAGGTCATGGTCGTTCATCGGAACCAGGCCGGTCTTGGCGCAGGCGTGGACGAAACCGGCACTGACACCGAGGACCGCGACTTTCTCTGCAGCAGTCACCTGCCAGACCCGGTCAACCGACGGGAAGGTGGGGTTCCCGTCCACGAGCACGGCCGTCGCCCCCACACCGAGGGCGGAGATCAACGAGTTCCACAGCACCCAGCTGGTCGAGGCGACGTTGTAGTACCTGTCTCCCGGCCGCAGGTCCGAGTGGATGAGGAGCATCTTCATCTCCTCGAGCAGCGCGCCGCCGTGGCCGTGCACGATGCCCTTGGGGATGCCCGTGGTTCCGGAGGAAAACAGGACCCACAGCGGGTGGCTGAATTCGACGTCGTGATACACCGGCTCAGCCGGTGCGGCAACGGCTTGCTCCCAGCTGACGGCCGGCACCGGGGTTTCGATAGGTGGCGTGGAGCCGTGCCGGGTCACCCAGATGACATGCTCCGCCGTCGGGAGCTGGGCGAAGATTTCGCGGAACTCTTCCCTGCGGTCGCGTTCCTTGCCGCCGAGCCGGTAGCTCGGCGCGGCGATCACGACCTTCGGGTCCAGTTGGGCGAACCGCGAAACGATTGCTCCGGCGCCGAATTCCGGTGCGCAGACGGACCAGACGGCCCCGATCGAGGCGGCAGCGAGGAGCCCCGCCACCGCCTCGGCCACGTTGGGAAGGACAGCAACGACCCGGTCCCCGGGGCCAATGCCCTGGTCGCGCAGGTGCTTCGCGAGCGAGGCGACCTCGCGCCGCAACGCGTCCCAGCTGACCTCTTCCCGGGACCCGTCCTCGGCGATGGCGATGAGCGCTGTCCCGTCATGTCCTTCGAGCAGGTGGCGGGCGAAGTTCAGGGTGCGGCCGGGGAACCATCGCGTGCGCGGCATGGCATCCGGTGTGCAGACCGGCCCCTGGGAGCCGCCGAACTCCACGCCCGCAAATTGGGCGAAGAGCTCCCAGAACGTCTCTGGATGATCGACTGACCATTGCCATATCTCGTCATACTCCTGGCCGATCTCCAATCCCTGCGCGCGCAGGAAACCGACAAATCGCCCGATTTCCGTGTCAGCGCGGGCCGATGGGCCGGGCTGCCAGATCACCTCGCCGTCGGCAGCCTGGGCATCAACAATCACGTTCGCTCCAAAGAGTGGGAATGCTGCCGGCGCCGGGCCGCGATGTCAGCCGCCGTCAGGGGCTCGGTTCCGATCAGCACGAACAACATGCGGGCCGTCCGGTCGGTGCGGTTGGACCAGGCGTGGCTGGTGGCCCGCTGGACCGCTACGTCTCCTGGGCGCAGCGTCGTTTCGCCTTCGTCGACCAGCAGCGTGATCTCGCCGTCGAGGACCACCGCGTAGTCCAGCGAATCGGTGCGGTGGAACCAGAAGTGCTTTCCGTTGCTGTGTTCGGCGCCGGCTTCAGCCTCTTCGTGCCCGTCGATTTCGCTGAAGATCACCGAGTCGGCTTCATCCGGATAGACAGAGTCCGGCGGGAAGTCGGCGATGCGGAGGATGGTCTCGCCCGGGCCGGGGAAACTCGGCAGATCCGCATCCGCGGTGGCCGGGTCCTCATCACTCACGTGGTCGATGGGTCCCTGGGTGAGCCAGGGGACGGTGGCGCCGAAGCCCGGGATCAGGTCGGAGGACCAGTGATTCGGCGCCGGTCCGTCCGACAGGATGATGGCGCGGCCTTGGTCGTCGTGTCCGGTGACGACCCGGCGGACGGGGGGTCTGGTGGTCATGCCTGCCATCCCTCGTGCGGGTAGGGGCGGGGTTCGGGCCACCAGGGGGCCTTTTGGCGTTCGGTCGAGACGGGAGTGCGCAGCGTGCCGACCCCTTCGAGTTCGAGCTCGATGACATCGCCCGGCTGCAGGAAGCGCCCGATTTCGACACCGGCGCCGAAGCCCATGGTGCCGGAGCCGATGATGTCGCCGGGCTGCAGGCGGTCCGAAATGGAGACATAGGCCAGCAGTTCGGCCGGGGTGTACACGAAGTCCTCGACCTTGGTGTCGGAAAGGACTTCGCCGTTCACACGGACCTGGCCCTTGAGTCCCTCGATCGATTCGATTTCGTCCATGGTGACTACCCACGGTCCGATGCCGTAGGCAAAGTCCTTGCTCTTCTGCGGGCCCATTCCGATGGGCATCTCGACGCCCTGCACGTCCCGGGCACTGAAGTCGTTGAAGATGGTGATGCCGAAGAGATGGTCGGGGGCCTGGTCCGGGGTCAGGTCTGTACCGGATTTGCCGATCACGTAGCCGATCTCGAGTTCCCAATCGAGGGCCTCGGTGAAGTCCGGGTAGGCCAGAACCTCGTCATGCCCCAAGGACCTGGCGGTGGTCCCCTTGAAGTATCCGGGCCGCTGGTAGATCGATCGTGCCGGCGCCGCCTTGGCCACGGTACGGCTGAAGTTCTGGATGTGCTGTTCGAACGTCAGGCCGTCGCGGATGACCGGCGAGTCTACGGCTGCCCGCCAGGAGACCTCGTCGATGGCGAACGAAGCGTCATCTGCTGCGTCGAGGGCAGCGTTGGCGGCGTCCAGAAAGATATCGCCGCCGCCAATCCCTGCGGAGAGACTGCCTGGAAGCAGTGTCAGGGCGATGGCACGGGCGCGATCCGGATCGGCCGCCTTCCGCTGCAGGGTCAGCGCGTACGCCCGGGCCAGGTCGACGACGCGCCCCTCATCGGGCCGGGCGGCTACGAGCCGGATTTGTTCGCCGTCGGGCGTTGCGACAGCAATTCTCCCTAGCTTCATGTCTTCTCCTCGGTAGTGCTTCATTTGATATTTCTGTTCGATACGTACAGTATCGCTTTGTGTTTACTTACCTGCAATGCTTCGGGGGGTTCATGAGGTCCATTCAGCAGCGGACGCACATGCCTTGCTGCCCTGCCGAGGTCGTTTTGTACCCCGCGGGCGGCAGGGGGTGTAGGCCCGAAGGCCTCCGTGGCCTCATCAATATGGGGTCCGCGCTTGGGCGCAGACCCCATGCTGATAACTCACGTTTGGAGGACAGCGTCGGTAACACCCATACTGTCTGCCGCCTGCTTTTGCTGATCACTCAGACCGGCGGGGCCACGTACAGGCCCTTGTCCGGGTCGTTGAACATCTCCTTGGTGATGAATTCATCCATCTCGCCTCCAGTGCCCCACTGATCGGATGTCTCCGGCTCGCGGACGTCGAAGATGCTGGGATGCCAGGTGTCCTCGTCCACCGTGTCGAGTTCGGTGGTGTACTCCATCGTGTTCCCGTTCGGGTCGATGAAGTAAGTGAAGGTGTTGTCGCCGGCGCGGTGGCGACCAGGACCCCAGATCTTCCGGAACCCAGCGCGCATGAGGCGGCCGCTGCCCCGCATGTACTCGTCGATTCCTCGCAGCTCGAACGAGGCGTGCTGCAGGGAGGCGTGCGGGCCGCGGGCGATGGCCATGCTGTGGTGCTGCGCGTTGCAGCGCATGAAGTAGAACAGGTCGCCGGTGTGCGGGTGGTTCAGGGTGTCGGACAAACGGAAACCCAGGTGCTGCTCGTACCAGGCCCGCATCTTCTCCGGCTCGGGCGAGTTCAGCACGACGTGCGACAGCCTGACCGGGATGTCCTCGCGTTCTTCGACCTTGCGGTGCTGGCGGGTGGCGACGTCGGCGGAGACCTCGATGGTGCGCCCCTCCAGGTCGAAGAACCGGAAGCCGTAGCCGCCGCCGAGCGTCTTCACATCGTCGGGTTCACCGACCAGCTGCACGCCCTTCGCAATGAGGTCGGAGGCCAGCTGGTCGACGGCGGTGCGGTCAGCGGCGCCGAAGGAGACCAGATCGAGCCGTTTCTCATCGGACTTGCGGACCCGGACCGAATACTGCTCGGGCGAGCCCTCGGCAGCGAAGTAGGTGACGCCGCCGTCGTCCTCCATCACGGTGAGTCCCCAGTGGTTCTTATAGAAATCGATCTGCTTTTGGTAGTCGGGTACGGCGATGTCGAAGTGCCGCAGGTGGGTGATCGGGCTGAAGGCCATGTGATCTCCTAATCTTGTGCCGATTCTGGCGGGTGTTGGTCTAGAGGGACGCCGGTACGGCGCGGTCGACGGTCGGGATGCTGCGCACGATGCGCTCGAGCGCTTCGGGCGTGTCGGCGAGACCCAGAATGTAGTGGTCCGGCCGCATGACGACGGCGGAGGCGCCCTCCGTTTCAAGGATCTGGCCGACCTTGGCCGGATCGAGCAGGACGACGACGTCGCCGTCCTGCTCAAGCTGGGCGCGCAGTTCGGCCGGGACGGCTTCGTAGAGGTCGCGGGAGGTCGCCACCAGGAAGTGGGCGCCGACCATATCGTCCAGTCGGACTCCGTCGGCGAGGATCGGCTGGATGCCCAGATAGCCCGCCCGCTTGTCGGTGTCGCCTTCGTGAAGACCCGGGCCCAGTTTCGGGGACACGGGGGCCGAGGCGGCGGGGTTGGTCCGGATAAACTCGTCCCGCTGCTTCGCCACCTCGGCGTCGGTGGTCTGGAGGAAGCCGGCAGCAGTGGCCGCCTGCTCCACCCAAAACCGCGCATGCGGCTTCCGCTCGGTCTCGTAGGTGTCCAGCAGTGAAGCATCGGCCGATCCGCGCTTGACCAGGTCGAGCTTCCAGACGAGGTTAGCCACGTCCCGGATTCCGGCACACAGGCCCTGCCCGAACAGCGGCGGCGCCTGATGCGCAGCATCTCCGGCCAGGAAGACGTTGCCCACCCGCCACTGCTCGGCGATGCGGCCCCGGAACGTGTAGATGGATTGCCGGTCGGCGGTGAACTTGTCAGCGGGCAGGACGCCGCGGCTGATCCGTTCGACCGACTCCGCCGTCACGATCTCCTCGGGGTCGTCGTCCGGCATCAGCATGAATTCCATCCGCACCCTGTCGCCTGGCAGACGGATCCACAGGGCGGGCCGCGTGTGGTGGCCCAGGAAGATCATGTCGGTTGCCAGGCCGGGGCTGCCCTTAAGGATTCCGTCCACCACCAGCCACCGGGCGTCCTCACCGATGCGTTCGGTGACGATGCCAAACGAATTGCGGACCTCGGACCGGGCGCCGTCGGCCGCGATGGCCCAGCGGGCGCGGACCACCGATTCGCGGCCATCGGCATCGCGCACGGTGACTTCGACTCCGCCGTCGACGTTTCGGACGCCGGCGGCCGCACTTCCGCAGCGGAGCTCGACGCCGGGGAACTTGTCAACAACATCCCTGAGCAAGTGCTCGACGTCGGGCTGGTGGAAGGTGAGGTCGTCCTGCCAGGCCTGGCTCCCGAACCGTCCGGTGGGGATGGAGATGAGCACCTCGCCGGCCTCGTTCTCGATGTGCATCGAGGACATCGGCAACGTAACTTCCGCGAACCGTTCCGCAACCCCCAGTGACTGGAGGGTGCGGAATGTTTCGCCGTCGAAGTGCACTGCACGGGCAGTGGGCCAGGCCTCGGTTTCGCGTTCCAAACCGATAGCGGTCAACCCCGCCCTGCCCAGCAGCGCCAGCGCGGTCACCCCTACCGGGCCTCCCCCAATCACCACCACGTCAACATTGACTGCGTCGCTCATGTGCAATCCTTCGGTTCAGTACGTTTCGTTTCGAATAATGTAACACCGATCACTTTGCCCCCGCAAGGGTCCTGGGAACCGCTCGCCACGTGGCGTCAGGCCTTCCAAACGGTCTTGAGGTTGCAGAACTCGCGGATGCCTTCCGCCGCAAGTTCGCGCCCGAATCCGGAGCGCTTGATTCCACCGAACGGCAGCTCCTGGTTGGAAACGGTCATGCCGTTGATGAACACAGCCCCCGCCTCGAGGTTCTCCATAAACCACCCCTCCTCTTCCTCGTCGCGCGTCCAGACAGCACTGGACAGGCCAAAGGAGGTCTGGTTGGCGATGCGCAAGGCTTCCTCGCGATCGTTCGCGCGGTAGAGCGAGGCGACCGGCCCGAAAGCTTCTTCCTGGACCAGCCGCATGTCGTCGGTCAGCCCGGCCACAACGGTGGGGGCATAGAAAAAGCCTTTGCTGTCCGGAATGGTTCCGCCGGCCAGGATCTGGGCGCCGCGGTCCCGGGCATCCTCGACAAGCTCGGCAAGCTCGTCCCGGCCGGAGCGGGTGGCCAGCGGGCCAACCTCGGTCTGCGGATCGAGGGGGTCGCCGACGACGAGGTCGGCCATCCGCTGCGCGAACTCGGCGGCGAAGGCGTCGTAGACGTCTGTGTGGACAATGAAGCGCTTGCCTGCGATACAGGACTGGCCGTTGTTGTTGATCCGGGCCCTAACCGCCGTGGCTGCCGCTTCGGCAATATCTGCAGTCGGCATGACGATGAACGGATCCGATCCGCCGAGTTCCAGAACGGCTTTCTTCACGTGATCGGCTGCGATCGAAGCTACGGAACGCCCTGCGGGCTCCGAACCGGTCAAGGTGACCGCCTTGACCCTCGGATCCGCCAGCACGCCGGCGACCTCCGCCCCTCCGATCAGCAAAGTGCGGAAAGAGCCCTGCGGGAATCCCGCCTGCTCGAAGACGGTGTCGAGGAAGAGCGCAGACTGAGGCACATTGGACGCATGCTTTAAAAGGCCGGAATTGCCCGCCATCAGCGCGGGAGCCGCGAACCGGACGACCTGCCACAGCGGATAGTTCCAGGGCATGACCGCCAGCACCGTGCCGAGCGGCTCGTATCTGGTCCAGGCCCGTGAAGCACCTACGGCCGAAGCGTTCTCCAGAGAACTGTCGGCGAGGAACGACTCCGCATTTTGGGCGTAGTAGCGCATCGCCTTGGCAGACTTATGCACCTCGGCGACCGACTGCGCGATGGGCTTGCCCATCTCAACAGTGATCAACTCTCCGAGCCGATCCGCCTCCTCGGTCAGGATCTGGGCTGCGGCGGTCATCCACGCTGCCCGCTGTCCGAATGTTGTGCTCCTTAACTGCACGGCAGCCTGGGCGGATTCGGCGATTCGGGCTTGGACCTCTTCGGATGAATGGGGCTCGAATTCCTTCTCGGTCGAGCCGGTGGTCGGGTTCACAGTCGCGATAGCCATGAGCTGAGTTCTCCTCCTTGAGACGGGTTGTGATCTCGAGCATATAGGATACGATTCGTATCGGACACAATATTTGATTCTATTTTCCCCAGGTCCGCACTCTCGGGGCCGTCTACACGCAAAGGAGCGAAGCTGTGAGTAGCGATGGTGAATTGCCGCAGAATCTTCCGCTGTTCCTGACCGATTCCGATGTAGCCAAGCTGTCAGATTGGCCCGAGGCCATTCGGGCCGTCCGCACCGCCTATAGTGCCGCCGACGACGAGGCGCGGACGCCAGGCAGGATCTTTGCCCAGTCCGAACGCGAGTGGATGCGGATCATGCCGTCTGTGCCGGGAAGCGGCCAGTTGTTCGGCGCGAAATCGATCGTCGGATCCTTCGCGGACGGGCTCCGCGTCAGCTATCTCATCTCCCTCTTCGACAAGGACACGGCGGACTTGGTCGCGCTGGTGGACGGCAACCGGGTCACCGGCTTGCGCACGGCGGCGACCTCCGCCGTCGGGGCCTCGACGCTGGTACCGCAACGGCCCTTGCGGGTCGGCGTGATCGGTTCGGGCTTCGAAGCGCGGTCGCACCTCACGGCGCTGTCGCACCTGGTCGAGTTCGCCGGAATCCGCGTATTCAGTCCTACGCCCTCGAATCGTGAGGCGTTTGCCCGCGAGTTCGACGGCGTCTCTGGTGCGCCGGCTGTCGCGGTCGGCTCTGCCCAAGAGGCAGCGGAGGGTGCAGACCTCATCCTCTGCGCGGCACGGTCGAGGGACGAATCGCCGACCCTGCTGAGCGGATGGGTGGGCCCCAATACCGCCATCGTCTCCATCGGTTCCACCACGCCGGCACAGCGCGAACTGCCCGCCGACCTCATAGGGCGCGCCGCCGTCGTCGTCGTCGACACCTATGACGAGGTGGTCAATGGTAGCGGCGACATGATCGCTGCCCGGGCCGAGGGAGTCGACGTCGATTCGGTCGTTGTCACGCTCAACGCCGTGCTCAGCGATGAAGCCCGGGTCAACCCGGAGCAGGGGATCCGAATCTACAAATCGACCGGCTCCGGTCTGCAGGACATCGTCGTCGCTGAGATGCTCCTCGATCGCGCCCGAGCCGAGGGGATCGGCACCGTACTTCCTGTCGGCATTGTCACCACTAAAAAATAGACAAGGACTAAGGAGAATACCCATGGTGGACTACACCAGGACTGAGGCCCGCGCCTGGGCGAAGGAAAAGTTCGCAGGCACGATCGCGGTCACCCACCCTTCATACACGCCGGATTTCTCGGGGATCAACGAGAACGCGATCCGCCACGACGTGCTCAAGCTGAAGGAACTCGGCTTTGCCGGCACGCTTCTGGTTGCCGAAGTGAATGTCACGGTGGAGGAGTATGCCAGGATTGCCGCTGTGGCACGCGAAGCCGCCGGACCCGATTTTGGCCTGTTCTTCCACGCCATTTTCAACACGTTGGAAGAAAACATCCGGGCCGCCAAGCTCGCCGAAGCCGCCGGCGTCGACCGTGCGCTGCTGGCCTACCCCGCGTCCTTCTGGCCGACGTCCCACGACCAGGTGTTCGACTACACCAAGGCCTTCTGCGACGAGACCGGGTTGGCCACCATGCTGTTCCCGCTTCCCGCCTGGGGCTTCGAGCGGATCCATCCGGCAGGCATGGACGTGGCCTTCGTTCGGCGCGTCCTCGATGCCATCCCGAACATCGTTGCGATCAAGGCGGAGCAGGCCTACCCCGGCATCCCCGGCGTGATGGAGATGTACCACCACTTCCGCGACGAGGTGCTGATTTCTTGCCCGATCGAGGCCGAGACCATCCCCTTGATGTCCGTTCTGGACTTCCAATTCTCGGGCACGAGCAACACGAACTGGATGAGTGACTACTACCCGCGGGCCTTCGAACTGGCGCGGACCGGTCAGTGGGAGGAAGCGATGAAGCTGTACTGGCAGGTCCATCCCGCCCGTCAGGCTAACGGCGCCGTGTCCTCAACCTCCACACCGGGGACAAACATGATCAACCGCACCCAGTGGAAGTACCAGGAGTGGCTCGCCGGCTTCAACGGCGGAGCCCTCCGCGCGCCCTCCCCGAAGCTGCCCGACCGTTTCATGAAGCAGCTCCGGGCGTCGCTGGTGGCCTCCGGCCTGCCGGTCACGGACTCCCCGGATGAAGAATTCGTGCGGGGCCGCGTCTCGGCCTGACGCTCCCTGGGCTAGGAAACGCTTGTAGACCGCTCCCCTGGAAGTGACCGAGAAACCGGTCCTGCCAGGGGAGCGGTTTTGTGTAGGAGGGCTGTGCCGAGAGACGACGAAACCCATCGCTCGACGCGGTGAGCGATGGGTCCCGCCTGCAGGGTCGTGCGTGGTCCTAACCGGCAGGTGCCCGGAGTGCGCGACCGGTTCCGCGGTAGATGGCCACCGTGCGGTCACCGGCACGGACGATGACGTCCACGATGACCCGCCGCGATTCATTGAACGTAACCTCGGCCTCGGCAACCAACCGCTCGCCGACGTGCGCAGGAGACAGGTACGTGATGGATGCGTCCGCCGTCGCGATGCTGGGGCCCAGCGTGTTCGCTGCCATCGCAAAGGCAGTATCGGCAACACTGAAAACGAAGCCCCCATGGGCAATGCCATGCCCATTGGCCATCTGCGGTTCGACCTCGAGAACTGCGACCGAGCAGCCTGCGCTGGCGCCTTCCACCGTGACGCCCAGCCGCTCCAGGCTCCGGTCGGCCGCCAGCATGGAGCGCGCCGGATCGTCAATCGTCATCGTCGTGCTCATGACAGGCGCTCGATGGCCATGGCCATGCCTTGGCCCCCGCCGACACAGAGCGTGGCCAGTCCCAGCGTGGCGTCCTTGGCCTGCAAGCCATTGATCAGCGTACCGACAAGCCGGGCCCCGGTGGCGCCAAAGGGGTGGCCGAGTGCGATCGCCCCGCCGAACGGGTTCACCTTCGCAGGGTCAGCCTTGAGCTGACGGACAACGGGCACAACCTGGGCGGCGAATGCCTCATTCAATTCCACGACGTCGATGTCGTCAATCGACACCCCCAGTCGGGCCATGAGCCGCTGCGAGGCCTCCACCGGACCCAGCCCCATGATCTCCGGGGAAAGCCCGCTGGCCGTGGTCCCCAGAATGCGGGCCAGCGGGGTGATCCCCAATTCCTTGGCCCGGCCGGCACTCATGACGATGAGGGCGGAGGCCCCGTCATTGAGCGGGCTGGCATTGCCTGCGGTGACGGTACCCGAGGCGTGAAAAACCGGCTGAAGCCCGGACAGCCCGTCCATGGTGGTTGTGGGGCGCGGGCCGTCATCGGTCGTCACCACCCTGCCATCCGCAGCGGTGACCGGCACGATTTCCCGGGCAAAGTATCCGGCCTCGATGGCTCGCGCGGCCCGGACTTGCGACTCGAGCGCCCATTCATCCTGGTCCCGCCGAGTGGTGCCCGTGGAACGCGCAACAAACTCGGCGGTTTTGCCCATGTCGATGTAGATGTCCGGCAGCTCGCCGCGGTTTCGCGGGTCCGACCATTCGGCTCCGGAATCGAAGAGTTCGTTCGCGCGGTGACCCGCAGCCGCAAAACCCGGATAGGGGGAAGTCGTCACCGGCGGCGTCGAGGACGTGGACTCCACACCGGCGACCAAAAATGCCTCGCCGTCCCCGGCGCGCACAGCCTGTGCCGCCATCGCCGTCGCCTGCAGGGATGAGGCGCAGAAGCGGTTGACGGTGGCCGCCGGGAGGTGGTCCATCCCCGCCATGATCATGACCCGCCGCCCGATGTTGTCGCCCTGCGCCCCTTCGGGAACCGCGCAGCCCACGTACGCGTCGGCCAACTCGGTAGGGTCGAGTTGCGGTGTTGCAGTAAGGGCTCCGGCGACGGCCGCCAGCGCAAGGTCCTCGGGCCGTTCGCTTGCCAAGGAGCCTTTGCGGGCACGTCCGATGGGCGTTCTGCGGTAGGCGACGACGACGGCGTCGTGGGGAGCTAGTGCGGGGATCACGAGGTGTGTCCTTTCGGCAGATTCGCATGATTCATCGAAACGGACAGGACGTCCGCAGGATTGTGGCGACAGACGCGTGCAACAACGGCCCCTGAAAACGAAGCCTCAACCCTTAAAATCAATCCTATACGGACCGTATCGGATCGACAATACAATGATTCGCCCTTCAGCGGGAGCCGCGGATATCCCCGCAGAAGCAGGACCGGATTCCCGGGCCTTCAGCCGGGCACGACTGCAGGAGACAGCTTAGTGCTGTTTCGCGAACCCCTCGAGAGCGGACTGCATGATGGCATTGGCTGCATCCGCGTTTAGGGGACCGGACTGGAAGAGAAGCCGGAAGTACACCGGGGAGTAGAGCAGTTCCGTCACCAGCATCGGCTCCAGGTCTGAACGGATCGCCCCTTCCTCCATCGCCCTACGCACCATCGCCGTCACGGCACGTGTACGGGGAAGCCAGAAACGTTCCTTGAATTCTTCCATCGTCGCCGCGTCATACTGCGCTTCGGCGACGAGCTGGGAAATGAGCCGCCCCTCCGGACCCGCATAAATCACGGCGAGCGAGGCCAGGTGCTCCCGCAAGGCTTCAAGGGCAGGCACGTCATCACGAATTGGAGTACGTGCGACGTGGTTTTGCAGAAAGGTGTCAATAACTACCGCAGCCTTGCTCGGCCACCAACGATAGATCGTCGTCTTGCTGACGCCTGCTTCGCGGGCGATCCGCTCGATGGAGAGCTTCTGGACAGTTAAGGCATCCGGGCCCGACTCGTCGAGCAGCGTCATGGTGGCCTCGAGAATTGCCTTATGACTTTGTTCGCTTCTGACCGCCATGCATCCGCCTTCGAGTTCGACACTTCCAATACGAAACGTACACCATGGATCAGGGGGCCGGGCAAACAAATCCCTGCAAGCTGCAGCATCAGAAGCCAAGACGACCCTTCGTTCCCTCAGCGCCAACAGCCAGCCATGCACACGAATCCTGGGACCCCAGGATCGCGCCAAACGGGCTGGTGGTCTTGATCACAGACGCAACCCGCACTATGGTATTCAATACGATACGTTTAGAATCGCTGACTTTCGCGAGATCCAGGCGGCTTTTCGGCGGCGTAAGTGGATCCCGAGGCTTTGCCATCGCTGCTTGTAGGAAGCTTCCCACGGGCCGCGGTCATGATCTACCTAGGAGAAAAAGTATGTCCCCAGAAGCCACCACCGTTGCCGAGGTTCTCTCGAGCCCCTGGAAGATCGACGGCCTCACCATCAAGAACCGCTTCGTGCTCAGCCCGATGGCCGTGCTGCAGCCCACGAAGGACGGCCACCCGAGCGACCAGACCATCGCCTTCCTCACCACTCGTGCCCGCGGCGGTGCGGGATTGCTGATCATCGGCGGCGGCGTCGCCACCGAGCGAGGGAACCAAGAGGCACCTTTCCAGCCGCTGATGCGGTTCGACCGGGACGACTTCATCCCGGGGCTCAAGCGCATGGTCGATGCCGTGCACGCGCACGACGTGCCGATCTTTGCCCAGATCTTTCCGAGTTTCGGGGCCATGGGCGTGCCGGGTGAAGGACGGCCCACGCTGGCGGCGAGCCCGAAACCTGTCCACATGGGCCCGCCCCGCCTCCCCCACGGGTTCTACATCCCTGGCGGGCGCACGAACCCGACTCCGGCCGAGATCACCACTGAAGAAATACTGAAGGTCCAGAACCAGACGGTCGCCGCTGTCCGGCGTGCGAAGGCGGCCGGCTTCGATGGCATCGAGCTCGGCGCCCACATGCGCTACCTCTACTCCTCCTTCCTCTCGCCGCGGACCAACTGGCGAACCGACGAATACGGCGGCAGCGCCGAGAACCGCGCCCGCATCCTGACGGACACCGTCCGCGCGATCCGGGCCGAGGTGGGCACCGATTACCCGGTGGGTCTCCGGATGAGCGTGAACGACCATCTGCCGGACGGGCAGGGCCCCGAGGGGTTTGCGGAGACCGCGGCGATCATTGCGAAGGAGGGCCTAGGGTACATCGCACTCACCGACGGGAATTACGAGTCGATGGACGACAACCTTCCCTCGTCGTCGGGGTCCATGATGGAGCACGCTGAGCCCCAAGCGTTCCGTGCCGCGCTGCCGAATACCCCGTTGCTGCTGAGCAGCACCTACGATCCGCAGCAGAGTGCCGATGCGATTGCCAACGGCCACGGCGACGGCATCATGCTCGCCCGGCAACTGTTGGCGGATCCGGAGTTCCCCAACAAGGTGCTCCAGGGGCGGCTCAACGAGATCGTCTGGTGCGACCACGAGAACTCCTGTCTGCGCCGGTTGATCCTCAACGTGCCCGTTCGCTGCCACAAGAACCCGGCCGTGGGTCGCGAAGCGGTTCTAGCCGGGGCCAAGGAACCCATCTCCGTCAAGCTCAAGCGCCCGGCAGAGGCCGCACTGATCGCCGCGGCCGGATCGCCCCTCCTCATGGGCATCGCGGATAAGTTGGCGAGCGCAAAGTCGAAGCCGGCCGAGCACTAACGAGCACGGGCCGGGCGCGTTCAGGTTCCCAGCTGGGAACCTGAACGCACCCGGCCCACCGACGATTAATACGACGACGGCGACGCTCGCCACTGTGAACTGATCCCCGAAAGTTGGACCGTGTAATTAAATCCTAGGCTGCGAGGGCTTGGGCTCACTTGAAGGAGTTGTAACGCCGGCGCCGGCGGACAGGCAGACAAGCCCCATCTCGCGCATTAGCTTCAACACGGTCTTCTTCGCGATCTGGCAACCGGCTTTCACGAGTTTATGGTGGATGCGGCGGTGACCATACGCGGAGCCTTCCAGAGATGCTGCGAACTCTTTGCGGTGCTGGGGCAGAGCCGTAGGAGACGGCCGCGGCGTCTTGGGCTGGCGCTGCTCACCGCGCAGCGTCCCGGCTCCGGGTTGTTCAGATAGTCCTCGGGCTTTTGATTGCGCGACGGACCACGATGCATGGCCGGCCATAAACAACGCTACCGCTTCATTGCGCTGGGCCTCTGATGGAGAACTGCTCGAATACATGTGAGTGCTCCCCAGCAATCGGAACTGAATTTTTCAGTCCAACTTCCGGGGAGCAGTTCATCTGCGAGCACCGCCGTCGATGCGTCTGGGCGTGGTTTTGGTGGTCTACATCGTCGCACTGGCTCCGCCGTCGACCACGAGGTTGGTCCCCGTGACCCACTTGGCCTCGTCGGAGGAAAGGTAGAGGCCGGCATAGGCGACGGCCAGCGGATCTCCGGGCTTGCCGTCAATTGTCCGTTCGATAATCGGCGAGACCGGCGCATCCTCCCCGAACTCATCGAACATCGCCAGCACGGGTGGGGTGGCCATGACGCCAGGGCTCACACTATTGACTCGAATGCCCGCCGCTATACCCTCAGCTGCCAACTGCCGGGTGAGGGCCATCACTGCTCCCTTGGCGGCGGCATGAGCCGATTGCGGCAAGGCGCGTGCCCCTTGGATTCCGGCCCCTGAGCCGATATTCACGATCGCTCCGCTCGAGGCTTCTAAATGCGGCCAGGCTGCCTGGCAGGCATGCCACACCAGGTCCAGCTCGTTCTGGAGAGTGAACCGGTAGTCATCAGCGCTCATCTGGGCAAACGGCGCGAATCGCGGCAGGCTGGCGTTGTTGTAAAGAACGTCGATCCGGCCGTGGCTTACCACTGTGTCGGCAACCCAGCGGTCGATGTCGGCCCGGTCGCTCAGATCCACCGGAGCGCTTGACTCGATCGATCCGCCGTCGGCTTCGACCAAACGGACCGTCTCAGCCGCACTGTCAGGATTGAGGTCGCTCCCGACCACCACCGCGCCCTCGGCCGCGAACAGCCGGGCGGTGACACGGCCCATCCCACCTCCGATACCTGTCAGCAGGACGACTTTTCCTTCCAGACGGCCAGCAGCCATGGTTCCTTCTCCGTTCAACCTCGTCGTAGTAACTCATTCCACGCAACCACGCACGGGTATGGCCCGGTACCCGATCGGTTGCATGGTGCAGTTCGTGCACACTTCTGTGCGCGGACTGCACCATGGCGCCGTGGAACCCCTACGCAGATGTGAGGTGGCGCACCATGGACAGCACGCACCACCCATATTCACTGCATCGAAGGAGATGATGACGATGAGCAGCACCACCGAAACGTCGACGCTTCCGACCCCACCGGGGGTCTCTGAAGCCGAACTCGAAAAGGCGCTCACCGCGTTCGCCACGGCGATCGGCGCGGACAAAGTAGCAACCGACGCCGAGTCGCTGGAGGACTTCCAGGATCCCTTCCAGGTTCCGGGCACCGCCACCAACGTTCCGTCCGCCGTCGTCAGCCCGACGAGCGTCGAGGACGTTCAGGCCGTCGTGCGGATCGCCAATGAGTTCAAAGTTCCGTTATGGCCCATCGGCCGTGGCAAGAACAACGGCTACGGCGGTGCCGCACCTCAGGTGCGAGGCTCCGTGATGGTCTCGTTCCGGGAGATGACCGGCGTTGAGATCAATGAGGAACTCGGCTACGCGATGGTCGAGCCCGGCGTGAGCTGGTATGACCTGCATGACGCGATCCAGGCCGGCGGCCACGACCTCGTCGCCTCCATCGTCGACATCGGATGGGGAGGCGTTGTCTCAAACACCCTTGAGCACGGACTCACCTACATGCCCTACTCGATCGACCAGGCCTCGCATTGCGGTTTCGAGGTCGTGCTGCCGGACGGTGACCTCCTGCGCACCGGGTCGGGCGCAATGGACAATAACCCGACCTGGCCGCTGTACAAGCGCGGCCTTGGCCCGACCTCGACCGAAATGTTCATGCAGTCGAACTACGGCATCGTCACGAAGATGGGCTACTGGCTCATGCCGAAGCCCGAAATCTACATGCCGCTCTGGCTACGCCTGTGGGACGACTCGCAGCTTCCCGCCGTCGTCGACGCGCTGCGCGAGCTCATGCTTGCCGGCACCATCGATATGCGCCCGCAGCTGTCGAATACGCTGTGCATCGCCTCGATGCTCTCGACCCGCGCCGAATGGTACGACGGCGACGGTCCGATGCCCGAGGAGGTCATCGAGAAGATCGCCAAGGAGCTCGGCGTTGGCCGTTGGATGATGCGGTTTGCACTGTACGGCGACGAGGCGGTCGTGGACCACAACTTTGCCAAGCTCCAGGCGCGTTTCCTGCAGATCCCGGGTGTCGACATCTCCGGCGAGAAGCACGGCGCCGATGCGTGGGAGACGCTGCCGAATCCGCACGAGCGGGTGCAGATCGGTGTGCCGAGCCAGGATCTGTACAAGATGGCAGGCTGGTCCGGCGGAGAGGAAGGCGGCCACGTCGACTTCTCGCCGGTGATCCCGCTGACGTCCCACCACGCGCAGGCCGCCCAGAAGCTGATGTCTGAAATGTGCGCCGAGGCCGGGCTGGACTTCCTCGGTGGCATGCTGCCGATCAACGCGCGCGCAACCACGTTCATCAACGTGATTCCGTTCGACACGAAGAACCCGGAGCAGGTCGATAAGGCGTACGCGGTGGCCAAGCGCATGGTGGCCGAGGCCGGCCGGCGCGGTTACGGCGAATACCGCGCCCACCTGTCGTTCATGGACCTCGCGGCCGATCAGTTCGGCTTCAACGATCACGCACAGCGTCGCTTCAACGAGACCATTAAGGACACGCTGGACCCGAACGGGATCATCGCTCCCGGCAAGTCCGGTATCTGGGGCAGCCGCCTCCGGCAGGCCGGCTACCCGCAGGCCTGATCGCGCACAGTCAGGGAAAGCCCGTCCAGTCAAAGGCGCGGGCTTCCCTGACGATTCAGACCCGTCTTCCCCCTCCCCGGTGTAATCACGCGATGCGCTTGGCTGCGCTTTGGGATCGGACCTCATTGATAGGACACAAGGAACACGCATGTGTGTTGACTTACCGGCCGAAATGCGGACCGGCCTTGGCCGCCGCCGCTTAATCGCGGGACTCGGACTCGGTGCCGCCGGGCTCGCACTGACGGCCTGCACGCCCAGTGAAGCCAGCACGGCCGAGACGGCCCGACGCAAGTTCGGGCCGCCGCCATCCTCCGGTTCAAATACCAAGCTGGTGCTGCTCGGCACGGCCGGAGGGCCCACCCACTTTCCAGGCAATGACAGCGCAGGCATCGCTTCCGCGTTGGTCGTCGGCGACCGCTACTACCTGATTGACGCCGGGCACGGCGTGCTCACCCAATTGCGCAAGGCCGATCTGGGACCTGAGAACAAATCGCCTCAGGAGGGCCCGCTCGACGTCCTTGCCGGCGTTTTCCTGACCCACTTGCATTCGGACCACGTCGTTGACCTGAACAACGTGCTGGTCAACGGAATCTATAACGGCCTGCAAAGTGTCAGCCGGATTCCGGTCTGGGGCCCCGGCAACCGCGGGGCGCTTCCGCCGCTGTTCGGCAAGGGACCGGCTCCCGAGCCCGTCAATCCGAGTAACCCGACACCCGGCGCCAAGGAGATGACCGATCTCATGGTGAAGATGTTCGCGACAGACCTCAACGACCGGATCTTCGACAACCGGAAACCAGTGCCATCCCAATTGTGGGAAGGCAAGGACGTTCCCGTCCCCGAAAGGTACCTGTCGGATCCCAATGGCACCCCGGCGCCGGACATGGAGCCATTCACCTTCTTCGAAGATGACCGTGTCAAGGTCTCGGCTACCCTGGTGAACCATGCCCCGGTCTTCCCCGCCCTGGCCTACCGCTTCGATACGGACGACGGTTCCGTCGTGTTCTCCGGGGACACGGCTAAATGTGCGAATATGGTCCGGCTGACCCGGGACGCCGATGTTCTGGTGCACGAGGTCATCGACGAAGACTGGGCGGCAGCACTGTTCCCCGCACCCAGAAGTGAGGCAGACGAGGGCTTGTACCGTCATCTGATCCAGGCGCACACCTTGAAGGCAGAAGTGGGAGCCATCGCCGCGGAGGCAAATGTGGGCACACTGGTGCTGTCCCACCTTGTTCCTGTCGTCCAGCCCGAACGAGTCTGGGCCGAATGCGCTAGGGGTTTCGATGGCCGTATGGTCGTTGGCCGGGATTTAGACGTTATTGACGTTGCCAGATAGCGGCAGATCGAGCGGCCCTCCCCCATTCCGGCTGTTGCAGCACCCCAACCGGAGCGAAGCTGCAACAACCGTTCCTGTCGGATGTCGCCCAGCCAGGCCCGGCCAGGAGGAGGTCAACCCGGCTGCGGAACGCACCTGACATCCCGTGGAGCACAACCGTGCTTCTCCCGGAACGCCCGGCTGAAGCTCGCGGGATTAAGATAACCCCACCTTGCCGCAACAGCAGCAATGGATGCTTCCGGCGACTGTCGCAACTCTCCTGCGGCGCCTTCGAGCCGTTGTTCGCGGATCCAGGCCGACACACCAGCACCTGACGCCGCGAAGAGCTTGTGCACGTAGCGAGTCGACACGTAGTGGGCCCGTGCAATCTGCTCCGGACCGAGTTCAGGATCCCGAAGGTGCTCCATCACATATCGTTGCATTCGGACGAGAAGCATCTCGAAGCGCGGCGTCGCATTGTGCGGCCCCTCCTCGTCTTCATGGCTGCGAAGAAGGGGCAAAAGCATTTCCGCCGCGCCCTCGGCGTCGCGGCTCGACAACCCCTCGCCCTCGACTACGGTCCGGGCAAGACTCGCGAGAAACGGCGTTGCGAGGGGAGTGAGATGCCCCTCCCCTCCGCCGGTCTGCGTCGCGGTATGACGGGCGATGCCATCAGCCCGCGATCCAATGAACCACTTAGGAATGCTGAACACCAGCACTTCGAATCCGTCGCGGCCCTCGAACGTCGACGGCCTCGACGTGTCCTGCCATGCGATCGATCCCGGCCGAAGGACACAACTACGGTCGTCCTGCTCAATAAATATCGATCCTTTAGTCAGCAGGTAAAGCAGGATGCATTCGGGATCGGCGGCCGCGATCATTTGCTGCGTACGTGCCACCCGATGCGGGAGCCCCTGGATAGATCGGACCGCGACCGGCCCCATGTCGCCACCAGCCAATCGCGCCTCGAACGACGTGGCTCCAACCGCCTCTACACGCATCGGGAAGAAATGCTGGGCGATCCCCTGCGACCAATAATCCCGGCGATCGGCCGGGGATACGGATCGGGTGTCCAGCACGGGTGTCATCAGTCCAGCCCAACCGACATCGCAGGCCGAGCCTCCCCATGGCTGCGCAACCAGCCTCGGAATATTTTCATTTGTCTCCTCTGACTACTGATCGGCGTGCACCAATGGTGCACGCCGATCAAGATGAGCAATCACCCGATGCGCGGCTCGTCGTCCCCCTGTGGGACTAAGGCGACGTTGCACCTGCAGGCTTGCGTGCCATCTTAGCTATACATCCCCACTGCGGCGTCAGCTGCTCGGGTTGTTGAAGTACTCCTTGAGAACCTCGTCCGGGAAGAACTTCTGCGGGTCACCGACCAGGTCTGTGGAATCTGTAGTATTCCACCCCGGCTCCACGAGCTCCTTGAGGTTCGACCGGTCTACAACGAAGGGGTTGTTGACAAACTGGTTGATTTTCGGCCCCTCGCCCCTGAGGATGCGAAGACCGATGTCGACCGATACCTGCGCCTGCCTCACCGTCGGAGTCGTGGAGCCAACATACGGGTAGTCCGTATTCTCCGCAGCCCAGGCCGCGAAGCCCCGGGCCGCCCCGATGTCCGCAATGGGCGGTGCCTCGAGTCCCGATTCATGGAAAGCGTTGAGCACACCAAGGCCCATGGTCCCGGATTGCAGCACCGCATCGACTCCAGCCGGATTCGTCGCAAGGTACTGCAACGTCGCGGTCTGCGCTGTGGTCGCTTCAAAGAAGCCTGTCACCTCGCCGGCGACGGAAACGTCGGGGCACAGCTCGAGTACATTCTGGAACCCCTCCTCCGCATAGAGTTCCGTCGAGATACCCGGGATTCCCGTAACGCGCAGAACGTTCCCTGCACCGCCGATTGCCTTCAAAGTCCCCGCACCGACATTCATAGCCTGCAAGACGCTATTGCCTGCCACAGACACCGCATACTCCGAGTCCATAAATGATGCCATCGAGACCACCGGGATGCCTGCCTCACCCGCAGACTTCACCGCGTCGACCGACGGCTCCGCGGCCAATGGAATGAAGAAGATGATATCCGGCTTAAGTGCCACGGCCTGGCTGAACTGCTGCAGCTGGAGCGGCACATTGGTCGGGTCGTCCGGAGCAAGGTCGGCGACGATTTCGAAGTCGGCAGCAGCCAGTTCCTTGCGGACCGTGTCCAGCATGACGTTGACGAATGCACTGGCTGGCGGCATGCCAACGATGGCTGCCGTGTATCCCCCATCCTTCTCCGACTTCCAGTCGGCCCAGGCGGACTTCTTGATCGGCAGCGGGTAGGCGTTGTACGCAGCAGCCGTCCCGGGACTGAACTCCGCGAGCAGCCCGTCCGGATCGTTTGCTCCGAGGTCCGGCACAGAGCCACACTGGCCCGCGGCCGCCGAAGCGCCCGGCTGAGCGACCGAGTCGGTATCTGGGGCCGCAGCCGCCGAGCATCCCGCGAGGCCTAGAGCCGTCAGCGTGACAACTGCCGTCCCGATCAGGCCATGGCGCCCTGCATTCGTGCGCTTCTTCATCTTTGCACTCCTCCTCGAGTCAGCGCCGTATGCGCCTGTCAGAGAACAGTAGACCGATGCGATACGTTTCGTCTAGTATCGTTCGTGGCATGCGTCACACGGCGTACTCAAGGAGGAGTGATATGGAAGATGGGTCGACAGGTCTTCACCTGTCAGCGCTGCGTAAACGCTTTGGGGCGACCGTCGCTCTCGCCGATGGCCACCTGCACGTTAAGCCGGGCGAGGTTCACACACTCCTCGGAGAGAACGGCTCGGGCAAGAGCACGCTGGTCAAGATCATCGGCGGCGTGCACCAGCCAGATGACGGTGACTTAACCATCAACGGCGATGCCCTCACTTTCCGCTCCCCCCGGCAAGCAAATGCCGCAGGGATCGCAACGGTCTTCCAGGAGGTACTGACCGCCGGCAGCCAGTCGGTTCTTGAGAACATCTGGCTCGGAACGGACGGCATGTTCCGCCGCCGCCGCAGTAGCGCCGAACAACGCGCGACGGCAGCTGAAGTGCTGGGCCGCCTGATCGACGGGATCCGGCTGGAGTCCCCTGCCGGCGCCCTTTCCCTTTCAGACCGGCAAGCCGTTTGCATTGCACGCGCGTTAGTCCGCGACCCTTGCGTCCTCATTCTCGATGAATCGACAGCTGCACTGGATGTGCAAACGCGTGACCGTCTGTTCGCGGAAATGCGGCGGCTTAAATCTGAGGGTTGCGCCATCCTCTTCATCTCGCATCGCATGGACGAGATCGAGGAGATCTCGGACCGTGTCACCGTGCTCCGCTCCGGCCGGACGATCTCCACCGTGGACCGCGGCACCATGTCTATTCCCCAGCTGATCTCCGATATGACCGGGGCGTCGAACCTTGCTGAGCATCAAACCCAGGAGCGCGAACTGGGGCCCATAGTCCTCCGGGCGGAAGACCTCCGGCTCTCCCCCGGATCTGAGCCGATTACCTTTGAACTGCGCCGCGGCGAGCTCGTCGGGCTGGCGGGCCTTGAAGGACACGGCCAGGACGAGTTCCTTCGCCGGCTGGCCGGGCTCAGCGAGGGTGAAGGAGCTGTCACCCAGATTCCAGCTGACGCTGCACGACGCCGCAGCCCAACTTCCGGCGGGGGCATCGCGTACTTGCCGCGGGAGCGCCGCGGAGAATCCCTGTTCGAATCCATGTCGATTCTAGAGAACTTCGCGCTGCCTACCATGCCGAAAGACCGCCGGGGGCCGCTGCTGAGTGCGCAGCGCATGGCTGAACGGTTCGCGAAGGCTGCCAGGGGCCTCAGCATCAAACACGGCAATGCCAACGATGCCATCTCGACGTTGTCAGGCGGGAACCAGCAAAAGGTGCTGCTGGCTCGCTGGCTGGCCACCGACCCCACAGTGCTCTTGCTGAACGACCCCACACGGGGTGTAGACATCACGACCAAACGCGAGATCTACGCAGCGCTGCAACAGCTCTGCGCAGAGGGAATGAGTGCGGTCGTGCTCTCCAGCGAAGTCGAAGAACACGTCGAACTCGTCGACCGCGTGCTTGTCTTCCGGAACCAGAGCGTGTTTGCCGAAATCGGGCGAGCCGAGATCGACAACGAAGCCATTGTTGCAGCCTACTTCGGGCAGAAAGTCGCAGGTGTCGCATGAACCGGGTGCTAAGCATGTTTCAACGATGGCCCTTCGGATTCGCGATGCTGCTGTGCGCGATCCTGTTGATCATCAATCTCGTCGTTTCTCCGAGCTTCGCCTCCCCGACGCGCCTAAGCTCGACGCTGGCAACCCTGGCGCCGTTCGTGCTGGTCGGCTTCGCATCCACACCGGCCATCCTCTCCGGCGGCATTGACATCTCCGTCGGCCCCCTGGCCACCCTGATCAACTGCGTTTTCGTAGCCGTCCTAATCCCCGCCGGGCTGGGTGACTGGCCCCTCGCGGTCCCCCTCTTGCTAGCCATCGCGATGGCGGTCGGCGCCATCAACGGCGTGCTCGTGGCCATCGTGCGCCTGCATCCGGTCGTGGCCACCACCGGCGTCCTCTTCCTGCTCATCGGCGCCTCGCTGACGATCGCCAAAAACCCCGTCATCGCACCCGACAACTGGACTCGGCCGCTGGCCGGCTCCATCGGCGTCCTGCCCGGTGCAGTCATCACGCTGGGCGTCGCGGCGCTTGTGTGGTTCCTGCTGAAGCGGACCGTTTTTGTCAGCAACCTTCTGGCGACCGGGGACAGCGACTCCTCAGCCTACGGATCCGGCGTGAACGTGACGGCGATGCGCGTGCTCGCCTACACCCTGGGCGGATTGTTCGCCGGCATCGCCGGGATCGCCCTGTCGGCTCTGCTGCAAGCGTCCGGTTCCTCCCTCGCCAGCACGTATGCGCTTCTCGGTCTGGCCGCCGCCGTCCTCGGAGGAACGAGACTCGGAGGCGGCCGCGGCGGCTTACTCGGAACGTTCTTCGGAGCACTCGCCATCTACCTGCTCCAGCAACTGCTCACGTCCACCGGCGTTCAACCTAACCTCATCGAATTCACCTACGGCCTGCTGCTGATCGTCGGTGTAGTGCTCGGAGCGACGCTGCTCAGCCCTCGAATTTCACGGAGAACCGCATGACCGCCCAGCCTTCAGCCGCTCCACTCACCCCTGTCCCATCCCGGGAGGGGCTCAGGTCCCGCACCCGCACTCTGGTGGTGCAACAGCCGATCCTTCAAGTGCTGGTCCTCGGTGTAGTCGTAGCATGGCTTCTGGCGACCGTCCCCGGAATCGCAAACCTCCGATCTGCCACAGCGCTCCTCATCATTGCATCGCTGCTCTCACTCGCCGCGATGGGCCAGACCTTGGTAGTTATCCTGGGCGGACTCGATCTCGCGATCCCCGGTTATGTCATCTTCGGCGCATTCGTCGCAGCAAACCTGGCCGGCGGACAAGGCTGGCCCGTCCCCGTGGCTTTCCTCCTGACGATCGCCGTATGCGGTGGGCTCGGCGCCGCCATCGGCTTCCTGTGCCATCGGCTGAAGGTCGAACCGCTAATGATGACGCTCGGCATGGGAGCCGCCCTCACCGGAGGCACACTGTTCCTCGCCAACGGAAACTACGCCTCCGCGCCGCCCGAATTCCTGCGGAACCTTGCCGGAGTAACCAGCACGACCTTCGGCATGCCGCTTCCGCCCATCATCCTGATCGTGGCCGTAGCGGCAGTGCTGTTATGGTTCGGGCTCACCCGTACACCCGCCGGCCGCAGCCTCTACGCGACCGGCATCAACGCCCGTGCAGCCAAGCTAACCCGCATCAATACGACCGCCGTATGGACACTTGTGTTCGCAGCCTCGGGCACACTCGCCGGAATTGCAGGCATGTTCATCGCCAGTTTTAGTTCCGGGTGGGCACAGTCGATCGGTGAACCCTACCTGTTCTCCGGGCTGGCCGCCGTTCTCGTGGGCGGGACCACCTTCGGCTCCATCCGCGGCAGCTTCACAAGAACACTGCTCGGCGCCCTCATCCTCACGGGACTATCGACAATCATCGTCAGCAACGGCTTGGCCGAGGCCCAAAGCCGGATCATTTACGGGGTCATCATCCTCATTGTCGTTGCGCTCTACGGCCGGGAGCGGCACGTTCGAGACCGTTTCTGACTGCGCGGCTCGCCGCCCGCTTGTCACCGCCCCACCGAGTTTTTCAGCATCCCGATACGTCCGACCATTACACCTCGGACCGCAATCCAGGAATGGCAAGATCAAATGAGAAACCACACCGCTAGCGCAATCAAATCTATTTCCCTGCAACACGGCGACCTCGTTGACATCCACAGCGACGGAAACTTCCGCTACAGCGGACACGTGGACGACACTATGCCGCAGCTCAACATCGTGTGGATCCGCGAACTTCCCACCGGGGAACGCAAGATGCTCTCCACCGACGAGTACCGAATCGTCCAACACCAGACCGACACTGTCGGAAGCAAACTATAGACCCCCGGGGCGGAAAATCCTGCCGGCCTAACTCTCAATCCGGAAGGACTCCCGCGCCAAAACCGACACGAGTCAACGCAACCCGCTCCGATGAGACCGGCCAAGATCTCACCGCACCGTCGACGAATTCCAAAACCTGAGGCACGCTGCAGACCGTCGCGTGAGCGACTCTTCCCTTAGATGACGCGCCGCTGACGGACCAGCTTACGGCAGCCCTACAGCCATTACCCAGTGAGCGACGACCCTCTACTCCGCCGCACGTTCGGTAAGTGGTGCCCGTGCCCCAGAGTTCCCTCGCTCTTCATGGACCAGTAGAGGCCCTTCACTTCATCTTTGGTCCGGCAGAGGGGGTGCCGGGGTTTGCAATCCGGCATTTTCCTCCAAGCTTGAGGATGCCAGAACGTCCCGTGCAACCTCGATGAATTTACGGGCACGTCGGTTGAGGTTTACGTTCGCGGGCCACACCCCGACAATGCTCTCGTCAGGAATGGCCGGCCGGATAGGAACGTAGGCCACGCGAAGACCTTCATAGGTGAGATTGTGCGCCGGCCGGTGAATCATTAGAGAGTATCCAAGGCCTCGTGCGATCATGCCTCGGATGAGCTCGTACTCGGTTCCTCGGTATCGGATCTGAGGCTGCACGCCGGCTCGCTGGAAGATGCTGAAGCTGTGCGTGTTCGCGGGGTCGGCGTCGAAGAGGACGAGAGGCTCGGACTCAAGTTCCTTGAGCGTCACGCCGTTCCTGCCGGCGACGCGGTGATCGCTGCCCACCATAACGTAGACGGCTACGGTCTTGAGATGTTCCTTTTGGAGGCCTTCGGGCAGGTACAGGTCGTAGAGCAAGACGCAGTCAAGCTCATTGAGCATGAGCTTCTGAATGAGTTGCTGCTGGGCCTTGATGGTGTAGTTGACGGTGACACGCGGGTGGTGCTCCGAGAAGTACTTGGTCACGGCTGGCAGCACGGTCGGCGCGAGGGTCGGGAAGCATCCGATGGACAGCGGGCCGACGAGTTCCTCGGCTTCGCCTGCCAAAGCGAGTTCGGCTTCACCGGCCATGCGCAGGATGTCCTTGGCTTCTGCATAAAAGCGGTGCCCGCCGGCGGTGAGTTGTGTGCCCTGGGACTTGCGTCCCACTACTAGCTGCGCCTTCATGGACCGCTCCAGGGCAGCGAGCCCGGCGGAGACTGCCGCGGAAGAGACATTCAGCTTCTCAGCCGCCCCGGCGAGGGATCCCGTCTCGGCCACCGAACATAAGTACTCAAGCTGAACTAGCGTGAACCTCGTCAAGTGGCGCTCCTTCTTGCCCCTAGAGTCAGCACTCCATCAGACATAAATAGCTTCTCTTTAAGAATAACCCTAAATCTTTGCGCTTTTAGGACCTTCTTCACGTCTCTACGCTGGGGCTATTGCGAATCAGCCATCGACCGCTTCGAGGGAGAAGAAAAATGGGATTCACAGCAGATGAATTGCGCACCGGACTGGACATCGCAGCATCATGGGGAAAGCTCGAGTACACCGGCTGGCAGGACGAGAACGTTTCGTGGAAGGAAGACGCCTACATCGGCGACTGGTCCTATCTCGACGAGCTGCGCGTGGTCGGGCCGGACGCGCTGAAGCTTTTCTCCGACTTTGCCGTCAACAGCTTCGCCAAGTTCACCATCGGCCAGGCGAAGCACGCGATCTTCTGCAACGCTGCCGGCAAGGTGATCGGTGAAGGCATCCTGGCCCGCCAGGCTGAGGACGATTTCCTCTTTAACGCACGAGGACCTGTGAGCACCTGGATCAAATACAACTTCGACCAGGGCGGGTACGACGCCGAACTTGACCTGCAAATTTCGGAATTCAAGTTCCAGGTGTCCGGGCCGAAATCCCTGCCGCTGCTCCAGGAGCTGACCGCAGACGACCTGACGGACACCAAATTCATGCACTTCAAGGACTCGAGCATTGACGGCATCCCGGTCCGTTTCCTGCGCCAGGGGATGGCAGGAGAGATCGGGTTCGAGCTACAGGGGCCGGGTGAGCATTCGGATCGGATCCGCGCTGCGATTCTGGCCGCGGGAAGAAAGTACAACCTGCGCCGCATGGGCGCGCGCACCGCCATGGTCAACCACCTCGAAGCGGGTTTCCCCACCGTCACCCACGACTATCTGCCCGCCATCACCGGGGCCGACGAAGCCGGATACTTCCAGGCGTACAACAAGCCGGTCGTGAACGACACGAGCGTCGAGTGGTACCAGAGCTTCCAACGCTGCATGAAGGTCAAGGGCAGCTTCAACGGATCCGACCCGAGCGCCTGGTACCGCAGCCCCATCGAACTGGGCTGGGAACGCAACGTGAAGTTCGACCATGAATTCTACGGACGCGAGGCCCTCGAACGGGAAATGGCAGAGCCCACCCGCAAGATCGTGACCCTCGTATGGAATTTGGACGACGTGAAAGAAGTCTACGAGTCCCTGTGGCACGACGAAGAGCCCTACGATTTCATGGAATTCCCGCGCGCCCAGTGGTTCGCGATGTACGCGAGCTCAGTGGCGGACGGAGAGAAGGAAATCGGTTCAACCACCTCGCGCGGCTTCAGCTACTACTTCCGCAAAGTCCTCTCCCACGGAGTACTGGACATCGCCTACACCAAGCCCGGCACCGAGGTCGAAGTCATTTGGGGCGATCCCGGCCACCGGCAGAAGCGCATCCGAGCCACCGTGCACAGCTACCCGTACAAGGCCGACAACCGCCGCGCCGAACTTACTGCGGCGACGGTCTAGGGCAAACGACCGTGGCAACAAAAACGCTCAACCCGCAGCGTGCCCTCACCCGCGACGAACGCCGCGTGCTCGCCGGCACCCTGGTCGGCACCACCATCGAGTGGTACGACTTCTTCATCTACGCACAGGCCGCCGGCCTCGTCTTCGCCCAGCTCTACTTCGCGCCCATGGGTCAGGAGGGAGGCGTTTGGCCCCAAATGGTCGCCTGGGCCTCGCTAGGCGTCAGCTTCCTGTTCCGTCCGCTCGGCGCGGTCGTCGCCGGATACCTGGGCGACAGATTCGGCCGGAAGGGCGTGCTGATCTTCACCCTCGTCCTCATGGGCACGGCCACCAGTCTGATCGGGCTGCTGCCCACCTACGAACAATGGGGAATCACGGCACCGCTGCTGCTGATCCTCATGCGCATCATCCAGGGCATCTCGGCCGGCGGTGAATGGGGCGGAGCGGTCCTCATGGCCGTCGAACACGCGCCGACACACCGCCGCGGCTTCTTCGGCGCCTATCCGCAAATCGGAGTGCCCGCCGGCATGGTCCTGGCCACGTTCATAGTATTCGTCGTGACCTCGCTGACAACCGACGAGCAATTCCTGGCCTGGGGCTGGCGCGTCACATTCCTGCTGTCCCTTGTCCTGATCGTCATCGGCTACTTCATCCGCCGTGCCGTATCCGAAAGCCCGGTGTTTGAGGAGATGGTAGCCCTCAAGCATGAAAGCGCGACGCCGCTGAAGACCCTGTTCAAGAACGATTCAAAGAACATCGTCTTGGCCGCCCTGTCACACATCGGCAGCAGCGCTTCAGGATACCTGTTCATCGCGTTCTTCTCCTCCTACGCGATCCGGACCCATGGCATGGACCAGTCCCGGGTGCTGCTCGCCTCCACGTTCGCGGCCCTCTTCTGGCTCGCCTTCACCCTCTACGGCGGCAGTGTTTCGGACAGGATCGGGCGGACGAAGGCGCTGAGAATCGGCTACACCATCATGTTCGTATGGATGATTCCGCTGGTCCTGCTCATCGACACCGGGAACATCTGGCTTTACGCCCTGGGGCTGGTTGTCTTCACCATCGGCAACGGCCTGACCTACGGACCGCTGTCGGCAATGTATGCCGAACTCTTCCCGGCCCGGGTCCGCTACTCCGGCATTTCGATCTCCTACGCGATCGGAGCCGTTTTCGGCGGGGCCTTCGCCCCGATGATCGCCGAATCCCTGCTCGGATCAACGGGAAGCTCCCTATCCATTGCCCTGTACATCATGGTCCTGTTCGTCGCCTCCTACATCGGGACATCGTTGATCAAGGAACCCAGGGGCGCAGAGCTTCGGGCACGCTAAGGCACCGTCTGAACCAGCCCGCCAGCAGTCACTGGGGGTGGGACGCCTGCGGGCCAGGCCGCCCCACCCCCGACTGAGCACTATCTTTTGAGGAAGCAATGTCCACTTTCGCCCAGTCTGTCGTCCCCACACACACCAACAATCCGGAACCATGGCTCATCAACGACATCGGCCGGCTACTGGTCAGCTGCCCGGACCGGCCGGGAATCGTAGCCTCGGTCTCACGCCTGATCACGGAGCACGGAGGAAACATCCTCTCCCTCGACCAGTTCACCACCGGCCTCGACGACGGCCAGTTCTTCCAGCGCACCGTATTCCACCTCCCCGGCCTCAGCGCCCGTAGGAATAACCTTGAAAGAGACATAGAGACGGACCTGGCCGGTGAATTCCAAGCAACGTGGAGGCTCACCGAAGCCAGCAAGCGCAAGCGCGTGGCGATCTTCGCTTCGAAGACCGACCACTGCCTCCTTGATCTGTTGTGGCGACACAAGCGCGGAGAGATCCCCATGGACATCGTCATGGTCGTATCCAACCACGCAGACCTGGCCGATGCCGTCCGCCCCTTCGGCATCCCCTACTTCCACGTTCCGATCATTGATGGCGATAAGACGGCTGCCGAGACCAAACACCTCGAGTTGCTGGCCGGCAACGCAGATCTTGTCGTACTCGCCAGGTACATGCAGATCATTTCGGAGGACTTCCTCGACATGGTCAAGGTCCCGGTCATCAACATCCACCACTCCTTCCTCCCCGCTTTCATCGGTGCAGGCCCCTATCGCAAGGCCAAGGACCGCGGTGTGAAGCTGATCGGAGCCACCGCCCATTACGTCACTAAGGACCTCGACGAGGGCCCGATCATCGAACAAGACGTCGTCCGGGTCTCCCACAATGATTCGGTCTCCCAGCTGATGCGCAGCGGCGCAGACGTGGAACGCGCCGTCCTCTCCCGCGCCGTCACATGGCACTGCGAGGACCGGGTGATGGTGCACGGCAACACCACAATCGTCTTTTGACGCCCAGAACTCCCATCTGCCAAGTCTGGGGGGTCACGCTACCTGACCTGACCGGACCGCGACCGGCTCGGAAAGGAACGACGCTCTCCAAACAGGCTCACAATCCCCGACCTTATCCGCGGGTCGGCGGACGGGCTCGTCCGACAGGATTTGCCGCGCAGGGACGGTTATCGGCGTGCGACTGCCCCGCGAATCGCTCCGAAAGGACAGCCGGTCTGTGCAGATGCCGTTGTTGTGGCGGCCAGGCAAGGACATAAACTGCGTCCGGAGTCAATGACAACCCTCTGGCTCTCATCCGCTGTCACATTGGATCTACAGATCTTTCCAGATCAGTGAGGGACTGAGACGGGGTCGACTCCGACGCATGCAAGGCTGCTGCGGCGGCACTCAGAGTCTGGTGCTCGCTCAAAACGGCAAAATACTCGAGCTATCGAAGTTAACGGCATAACCTTGTCCGCCTTCAGCAGCACATGACGGTCGTTCAGACCAGCACCCTGGCGAGAGACGTTACATTCACGGAAGCCTCATTTCCCTGCTGAAGGCCTCGTGACAACTTCAAGCAAAGGTTCAGTGGAACAACTCTGACTGGCTATCGCCCCTCGCTCCACGCGTGAGGACTAGCTGGTCCCCTCAGGAGATCATAGGGGTGAGGCCCCGCTTCCAAACAGGTGCCTAGGGAAGGCAGCGAACTGCAGCGCGCTGTACCCTGCCTTCCCCGGCACCCCGCGGCAGCCGATGAGACGCACGCGGCGCTGGTTTTGGTTACCGCTTGACTAGACCTTGAGGCTCACGCCGACTTTGGGCTGACGCCGAAGAGTGCCAGCGGCGGCTTCCGGGACGCTCAGGAGCCATTCATACGGTAGTTGCCGGGACTATTCGGCCCGTGCAGTCGCCGAGCCGGACAAACGTCCCCTGGCCGGTGTGCGCGGTGGCACGAAGAGTTACCTCGTCTCCATCGCGCAGGAAGATGAACTCCGTGCCGTCGTCGAGGGCAAGCGGTTCCGCTCCGCCCCAGGCCAGTTCGAGGAAGGATCCGCGCTGGTTCTTCTCGGGCCCGGAGATCGTGCCGCCGGCAAAAAAATCACCGGGTCGCAACGAGGCCCCGTTGACGGTCATATGGGCGAGCATCTGCGCGGCCGTCCAGTATGTACTGGCAAACGGAGGGCGCGAGACGGTCTCACCGTTCAGTAGGACTTCGATCTGCAGGTCGAATCCCCAGGGCTTGGTATTGCTGTCATCGAGGTACGTTGCCAGCGGTATATCCCGGGACGGAGGCGTTGTCCGTACCTGCTCGAGCGCGGCAACGGGAGTGACCCACGCAGCGATAGAAGTGGCGAAGGACTTGCCCAGGTTCGGTCCGAGGGGTACGTACTCGAAGGCCTGGATGTCCCGGGCGGACCAGTCATTCGTGAGCACCAGGCCAAAGATGTGCTCTCCTGCCTGGTCCAGCGCGACCTCGCCGGCAGGTGCGCTGCCGCCCAGGACGAAGCCGACTTCGGCTTCGATGTCCAGCCGCCTGGACGGGCCGAACGACGGAACACCGTCGGGCTCCGGCCGCATACCCTTAGGCCGCGGCACCGGGGTGCCGCTGGGAACGATGGAGCCTGACCTGCCGTGGTAGCCGATGGGCAGGTGCTTCCAGTTAGGGGTCAACGGGGCCTGTTCCGGCCTGAAGATCTTCCCGACGTTCGTGGCATGGTATTCGTTGCCGTAGAAGTCCACATAGTCCCCGACGGTGAACGGCAGGTGCAGTTCGACATCATTAACGTGGTGCAGCTGGTCCTTCAGCCTAGCAGCCACAGCGGCGTCGGCCAGTGTTTCCTGGATGAGGGTGCGCAGCTGGTCCCAGACCGGCCTCCCGGCTTCCAGCAGGCGGTCCAGATTCGCGCTGTCACTGACCTGTTTTAATTCGGCGGACGCGTCCGCAAGACCTGTGATGGTGGAAACGGTCAGGACGTGGTTTCCGATCCGGACGCCAAGGCTGGGAGAACCGGCTCCGGCCGGGGTAAAGGAAGCGTAGGGAAGGTGATCGAGGCCGAACCCTTCTGCTGCGAGCATCTCGGCGATGCTGCCGGTTTCAATGGCGGTCACGGGTGTGCCCTCTCATGTTCGGGAGTGTTTAAAGTGATTGCATCGGCGCGAAAGCCGTTGCCAAAGCGGTTGAAGGCGGCCGGGTCGAGTCCTAGCGCTGTCAGTGATTCGAGCGGTTCATCGATGCTGCAGGTGCCGAAAGACCGGAACCATCGCCGCCAGGAATTAGTCGTGAAGACCCTGACTTCAGTGGCCAGCCGGGTCCCGTCCTCTTCTTCCAGGATTTCGTGCAGGCGGTCCGTTCCGGCTCCCTGGTCCGCTGCTCCGGTGGCCACCGCGATGTTAAGGAATCCGTGGTGGATGAATCCGGTGGCGGGGTTGGTGTGCCGCACTGCCTGGTGGAGGCCGGCGGTGAGCTTAAACGGGACCCGCTGGCGGACGGATTGGCCAATGACTTTGGCCAGCTCCCCCGGTGCGGGAAAGAGCCGGGCGTCCAGTCCCCCGGTGCGGAACTTCAGGTCCACGTTTCCGCCCTGCAGTGCGGTCAGGGCTCCCTCGGAAATTTGTGCGGCGGTGAACTCGATGTGCCGGGATGCGGAGGTGTCGGCCTGCTGCAGGGCAGCCACGTCCGCTTGCCAGGAATCGGAGGATGTTTTCAACTCCAGGCCGGTAACCCGTATCCCGTTCATGGTCCGAGCCGCCAACTCGAGCGCGTCATGGAGTCTGCCTGCGGGGATGACCACGCCGATCCGCAGCGGGGCGGCAGCGAGGTCGATTCCCAGCAGGTGCGCGGTCTCTTGTGCGAGGCGGTGGGCTTCGGCTACTTGGTCGAGTGACAAAAGCAACGGCCCGGTCAGGGCGGCGAGCGGCGATGACCGCCTGGCCAGATGATCCCGGACCGCGGCGTCGAGCGGCGCCGATCCCGGGGGGAAGACCGCGGCGTCATCAAAGAAACCGTACAGGCCGGCGGTCATCGGCTCACCCATTGATCCACCGTCCGCCGGTCCAGGAGCCGGCGTAAACTCCGTCGTCGCAAGCAAGCCCGGCTTCGCCCAGGTCCAGAGGCCGGAAGGTGTCGACCATGACGCCAAGTTCGTCGAAGTAGTCCTTGCCGAGGCTGGCTTCGACGGCGCCGGGCTGGGGGCCGTGCGCGTGGCCGCCGGGATGGACGGAGATGGAGCCGATGCCGATGCCGGATCCCCTGCGGGCCTCGTAGTCGCCGCCGACGTAGAACATGATCTCATCGGAATCCACGTTGGAGTGGTAGTACGGGACGGGCACCGAGAGCGGGTGGTAGTCGACCTTGCGGGGGACGAAGTTGCAGATGACGAAGTTGTGGCCTTCGAAGACCTGGTGCACTGGCGGCGGCTGGTGCACCTTGCCGGTGATGGGCATGTAGTCGTCGATGTTGAACACGTAGGGGTAGAGGCAGCCGTCCCAGCCGACCACGTCGAACGGGTGCTCCGGCAGCGTGTGGATGGTGCCGGCCAGGCCGCTCGGGCCCGTGCCGCGGTGCTTGATGTAAACGTCCACATCCTGGCCCTCGGCGAGCAGCGGCTCCGCGGGGCCGCGCAGGTCCCGTTCGCAGTACGGGGCGTGCTCAAGGAACTGCCCCTGTTTGGACAGGTACTGCCGAGCCGGGCCGATATGGCTGTTGGCTTCGATGAAGTAAAGCCTCGCGTTCCCTCCCTCCGGGAGGACCCACCGGTGCGTGGTCGCCCGCGGGATGATGACGTAGTCACCCCGGGAGACCGGCAGGGCGCCGAAGACCGTCTCCACAACGGCCGCTCCGTCCTCGACGTAGACGCATTCGTCCCCGACGGCGTTGCGGTACAGCGGGGAGGTCTTCCCCACCCAGGCGTAGCTGATGCGCACGTCCCCGTTGCCCAGAACCAGCCGCCGGCCCGTGACTGCGTCCGTCCCCTGGGTGTCCTCGGCACTGAACAGATCATGCAGTTTCAGATGCCGGGGAATCAGGGGCGCATTCGGCGTGAGGGACTGCTCCGGCAGCTCCCACACCCGGGCACCCACCAGCGCAGACGGAATATTCCGGTGGTACAGGAGGGATGAGTCCGAGGAGAACCCCTCCTCGCCCATCAGTTCCTCGTACAAAATCTCCCCGGAGTCATCGCGGAACAACGTATGCCGCGTTTTCGGGAGGGAACCCACCTGACGGTAGAACGCCATGCTGCTCTCCTTAAGTCGTGATCCAAGCTGTCCCATTAATAGTAAACGGTTATACAAAAAAATGCGATGGTCGTCACCTAGTTGACCGCGGGCGCGCGGCGGGCGCACCGACCGGATCCCTTCGCGCTAGATTGGCAAAATGACTGAAAACGCGGGCGGCGGGGCCGCCCAGGACCTGAATCGGCTGGATTACTGGTCGTTCGTAGAACTGGCCCGGGAAAGGATCGTCGAGAAACTCGACGATACGGACCCCGTGGCCACCAAGCTCGTCATCACGCTCAACCGCGCCGCCAATCTTGTGGTCTACGACCTGGAATCCTCGGTCCACCGCCCCCGCGGACTGTCCTGGTCCGCCTTCCGGCTGCTGTTCGTAGTCTGGCTCGCAGGGCCGCTGGAGTCGGGCCGGGCTGCGAAACTGGCGGGAATGAGCCGGGCCGCGGTCTCAAATCTGAGCACTACGCTGATCGGCAAGGGCATGCTGCGCAAAAACTCCTCGGGAGCGGACGGGCGGACGATCCTGCTTGAGCTGACGGACGAGGGCAGCGACTACGCCAGGAACGCATACCGTGACCAGAACATGCAGGAGGCACGCTGGGCATCAGCCCTCACGGAAGTGGAGCAGCAGGTGCTGGTCATGCTTCTGGAGAAGCTGATGTCCCACCGCAAGGAGGTCGGCGCCCGGGTTCGGGACTAGCTCCCGCCGCAGCGAAACCGTTCCGATAGCCCCTTCCCTTAGGAAGGTGAGGTGAGTTACAGTGGCTAAAAATTTGTAAATGCATTTACGAAAGAGTGACCATGCCACCCAAAGCTTTTGCGTCCGTTGCGGACCTCGCAGACAAGAAGCAGACCCTCGAAATTCTCGCGGACGGCGTCTACGCGCTCACCGCCGAGGGCGACCCGAACATCGGCGCCATCGAAGGCGAGGACTTCCTCGTCTGTTTCGAAGCCCTCGCCACGCCGGTTGCCACACAGAAGTGGCTGGACATTCTCCGCGCCCACACTGACAAGCCGGTGCGCCACGTAGTGCTCTCGCATTACCACGCCGTCCGGGTCCTCGGGGCGCCTGGATTCGGGGCACAGTCGGTCATCGCCCACGAGAACACGCACCGGCTCATCGAGGAGCGCGGCAAGGAAGACTGGGACAGCGAGTTCGGCCGCTTCCCCCGCCTTGCGAAGAACGCCGAATCCATCCCGGGCCTGACCTTTCCCACTGTGACCTTCGCAGACCGCTTGACCATCAACCTTGGCGGAGACCGGGGGGACCTGGTACTGGAGCATGTCGGCCGCGGGCACACGGACGGGGACATCGTTGCCTGGCTGCCCAAGGAAAAGATCCTCTTTGCCGGCGACCTCGTCGAAGCGCAGGCCGCGCTCTACACCGGAGACGCCTACCACCTCGAGTGGGCCAACAACACCCTGGACCGGATCAAGGCATTCGGCGCCAAACAACTGATCGGCGGCCGCGGGACGGTCAGCCGCGGCCAGGCCGCCGTCGACGCCGCCATCGAACAAAGCCGCACGTTCCTGACCACCATGATCCGGGAGACAACAGCTATCCAGCAGCGGGGAGGCACCGTCAAGGAAGCCTTCGCTGCCTGCCGCGACGCACTTCACGAGGACTACGGCCACTGGCCGATCTTCGAGCACTGCCTGCCGTTCAACGTCTCCCGTCTATGGGATGAACTTTCCGGCATCGAGCGGCCCGTCATCTGGACCATGGAACGCGACCGTGAAGTCTGGTCCCGTCTCCACGACTGATTCCATCTCCGGTCCCACGGACATCCCAGCCCGCCGTCAACGGCACCGGCACCCAGCTACCTTCCCGTGGACCAACGGACTCTTCTTCACGCCACATAACAGAGGAACAACTGTGCCATGAACAACAAACACGTACTCGTTCTCGGGAACGGACCCGTAGGACAGACCACCGCCCTGCTACTCGCAAAGTGGGGAATCAACGTCACCCTGCTCGACGGCCGCCCCAAGCGCGATTCCATCGGCTCCAAGGCCATCGCCCAGCACCGCGACGTCCTGGACATTTGGGAGCACGTCGGTGCCGGTGCCAACATCGCCCGTGAAGGCCTGATCTGGAGCCGTTCCCGCACCTTCTACGGCTCTCAGGAGCTGTTCTGCGACACGTATTTCGAAACGGCCGACTCCCCGTTCCCGGCATTCGTCAACATCTCCCAGACCCGCTCCGAACAGCTGCTGGATGAACAAATCGCCAAACAGCCCAGCATCCGCGTGGTCTGGGACCGCACCGCCGAAGGCGTTTCCCAGAACGATTCAGGTGTCACGATCACCGCCGTCGCCCACGACGGGTCCCGCACCCGGTTCTCCGGCGACTACGCAGTCGCCGCCTGCGGGGCACGCGCGGACGAACTGCGCAAGGAGATCGGGGTGACGCTGGACGGCCGGACCTTCGAGGACCGCTTCCTGATCTGCGACATCAAGGCCTCGCTCGAGGGATGGGAAGGCGAACGCCGCTTCTACTTCGACCCCGAATGGAACCCGGGCCGGCAGGTCCTCATCCACCCTTGCCCGGATTCCCAGTACCGCATCGACTGGCAGGTCCCCGCCGGGTACGACATCGAGCAGGACGAGGCCAGCGGCGGCCTCGACCGCCGGATCCGGCAGATCATCGGGGAGACCCCTTACGAGATCGTCTGGAAGTCGGTCTACCGGTTCCATTCCCGGGTAGTCAACAAAATGCGGGTCGGCAAGGTCCTGCTGGCCGGCGACCTCGCCCACCTTGTCTCCCCCTTCGGCGGCCGGGGACTGAACTCCGGCATCGGAGACGCCGAAAACGCCGCATGGAAACTGGCCTTCGTGCTGCACGGCTGGGCAGATGAAAGCCTGCTGGACTCCTACGACAACGAGCGCCGGGCCGCGGCACTGGAAAACATCGCGGTCACCTCCGACACCATGGACTTCCTGGTCCCCCAGACCCCCGAGCAGAAAGAGATCCGCACCCGGTACCTGGAGCAGGCACTGACGGATCCGGCTGCCCGGAAGAACATCAATTCCGGACGGCTGTTCGAGCCGTTCTGGTACACCGAGTCCCCCCTGACCAGCCCGAACCCCGGGCGGCCCTTCGCCGGACGGCCGCCCAAAGGCACCCTGGTCGATCCCGGACCCGGGGTGATCCTGCCCGACGCCGCGGTCACGGTCGCCGGAACCGAACACCGGATCCGCCGTCTGGCTAGGGAAGGCATGATCCTGCTGACCGGGGACGCCGCCGACGCCGCAACCTTCGAACCCCTGGTACGGCGTGTCGGCAATACCCCTGTATCGGTCCTGAAAATTTCGGACATCGATCCGACCGGTTCCCTGCAGCTCCAGCTGAAGCCGTCGGCACACGACGTTTGGATCATCCGGCCCGATGCCTACGTGGCAGCGGTCTGCGATGCCCGCGACCCTGAAAGCATCGTTGCTTCGCTCCGCCGGGCGGTGGGTTCCGCATTCTGCGGTGAACCGCAGCCGGAGCCGACACCGCCGCTGATGACGCGCGGCTCAGCACGCACATACGCGGCGTAACCGGGAGTTCGTTCCTCCCGCTTCCTCTTCCCAGTGCCTCATTCCGAGGGATTCCCCCGGATGAGAGGCCCTAACTGTCTGGATCAAATAGATGACAACCATCAATAAGGCCTGCGCCGCCCGGGCCCACCGCCGGGTCGCCCTGGCGACAGCAGTTGGCACGACGATCGAATGGTACGACTTCTTCATTTACGCCAACGCCGCAGCGCTGGTTTTCGCCCAGCTCTACTTCTCCCCGCTCGAGGGAACAGCGGCCACCCTCGTCGCCTTCGCTACAGCCGGAGTCAGCTTCGTCTTCCGTCCGCTCGGGGCCATCTGGGGCGGCTACCTGGGAGACAAGCTCGGCCGCCGCGCAGTACTGGTCCTGACCCTTGGTCTGATGGGCGGGGCGACCTTTGCCATCGGGCTGCTGCCCACCTACGCCACCATCGGGATCGCTGCACCCATCCTGCTCGTGTTCCTGCGCATCCTCCAAGGCCTGTCCGCCGGAGGTGAATGGGGCGGGGCCGCATTGCTGGCCGTTGAGCACGCCCCCGACGGTCAGCGCGGAAAGTTCGGTGTCTACCCGCAGCTGGGCGCACCGGCCGGCATGGTCCTGGCCATCGGCATGATCACGCTGCTCTCAACGATGCTGTCCGATGCGGACTTCTTCGCCTGGGGCTGGCGCATTCCGTTCCTGCTGAGCTTCGCCCTGATCATCGCCGGCATCATGATCCGCCGCAACGTCGAGGAAAGCCCCGTCTTCATGGAGCTGAAGGAAAAGAAGGCAGAGTCCGCCACACCGCTTGTCCAGCTCTTCCGCTTCAATTGGCGCCACGTCGTCCTGGGCGCGCTGATTTTCATGGGCAACGGTGTCGGAGGCTACCTGCTTGTCGGCGGCTACATCACCTCCTACGCCACCGGCGCCGTAGGCATGGACCGCAACACCGTCCTCCTGGCCGTCGTCTTTGCCTCAATGACATGGCTCCTCTTTACCTGGATCGGCGGTCCGCTCTCGGACCGCATCGGGCGCAAACGCACCTACCAGATCGGCTTCACCGCCCAGATGGCGATCGCGTTCCCCATCTTCGCTTTCATCAATACCGGCAGCTTCCCGATGCTGCTGCTGGCCGTCATACTGCTCTCCTTCGGCCAGGGCCTGACCTACGGCCCCCAGTCCGCGCTCTTCTGCGAAATGTTCCCGGCCAGAGTCAGGTACAGCGGAGCGTCCATCGCCTACGGCCTGGGCTCCCTCATCGGCGGAGCATTCGTCCCGACCATTGCCACGTACCTGTTCAGCACAACCGGGACCACGGCATCGATTTCCATCTACCTTATCGGCGCATCGATCGTTTCCATCAGCGCGGTTTCCATCATCAAAGACCGCAGCAAGGAACCCCTGGAGATCCCCCACCCGGACGCCGCGGCCAACAGCCACACGCAGCCCGCAGAAATCCACGGACCCCGCTAACCCGGCCCCTGAGCCGCGGACGCCCCCGAGCCGTCCGCGGCTCAGGAAAACCGGAAACAAACAATCCCCGCTTCACAGCACTGGCCCAACCAGACATACCGGTGAACAGCGACTAAGGCGCCACTGGCGCATAACGAGGAGCAGAAAATGTCCAAGCTTTCCGAGGCCCCGGTGGCCGCACTTCACGATGTGCTCGCCGACGGGATCACCATCGCCGTCGGGGGTTTCGGCCTGTCCGGGATTCCCATGGACCTGATCGACGCGGTCCGCGATTCGGGCGTGAAGGACCTGACCATCATCTCCAACAACATGGGCGTGGACGGCAAGGGCCTGGGCGTCCTGCTCGAGGGCGGCCAGGTGCGCAAGGTGCTGGGCTCCTACATCGGCGAGAACAAGCTCTGCGCCGAGCAGTTCCTGGCCGGCAAGCTGGAGGTGGAATTCAACCCGCAGGGCACCCTCGCCGAGCGGCTGCGCGCGGGTGGCGCCGGCATCCCCGCCTTCTACACCAAGACCGGCGTCGGCACCCAGATCGCCGAGGGCAAGCCGCACGCCGAGTTCGACGGCCAGCTCTACGTCCAGGAGCGCGGGATCGTCGCCGACCTCGCGCTGGTGCACGCCCACACCGCGGACACGGACGGCAACCTCATCTACCGGTACACCGCGCGCAACTTCAACCCGGTCGTCGCCACCGCCGGCAAGGTCACGGTCGCCGAGGCCGAGGTCATCGTCGAGCCAGGCCAGCTGGATCCGAACAACATCGTCACCCCCGGCGTCTTCGTCCAGCGGCTCATCAAGGCCACGGACCGCACCAAGCACATCGAAAAGCTGACCACCCGCCCCCGGCCCGCCGCCGTCGTCGGCGCCTGAAGCTGCAAACGCAAGGAGAAAAAGCCATGGCCTGGACACGAGACCAAATGGCGGCCATCGCCGCGACCGAACTGAACGACGGCGACTACGTCAACCTCGGCATCGGTATCCCCACCCTGGTGGCCAACAACCTGCCCGAGGGCACGCGCGTGGTGCTGCAGAGCGAGAACGGCCTGCTCGGCATGGGCCCGTTCCCCTACGAGGGCGACGAGGACCCGGACCTGATCAACGCCGGCAAGCAGACCGTCACCGTGCTGCCCGGCGGCTCCATCTTCGACTCGGCCGCCAGCTTCGGCATGATCCGCGGCGGGCACGTCAAGGTCGCCATCCTCGGCGCCATGCAGGTTTCCGGCGCAGGCGACCTGGCCAACTGGACCATCCCCGGCAAGATGGTCAAGGGCATGGGCGGCGCGATGGACCTGGTCGCCGGCACGCCGCGCGTGGTGGTGCTGACCGAGCATGTCGCCAAGGACGGCAGCCCGAAGATCGTCACCGAATGCACCCTGCCGCTGACCGGGGTGCGGGTGGTGGACCGGATCATCACGGACCTTGCGGACTTTGACATTAACGACGACGGCGCCACTCCCCGGCTGGTGCTCAACCAGCTCGCCGACGGCGTCACGCTTCAGGAGGTCCGGGAGAAGACCGAGGCGGAGTTCGAGCTCTCGCCCGAGCTGGCGGCGCAGCTCGAAGACGTCCTGGAAGGAACCACCAAGTGAGCCTGAAGGAACAGTTCGGCAAGGACATCCTGCTGGCCGGCTGGGGCCATTCCCCGTTCGGCAAGCTGGCCGACGAGACGCTCGAATCCCTGATCGTCGGCGTGGCCACCGAGGCGATCGCCAACGCCGGGCTGGAGCCGGGGCAGATCGACGAGATCTACCTGGGCCAGTTCAACTCCGGCATGGTGCCGCTGGGCTTCGCGTCCTCGCTGGCGCTGCAGGTGTCCGACCAGCTGGCGAACGTCCCGGCCACGCGCGTCGAGAACGCCTGCGCCTCCGGGTCCGCCGCACTCCAGCAGGGGGCGAAGGCCCTGCTGGCCGGCACCGCGCGGAACGTGCTGGTGATCGGTGCCGAAAAGATGACGCACGCCGGCGCGGACGTCGTCGGTGCGGCGCTGCTCGGCGCGGATTACGAGGCCGCGGGCAAGCCCTCCTCCACCGGTTTCGCCGGGCTGTTCGCCGAGACCGCCAAGCACTACGAGAAGCGGCACGGGGCCGTCGGCGACGTGCTCGGCTCCATCGCCGCGAAGAACCACCGCAACGGCGTAGCCAATCCCTACGCCCAGCTGCGCAAGGACCTCGGCGAGGAGTTCTGCCGCACGGTCTCGGACAAGAACCCGATGGTGGCCGAGCCGCTGCGCCGCACTGACTGCTCCCCCGTCTCGGACGGAGCGGCCGCCGTCGTGCTCACGTCCGGCCCTGCGCCCTCGAATGCCGCCGCCGCACCGGTCCGGCTCGCCGGCTTCGGCCACGCGAACGACTTCATGCCCGCGGCCAAGCGCGACCCGATCGCCTTCGCCGGCAGCGTGGCCGCCTGGCAGCGGGCGCTCGGCATGGCCGGCGTCTCCTTGGAGGACCTGGACCTGGCCGAAGTGCACGACTGCTTCACCATCGCCGAGCTGATCATGTACGAAGTCATCGGGCTCACCCCCGCCGGCGAAGGCCGCCGCGCCATCGAGGAAGGCTGGGTCTACCGGGACGGGAAACTCCCGGTCAACCTCTCCGGCGGGCTCAAGGCCAAGGGCCACCCGGTCGGCGCCACCGGCGTCTCCCAGCACGTGGTCACCGCCATGCAGCTCTCCGGCACCGCCGGCGATATGCAGCTGGCCGGCGCCCGCCGCGCCGCCGTGCACAACATGGGCGGCCTCGCCATCGCCAACTACGTCAGCGTCCTCGAGGCCGTCTAGGCACCGCCCGGCGGCGGCAAGCCCCCAGGCCCGGACAAGCAGGCGCCGGCCCCTCCGCGAGGAAGGACCGGCGCCTCTGTCATGCCGGATGATCCGCCGGTTTACGGGTAGAGCCCGCGCGTCAGGTGGGCTTCCGCCACGCGCTCCACGGCCGTCACGGTTGCCGCCTCGCGCAAGGTGATGCCGCGCGCGGTGGAGACCGCCAGCACGTTCTCCCAGGCGGCCAGCATCCGTCGGGCCAGCCGGTCCTCCACCTCATCGGCGGTCCACCAGTAGGCCTGGTTGCCCTGCACCCACTCGAAGTAGGAGACGATCACGCCGCCGGCGTTGGCCAGGATGTCGGGTACCACCAGGACGCCGTTGGCCAGCAGGATGGGATCGGCCTCAGCCGTGGTCGGCCCGTTGGCCCCTTCCACCACGACCTTGGCCCGCACCCGCCCGGCGTTGCCTGCGTGCAGGACGCCTTCGACGGCGGCCGGCACCAGCAGGTCCACGTCCAGTTCCAGCAGGGCGCCGGCGTCCATCGGTTCGGCCCCGGCGAAGCCGACCACGCTCCCCGTCGCCTCGACGTGCGCCGCGAGCGCCGGAACGTCGATGCCGCCGGCGGCGTGGATGGCCCCGTACTGGTCGCTGATGGCCCGCACCTCGACGCCCGCTTCGGCCAGGAACGCGGCCGCGCCGGCACCGACCTTGCCGAAGCCCTGCACCGCGGCGGTGCTGCGGCCCGGTTCCAGCCCGGCATGGGACAGGGCGGCGAGCGCTATCTGGACCACGCCGCGCGAAGTGGCGCTCGGCCGGCCCAGCGAGCCGCCCACGCTCACGGGCTTGCCGGTCACGACGCCGGGCACGGTGTAGCCAACATTGACGGAGTAGGTGTCCATCATCCAGGCCATGGTCCGCTCATCGGTTCCAATGTCCGGAGCCGGTATGTCCTTTTCGGGACCGATGATCGGCAGGATTTCGGACGTGTAGCGCCGCGTGACGCGCTCGAGCTCTCGGACCGAGTAGTTGCGCGGGTCGATCGTGATGCCGCCCTTGGCCCCGCCGTAGGGCACGTCCAGCAGGGCGCACTTCCAGGTCATCCACATCGCGAGCGCCCGCACTTCGTCCAAATCCACTGCCGGGCTGTAGCGAAGTCCGCCCTTGGCAGGACCGCGGGAGAAATTGTGCTGTACCCGGTAGCCGGTCAGCAGCTCGACCGCTCCGTCATCCCGGTGCAGCGGGATGGAGACGGTCATTTCCCGCCGCGGGCTGGCGAGCAGCTGATGCAGCCCGGTGCCGTAACCGAGCGCCTCCACGGCGGCGGCAAGCTGGGCCTGCGCGTTCGCCAACGGGCCGCTCGCCGCGGTCGGGAGGGGCGTGGCTAAGAGTTCTGTCGTCATTGACATGCGTCCTTGAGGTCAAACAGGATAGGTACCCCTCGACGCTATGGGCAGCGCTTCGGCCTGTCAGTGTGGCAACGCACACATATGCGGCGCCGGCACTGTGCACAAGTACGACGGCGGCGCCAGGCTTCGCGGCGCCCCTCCCCCGTGCGCGGCGCCCGTCCCCTATGCTCGGCGGCCGCTGCTGGGCCAGGACCCCGGACCATTGCCGGTGCCAGGGGCGGCCGCTAGAGTCGCAGCTGTCAGTACCTCCCAATATCGACAGGAGTACCGCATGCCCACGCCCAAGATCGAGAACGGCTCCCCCTGCTGGATCGACCTCATGACGGCCAACCCGGAACAGTCCAAGGACTTCTACCAGCAGCTGATGGGCTGGACCTACGAAACCGGTGATGAAGAAAAGTACGGCGGCTACATCATGGCCTTCAAGGACGGCAGGCCCGTGGCCGGGATGATGAAAAACGACGGGCAGTCCGGCTACCCGGACGTCTGGAGCACCTACCTGCGGGTGGAGGACATCAATGCCGCAGCCGAGGCCGCCGCGGCTTCCGGCGGGCAGGTCTACATGCCGCCGATGGAGGTGCCGGAGCAGGGGCACATGGCCTTGTTCGGTGATGCCGGCGGCGCGGCAGTCGGAGCGTGGCAGTTCGGCGAAATGACGGGCTTCGAGGCCCATGACGAGTCCGGCGCCCCGGTGTGGCACGAGCTGCAGACCCGCGACTACGCGGCGGCGGTGAAGTTCTACCAGGATGTCTTCGGCTGGCAGACGGACGTCATGAGCGACACTCCCGAATTCCGCTACACCACCCTGGGCGCGGGCGACGATGCCCGGGCCGGCATCATGGACGCGGCAGCCTTCCTGCCCGAGGGAGTGCCCTCCAACTGGCAGGTCTACTTCGGCGTCGAGAACGTCGATGCGGCCATCGAGACGGCGCTGGGCCTCGGCGGACGGCTGCTGCAGCCGGCGGAAGACACGCCGTTCGGCAGGATGGCGACGCTCGCCGATCCGACGGGGGCGGTGTTCCGCATTAACGAGGTCCAGCCCGGCGCCTGACCGCGGCGGGCCTTCGCGCTGCCTACCTGGCCGCCCACTGCCTTCCATCCGGTGTGCCCGCCGGTGCCCTTTCCACGTCGGTAAGGGCGCCGGCGGCGCCCTTACCGGCCGGCGCCCTCATCGTCGGGATCCGCAGACCCGCCGCTGGCCGGCACCGCGCGGCTCAGGACGGCAGCCCGCAGCGCAGCACTATGTTGGCGAACGGCGTGGCTTCCCCGGTCCGGATGATCAGCGCAGCCTGCGGCAGCATCGCCTTGAGCTCTTCGTGCTCGATGCGAACCGGTCCAACCCCGGCGCCGTCGAACCACGATTGCACTTCCGGACCGGCTTCAGCCGCCGCGAAGCTCGCCTCGATCTCCAGCTCGGCCAGGACCGCATCCAGTACCTCACGGAACCGCGGCACACCCCGGACCAGGCTCAGGTCCACCACCGGCCCGCCGGCGGGCAGCGGCAGGCCACAGTCGGCGATGACCACCAGATGCCCTTCGCCCAAACGGGACAGCCCGGCGTTCAATGCCGGGTTCAGGATGCCGTTCTTCTTCACTCACGGACCTTTCCCCGCCGCCGGCTCCGCGCAGCCTAATGCGGAATCCCGCAGGCCGGCTCAGGCCTCCTTGGCGTACTCGGCGGCGCTCAGGAACTCATACCCCTCGAAGGGCTCATCGCCCTCCACCCAGGCATTGTGGCCCGGCGGGATGGAGTAGGAGTCACCGGCCTTGATGGTGATGCGGCCGCCGTCGTTGTGCTCCACGGTGATCGATCCGCCCGTGCAAATGCCAACGTGGTTGGACTGGCACGAGTCGGTCTTCGCCACCGGCTTGATGCACTCGGCCCAACTCCAGCCGGGCTGGAAGCGGAAGCGGCCCAGCGTGTAGCCGCTGACGCTCACCACGTCCACTTCGGTCTTGTCCGGACGGCGCTTCTCATCCGGCTCGTCGAAGGATCGGGATTCAAGGCTGGAAGCTGTATTGGCAGGCATGTCGATGGCCCCTTGGAATGGCATCAGCCGCAATGGTTACTGTTCCCGAGGGCGCGGCCGGGACCGTATCGGGAGCGAGGATCCGCGGCTTCCCCGGGCGCGGAACGGACAATCACCGGCTCGACAGAGCACAGCATAAAGGTTCCTCCGCTTCCGAGGCTTTGTCGAGCACCAGCTTTGGGGGCTCCGCCGCCGAGCCGTCAGCGGGCCGGATACGGCATGGATTTCAGCGCCCGGGCCAGATGGGCCGCATTGCGAGCCGCCGTGGCCGTTGTTCCCGCGGTTGCCTCCGGAGTCTCCGGCAGGTCCTGGAAATCCGTCCCCTGCATGGCCTCGCCTACCCAGTAGGTCACTCCCTGCGCCGGGATGGTGAAACCGACGTCTCCGAGACCCTGGTAGAGCTCGGCCGTCACATGGTGCGCCCCGTCTTCGTTTCCAACGACGGCGACCAGCGCCACCTTGTCGAACATGCTCGGCCGGCCCTTCCCGTCCGTCTCGGACAATTCGGCGTCCAGCCGCTCCAGCACCCTCTGGGCCAAGCTCGCCGGGTGCCCGAGCCAGATGGGTGTGGAGAGTACCAGGATGTCCGCGGCCAGCAGGCGCGCCCGGATGCCCGGCCATTCATCCCCCTCGCCCATGTCCGTCTGCACCCCTGGCTTGACGTCGTGGTCCACGACGCGGAGAAGGTCGCATTCCACGCCGTGAGTGGACAGCTGCTGGACCACCTGCCGGGCCAGCAGTTCGCTGCTCGACGGCTTGGGTGACGGGGTCAGCGTACAGACGAGGGCGAGGGCTTTGAGCGGTGTGGCATCCATGCGCCTATTGTGGCCACGTTAGACGGGCCGGAGCACCCAGAGTCCGGAAGTCGCCGTCGTCCGTTCCCTCACAGCGAAACGTAGCGGCCTTCACAGGACCGGCCAGACGGTACACAATTAGGGATAGACGCCGGGATAGCCTCTGCTCGGCTGACATCAACAAAGGAGACACTGCCAGTGACTGCCACGTCGACCACCCAGCCCGGCTACCGCGTGCTCAATCCGGCCACCGGCGAGGTGGTGGAGGAGTTCCCGACCGCCACCGATGCCGAGATCCAGGACGCCCTGGCCAGATCCCAGGAGGCCTTCCAGTCCTGGAAGGACGTGCCGATCGCCGACCGCGCCAAGATCGTGGCCAAGGTCGCCGGTCTGTTCACCGAACGGGCCGATGAGCTCGCCGCGATCATCACCGAGGAAATGGGCAAGCCGCTCTCCCAGTCCAAGGGCGAGGCCGAATTCTGCACCGACATCTTCAACTACTTCGCGACCGAGGGCCCCGGCCTGGCCGCGGACCAGGAAATCAAGGCCATCGGCGGCGGCCGTGCCCTCATCCAGCGGCTGCCGGTCGGCCCGCTGCTGGGCATCATGCCCTGGAACTACCCCTACTACCAGGTCGCCCGGTTCGCCGCGCCCAACCTGGTGCTGGGCAACACCATCATCCTCAAGCACGCCGAGACCTGCCCGCGCTCGGCGCTGGCCATCCAGCAGATCATGGACGACGCCGGCGTCCCGGCCGGCGCATACATCAACGTCTTCGCCAGCCACGAGCAGATCGCGGACATCATCGCCGACCCGCGCGTCCAGGGCATCTCGCTGACCGGCTCCGAGCGGGCCGGCGCCATCATCGGCGAACTGGCCGGCAAGAACCTCAAGAAGGCCGTGCTGGAACTCGGCGGCTCCGACCCCTACGTAGTGCTCGATACCGATGACGTCGCGGCCGCGGCGGCCGATGCCTGGGAGTTCCGGATGGAGAACACCGGCCAGGCCTGCAACTCCAACAAGCGCATGATAGTCATGGAAGACATCTACGAGGACTTCGTCGCCGAACTGACCAAGCAGGCCAAGGACCTCAAGCCCGGCAACCCGGCGGAGGAAGCCCAGGGCACCTTCGCCCCGCTGTCCTCCCGCGCCGCGGCGGAGGCCCTCGCCGAACAGCTCAAGGACGCGGTCAATAAGGGCGCCACCCTGCATGCCGGCGGCCAGCTGCAGGACGGGCCGGCAGCCTACATCGCCCCCGCCGTCCTCACCGGCGTCACCCCCGAGATGCGCGCCTACACCGAGGAGCTCTTCGGCCCGGTCGCCGTGGTCTACAAGGTCTCCTCCGACGAGGAAGCGCTCAAACTGGCCAACGACACCCAGTACGGCCTCGGCGGCGCGGTCTTCAGCACCGACGAGGAACGCGCCCGCAGGATCGCCCAGCAGCTCGAGGTCGGCATGGCCAACGTCAACGGCGTCGGCGAAGGCGCGGACATCCCCTTCGGCGGCGTCAAGCGCTCCGGCTTCGGCCGCGAACTCGGCCCGCTCGGCATGGACGAATTCGTCAACAAGCGCCTCTTCTACATCGGCGACTGACGCAAGGAACCTCGGGAGGGGCGGCGGACCCACAGACGGGTCCGCCGCCCCTCGCATCCACGGGCCCGGGACCGTGTCCGCGCCCGTGGATTGTCAGTACACTGGGACGCATGACCGAGCAGGAACCGGGCCCGTCCGGGGCTGCTGCTCCCGAGGGTAGCGCTGGTCTCCCCGCGGATTCGGCCGTCACCTCCGCGCCGGTTGATGACGGCGGGACTTCGAGCCCGGCCGACCCCGCCGTCGACACATCCGTCCGCAGCCCGGACCAGCGGTCACGCACCTTCGCGGGGATCCTTGTGAACACCGCGCTGGCCAACGTCACGACCAGCTACCTGTGGTTCGCCCTGACTTTCTGGGTATACCTGCAGACCCGCAACGTGATCGCCACCGGCGTGATCGGCGGTGCGTACATGCTGCTGATCGCCCTTTCCAGCATCAGTTTCGGCACCTTCGTGGACCGCTATCGCAAGCTGGCCGTGATGCGCTTCGCCGCCGGCTTCACCCTGGCGATGTTCGTGCTATCAGGGGTCATGTTCCTGCTGACACCCGCCGCCCGGTTGCTGGACCTGGCACAGCCGTGGTTCTGGGTCTTCTCCGTGGTCATCCTGGCCGGCGCGGTGGTGGAAAACATGCGCAACATCGCCCTGTCCACCACGGTCACGATCCTCATCGACCCGGACCGGCGGGCCAATGCCAACGGGCTGGTGGGCATGGTGCGGGGCCTGATGTTCATCGTCACCTCCGTGCTCTCCGGGCTCTCCGTCGGGCTGCTGGGCATGGGCTGGACAATTGTCGTCGCCGTTGGGCTCACCGCCCTGGCCTTCGCGCACCTGCTCACGCTGCGCATGCCCGAGGAGGTGCGCGCGGCCGCTACCGACGCGCACGGCGGATTCGACCTGCGCGGCTCCCTTGCCGCCGTGCTGGCCATTTCCGGGCTGTTCGCGCTGATCCTGTTCTCCACGTTCAACAACTTCATAGGCGGCGTCTACCTGGCGTTGATGGATCCTTACGGACTGGAGATGTTCCCCGTGGAGCTGTGGGGGACCGTCTTCGCGCTCGGTGCTACCGGGTTCATCCTGGGCGGCGCGCTGATCGGCAAGTTGGGGCTGGGCCGCAATCCGCTACGCACCATGCTCACCGCGGTCATCCTGATGGGGATCCTCGGTGCCGTGTTTACGCTGCGGGAGTGGGCGTGGCTCTACGTCGCCGGCATCTGGCTGTATATGGTCCTGGTGCCGTTCGTGGAGGCCGCCGAGCAAACAATCATCCAGCAGGTGGTGCCCCTGCCCCGGCAAGGCCGGGTCTTCGGATTCGCCATGGCGTTCGAGTCCGCGGCAGCGCCGATCACCGCGTTCCTCATCGCCCCGATCGCCCAGGTCTGGATCATCCCCTACGCCCGGTCCACAGAGGGCACGGCGCAACTGGCCCCGCTGCTGGGCGAAGGCACCTCCCGCGGCATCGCCCTGGTGTTCCTGGCGGCCGGAATCGTCATGATCGCCGCCGCGTCGCTGGCCTTCTTCACCCCGGTCTACCGTCGGGTCTCCGCCTCGTATGCGAAGGCGGCCACAGAGGCGCCGCAGGCGGCGACGCCGCCTCCTCCGGCCGGGCAGTGACGCCCGGGTAAGGGATTCAGCGGCGCTTTTCCCCGAACGACGTCGAGGGGTTCCCTTCCGCGGGCGCTGGCCGTGCCGTTGCCTCCGGCAGGGTGCCCGCGGCCGCGCCGTCGTCCTCGATGTAGCGCCGCGGGTTGATCATGACGGCGCCCACCAGCAGCACCAGCAGGCAGACCCCCAGCATGGCGAACGACGCCGTCCAGCCGCCCGTGGCCTCCTGGACCACGCCGAACAGCAGCGGCGCGAGCCCGGCCCCTGCATAGCCGATGCCCTGGCTGAAGCCGGCGAGCACCGCGGCCCCGTGCTGGGTCCGCGAGCGCAGGTTCATCATCAGCAGGGCCATCGCGAAGGTGCCCTGGCCCAGCCCGGCCAGCGTGATCCACCACCAGGTGCCGGCCGTCGGAGCCAGGTACAGGCCCAGGTGTCCGCCGGCCCAGCACGCGGCAAAAATTACGACGGCGATGATCGGGTTCCGCATTTTCGGCACCAGCAGCGGGACCAGCAGACTGACGGGCAGGCCGAGGATGGCGAAATACGCGAGCGCGGAACCCGCGGCCGCCGCGTCCACGCCCTGGCCGGTCAGGTACGGCGGCAGCCAGGTGAAGTAGACGTAGGTCTGCGCGGAGTTGCCGGCGAGGAAGATGGCCAGCCCCCAGGCCACCCGCGAGCACCACGGGTTCAGGTGCTGCACGGCCGGCGCCTGAGCTTGCGTTGTCCGGGCAGTGGCTCCTTCTCGGTGGGCGGACGCGGCGGACCCGGCACCCGCCGCAACCGGCCCCGCGAAGGCCGCGCCGCCGTCGTCGTCACGCGCCCTCCCGTCCCGCAGCAGCTGCACCCCCCAGGGCGCCAGCACCAGTGCGCTGACCGAGGCCCAGAGCGCTATCGAGACCCGCCAGTCCGCCAGCTCCGCCACAGGCACCGCCAGCTGCGGGCTGGCCGCGGTGCCCACGGCCAGGAGCGTCACGTAGCCGGCGGTGACCACGCCCATCCGGTCCGGGAAATACTTCTTCACCAGCGGCGGGAGCACCACGTTGCCCATCCCGTAGCCGGCCATCACTACGGCCGACATCCCGAGGAAGGGCCAGACCGAGTCGACAGCGGCCCGGCTCAGCTGCCCGGCGACCGCCAGCAGCACCGCCGCGGCGAGCACGCGCTCGGCGCCCTGCCAGCGGATCAACGCCGGGGTGGCCAGGCCGGCCGCGGCGAAGACCAGCGGCGGCAGCATCGCCAGCGCGCCGGTGGTCGCGGCGTCGAAGCCCAGTTCGGGGCCCATGGTTCCCAGCAGCGGCGGCACCACGGACACGGCCGCGCGGAGGCTGAGTGCCATGATGAGGATGCCGAGGAGCGCGCCTATCCGGCCGCGCCACGGCTTGCGGGGTATGAAGTAGCTCACCCGCCAACACTAGCTAAGCAACAGCGTCAGCTCAGAACCGGAAGAGCTGGAACCCCACCCGGCGCGCCGTTTCCCCGCCCGCCGTGACCAGGTCGATCTGCCGGCGGGCCTGCTCCTCGACCGGTTCATCGCTGAGCGCCTCCAGGTACATCCGGTGCTCTGACAGCGATTCGACCGCCCGCTCCACGCTCTCGGCGTCCACGTCCAGCCAGTGCGTCGGCCGCGGCGAGCACACGGCCACCCATTGCACCCCGGGGTGCGGGTCCGGGCCGCCGTAGAGCTCCGGAAAGATCCACTCGTTCGCCGCGTCCGCCACGGCGTCCATGACGGCTGCACCCAGGTGCCGGTGGTCCGCCGAGTTCCACATTCCCGGCCCCCAGGTTTCCTCGAAGTTCAGCGTGATGATCCCGTCGGGGCGGTGCCGCCGGATGGCGCTGGCGAGTTCTCGGCGCAGCACGAGCGAGTGCTCCAGCCGTCCGTCGGCGAAATCGAGGAACTCCAGCGTGTCCACTCCGACCCGCTCGCAGGCGCGCCGCTGTTCGGCCTCCCGCACGGCCGCGGCCTCCACCGGATCGAGCCCGGCGATGCCGGCTTCCCCGCGTGTGGCCAGCACGTAGCAAATTTCCTTGCCCTCCGCGATCCACTGCGCAACGGCGGCGGCGGCTCCGTATTCGGGATCATCGGGATGGGCCATGATGAGCAGGGCCCGCTGCCACTCGGAGGGCATTAACGACGACGTTTCCATCAGCAGTTCCTCCCTCTGCCGCCCAGCTTAGCCCCGCCGCCGGTGGGCGACTACGGGCAGCGGCGGCTAGACTCGTTATCCATCATGACCGCGTTGCCAACCGCCCCCTCCTCCGTCCGGATTGACGCCTGGCTCTGGGCCATCCGTGCCTACAAGACGCGCTCGGCGGCCACGGCTGCGTGCCGGGCCGGCCACGTGCGGCTGAACGGCAACCCGGCCAAGGCCTCGCAGACGGTGGTTGCCGGCGACACGATCCGGGTCCGCCAGCCGGGCTACGAACGGATCCTCGAGGTGCGCCGGCTGATCGCCAAGCGTGTCGGCGCGGAGGCAGCCTCGCACTGCTTCACCGACCACACTCCGGAGCGCCCGCCGATGCCGGCGCTCGGGCTGCCGCAGCGGGACCGCGGCGCCGGCCGGCCCACCAAGAAGGACCGCCGGGAGATGGATCGGTTACGCGGCCTGCAGTAGCCTGCCGGCAGGAAAGTCACGCGGATCGCGGGGCGCCCAACGACGGCGGTACCGGCCTGGCGCACGCCGGCACCGGTCAGCCGCCGGGTCAGTGGCGCTCCCGGACCCCGCCGTCCGCCGTCGTTGCTGCCTTGCTTCGCCACCCGAGTTCCGGCGCGATGTAGCGGGCGATGTTCTCCAGCAGCTTGGCGTTGTAGGCGACATCGAGCTGGTTCGGGACCGTGAGCATGAGCGTGTCGGCTTCCCGCACCGCGGCGTCCGCCGCGAGTTCGCGGGCCAGGACGTCCGGCTCCCCGGTGTAGGTGCGGCCGAAGCGCGAGAGCAGGCCGTCGATCATGCCGACCTGGTCGCCGCCCTGTCCGGCGCGGCCGCCGAAGTACATCCGGTCCTCGTCGTCGACGATCGGCAGCACGCTGCGACTGACCGAAACCCGTGGCCTGAACTTGTGCCCGGCGGACTGCCAGGCCTCTCGGAACATCCGGATCTGCTCGGCCTGCAGTTCGTCGAAGGGCACGCCGGTGTCCTCGGTCAGCAGCGTGGAACTCATCAGGTTCATGCCCCGTTCGGCCGCCCAGACGGCGGTCTTGCGCGTGCCGGCGCCCCACCAGATCCGCTGCGGCAGGTCGTAGGACGTCGGCTGGATCGGCAGCAGGCCGGTAGCGCCGCCGGTCAACTGCGGATCGGCCTCCGCCACTCCCGCGCCGGCGATCGCGTGCCGGAAGACCTCGGTGTGGCGCCGCGCCATGTCGGCCGGCGTCTCGCCCTCGGCCGGCACGTAGCCGAACGCGGCGGCGCCGTCCTTCGCCGGCTCGGGGGATCCCCGGCTGATGCCGAGCTGGAGCCGGCCGCCGCTGATCAGGTCAGTGGCGGCCGCTTCCTCGGCCATATAGAGCGGATTTTCATAACGCATGTCGATCACGCCCGTGCCGATCTCGATCCGGGACGTGCGCGCCGCGATCGCCGCGAGCAGCGGGAACGGCGACGCCTGCTGCCGGGCGAAGTGGTGCACCCGGAAGAACGCGCCGTCGATGCCGAGCTCCTCGGCCGCCACCGCCAGCTCAATCCCCTGCAGCAGCGCCTCGCGCGCTGAGCGGGTGCGGGACCCGCGGCCCGGCCCCCAGTGGCCAAAGGACAGAAAACCAAGACGCTCCATGTCCGGCTCAACGCCGCACCGCCGTCGTCCATTCCACCCGCTGGCCGAAGCGCAGTACACTCCCGATGTGGAGAACGCCATCGTCAAGTGCCCGCACTGCGGCAAGGCCAACCGTGTTCCCGCCGCTGCCTCGGGCCGGCCCCGCTGCGGCAGCTGCCATCAGGACCTGCCGTGGATCGTCTCGGCCGGAGACGCCGATTTCGCGGCGATCGCCGAGCAGTCCCCGGTGCCCGTGCTCGTCGACTTCTGGGCGGCCTGGTGCGGTCCCTGTCGCATGGTCAGTCCGGTGCTGGACCAGCTGGCCCGCGAACGCGCCGGGAAGATCAAGCTGGTCAAGGTGGACGTGGACGCGGCGCCCCGGCTGTCCGCGCGGTTCGGGATCCAGTCGATCCCCACCCTCATGGTGGTCGTCGACGGCCGGATCGCGGCACAGCAGGCCGGCGCGGCGCCGGCCGCGGCGCTGCGCGCGTGGTTGGACCGCTCCCTGGCCTCCGCTTAGGACCCGGGCGTTAGGACCCCGGCGGCTCCACCACGAAGTCCCCGCCCGGGAAGAGCACCGACTCGTGCCCGTCGTCGAACCTCACGAAATAGGGCGGAGCTCCGTCCTTACCCCGTACTTCCAGGATCTCCCCGTGCCGATCCGACGACTCCACGGTCCTGCCGCGGACGATGATCCTGTCACCCTGCGTTGCCTTCATTCCTGAACACCTCCCAGCCCTAGGGTACGAAGGGCCGGCCCGGGATGGAATCCCTCAAACGGGGCTTTCGTCCTCCGCCGGTGTTTCGAGCAGCGCCAGCAGCCTGCGGACGGCGGGGTTGTTGTTGTTCTCGTTCCAGGCCACCTCGAGGTCCACCCGGTTCAGGTCCTTGACGCCGCGCGAGGGCTCAAGTTCCCGGAACTGCACCCCTGCCGGGGCGAGCGACTGCGCCGAGGCCGGCACCAAAGTCAGTCCGAGACCTGCCTCCACGAACGCCAGCAGCGCGGGGACCTGGCTGGCGTACTGCGTGACGTTGGGATGGGCGCCCGCGCTGGCGAAGAGCCGCAGGACCAGGTCGTGGAAATAGCGGGCCTCGGCCGTAGAGTACATCATCAGGGGCTTGCCCTCGAGCGCCCGCACCGGCAGGGCGCCGTCGCCGGCAAGCTCACTGCCCGGCGGCAGCGCGATGACCAGACGGTCCCGCATCAGGGGCCGCGACACGATGCCCGGCCGGCCCACGATGGGCCGCAGCAGCCCGATGTCCACCGTGCCCTTGACCAGGCCGTCCATCTGGTCGGTCGACACCAGCTCGCGCAGGATCAGGGAGACGCCGGGCTGCTCATCCGCCGCCCGGCGCAGGAGTTTCGGCAGGGCGCTCTGGCCGGCGATCGCGGTGTAGGCGATCGTGACCGAGCCGGCCTCGCCCGTCGCCACGCGCCGCACGTCCAGCTCCGTCTTGACCGCCATGTCCAGGATCTGCCGCGCGCTGGGCAGCAGCGTCCTGCCGGCATCCGTCAGCTCCACCCTGCGGCTGGTCCGGTCGAAGAGCGGCGCCCGCAGTTCCTTCTCCAGCAGCTGGATCTGCCGGCTCAGCGGAGGCTGCGTCATGTTGAGCCGTTCGGCGGCCGCCCCGAAGTGCAGCTCTTCGGCGACGGCGACAAAGGACTGGAGCTGGATCAGGCTGAACATCAATACACTCCTCGCATCGTTCGGTCCATACTTTAGCTTGGACGCGCATCGATGCGGAGGCCTATCGTCGAAGCACCCCCGCCGGTGCCGCCCGAGAAGGAGCCCCTCCCCGTGACCCAGCCAATCTTTCCCAAGCTCCCGCCGGCGACGGCCGGTGCGGCGGCGGAGCCGCTGCGGATCGTGGTCACCGATCCGATCATCAGCCGGTTCGAGCAGCAGCTGAAGTACGACGGCGGCGCCCACCACTGGGTGATGGCGTCCGGGTGGAGCGCGGAGGAACAGCTGCGCGCCCTGGCCGACGCCGACGTCGTTGTTTGTTCCGCCCTGCCGCCGGGGCAGGCCGCGGCAGCGGCCCGGCTGCGGCTGGTCCACGTGACCGGCGCGGGGTTCGAGAAGATCGCCATGGACTCCTTGCCGCCGGCCGCCGCCGTCGCGAACACCTTCCACCACGCCCGGCCGATCGCGGAACACGTGGTCATGGTGACGCTCATGCTCTCCCGCCGGGTGCTCGCCGCCGACAGCGAACTGCGCCGCGGCCAATGGCGGACCATCGCCACCTCACCGGAGGTGCCCTTCCACCCAACGCTCGACGGAAGGGTGCTCGGCCTGGTGGGGCTGGGCTCCATCGGCGCCGAGGTAGCCCGCCTCGGCGGCGCACTGGGGATGCGGGTGCGGGCCGTGCGCGGCAACCCCGCCGCGGCCCATCCCGAAGGCGTGCAGCCCGAGTGGGTCGGCGGCACGGCCGAGCTGCCCAAGCTGCTCGAGACGTCGGACGTGGTCGTGGTGACCGTGCCGCTCAGCGAGGAGACGCGCGGCCTCATCGGCGCGGCCGAGCTGCTGCAGATGAAACCCTCGGCGCTGCTGGTCAACGTCGCCCGGGGCCCCGTGGTGGACCAGGCCGCCTTGTATGCCGCGCTGTCCGAGCGGCGGATCGCCGGGGCCGGCATCGACGTCTGGTGGGGCGCTCCCGCGGACGGCAAGGTGCCGCCGTCGGAATTCCCCTTTGAACGACTGGATAACGCGGTCCTCACGCCGCACCACTCCGGGCACGCCCGTACCACCTTCGAACGGCGCGCCGCGGACATCGCCGCGAATATCGCCAATCTCGCCGCCGGGCGGCCGCTCTTCAACGTGGTCCGGAGGCCACGCTAGCGGCGCCTAAGACATCGAAAACGCGGTCCGGCGTGACGATCACTAGAGGCTGGCCAATGGGATTGCTCCCACCGCGGGCTCAGCCGAGCAGGATCTGCCCGGCCAGCAGCACCGCGCCGAGTCCGGAGACCGACAGGGCGAGCAGGCGTAGGCGCCGGGCATCCAGGAAGCGGTTGACGAAGCGGGACATGGCGTAGCCGGCGACGACGGCAGGAACCATCCAGGCCACGAGCATCAGGACCTGCTCGGTCACCGCGCCCGCCACGGCCAGTGCGGCCAGCGACACGGCCGAGCCCACCATGAAGAAGGCGCTCATGGTGCCGCGCAGCCGTGCGCCTTGGTGGCGCTGCCAGATCAGGGCCATGGGGGCGCCGCCGATCGAGGTGGCGGTACCCATGATGCCGGAGGCGGCACCGGCGGTGACCAGGCTCAGCCGCCGGGGCGCGGGCTGCCAGCCCAGGAAGGCCAGGGCCACTCCTGCCAGCACGGTGACGGCCACAAGCCAGGACAGGCCTTCGCCCGGCAGCACGGCCACCAGCCAGGCGCCGCAGATGCTGCCGGGGATCCGGCCCACCAGTGCCCAGCCGGCGCCGCGCAGGTCCAGCTCCGACCGCTCGCGTGCGGTGACCATGATGGTCACCAGCAGCGCGAGCATGATGATCGTGACCGGCAGCAGCTCCGGGTCGACCAGCGCGATGATCGGCGCCGCGAGCATCCCCATGCCGAAGCCGATGGAGGCCTGCAGGCCGGCCGCGGCGAAGACGGCGAAGCCGATGACCGCGTAGTCGGCCCAACTCACGGCATGGACGCCAGTTCCCCGCTCCGGACTTTCAGGCTCTCCAGCGGGAAGTGGCACTCGGCCAGATGCGCCGGGTTGTCCCCGGCCTGCTCGGAGGCCGGTGCCTGCTCCGCGCAGATGTCCTGGGCCTTCCAGCAGCGGGTGCGGAAGCGGCAGCCCGAGGGCGGGTCCAGCGGGGAGGGGATCTCGCCCTGCAGGATGATGCGGTTCCGCTCCGCGCCGCTGACGTCCAGCTTGGGCGAGGCGGACATCAGGGCCGCGGTGTAGGGATGGCTCGGACGCTCGAAGACGTCCTCAGTGCGGCCGGTTTCGATGATCCGGCCGAGGTACATCACCGCCACCCGGTCCGCCACGTGCCGCACCACCGACAGATCGTGCGAGATGAAAACGTAGGAGACGCCGAGGCGCTGCTGCAGGTCGTTGAGCAGGTTCAGTACCTGGGCCTGGACCGACAGGTCCAGCGCGGAGACGGGCTCGTCGAGGATGATCACGTCCGGATTGAGCGCCAGGGCCCGCGCGATGCCGATGCGCTGCCGCTGGCCGCCGGAGAACTCCTGCGGCGACTTCTTCGCGTCCGAGGGCCGCAGTCCGACCATGTGCAGCAGCTCGCGCACCCTGGCCTCGCGCTCCCGCGACGTCGTGTAGAGCCCCCGGTGCGCCTTCCACGGCTCGGCGATAATCTCGCCCGCCGTCATCCGCGCGTTCAGCGAGGCGAACGGGTCCTGGAAGACCATCTGCACGCGGCGGCGCCACTCCAGCAGCTCCTTGCCGCGCAGGCCGAAGGGGTCGGTGCCGTCGAAGCGCACCGCGCCGGCGTCGGGCCGCTCCAGCATCATCAGCGTCCGGGCCAGCGTGGACTTGCCGCAGCCGGACTCCCCCACCAGGCCCAGGGTCTCACCCCGACGGACGGAGAGGTTGATGCCGTCGAGCGCCCGCAGCCGGCTGTTGCCGGAGGCGCTCTTGGCCACGTGGAAGGTCTTGGTGACGCCGTCGACCTCGATCAGCGGACGGCCTTCGGTATGGATCCGGGTCTCGGTCATTTGTCCAGCTCCTCGCTGAAGTGGCAGGCGGCGGCCCGCGGGGTTGTGCCGTCAGCAGCGGCCTGCGCCTTGGGAACCACGGGCAGCAGCTTAGGCCGCTCCGCCCGGCAGATCTCCTGCACCAGCGGGCACCGGTCCTGGTAGACGCAGCCGGAGGGGATCTTGTGCAGCTCCGGCGGGCTGCCGGGGATCGAGTTCAGCTCCGCGCCGCGCTCGGCGTTGACCGGAACCGACTCCAGCAGGCCCTTGGTGTACGGGTGGCGCGGGCCGGCGAACACGTCGGCCACCCGGCCGGTTTCCACGACGTTGCCCGCGTACATCACGGCCACCGTGTCAGCTTCCTCGGCGACGACGGCCAGGTCGTGGGTAATCAGCACGACAGCCATGTCGCTCTCCTCGCGCAGGCTCTTCAGCAGCGCCATGATCTGCGCCTGCACCGTCACGTCCAGCGCGGTGGTCGGTTCGTCCGCGATCAGCAGTTTCGGATTCAGCGCCACCGCCATGGCGATCAGGATGCGCTGGCGCATGCCGCCGGAGAACTGGTGCGGGTAGGCGTTGACCCGGGCCTCGGGCTCCGGAATGCCCACCCGGCGCATCAGGTCCACCGCCTTCTCCTTGGCCTGCTTGGCCGAGAGCCCGTGATGGATGCGGAAGGCCTCGCCCAGCTGCGTCCCCACCGGGTAGACCGGGTTCAGCGCGGTCAGCGCGTCCTGGAAGACGATGCCCAGCTCCGGCCCGGCGAACTTGCGCCGCTGCTTCGGGCTCAGCCTGGCCAGGTCCGTGCCGTTGAGCAGGATCTCCCCGCCGTCGACGTCCGCGATCGGGTCCAGCAGCCCGGCCACGGCCTTGGCCGTCATCGACTTGCCGCAGCCGGACTCCCCGAGCAGCGCCAGCGTCTGGCCGGCCCGGGCCTCGAAGCCCACGTTGTCCACGGCCCGCACGGTCCCCCGAGGGGTCCGCAGGTCCACGTTCAGGCCCTCGACCTTCAGCACCACCGGAAGGCTCCGGTCCGTCGTCGTTGTTTCTGCCGCTGTCACGGTGCTCATCACTTGTCCCCTTCAACGGTCTTGGCCGGAATCCGCGCGATCAGGCGCTTGCGCGGCAGCGCCAGCCGCCACCGCTGCGCCGGGTCCGTCGCGATCCGCAGCCACGCGGCCAGCATGTTGGCGGCTATCGTCGTCACCACGATGGCCAGGCCCGGGAAGATCGAGAGCCACCACGCGGTCTGCAGGTACTGCCGGCCCTGCGACACCATCAGGCCCCAGCTGACGTCCGGCGGCTGGATGCCGATGCCGAGGAAGCTGAGCGAGGACTCGGCCAGCATCACGTAGCAGAACTCCAGCGTGGCCAGGGTCAGCAGCGTCGGCAGGACAATCGGCACCATGTGCCGGCCGATGATCGCGTTCGGCTTGGCGCCGAAGGTCCGGGCCGCGTCCACGAACGTGCGGCTCTGCAGCTCCGCGGATTCGGCGCGCGCGGTCCGCAGATAGATCGGGATGCGGGTGAGGGCCAGGATCAGCACGATGTTCGCGATGCTTGGGTTGAACACGTAGAGAACGACGACGGCGAGCAGCAGCGACGGGAAGCTCATGATCACATCGGCAACCCGCATCGAGACCGTCTCGCGCCAGCCGCGGTGGTAGCCGGCCCAGACCCCCCACAGGGAGCCGACCACCAGGGCGATCGCGACGGCGGGCAGCGCCACCGCCACGGTGGTCCGGGTGGCGATGACCAGCCGGGCCAGCACGCTGCGGCCCAGCGAGTCGCTGCCCAGGAAGTACTCCCAGCCGTTGGCCGGGTTGAACGGCGCCTTATTGGCAAAGAGCAGGTTCTGCTTCGTCGCCAGGTCCCCCATCAGGGCGGGACCGAACACCGCGGTCAGCCCCACCAGGAGCAGGACCGCGGCAGCCGCCGTCGCGAATTTGTCCCGCAGCAGGAGCCGGAAGAGGCCCGGCCTCCTGTCCGCTGCCCCCGCCGCTTCCGCGGCGGGGGGCTCCAGCGGGGGCACCGCCGCGGGTTCGGGAAGCGCGTCCGACGTGGGCGGCTGGTGTCCGGGCTGCACGAGTGGTGTGGCCATGGTTCCTCCTAGGCCTTCACGGTGGCCGGGCGGACACGTGCATCCAGCAGCGCGTAGCCCAGGTCGATGAGGATGTTCAGGACAAAAATTGCGACGGCGGTTAGCAGCACGGCGGCCTGCAGCACCGCGAAATCGCGCTGCAGGATGGAGTCGATCATCAGCTTGCCGATGCCGGGCCAGCCGAAGATCGTCTCCACCACGACGGCGCCGTTGACCAGGCCGACGGTGAGGTCGCCGGCCACGGTCAGCGCCGGAGCCGCGGCGTTGCGCAGCGCGTGGTGCGTCACGATGCGCACGTCGCCGGCGCCCTTGCTGCGGGCCAGCTTGATGTAGGGCTCGGAGAGGGCGGAGACCATCGCGCCGCGGACGATCTGCACCAGCACGCCGAACGGGCGCAGCAGCAGCGTGGCGATCGGCAGGACCCAGGCCTCGGACCCGTTGACGCCCGAGGTCGGGAGCCAGCCGAGGGTGATCGCGAAGATCCAGATGCCGACGATGGCCAGCCAGAAGTCCGGGATGGACGCCGCCGCCATGGACACGAAGCTCGAAATCCGGTCCGCCACGCCGTTGGGCTTGAGCGCCGCCCAGCAGCCGACGATCACGGCGAGGATGATGGCCAGCACCATGGTGGTGGCGGCCAGCTGGAGGGTGGCCGGGAAAGCCCGCAGCGCCATTGCCGCCGCGGACTCCCCCGTCCTCAGGGACTCGCCGAAGTCCAGCCTGAGGACGCCGCCGAAGTAGTCGGCCATCTGGACCAGCAGCGGCTGGTCCAAGCCCATTCGGGCGGTGAAGTCCGCCCGCATCTGTTCGGTGGCGTTCAGCGGCAGGTACAGGGTGGCCGGGTTGCCGGTCAGCCGTGCCAGCGCGAACACTCCCACAATCACCACCACCAGGGGCAGTGCACTGGAGAGGATGCGCTTCCTCAGGTAGGTCAACATGAGTCCCTCGAATCCCTCGTCAGACCCGGCCGCTAGTTGGCCGGAGCCATTTCGGCCAGCCGCAGCTCGTCGCCGGTGGACGAGTTCGGCTCGTAGTTCACGCTGGCCGCCTTGCCGATCATCCCGGTCTGGTGGGCGATGTGGGCGAACTGCACCACCTTGTCGTTCTGGTAGGCGAAGACCTCCTCGAAGGCCTTCTGCCGGTCCTCGCCGGTGGCTGCGTCGGCCTTCTTGATCAGGGCGTCGAGCTCGGGGGTGCCGAAGGCGCTCTGCGCGCCGTCGGTCAGCATGTACTGGTCTACCGTGAACGCCGCGTCGCCGGCCTGGTTGCCGTGCTGCGTCATGAGCATCAGCGCGCCGTCGGACTTGGCGAACGGGCGGACCTGGTAGGTCAGGTGCTGGCTGGTCTCGAGCATCTGCAGCTTGACGTTCAGGCCGGCCTGGGTGAGCTGCTCCTGGAGCACCTGGCCCAGCTCCTCGATCTTCGGGAACTGCGCGCTGCGCACGACCATGTCGATCTGTGCGCTGGTGTCCACGCCGTCGGCCTTGGCCTCGGCCACCAGCTGCTTCGCCTTTTCCAGGTCGAACGCCCAGGGCTGCAGCGACTCGTTATGGCCGACGACGCCGGAGGGCACCAGCTGTGCCGCGGCCTTGTCGCGTCCGCCATAGAGGCTGGCGACGATGCCTTCCTTGTCGATGGCGTAGTTGACTGCCTGCCGGATCCGGATGTCGTCGAACGGAGCCTTGTCGCTGTGCATGCGCAGCGCGACCGTCTCGTTGTTCGGGTAGGAGACGCCCAGGTCGCCGATGTTGTCCTCGGGGCTCAGCCCGGTCGCGATGTCAGCCTCGCCGGAAGTGATCATCGCCGCGCGGACGCTGCTCTCGGCACGCCACTGGTACTCAGCCTTTGCGTAAGCCGGCTTCTCGCCCCAGTAGCCGTCGAACCGCGCCAGGGTGATCTTCTGGCCCGCATCCCACTGCTCGAGCTGGTAGGGGCCCGTGCCGACCGGTTCCCGGACCTTCTCCGTGTCCGAGGTTTCCGCCGGCACCACTTCGAGGAAGGACAGCCGCAGCGGCAGGATGGGGTCGGCCTCCTGGGCGGTGACCTGCAGGGTGGTGTCGTTGACTGCCTTCACGTCCAGGTCCTGGTCGCCGAAGACGTAGCCCTCGACGTTGCAGCCGAGCTTGGAGTTCACGGCACGCTCGATCGTCGCGGCGGCGTCCTCGGCGGTGAAGTCGCTGCCGTCATGGAACGTGACGCCCTCGCGCAGGGTCAGCGTCCAGGCCTTGTTGTCCTTGGACTCCCACTCGGTAGCCAGCTTCGGCTCTAGCTCGCCGCTGGTCGGGTTGCGCTCGATCAGCGGTTCGGTGATCGTCGAGCGGTCCACCACGCCGGTGCTCGTCAGGTTGGCCTCGCAGGGTTCCAGCGTCGGCGGCTCCTGCTGCAGCACCACGCGGATGGTGTCGGAGCTGGCGGCGGTCGCGCCGCCGGCGCCTTCCGAGTTGGCCACCGAGCAGCCGCTCAGCAGCAGGGTTCCGCCGGCAGCCACGGCGGAGAGCCGCAGGGCGAACTGCCCCTGGGTGCGAAGTGAAGACATCATTGAATCCTCCGGAATCTTGGTCACGCGCCCCACACGGTTGCGGCTTCGGAGCCGTCTGTGCTTGAAGCCAGGGGTCGGTGCTGGCAAACAGCTTCCCGACGAGGCTCCGATCGCGTCAAGGAATGTTTTTCCATGTCGGAGACGTGACGGAGCCCGTTGGCGGCCGTTCGCCATGTGACAACGGCCACACTTCCGCGTATTTCCGCGCCTTTTGGAACCCAGCCCGTCACCGATACCTCAAGGGCATTGATCCATCCAAATTGGGAGTTGGACCCGAATCGATGCCCTCACTACGCTCGCCGGTATGTCTATGCCTCATGCCGTCCTCCAGGTAGGCCCGTTGATGCCCGCCGTCGGAGATGCCCTCATCCATGACTACGACGCCGTCCGGCTGCCCGACGATGGCGATGAACGCAGCGCCTTCCTCGATGAGCGCGGCGCGGAGTTCACCGTGGCCGTCACGTCCGGGCGCTTCGGCGTCGGCACCGAACTGATGCGTGCCCTGCCCAACCTGCAGGCGGTCATCAATTTCGGCGTCGGCTATGACACCACCGACGTGGACCAGGCCGCGGAACGCGGCATCGGCGTCAGCAACACCCCGGATGTCCTCAACGACTGCGTCGCCGACACAGCCATCGCGCTCTACGTGGATGTGCTGCGCCGGATCAGCGCCGCCGACCGCTACGTCCGCCGCGGCGACTGGGAGGCCAAGGGCAACTACCCGCTGGCCACCAAGGCGAGCGGCAAGCGGGTCGGCATTCTCGGCCTCGGCCGGATCGGCAAGGTCATCGCCCGCCGGCTGGAGGGCTTCGACTGCACCATCGCTTACCACAACCGCCGCCCCGTCGAAGGCTCGACGTACGAGTATGTGGACTCCCTCGTGGAACTCGCCCGGTGCTCCGACGTCCTGATCGTCGCCGCGGCAGGAGGTCCGTCGTCGCAGAAGCTCGTGGACGCGGAAGTCCTGGCGGCCCTCGGCCCCGGCGGCTACCTGGTCAACATCGCCCGCGGCACCGTCGTCGACGAAACCGCCCTCGTCGACGCGCTGGCCCAGGGCCGCCTGGCCGGCGCGGGGCTGGACGTCTTCGCAGACGAGCCGCGCGTTCCCGCGCAGCTTTTGGAGATGGAGAACGTCGTCGTGCTGCCGCACCTGGGCAGCGGGACGCACGAAACCCGGGCGGACATGGCCGCCCTGACCCTGGCCAACCTTCGGCGCTTCCTCAACGAGGGCACGCTCGAAACACCGGTCAAGTAGCACCAGCCCGAGAGGATCCGAGCATGAGCGTTGCCGTGGGCTTTGTCCCGACCGACGAGGGCCGCGCCGCCCTTACCGCAGCCATCGGCGAGGCCGCCCTGCGCCGCACCGACCTGCGCATCCTCGGGCCGGGTGCGGCCGACAACACCGAGCATGCCCAGGCCGAGCTGGCCAGCCTGCTGGAGCGGGCCGAGGCCGCCGGGATCAGCACCAAAGTGCGCCACATGGTCGGTAACGACGACCCGGGGGACCTGATCGTCGACGTCTCCTACGAGGACGATGTCGAACTCGTCGTCATCGGCGTCCGCCGCCGCTCCCGCGTCGGCAAGCTGATCCTGGGCAGCACCGCCCAGCGCGTCATCCTCGAGGCCGGCTGCGCGGTGCATGCGGTCAAGCCGCCGGTCGGCCCACGGAACTGACCGCCGGAGGAAACGGGGCGTCCGCCGCCGGTTCAGTCGGTTCGGCCGCGCTGCGGTCAGGCGGTTCGGTCAACGGCGGCCAGGATCGCCCGGCCGAGGTCGGCCGGCCTGGTGAACTGCGGCCAGTGCCCGGTCGGCAGGTCCACATACTCCACATCCCGGATGCGGGCGAGCTCCGAAACGAACGGATGCCCGGCGTCGATCCATTCGCGCAACAGTGACGAGGGGAACTCGCAGGCGATGACCGTCGCGGGGACGTCGAAGCGGCGCTCGTCGGAAAGCCGCATCTTGTCGTAGGCGACCCCCTTCGGCTGCGGGATGGCCCGCGCGCGGAACTGCGCCCGCAGCTCGTCATCGAGGTCCACCAGGTCGCCGTCCTCGAACCCCTCCCACGGCGGCAGCGGCACCTCGTCGCCCTCCGCCGGCAGCTCGTCATTGATCACGCCGCCCTCCGCCAGCGGCCCCGCGTCCACGTAGATGCAGCGCACCACCGAATCCGGCCGGGCATCCGCCGCCCCGTAGATGATCGCGCCGCCGCCCGAATGCCCCACCAGGACCACCGGGCCGCCGATCCGGTCCACTTCCTTAACGACGGCGTCGATATGGTCGCGCAGTCCGATCCCCGCCCGCTGCGCCTGGCGCGATTCCAGCCCCGGCAGCGTCAGCGGATGCACCCGGTGCCCGGCAGCGGCCAGCGGCGGCGTCACCTCCGCCCATGACGAAGCATCCAGCCAGAACCCGGGAACCAGGATGATGTCCATGCGCCATAGAGTACCGTCCCGGCCTGGAGAGCAGGAGGCGTAAACAGACATGGCGCCGCCCTAGGCCGGGCGGCGCCATGTGGCAGTTCAGCGGGAGGCGATGTCGACTGTTTCGTCGCCTGACCTCTGGCCAGGCATCGCCATGGCCCTGCGCTTCGGAATCAGGGCGACCGCGATGGCGGCCAACCCGGCAATTCCCGCAAAGATCATGAAGTTCCACTCGAAGGGCAGCGCAGCACTTCCGATCCAGCCACCGATCAACGGCCCGGAGATAGCTCCAAGCCGAGCGAAGCTGAGGGCCCAGCCGGTCGCTGTAGCCCGCACGTTGGCCGGGTAGTAGTCCGCGATGTAGCCAGTAAGTACCAGCGAGGTGGAGATGGAGCCGATGCCAGCGAACGCCACAAACAACAGATTGACCACCATATTGCCGGGGAACATGAGGAGCAGGATGCCCACGCCTCCAAGCAGGTAGAACACAACGAGAATGAGCTTCTGCCCGTACTTGTCCGCAGCCCGGCCCAACGCCAGCCCTCCGGCGGCAGAGGCAAGGCTGAACACGAGAAGGAAGGCCAAGGAGGAGCCCAGATCGTAACCTGCGGACTTCATGATGGACGGCAGCCAGGTATTCAGCCCGTAGACCAGGACCATGCCGCAGAACAGGGATATCCAGAAGAACACCGTGGAACGCAGGTACCGGGGCGAGAACATGGTCGTGATTGTCCGCCACCAAGGTTCGGCAGCGTCTCCCGCTGGCTTTGCGGCAACGGACGGAACGTATGGGGCGATGCCCAGCCGGGCAGCCAGCCGGTCGGCGTCTTGGCGCCTGCCTTTGGACTCCAGATAGTCCAGCGACTCCGGCAGCATCTTGGCAATGAACGGCAGCAGTACAACCGGTAGCGCACCGATCGCGATGACCCACCGCCAACCGGCGGTTGGCAGCAGGAACAGCGCCACCAGAGCGGCAGCGACGATGCCCAGCGAGTAACCGGAGTACATGACGCCGTAGTTGTAGGAGCGCCTGTTCGGCGCCGAGTATTCGATGGTTAGCGCCGCCGCTACGGGAATGACACCACCCATCCCAAGGCCTCCGATGAGGCGGAACAGGCCGAACAGTTCGGGAGTCGGTGCCACTGCCGCCCCTACTTGCGTCAGCGTAAAGATCAGCATCGAGAGGAGCAGCATCCTTTTGCGGCCGAACAGGTCGCTGAGGGTACCGATGAAAAGGGCTCCGAAAAGCATTCCTACCAGCGCGTAGGCACCGAGTCCGCCGAGCTCCAGCGGGGTGAGATCCCACGCCCGGTATTCGGCGAGGGCGGGGAGGACCGCGCCCAGGACGCCGACGTCGTAGCCCTCTGCGAGGATGGCGAGCCAGCAGCAGAAAAGAACCAGCCGCGTGGTGCGCGGCGGTACAGTCCATGTGTTTACGGCAGCAGTTGCCACATGAGTCTCATTTCGTCATTGGAGTGAGCAGGTGGTGGTGCAGAGTGGGACGGCGGGAGGCAGGCAAGCGCTGCCTCCCGCCCGGAGATATAGCGAACCGTTATCCGCCCAAGATTACTTGGCCATCGCGGGCTCGGTGCGCTGCCTGGCTGTGGCGGGTTTCCACCGGAGGTGACCGGGCGCTTGCTCGTCCTCGGCCTCCCGCAGCAAGGACAGCCGCGGCCTGACCGCATCGGTGCGCGAGCTCGGAGGCTTGCGCCGGCCGGCGCGGAACTGCGGAATCCATTCCGCGCCCTCGCCCCTGTATTCCTGCTCGGCAGCCGCGTGCAGCGTCCATTGCGGGTTGTACAAATGGCTGCGGCCGAGGGCGATCAGGTCGGCGCGTCCGGCCAGCAGAATCGAATTGGCGTCGTCGTACGAAGAAATGGCGCCAACGGCGATCACTGCCGTCCCTGACGGTTCGGCCACCTCCTGCCGGATGCGGTCGGCGTATGGAGTCTGGTAGCTGCGGCCGTAGGCAGGCTCTTCCTCCTTGCCGACCTGGCCGGTGGACACATCAATGCCGTCCGCGCCGTGGGCGGCGAACGCCTTGGCGATTTCTACGGCGTCGTCAATGGTGTTGCCGCCCTCGATCCAGTCCGTCGCGGAAATCCGCACGGTCAGCGGCCGGTCGGCCGGCCAGGCCGCGCGCACTGCATCGAAGACTTCGAGCGGGAAGCGCAGCCGGTTGTCCAGGTTCCCGCCGTACTCATCGGTGCGCTGGTTGGCGACCGGCGAGAGGAAGGATGAGAGCAGGTAACCGTGCGCGGCGTGGACCTCGAGCAGGTCGAATCCTGCTTCGGCGGCGCGGTTCGCAGCGGCGACGAAGTCGGCCTTCACCTGGCCCATCTCTGCCCGGTCGATTTCCCGCGGGGTCTGGCTGCCGGGACCGTATGGCAGGGCCGACGGACCGACGGCTTCCCAGTTCCCGGATTCGAGCGGCTCGTCAATGCCTTCCCACATCAGGCGGGTGGAGGCCTTGCGGCCGGCATGGCCGATCTGGACACCGATCTTCGCCGTCGACTGCCCGTGGACAAAGCCCACGATGTCCTTCCAGCTGTCCTTCTGGACCTCGTTGTACAGCCCCGTGCAGCCAGGCGTGATGCGCCCCTCTTCAGAAACGCAGACCATCTCGGTCATCACTAGGCCGGCTCCGCCCAGGGCTTTGCTGCCCAAGTGCACTTTGTGGAAATCTCCCGGGACTCCATCGGTCGCGGAGTACATGTCCATCGGCGAGACGATGATCCGGTTCTTCAGCTCCAGGTCGCCGATCTTGTAAGGCTGGAACATGGCCGGCACAACCTGCTGCAGTCCCTGGGACTCGGCGAAATGGCGGTCCACCAGCCCGGCGAATTCGGGATCCCGCAACCGCAGGTTGTCCTGGGTGATGCGCCGGCTGCGCGTCAGCAGGTTGAAGGCGAACTGGGTGGGAGGCTGGTCCTTGTACTGGCCGATCCGCTCGAACCATTCCAGTGAGGCCTGCGCGGCGCGCTGGGTCGATTCGACCACCGGCCGCCGCTCGAGTTCGTAGGCAGCCAGCGCGGACTCGAGGTCCCGCTGCTCGTGCAGGCACGCCGCCAGCGCCAATGCGTCCTCCATGGCGAGCTTGGTTCCCGAGCCGATGGAGAAGTGCGCGGTGTGCGCGGCGTCGCCGAGCAGCACCACGTTCCCGTGCCGCCAGTTGCGGTTGCGTACGGTCGTGAAGTTCAGCCACTTGGAGTTGTTCGCCAGCACTTCGTAGCCGTCGAGTTCCTCGGCGAAGAGTTCGCGGACCTTCGCGATGGCCTTCTCATCGGAGACCCCGGGCGCAAACACATCGCCGGCTGTCTCGTCGAAGCCGGCCGCCCGCCACACGTCCTCGTGCATCTCCACGATGAAAGTGGAGCCCGCATCCGAGTACGGGTAGCCGTGGATCTGCATGACGCCGTGCTTCGTCTCTTTGACGAAGAACTTGAAGGCCTCGAACACCTGGTCTGTGCCCAGCCACATGAACTTGTTCGGCCGTGGATCAAGGTCCGGGCCGAAGGACTCGGCGTACTTTGCACGGATCTGCGAGTTGACTCCGTCCGCGGCCAGCACCAGGTCATAGCCGTCCTCGAGTTCCTCCACCGGCGGTGCCAGGGTCGAAAAGCGCAGGTCCACTCCGAGTTCGGTGCAGCGTCGCTGCAGCAGTTCGAGCAGTTCCTTGCGGCTCATCGCGGCGAAGCCCTGTCCGCCCACTGTGACGGTCTCATTCTTGAAATGGATGTCGATGTCAGACCAGCGGGCAAAGCGGCGGCTCATGTAGTCGGCCACTACCGGATCCGCGTTCCCGATCCCGCCGAGGGTTTCATCGGAAAATACGACGCCGAAGCCGAACGTATCGCTGGCCGCATTCCGTTCCCATACGGTCACTTCATGAGCGGGATCCAACTGCTTCATCAGTGCACCGAAGTACAACCCGCCGGGTCCCCCGCCAACAATTGCGATTTTCATGTCCTGGTCCTTTCAGCGGGCCTGGTTGGCGCCGGCTAATTCTGCAGATTCGTTCCCGAGCGCTTCGCGCAGCCTGAAATGCTGCAGCTTGCCGCTGGGGTTGCGGGGCAGTTCAGTCACGAACCGCACATCCCGCGGATACTTGTAGGGCGCGATCGTCGCCTTCACGAAGTCCTGGATGTCCTTGCGCTTGGCGTCGTCCGGCTGCACGCCTTCGCGCAGCACGATGAACGCGCAGACTACGCTGCCGCGCTCCGGATCCGGCCGGCCGATCACCGCGTTCTCCGCGACGTCCGGATGCTGGTCGATCGCCGCCTCCACCTCGGGAGCGCCGATGTTGTAGCCCGAAGAGATGATCATGTTGTCGGAGCGCGCCTGGTAATAGAAGTACCCGTCCTCGTCGCGCAGGAACGTGTCCCCGGTGATGTTCCAGCCGTCTTGGACATAGTTCAGCTGGCGCTCGTCGTTCAGGTACCGGCAGCCAGTAGGACCGATGACTGCCAGCCTGCCGGGCTCGTTCGGCGCGGCCTCGTTGGCGTCCGCCGCCAGGATCGTGGCCCGGAAGCCGGGCACCGCCACACCCGTGGCGCCGGGCCGGATGTCGGGGCCGGCGGCGGAGATGAAGACGTGCAGCATTTCCGTGGCCCCGATTCCGTTGACCAGGGAGAGGCCGGTAGCCGCCCGCACCGCTTCCCACGTTTCCTTGGGCAAATGCTCACCGGCAGAAACGGCCATGCGCAGGCCCTTGAGCAGGTCAGCCTCGCCCTCCTTCAGGATGGCCCGGTAGGCCGTCGGGGCGGTGAAGAGCACGGTGGCCCCGGCTGCGGCGGCGTGGCTGGCCAGTTCGACCGGGGTCGCTCGCTCCGTCAGCAGGGCGGATGCGCCGAAGCGCAGCGGGAAGACCACCAGGCCGCCCAACCCGAAGGTGAAGGCCAGCGGCGGCGAGCCGGCAAAGACGTCGTCGGCCGTCGGCTTGAGGATGTGCCGGGCGAAGGTATCTGCGTTGGCGAGGATGTCCCGGTGGAAGTGCATGGTGATTTTGGGCGTGCCTGTGGTCCCGGATGTTGGCCCGAGCAGCGCGACATCGTCGGCTGCCGTGGGAACGTCGTCGAACGTTCCGCTCTTACGCGCGCAGCGGGCAATGAGGTCGCCGTCGTCGTCAGCTCCATAGGTGACGACTGCGGTTCCTGCACCCACGGCGTGCACCAGCCCGGCGGCGAAACGGTGGTCCGAGATCGCTGCCACCGGACGGGTCAGTTCGCAGATCTTGGCAACTTCGCTGGCGCGCAGCACAGGCATCGTCGTGACGACGACGGCACCGGCCTTGAGCACTCCGAGCCAGGCCGCAACCAACCACGGATTGTTCGGGCCGCGCAGCAGCACCCGGTTGCCAGGCACTACACCGAGGTCCTCGGTCAGGACCCGGGCGACCTGGTTGGCGCGCTGCTGCAACAGCCCGTAGCTCCAGGTTTCGCCCTCGGGCGTGTGCAGGGCCGGACGGTCCGCGCCGAAGGTTGCCACGGCGTCATCGACGAGGACAGACGCGGCGTTGAGCCGTTCCGGATACTGCAATTCAGGAAGGGTGAATTCAAGCACCGGCCACTGCTCGGCCGGCGGGAGGTGGTCGCGCGTGAACGAGTCCACATGTGCTGACGGGGACAGTTCCATGGCGTTCCTTTCAGTGGGATGAATGGGAGGGCCGCGGAGCTGAGGCGGCATCTGGATTGCGCCGGATGCCGCCGAAGCTCAACGTGCGGCGCGGATCATGCCTTCTTGGGCAACCGTGGCCAGCAGGCGGCCCGAGCGGTCGAAGAACCGGCCCGTCGCCAGCCCCCGGTTGCGCTGTCCGGAGACGGCTTCCTGGGCGTAGAGCACCCATTCGTCGGCGCGCCCGTCGCGGTGGAACCACATCGAGTGGTCCAGGCTGGCAGTGGCCAGCCCCGGCTCGGCCCAGTAGTGGCCCTGGGCCCGCAGGATCGGTTCCAAAATGGTGTAGTCGCAGACGTAGGCCAGCGCCGTGCGGTGCAGGTCGGCGCCGTCGGGCAGCCGATCGAAGGCTTTGACCCAGACGGCCTGCTGCGGGATCGCTGCACCCTCGACCTCCACATAAACGGGACCGGGAACGTGGCGCATGTCGAAGCTGCGGCCCTGCGACCAGTAGGCAGCGGCGTCGCCTTCCACGCCAGCGAGCACTTCGGCGGCACTGCGCAGTGACTCGGGCTCCACTGCTGCAGGCATCTCCGGCTGGAACTCCGGCCCCTCCTCGGCGACCTGGAATGAGCCCATCGCCGCGAACACCGTTTTGCCGCCCTGGTAGCCGCGCACGCTGCGCGTGGAATACCCGCGGCCGTCGCGCAGTTTCTCCACCTCGTAGCGGACCACGGCACCAATGTCGACGGGCCGCATGAAGTAGCTGTGCATCGAATGGAGTTGGCGGTCGGAGGCGACAGACCGCATCATGGCCGCCGCGGATTGGGCCACCATGTCTCCGCCGTAGGCCTTGGGCCACGGGACGTACTGGGTCGTGGCTTCATAGGCCTCGTCGAAGACCTCGGCGTCGACGGCTTCCAGATCGACGGCCCGCAGGAAGGTTTCCGCGGTCAAGGTCCCGCTCATGGTGTTCATGCCCGTCGGTATCCTTCCAGCGACTCATCGGCAACGTCCTCAAGATTGACCACGATGTTTTCCGGCGTGCGCGCCGTCAGCCAGACCAACTCCTCGGTGACGGACATATTCGCCTCCACATGGGGCATGAACGGAGGAACGAACACCCAGTCGCCGGCCTTCATATCGATAAACTCGGAGTAGTCCTCGCCGAAGTAGATCCGGCCGTGGCCCCGGAGCACGTAGCCGCCGGTTTCGGCCTCACCGTGGTGGTGCGGCAGCGACCGGTATCCCGGGACATTGGAGACCTGGCCGAACCAGATCTTGGTCGCCGGCGTGTGCTGGATGCTGACGCCGGACACCCGTACGCAGTCGCCGGACTGAGCCGTGTTGGTGTCCTCGCTGCCCCCGCGGGTCACCACGGGCACGACCTTGCCGTCGGTACCGGCGTAGATCGAGTTGTCTCCCTCGGTGCGGTATTCGGTAGTTGTCTCGGTCATGTCCTGCTCCTTTTCAGTTATTCAGTGCCAGTGCACGGATCAGGACGCGGTTTTCCAACCGGCCGATCCCGTCGATTTCGGTCGTGATAGTGTCGCCGTCCTGCAGGAAGCGCGGCGGTTTCATGCCCATCCCCACTCCGCCCGGCGTCCCGGTCAGGACCAGGTCCCCCGGGCGCAGTGTGGTGAACTGCGAGATGTAGGACAGCAGCCGCGCCGGGCCGAAGACGAGCGTCCGCGTGTGGCCCCGCTGGACGAGTTCGCCGTTGACGTAGCCGCGCACCTCGAAGCCGCTGCCGTCGAACTCGTCAGCCGTGGCCAGGACCGGCCCCACCGGAGTGCTCGCGTCGAAGGCTTTGCCCTGGAACCACTGCAGGGTCCGGTTCTGCCAGTCCCTCATGGAGACGTCGTTGGCCACCGTGTAGCCGGCTATCGCCGCGGCCGCCTCGGCTTCATCGGCCCGCGTGAGCGTCGCCCCTACCACCACGGCCAGCTCGGCTTCCCAGTCCACCCTGTCGCTGCCGTGCACCTCGAGCTCGTCCAACGGACCGGTCAGCGTGTCGGCGAACTTGGCGAACAACGTCGGGTACTCCGGCAGCTCCCGCCCCATCTCCTGGATGTGGTCTCCGTAGTTCAGCCCGCAGCAGATGACTTTGCCGGCACGCGGCAGCAACGGCGCCAGTTGCGGTCCTGAGACCTGTACGACGGCGGATGCGGGGGCGGTGCGCACCGTTTCCTCTGTGCGCTCCCGCCAGGCCGGGTCCGCGATCAAGGCGCCCACATCACTCGCGGGCAGCGGCAGGTAGGTCTCCGTGCCCATCAGGACCGCCGCCGTCGTTGTCACTGCGTCCGTGCGCAGGGTGGCCAATTTCACGCTGTCGATCTCCTTTGATTTGATGTGTCGACTTTTTTACGGTCGTCACATATGCTCAACGTAGCACGGTCGAAAGGATCTGCACAGAGGTTTTTTCGGAAATTTGTGAAATCGGACACACCGAGCCAAGGAGCAGGAATGAGCAACCAGACCGCAGTCGCCAACCGCACCATCAACCCCGAATCGCTGCCGAAGCCCTCTGGCTACGCGCACGGCATTCTGGCGGGCAACACGGTTTACCTCGGCGGGCAGACCGCCTTGGACAAGGACATGAACATCGTTCCCGGCGGCATCGTGGAGCAGTTCAAGCAGGCCTTCTCCAACGTTCTGGTGACCCTGGAAGAGGCCGGCGGGCACCCCGAAGACCTGGTCAGTGTGACCATCTACCTCACCGATGTCGACGACTACATGGCCAACGGCCGCGAGATCGGCAAGCTCTGGCGCCAGATGGCCGGCACGGAGTACCCGGCGATGGCGGGAATTGGCGTCAGCCGGCTCTGGCAGAAGGAAGCCCTGATCGAGATCCAGGGCATTGCGGTGATCCAGGACCGCTAAAAGGGCAGTTCCGGCGAAGCGGCCCCGCCGGCAGAAAGCCGGCCGGGCCGCTTTGGCGTGGTTGGCTACGCCGCTTGAGCCTTGGCAGCCAGCGACATGGCATGGGCCTCGGCCAAGGGCGCGATCAGACGGTGCGTTCCGAAGAAGATGCGCCGCGCCTCGGGCCCCTGCCAGCCCTCTGGAAGGTACTCCAGCGGCAGACCCGGATCGCTGTAGGGCAGGCGCCGCCACAGCGTGAGCATAGGAACGTAATAGCGGAAGGCGTCGCGGCGCAGCTCCGCCGAAGGATTTGGCAGGGCGCTCTCTCCGTCCCCGCCCAGCAAGTCGGACCAATCGGCCAGCGCGTTCCCGTAGTAGTCCATGAATTCGGTGATCTGGGCGCCGAGGGCCTCCAGATCCCACCACTGGGCAACGCGTTGGCGCATATCGCCCTCGGCTGCGTATTCTCCGGTGAAGAATTCGACAAAGTCTGCCAAGCCGCGGGAGGCCAGCCGCCGCTTGGCACCCTCGCGCACACCGGCCGGAGCGATCCACACACCCGCCGCCATGGACCCGAAGCCCAACCGCGTCAGTTCGGTCCGGAGCTGGTGCCGCCGGTCCCGCATCGCCTCCGGGACGGAGAAAATCGCGAGCACCCACTGTCCTCCGGGCTCGCCACGGTACGGGGCAAAGATGCGTTCATCGCCCTCATTAACCATTTCGAGCGCGCGTGGCGACAGCTCGTACTTTGCCAAGCCGCCGGTCTTGACGCTGTTGAGGACACCCTTGGCCTTCAACCTGGACACGGCCGAGCGCACGCCGGGGGCATCGTGGCCGAGGTCGCCAAGCATGTCGATGAGGACCGAGACCGGAAGAAGACCGCCGCCACGTCGGCCGTAGAGTCCATAGATGGTCAGGATCAGCTGCTGGTGCCGCAGAGGAGGAGCGGGGATATCCATCTGGCTCAGTGCCCTTTGAATGCTTCGGCGAGCCACCAGGCGCCTCCGTCCGACGCGATGCGCGCGTCGATGACCAGCGGCCTCTCCCGGGGCCCGTTGACCCACTCGGCGACGGCGGCCAGGTCCTCCACGGTGCGGACCGTGACCGCCTCGGCGCCGTACCCCCGGGCGATTGAGGCGATGTCGACCAGCGGGAACCTGACCACTTCGAGGTCCTCCTCGTCGGCGTCGAAATGGTGCACCTCGGCCCCGTAGGCCGAGTCGTTGTAGACCACCGCCACCAGCGGAATCCGCTCGCGGACCACGGTTTCCAGTTCCGCAATTGACATGAGGAACCCGCCGTCTCCCGTGCCGAGCACCGGCAGCCGGTCCGGCCGGGCCCTCGCCGCACCCACCGCGGTATACAGGCCCAGCCCGATCGATTGGAATGCCTGCGTGAAGCAGAACCCGAATTCGTCCGGCACGGACAGATAGGTGCTCGGATACCCCATGAAATTCCCGGAATCTATGGACACAATCCGCTGTGCCGGCAGGATCCGGTCCAGCTCGCGGCTCAGCACCCGCGGGTCGATGGCCTCCGCCGTCGAAATATCCTCTGTGTCCACATCATTCCAACGCGACTCCGCCGCAATCCGCGCCGCCATGTCCGGCGTGCGCAGTCCGGTGGCCCGATGTCCGGTCGCCCTCAGTTCCTCCAATACGGCAGCCGCGGTCTCGGCGCTGTCACCAAGCACGCCCAGATCGACCGGACGGTTCGCACCCAACGCGGAGTCCTCCACGTCGACCTGAACGACCTTGGCGTTCGCGCCGATCAGCGAGCCATGCCGCATCGTCCACATGTTCAGCGCACACCCCCAGCCGACGACCAGGTCGGCATCCGCGATGGTCGCCGCGGTGAACGGCGAGGAAAAGCCGCCGGATATACCAAGGTTGAAGGGATCGCCATTGAACAAGCCATGTGCGACGGCGGAGGCCGCCACCAGGGCGCCGCTCGCCTCTGCGAGCGCGGCGATTTCCGCCCCTGCGCTGCGGCCCCCACGGCCAGCCACGAATACAGGGCGCCGCGCTGCGCGGAGCAGCCCGGCGAGCCGTGCGATGGCCGCGGCACTCGGCCTAACCGTCTGCGGCGCCTCCAACGGAACGACGACGGCCGGGACCCCCTCGGGGACCGGGGCCGCCTGGAGGTCAGTCGGCAGCGACAGCACCACTGTCCGCCGCTCGTTCACTGCGGTGCGATACGCCCGCAGCGTGTCCGCCACTGCACTCTGCGGCGAGTGGATACGTTCGGCTACTGCTCCGACACTCCGCGCCAAGCCGTCCTGGTCGATCTTGAAGTTCGACCGGATCGCCGATGCCGCGGCGTCTGCCGTCAGGACGATCATCGGCGTGCGGCTCTTGGCGGACTCCCCGATCCCGGTGACCGCGTTCGTCAGACCGCACCCCTGATGCGTGGAGACGACGCCGACTCGTCCGGACATCCGCCCATATGCATCAGCCATCGTCGCCGCACCGCCCTCGTGCCGAGCGGCGGTAAAGGGCACGCCGTGCCGGCGCAGCGCGTTAGTCACCACGAAGTTGCCGCTGCCTACCACGCCGAAGACGTGGCCGACTCCGAGCTGCGCCAACGTATAGCCGACGAGCTCGGCGATGTTTGCGGCAGCGCGAGGGGCCGGGTGGGAAGACGGGGCCACTGCGGCAGCGCCGGTCGCGGCGGCGCAGCTCTGCGGGGGTTGGGTGCTGGTAGCGGTCATGGAAGTCTCCTTCTGGAAAAGAGTCTGAAAAGCTGTCTGAAGAATCTGCCGGTATGGACCGGTGGTCTGTTCAGACCGAAACGGAAGATCCCCGGGCGAGGGCGGCACGAATGTGCTCCGGCCAAGGGGCCGCCCCGTCGGCCCCCTCCGGGACATAGGCCGTAGTAAAGGTGCCATACGCCGCCAGCCCGCCGGACGACTTGTCGTGCGGCTGGCCATGCACCTCGAACGCGAAGGTCAGCGAGGTACGGCCCACGTTCTGGACCTGCAGGGTTGCGGTGACGCGCTGGCCGAACCACAGTTTTGCCCGATAGTTGATGACCTGCTGCACTCGTGGAGCGCAGGGAAAATAGTCCGGCAAGTCCAACCTGCGGAACAGTTCGGCCTCGGCCGCCTCGACCCAGCGCATGATGGCTGAGTTGTGCTGGTGCCCCGCCGCATCGGTATCGGCCCACTCGACCGTCCGCTCGATACTGGCTCCAGCTAGGCACTCTGCATGCTGCTCATTCGCCTGCGCGTCCATGGTTCTCCTCTCCCCGGCGCATGGTCCCCATTCGGGGGGATTTCCGGGCCGTCCACCATCGTATGCCGGAAAAATGACGATCGTCTAGAGAAGGCGATAAAAGTTCGGCGAATGCCTAGAAATAGCCTCGCTGCGGGTGGTAGACATGTACGACCCGCCGTCCACTGTGACCGGGGCCATGCCGTGCCATCCCACGATCCGAAAGCTGGATGAATGACTTCCGAACCCACCAACACCGTAACCCACAGGGCCGCCGGACCCCTCGTCGAGCTCCTCGACGCCCTGGCGGGCAACGAGGTCGCGATCGTAGACCTCACCAACCGCCTCAGCAGTGAGACACCGACGCTCCGGCTGCCCGAGCCGTTCGCCAACCTCATCGATTTCAGTCTGGAGACCGTGAGCGAGTACGACGAGCCGGGGCCATTCTGGAAGCACCAGAATATCCACACGGGTGAGCACATCGGTACGCACATCGACGCCCCCGTCCACTGGGTGACCGGGCGGCACAGCCACGATGTCGCCGACATTCCGCTCCCCCGCCTCATCGGCCCCGCCGTCGTCCTCGATTTCACGGCGGAAGCCGCCGCAGACCCGGACTTCCTGCTCGAGGTCGAGCACGTCCGCGCCTGGGAGGAGCAGCACGGCCCGCTGCCTGAGGGCGGCTGGGTGCTGTACCGCACGGGTTGGGACGCGTTCGCGCAAGACCGGGAGAAATTCCTCAACGTCGACGATAACGGCTCCCATACCCCGGGCGTCTCCGCAGACTGTGCGCAGTGGCTGTCGCAGACCGGCATCGCCGGCTTTGGGGTGGAAACCGTGGGGATTGACGCCGGCAACGCAGGTGCGCTGGATCCGGTCTTCCCGATGCACTACTACTTGCTTGGCGCCGACAAGTACGGCCTGACCTCACTGCAGAACCTTGCCCAGCTGCCGCCGCGCGGAGCGCTGCTGATCGTCGCGCCGCTGCCGATCGTCGGCGGCACCGGCAGCCCCGCCCGGGTGCTTGCCCTCGTGCCGCGCAATTCCTGAGCCTGCCTGGCACGAAGAGCCAAAGGACCGGCGTCATAGCGACGCCGGTCCTTTTGTTGGCCGGCGCTGCTTTGCGCCAGCCATCACGCAAACCGGATAGGAGTCCGCCGGGATCGGATAGCCGCTCCTGAGTGGTGCTCGCCAAGATTGATGCAGCACCAACTTCCAACAGGAGGACGACCGTGGAAACACTGAGCATTACCGGCTGCACGGCGGACGAATTGCGTGGCGTCATGCGCCGCTGGATGACCGGCATCGCCATCGTCACTTCGGCCGGGCCGAATGGCAGGCCGGTGGGACTGGTGAGTAACAGCTTCACCTCTGTTTCGCTGGATCCGCCCCTGGTGTCCTGGTGCGCGGACCGGCGTTCGACATCGATTGGCATCTGGAGCACCACGGACGCTTTCTCGGTCCATGTGCTGGCCGAGGGGGACGCCCACCTCGTACCGCGCTTCGCAACGCGGGGCTCGGACAAGTTCGCCGGGCTGGCTCCCGGACAGAGTCTGGTAGGGGCACCAGCACTGCCGTTCGAAGGCGCGCGTCTGGACTGCCGTCTTTGGGCCCGCTACGACGGCGGCGACCACCTCATCCTGGTCGGGCAGGTCGCCGCCATTTCCGGGGCAGAGGATTTCGACCCGCTGACCGTCCAACACCTGGGTAACTGACAGCGCACCACCGCCAACTAACTACCGCCACAGGAGACAATCATGACTCGAGCAATACTTGATGGCCGCGGCTTCAAACTGGGCCTGTTCTCGCCCAACTGTTCGGGCGGGCTAGCCGTCACCAAAATCGATGAGCGGTGGAGCGCCAGCTGGGAGGACAACCTCCGGATGGCGCGCATCGCCGATGAAGCAGGCATCGACTTCCTGCTGCCGATCGCCCGCTGGATCGGTTACAAGGGGGAGACGAACTTCCACGGCCATGTGCTGGACCCGATTGTGTGGGCTGCAGGACTGCTTGCCTCCACGCAGCGGATCGCGGTTTTCTCGACCGTCCACACAGCGTTCAACCACCCTCTGGTGATTGCCAAGCAGTTGGCAACCTTGGATCAGCTCGGAGGCGGCGGCCGCGCGGGGCTGAACATCGTTGCCGGCTGGAACCAGCCGGAATACATCGCCATGGGCGTGGACATGCCGCAGGAACATGACGCCCGCTACGCGTTCGCCCAGGAGTGGTGGGACGTCATCCGGGACGCTTGGTCGCAGGAAGGCATTTTCGACCACGATGGCGAGTTCTTCCGCCTGAAGAACGTCGAGTCCGAGCCGAAGCCATTGGGCGGTCGCGTCCCGGTGCTCAACGCGGGATCCTCCGGACAAGGCCGCTCCTTTGCTGCGAAGAATTCCGATTTTGTCTTTACGATCATTCCCGATGCGGAGACCGGCCGCGGCATCGTCGCGGGCCTCAAGGAGCAGGCCCGCGCTGACAACTCGCGGGACGTCGGCGTTTTCACGCTCGGACATGTGGTGTGCCGTCCGACCCGCGCCGAAGCGGAGGAGTACGTGCGGTACTACGCCGATGAGAACGCCGACTGGGGCGCCGTCGACTACCTCATGGGACTCCAGGGCCTGCATGCGCAGTCCTTTACGCCGGAAATGCTCGCCAACATGCGCTCACGGTTCGCCTCCGGCCACGGATCGCTGCCTATTTTCGGCACGCCGGACGACGTGGCCGAGGGTATCGCCGCCGTTCACCGGGCTGGTTTCGATGGTATGACCGTGGCCTTCGTCGATTATGCGGGCGAGCTGCCCTATTTCGCCGAGGAAGTTCTCCCACGGCTCGAAGCCATGGGTGTCCGGCCCAAGAGGTAGCCGCTGCGGGCGGCCGGGACGTCCTGGACGCCCGGCCGCCCGGCACCTTGACCGGGCCTTGGGCTGTACGCCTCCCATGGCGCTGGTGACGGGCGTCACGAGGCTATATTATGATTCGGATCTTCTTGGGAGCCGCAGATGACCCTTCTCCACCGGGACGTTCCGGCCCCACCGCCGCCGACGCACCTACTGGCCGCGCACCCGTTGCTGCGCAGTGACGATCCGGCGCAAATCCGCAGTGCAGTCAACGACCTGACCGCGGACGATCACCGGCTTACCCTGCACCAGGGCCGGCGGCTGGATGGGACGGTCAATGGGCTGCGCGTTGGCGACCTGAGCATGGTGCTCGTTGCCTACGGTGCACAACTGACCGTGCAGAGCCCGCCCTCGGGCAGGCGGGTGCTTCTCGTATTTCCGCTCGGACCAATGCTTGTGGAGTGCGGCGGGCACAGCTGGATGGCCTCTACCCCGTTCGCGCTGAGTTCCGAACGGGCCACGCTCATGGAACCGGACCTGGTGAAGGGGGCCCTGGTCGGCTCGGTCGACGTGGCGGCCATCGAGGGGAGCGTGGCTGGATGCTTCGGTGCGCCACTCAACGCACCGCTGGCGCTGACGGGTGACAAGCCCTTGCAGCTGGCGGCTGCGGGTTACGTCACCTCCAGCTGGCTCGGCGCCTGCCAAGAGTTCGATGCTGAGGCGTTCGATACCCTCACGGGCAGGGCGCTGTCTGCCTCACTGTTGTCCTCCGCTGTCGTCGGCCTGGCACCCCATCTGCAGCTGGCGTCGGGAAAACAGCAACCGTCCGGACCCAACTACCTGCGGGAGGCACGCGGGTTCGTGGAGCAGCACTACGCAGAGCCGTTGACCGTGGAGCGGATCGCCGCCGCCGTGCGGATCAGTCCGAGGCAACTGCAGGCTGTGTTCACGGAACACTTGGGCAGTCCGCCCTCACAGCTGCTGAGGAACATCCGTCTGGACCGGGCCCGTGAGTTGCTTTCGGATCGCGGTGCGGCGGAACAGACTACTGTCGCTACGGCCGCAACCCGCGTCGGGTTCACTCACTTGGGCCGCTTCTCGGCCTACTACACGCAGCGCTTTGGCGAATCCCCGTCGGCGACGCTGGCGAAGACCCGCGGATAAAACCTCGTATTCCTCCGCAAGGGGCGTCATCGGAGCTTGTGCACCCGGCGATGACGCCCCTCCCCGCAGACCTTCTGTCAGCCGTTGTAAACGAACTTCTCCTGCAACCTGCTGGCCGTGCGGTCGGGGTTGAGCAGCAGGACGCTGACCACTCCAACGACTATCAGGTAAATCCCGATCATCCAGAACGCCGAGTTCATGCCCTCGGCGAGCAGGGCCGCCATCTCGGCAGTCTCCCGCACCCCTTTGGGTGCCGGCACGTAACCGGCGCTGTCCATGAGCGATCCCACCATCGCCGGAGCTATGACTCCCCCCAAGGATGCCAGACCCGTCAGCGTTGCCATGACTGCTGCACGCTGCTTGGAACACACTGCGAAGGCCACGGCGGTAGGTGCCAGAGGATAGGTCATGGCCAAACCTGCGCCGAGGGTGACCACGGCGACTGCGGCGCCTCCTTGCAGTCCCGGCAGCAGCAGGAAGCAGATTCCGGAACACAGCAGTGTCACCCCGAACAGAGCACCAAGGGCCCATCGAACGGTGACCCCGCGCCGCATGAGGAAGCGCGACCCGTAGCCCAAACCCAGAAGTGCCAGCGCACCCAGGAGCCAAGGGAAGGTCGAATAGAGCCCGATCATCTCCGGCGGAAGCGCCACCACGGATGCAAGGTACTTCGGCGACCAGGTTGTCAGGAAGCCTTGGGCCCAGAAGCAGCCGGCCCCTGCCAGCACGGCAGCCACGAACATCCGGGTCCCGAGGACCCTTCGAATGGGCACAATCTTCAGCAGATCCGCCTTGTCCGCAATACTGCGCCCCCTAGCGGAACGCCCCTCCGGGGCGGTTTCCGGCGCCGGTTCCTCCGGCGCCAGCCCGCCGGCCGTCTCTGGTTCTGCCTCACTACCCGGCTTTCGGGCGGTATGGCTGTAGGGACCGTCACGCCCAATCAGCAGCCAGCACAGAGACCATAGAAGACCAACGATGCCCAGGAAGCCGAACGCCCAGCGCCACCCGAGGGCCGGATTCGCGATGATCCATGCAAGTGCGGGAGCGGCAATGATGGGCCCCAAGGTAGACCCGATGGCCACCAGGCTGCTCGGCAGGCCGCGCTCTTTGGCGGGGAACCAGCCGTGGACATGCTGCAGGCTGATGGGAGTCGCGGGTCCTTCCGCCGCCCCGAGCAGGATACGGGTCACCAGCAGCACGGCCGCGCCGCCGCCGAAGAGCATGGGGAATTGCAGGACCGCCCAGGAAATTCCCATGGTCAGGATGATCCAGCGGGTGGGAACCTTGCCGGCCAGGAATCCCACAGCTACGGCCGCAATCGCGAACAGGAAAAAGAAGGCGCTGCCGATGAAACCAAATTCACCCGCGGTCAGCCCCAGATCCCGCATGGCGGAGTCGGCGACCAAGCCGATGACGGCTTTGTCGGCGAAATTGATGATCTGGAAAACCACCAGGGCCCCGGTCACCAGCCAGGCCCGGCGATTCATACGGCCATGGACGACGGCGGCGCGGAGGGTATGTGCCGGAATCTGGCTTTGGGCGGTCATGCCATAACCTCCGCACCTTGGCGAGCGGCGTCCCGCTCGATTGCCAGGGGCACAGCGAACCGGTCATTGTCTTCCGCGAGGTGGACCGGACCGGAAAAGTCCCGGGCGGCCGCTGCTTGCATCTTCCGCAGGTCCGCTGCCCCCGGCGTATTCGGAACAATGTGGTGCAGGACAAGCCGCCCTACTCCGGCTTCCCGGGCAACCTTGCCTACCTCGTCATAAGAGGTATGTGATTCCCGCAAGTGGATCTCGATGCCATCACGGGTGGGCCCATCCGGGAAGGTAGCCAGGATTGCTTCCAGGTCCATGACTTCATGAAGGAGCAAATCCGCCCCGCGGGCCAGGCGGATGCAGTTCTCCGAGTATGCGGTGTCACCGGAGACCACTACCGACCCGTAGGCGGAATCCAGGCGGAAGGCGAAGGCTGGATAACAAAGCCGGTGGTCTACCAGGATCGCCGTGATCGAAACAAGTTCGTCCCGGTAGATCTCAAAAGGGTCCATTGCCGGATGGCGCGCATCAATGGGATCCGCTGGCACTGATTCCGGGAGCGCAATGTCGTGGGCTACCACCCAGTTGTGGGGCTCTTCTCGACCTTCATCGGCCATGCGGATGCAAATATCGGAAGCAAAAACGCGGTCCAGCAAGGCATCGACTATCTCGACGGTTCCCGCCATACCCCGTGCGCCTATCCGCGCATCGATGTGGGCGGCGTGTTCGCTATCGAGGGCAGGTACCCGTGGGGGCCGCCCGGGCCCAAACACTTGGATTGGGCGGCTGAAGGACTCCCCCGGAACCTGCCACCCGGTGACCAGGAAAGAGCCCAGGTCATAGACATGATCCGAGTGATGGTGCGTCAGGAAAACGGCACGGAGGTCCGACCAAGCGCAGCTGGACCTGTAGTTGCGGATACTGCCCATGCCGCAGTCGATCACATACGCTGCACCGTCGACCGTAATGACGGTGCTGGTCCCGGCCCGACTGTTGGAGACGATTGGTCCGCCTCCCGTACCTAGTGTGTGGACGAACATTCCTGATGCTGAATTGCTCATAAGTGCCCCTCGTCTTCCTTGATGGGTGGGCCGATAGCGCGGCTGCGAACGCAGTCGGGCTTGCAAGATTCGCTGAGCCGGAGGACGCCGGCGGGAACGTGACTCACATCATATGTAGTACTTTTTGCGATCGCAATATCTATTGCATATCGGGTTTTGCTCTGCCAAGCTGGCTCCACTGCCAGCTCGATGAAAGGACCATCATGGAAATGCAGCAAGGAACTGAGATCATCCTCGGCGACCTGCCCAAGGGAATCACCCTCGCGAGTGAGGCAATGGGCAACAAGACGTGGAACGTGCTGGGCCACACCTACCTGGCGAAAGTCGAAAGTGCCTCCAGCTTTGCCTGGCTGTCCCTGGATCCCACCGGAACAGGGGTGCCTCCGCATGTCCATCCCACCCAGGACGAGCACATCTACGTCATGGAAGGCGTGTACACGCTGTACCTTGACGGTGAATGGACGACTGCGGGCCCCGGCGACACCGTCCGCATGCCCATGGGCCTTCCGCATGCCTACTACAACAAGGGGGAAACTCCCGGTAAATCGCTGTTTTGGGTTAGCCCGGCCGGCAAGCTTTCCGAGCTCTTCGACCAGCTGCACAACCTCACGGACCCAGAGGAAGTAGTACGCCGTTCTGCCCTGCACGACGTAGATTTCCTGCCCCCGGGATCCGTCCCCGGCGCATAAGGGACCTTCAGACCGCTTGACATCATTGCCGGCGTCAGGGGTTCCGCATACCCCGGACGCCGGCCCTCCCGGTTAGGAATGTTGCATGCCACCAGGACTTCTCCCGCCTCCGGCCACGCTGACTTACGGGCCCAACGCTCAGCAGACCGTTGAGTGCTGGGATCCGGTCGGATCCGCGGCTTGCCGGGGTGTAGCTGTCCTCATCCATGGCGGCTACTGGCGGGCCGCATTCGACGCCTCGCTGATGGTCCCTCTCGCCGACGATCTGCGGCGCAACCAATGGGCGGTAGCCAATGTCGAGTATCGCCGCGGTGGTAACGGCGGTGGGTGGCCAGCGACCGGAGAGGACGTCAGGGCTGCCGTCGCCGCCATCGCTGCATCGTCTTGGCGCGAACAACATGCCGGGCCGATGATCGGGATCGGGCATTCCGTGGGCGGCCAGCTGGCTCTGCTCGCCGCGGACTTGATGGATGCCGTCGTCGCTTTGGCCCCGGTCACGGATGTGGCCCGCACCTACCGCGAGCGGTTGGGTGAAGACGCCGCTGCCGAGTTCTTCGGCATTTCCCCCGACGAGGATCCGGCGCTCTACGAATCCGCATCACCATCGAGCCAGCTCCCGCTGGCTGTACCGGCACTGGTGGTGCACGGTGCCGCGGATCAGCGAGTCCCCGTGAGCCACTCGGTGGATTTCGTGGCGAGTGCCCGAACTGCTGGAGGCCACGTCGACTTCGACTCGCCGCACAGCTTGGACCATTTGGCTGCCATCGATCCGTCCACGCGCTCATGGGAATCAGTGCGCCAATGGATGGTCCATCTCGGTTCTCAGCTCCCGAATTTGCGGACCAGCTCTTCGGCGTAGGCGGCGGCTGGCGCCTCAAGTGCCCCATGCAATGTCAGGAACGCCTTTTTGGCCCGCGGCGCCTTCCAGCCTTCCGGAAGGTACTCCAAAGGAAGATTCGGGTCCCGGTAAGGGAACTTCCTCCACATGGTCAGCATCGGGACATAGGCGTCGAAGGCGTCGCGGCGGTCCTGGCCGGAGAGAGGGCCACCGTGACGAAGGCGCCCTTGCCACTCTTCGACGACCGCCTCGTAGCGGTCGATGAATTCCGCGTACTCCTGGTCGAGTTTTTTCAGATCCCACCACTGGGAAACATGTTTCCGGATGTCTCCGCCTTTAAGGTAGTCACCGGAGAAGTACTCCGTAAAGCCATCCAGTTTGCGGGCGGCCAACCGCTCGATGGCCTGTCCCAGCAGGCTGCTGGGGGCGATCGCAACGCCCGCGGCAACGAACCCGAATCCCAGACTGGTGAGCTCTGCCCGCAACTCATAACGCCGGTTGCGTTCGGATTCCGGAACCGAGAAGACCACCAGTGCCCACGGATCCCCTGGTTTCGAACGTTCGGGCGCAAAGATCCGCTGATCGTACGCGTAGAAGATGTCCAAAATGTCCTTCGACAGCGAATAACGCGCCACGCCGTCGTCTTTTTGGTTCAGCAGGATCCCCTTGGACTTGAGCCTGGAGATGGTCGATCTGGCCGCCTGCTGGTCGACCCCGAGAGCAGCAAGCATAGCCACCAATGTAGACACTCGGAGCAAGCCGCCTGCCCTGTCACCATAAAGCCCATACAACGTCACAATGAGCTGCTGGTGCTGCATTCGCTGGGTGCGGGGCGGCGGCATGGAGGGTTTGCTCTATTCACTGTCGATTGGGGGGACGTACCCATCCTATTTCCAGCGGCAGCGGGTGCTTCCCAAACCCGCCGGGCGGCGGCCATGATTCATGCATGAAGGACCAAACATGAACAGGAACCGGCTGGAGGCCTTCAGCGACGGCGTCCTAGCCATCATCATCACGATCATGGTGCTCGAACTCCACGTGCCGGAGGAGCCGAGCTGGGAGGCGCTGGCCCGCGAAATGCCGGGTTTCCTCAGCTACCTGCTGAGCTTTGTCTACGTGGGCATCTACTGGAACAACCACCACCACATGCTCCATCTGGCGGGGAAGATCAACGGCACGATCCTGTGGGCGAACCTGCATCTGCTGTTCTGGCTCTCGCTCTTCCCCTTCAGCACGCGTTGGATGAACGAAACAGGCTTCCCGCAGGTCCCCGTGCTCGTGTACGGGATCAACCTGCTGCTGGCCGCGGTTGCCTACTACCTGCTGGAGTCGGCGCTCATCCGGCAGCAGGGGCGGGACGGTCCGCTGGCCCGGGCCACCAACCGGGATTGGAAAGGGAAGGTCTCGCCGGCCATCTACGTCATCGGAATCGGGCTGTCATTCATCAACCCACTGCTGGCCGTCGCGGCGTATACCGTGGTCGCCGCGATCTGGCTGATCCCGGACCGGCGCGTGGAGCGATTCCTCGCCGCCGAAGCAGAGGGCAAGGGCAGATAGCGAGGGCCATCATCCGGGGTTATCGTCCCCCGACCATCAACGCAGCTCCCGCCATCGAGGCCATTGCCCGGACGGTGTTGCCGCGAGTCCAACTCCTTGCCCACTGCGGCCAAGAAGCCGCCGCTTCCGCCAGGGGCGCCATCGCCAGCCGATTGTTGAGCGGGACACTATAGGCCACGGTCAGCAGGAACCCCGACAGATAAAGTCCTGCGCCGAGGGCCCGAACCAGGCCTTTGGGATCCCCGTCGGCCACACCGTTGATCCCCACGGCAACGCTCGCTGCGGCGGTGCCGAAGAATATCGTCAAGAATGGCGGCCGGACCGCATGCCGGTTGACGGCGTTCATGGTTTCCACCGCTTCCTTCGCGGGCCGGGAGCGTAGAGCGGGCATAACGACGGCGGAAAACGCAACGTAGAAGCCGCCGGCAACGGCTGAGCCGGTTCCGGCGGCGATGGTGAGAAGCTCTGATGCTTCGAAAGTAGTAGCCACGCGTCCAGTACATCGCAGCAATTCTGGACAGAGAATGCCTGGATCCCTCAAAGACATACGATTCCGTCTAGGGTGATGGCATGGATCCTCTCACGGCTGTCCTGGCGGGCCCACGTGCCCGCGATGCCTTCCTCCTGCAGGCCCTCATGTCCCCTCCATGGTCCCTCCGGGTGGAGGACGAAGCGCCGCTGACCGTCGTCGTCGTACAGCGGGGATCGGCTTGGTTTACCCGCGCAGGGACATCGCTGGAACTCCACCCCGGCGATGCCCTGTTGATTCGCGGTCCGGAACCGTACCTGGTAACCGACAAAGCCGGGACCCCACCCACTGCGGTCATTCGCCCGGGGCAGCGCTGCAGCGGCCCCGGCGGAGAGGATCTCACCGATCGGCTCGATAGTGAACTGCGGACGTGGGGTAACGACGTCGATGGTCCGGATGCCCTGCTCATCGGCACCTACCTGACGGCGAGCGAAGTGGGACGTGCACTTCTCACCAGCTTGCCGATGCACTACCTGCTACGTAACCACCGGCAGCTGGAGCCAATCATTGGGCTGATCCTCGACGAGCTCGCGCAGTCCGCACCGGCGCGGACGACTGCCTTGGACCGGCTGCTGGATTTGCTGTTGGTCCGGATCGTCCGGCAGGCGCAGGCGGACCTGCCCGCCCATGCGAATTGGCTGTCCGCCCAGAACGACCCCATGATTCATCGTGCCCTCACGGCCATCCACCGCCGGCCCGCGGAGGCGTGGACAGTAGAGAAACTGGCCCGCGTCGGCGGGACCTCCCGGGCTAACTTCGCCCGAAGGTTCAGCGAACAGGTCGGCCAGTCGCCGATGGCCTACCTCAGCCAGCACCGCCTCAGTCTCGCCGCCGACCTGCTGCTCGGCGACGGCCGCCTCACCACGGCAGCAGTGGCGGCCAGGACTGGTTATGCGACCCCGTACAGCTTCAGCCATGCATTCAAGGCGCACCATGGCGTGAGCCCGCAAATATACCGCCGCGGTGCAGGCACAGTCGGGCAGGAGGCGGCGGGCACAAGTTCAGTGGAGGGTGCTAGGGCAACCGAGGGCGTCACCGCCGTGGAGGGCGGCTGACGGACGCGCAGAAGCGGGAGCCTGCAACCAGGCTCCCGCCGTCCGCCCGGGCTCCGCCGGCGTTATGGCCATGACCGCACTTCCGGTCATGGCCGGCATTCAGGCCAGGACCGAGATCCTGGATTCCTTCCGGCCGAAGAGGTAGCGGTCCACCGAGTACGGGCCGGGACCGATCAGCGCGATGGCCAGCGAGGCGGTGCCGAGGAGCAGCACCTGCGAGTAGCCGCCGTTCTCCACATAGAAGCCGGAGGGCAGGTGGGCGAAGATGGCCGCGCCGATCATGTCGCAGACGAACAGCAGCGCCAGCGGCCGGGTCAGCAGGCCCAGGATCAGTGCGATGCCCCCGAGGAGTTCCAGGTAGGAGATAAAGGGAGCCATCAGCTCGGGCAGGGGCACGCCGAGCGAGGTGAAGTAGCCGGTGACGCCGGCGATCGTGTTGGTGCTGATTTTCTGCCAGCCGTAGGCGACGAAGACCAGGCCGACGACGATGCGCAGCAGGGTGATGGCGATATTCGGAACGGATCTGGTGGTGCCGGTGCTGGTTGGGATGGACATGGGACTCTCCTTATGGACAGAGCGGACCAGCGTCGTCAAAGGTTGACGCGTCCAGTATCGTCCCGGGATTTGCAGAAACCTTGGGTCTCCGGTGAAAGCGGGGGGGGGTGCCTGCCTCGAGTCACCCGCCCTCGGGAGCTCCAGCCAGCCGGCGGGTCAGCAGCAGCGCCAGCAGGGCGATCGCGAAGGATCCGCCGAAGGCCGTGATGAAGCCCCAGAGCGGCGCCACCGGCAGCAGCGCGGCGAAGGCGATGCTGCCCAGCGCCAGCCAGAGCGACTGTGCCACCGCGTCGTTGATCTGCAGCGCCGAGCTGTTGGTGCCTTCTTCGCCGTCCGCCGAGTGGTCCAGCAACAGCACCGACAGCGTGGAGAACGCCATGCCGATGCCCAGGCCGGCCAGGGCCCAGCCAACAACAACGACGGCGACCGGCACCTGGGCGTTCAGGCTAAGGACCGAGAGGCCTACTCCGGCCGCGAGCAGCCCGGCGCCGAGCCGCACGCGCATTACCTTGCCGGCCAGGAACGGCAGGTTGGCCGCCAGCCAGGACCCCGAGAACCAGGCGACCGCGGAGGTGGTCAGCAGCAGCCCGGCTTCGGTGGGTGTGAAGCCCCGGTGCTCCACCAGCGCCAGCGGCAGGTAGACCTCGGCGCCGAAGAAGCCTGCGCCCACCAGGCCGCGGGCCGAGATCACCGCGGGCAAGCCGCGCCGGAACAGCCACGTCCCCTTCGGCAGCAGCCGGGGTGCGGCCAGCAGCACGGCGGCCACCGACGCGGCGGCGAGCATGACCCACCAGTCCAGGCTCTGCTGTCCCGCGAACGCCACGCCGAGGATCCCGGCGGCGACCATCGCCGCCCACGCTGTGCGTCCGCCGTCGTTCTTCCACGCCCCCTCCTGCCGCGTGCTGCGCAGCGCCGGGGCGAGGGCAAAATACGCGACGACGGCGAACAGCGGGGCACCGCCGAACACCCACCGCCAGCCGACCAGATCGTTGATGAGCCCCGCGATCGCAGGCCCCGCCAGCGCCGGCAGCACCCAGCCGCTGGTCAGCACCGTGAAGGCGCGGGCGCGCATGCCCTCGGGATACGCCCTCGCGATCAGCACGTACAGCCCCACGCCGGCCAGCCCGGAGCCGAAGCCCTGGATGCCCCGGCCCACCAGGAAGACAGGCATCGTGGGCGCGAGCGCGGCGGCGATGAGCCCGGCGACGAAGAGCCCCACGCCGATCCGCAGCGCGGGCCCGGGGCCGCGGGCGTCGATCCAGCGGCCGGCCATCGCGGTGGCGACGACGCCGACGGCCAGGGGCGCCGAGAACGCGATGGCGTAGAGCGGCAGGCCGTCCAGCTCGCGCCCCACGACCGGCATGACGGTGGCCACGGCGATCGCCTCGAAGGCGAAGAGGAAGGCGAGCGCGAAGATTCCCGCCGTGGTGGCGCGGTAGGTTTTGGACAGCAGCGGCGCCGGCGCCAGCTCCACGGTCATGCCAGGTCTCCTTCGGTCAGAAGCACTATCTTGCCGTATGTTTCGCGCGCCTCGAGCGCCCGGTGCGCCTCCGCCGCCCGGGCCAGCGGGAAGGTGCTGCCGACCAGCGGCACCCGGGTGCCGTCCGCGGCGCGGGCCAGGGCTTCTTCCTCGAGCAAGCGGAGCCGCTGTGCATCGAGCGGACCGAGCACGCCCGCCGCGGTCTTCGCCGGGTGCGAGTAGGCATTCTGTTCTCCCGAGGACCAGCCGAACACCACCTGCCGGCCGCCCTCGGCCAGCAGGTCGAACGCGACCCTGCCCGTGTGCCCGCCGACGCCGTCGAACACGAGGGTGGCCCGGGGCTGCTGCGCGAGCTCCCGTTCCCAGCCGGGGTTGCGGTAATTAACAACGACGTCGGCGCCCATGTTCCGCGCGTGGTCCGCTTTTGCATCCGTCCCGGCCAGGCCGATCACGCGGGCTCCCGCAGACTTCGCCGCCTGGACGAGCAGCGCGCCCAGGCCGCCCGCGGCCGACGGGACCAGGACAATGTCCCCGGGACGGATTTCCACTTGGTCCAGGATGAGCGCTGCGGTGCGGCCCGTGCCGATCGCAGCCACCGCGGTAGCCGCATCCATCCCGTCCGGAATTTCGTGCACCGAGGCCGCCGCGGCGAGAACCTGGTCGGCATAGCCTCCGCTGGCTGCCCCGAGATGCACCACCACCCGTCGGCCCAGCCATTCAGGGTTCAGCCCGTCGCCCACGGCGTCCACCCGGCCGGCGGCCTCCCGGCCGGGGACCATCGGCAGCTCCGGCTCGGGCAAGGTGCCAAAGCTGGTGCCGCTGCGGATGCTGGTGTCCAGCAGATGCACTCCGCTGGCCGAAACGGCTATCCGCACCTGCCCCGGTCCGGGCTGCAGCTCCGGCCGCTCCTCGTACCGCAGGACCTCCGGGCCGCCGAACGCCCGCTGGATGATGCTACGCATGTGCCGCTCCTCTGTACTGATGCCACCGGGCCGTTTTTGGCCGGCCGCGGAGCCGCGTTGGCCGCGCCCTGACCAGCAAACAACCTCAAGTAGGCTTGAGGTCAATGCCGGCACTGCGGCCGGGTAGCCGCGGCCGCCAGCCCATTCGGACAGGATGCCCGGGAAACGGAAAGGCGGAGCCGATGGACAAGCCCGATCCGAGCCACAAAGAACTCACGCCGGGCGAGCTCTCCGCCCGCACCGGCACCGCTGTGTCCGCCCTGCACTTCTACGAGAAGGAAGGGCTTATCTCCAGCCGCCGCACAGCCGGGAACCAGCGGCGCTACCGCCGGGACATGCTCCGCCGGGTGTCCTTCATCCGCGTCTCCCAGCAGTTGGGCATTCCGCTCCGGGACATCAGGGCGGCGCTGGAAACCCTGCCCCGGGACAAAGCGCCGACGAGGGCCGACTGGAAGCGGCTCTCCGCCCGTTGGCGGGACGAACTGGATGAACGGATCGGCCAGCTCCAGCGTCTGCGGGACAACCTGACCGGCTGCATCGGCTGCGGCTGCCTCTCGCTCAGGAGCTGCACACTCTACAACCCGGCGGATCAACTCGGCGGCGACGGGCCGGGACCCCGGCGGCTGCTGCCCCAGGCCCGCCCCCAGCCCGTCGACTGAGCAGACGATGACGCAGGCGCACACGTGAAAGGAAGCGGCGCCGTCGTCCGCCCCGTTCCATCTGGCCGTCGCGGCGCTACTCTGGAAAGTGTCAGACCAGCCAACCCGGCGCCACAGGACGGCGCGCCTCATCACCGAGGCGCTCGCCCCGGCTGTGCTGGTCACGCTCGTCCTGGTCGGGGCTCCCCTGGCCCTGCCGGAGGTCACCTTGGCCGAGGTGGCCGTTGCCATCCTCTTCGTCACCGCGCTGCCGTTCGGCGTCGTCTACCTGCTGGCCCGCCGCGGGACCCTGAGCGACCATCACGTGGGAAACCGTAGCCAGCGCGGCCCGGTCTTGGCCTTCACCGGTGTCTCGATGATCGTGGGCCTCTGGGTCCTGTCCCTCATGGGCGCAGCGCTGGCCTTCCACCGGCTGATCTTTACCGTGCTGCTCGGGCTCGCGCTCTCGATGGCCGTCAACCTGGTCTGGAAGGTCTCGGTCCACGCCGCCGTCGCAGCGTTTTTCGCCGCCCTGCTCGCCTCCGCCGCCATGCCGCTGGGTGTGCTCTGGGGCGTGGTGCCGCTCGCCGTCGGCTGGTCCCGGGTCCAGCTCGGGGACCATTCCTGGGCTCAGGTGCTGGCCGGCTGGGCCTCGGGCGTGGCCATGTTCGCGGTGTACAGGCTGTTCCTGCGCTGAACACCAGGCGCGGGCCCGGGACCCGCCCGGGCAGGAAAACGGCCGGCCCCGCTGCCGGGACCGGCCGCCAGCGCGTCAGCCGCGCTTCTTGATGTGGGCCACAGGATCCACGGGACCCTCGACGATATGTTTAGCCCGCTTCTCGGCGCGCTTCTGCTTGATCGTCGAGCCCTTGGCCTGCTTCTTGGGTTCATGTTTATGCGGCGACTTGTCCGGCATGGTGTCCTCCTCGAGTACCGACAGACCGGCTGATCTGCACCCCCAATCGGAAGAATACGCCCGTGCACCGCGGTTGGAAACGCCGTCGTTAGCCCAATTTCAGGAAGCCGCGATCAGGGCCTGCGGCGCCGCCTGCTTCATCCCGTTTTCGGCCACTGCAGCTGCACCTCGGTCTCGTTTTCCTTAACGACGGCGGCCGCCCCCTCGAGCGGGAGCGGCCGGCGTGCGGGCGGGGAGGATTACTGCACGAACTCGTTGGTGTAGGTCGTCGACAGGTCGATCTCCTTCTCGCCCACCTCGGGGTTGGCGATCCGCTGGGTCTTGAGCACGGCCTCGGCGCCCTCCTCGGTGAACGCCCCGTCCTTGCTGAGGGTGGCCTTCAGCTCCTCGATCACCGTGGCGTACTGGTCGACGTCGCCGCCGGCGTACTTCTCCGGCATCTCCGCCGCGATCTCCTTGCCCGAGTGCGTCTGGATGTACTCCAGCGTGCGCTTGATCGCGCTGGCCAGCTTCTTGGCGTCCTCCGGGTTCTGCTCGAGCCAGTCGGTCTTGGCGTAGAGGCTGGAGGACGGCCAGGCGTCCGTGCCGAAGACCTCCTTCAGGCCATCCAGGGTGCGGACGTCTTCGATGATGGCCGGGTCCTTGCCCAGGCGCTTGGCCAGCACGGTGACATCGGGTTCGAGCATGACGGCGGCGTCCACCTGCCCGTTTTCGACGGCGGCAACCGCGGAGGAGCCGGCGCCGATCGCGGAGACGGAGGCGTCCTCCTTGTTCATGCCGTTCTCCGACAGCAGGTACTTGACGAACATGTCCGTCGAGGAGCCCGGCGACGTGACGCCGACGTTCTTGCCCTTCAGGTCCGCAATGGACTTGATGCTGCCTTCCTGGTCCGGGGCCACCACCAGGGCGAGTCCGGAAGACAGGCCCATGTCGACGAAGGCCTTGATCGGCTGGTTCTTGGCCTGCATCTGGATGGTGTGCTCGTAGTAGCCGCTTGTTACATCGGTGCTGCCGCCGAGCATGGCGGTCAGTGCCTTGGAGCCGCCCTGTAGGTCCTGCAGCTCGACGTTGAGCCCCTCGTCCTCGTAGTAGCCGAGCTGCTGCGCGAGCGTGGTCGGCATGTAGGTGAGCAGGGTCTGCCCGCCGACGCCGATGACGATCTTGTCACCGCCGGCGGCCCCGTCCTGGGCCTCGCCGCTGCCCTGCTGCCCGGGCGGAGCCGAGGCGGGCGCGCCGCACGCGGCCAGCGCGAGGACGAGGGCCGCGGCTGCGGCCAGGGGCTTGAAACGGCGGAGCCGGCGGCTGCGGCGGTTCTCCGGGTGGTTCATGGGATGGTCCCTTCAGGAAGATGCGTGAGCGTGAGTGGTCGGGGATGCAGGAGTGGTCAGGAAGACTGGACCGGGCGCCACCGGAGCAGGTGCTTCTCCAGGCGGTTGACCAGCAGGTCGATGATCAGCACCACGATCATGAGGATGAACATGCCCGCGAAGACGCCCTGGGTGTCGAAGACGCCCTGGGCCTGGGCAATCGCATAGCCCACGCCGGCCGAGGCGCCGAGGTATTCGCCGACCACCGCGCCGGTGATGGCGAAGCCGACGCTGATGTGCAGGCTCGAGAAGATCCAGGTCAGCGCGCTGGGAATGAAGACGTGGCGCAGCAGCTGCTTCTCCGAGGCGCCGAGCATCCGGGCATTGTCCACCAGCACGCGGTCCACGTTCTTCACGCCTTCGAGGGTGTTGAAGAAGACGATGAAGAACACCAGCGTGAAGCCGAAGGCTACCTTCGACCAGATGCCGAGGCCGAACCAGAGCAGGAAGATCGGCGCCAGCACCACGCGCGGCAGCGCGTTGAACATCTGCAGGAACGGGTCGAAGAGCCGCTCCAGGAAGCGCACCCGCGCGAGCAGGAAGCCCAGGAACAGCCCCGCGGCGGCACCTACCGCGAAGGCCAGCAGCGCTTCCTGCAGGGTGATCCACAGGTGCGGGAAGACGTAGCCGGTGGAGATCCAGGACCAGACCGTGGCGAGGATGTCAGAGGGCAGCGGGAAAAAGAACTCGTCGATGATGCCGGCGCGGCCGAGGAGTTCCCACGCGCCGAGCACGACGGCGGCCAAAACCAGCTGGTACACCCGCATGAGGCCGTCGGAGGTACCGTTGCTCCGCCGCGCGCGGGCGGCGGCGGTGCCCTGGCCGGGGGCGGGCTTGAGGGCCTTTCGGCCATTCAGGACGGTCACGCCACTTCACCTTCTTCCGCACGTGCGGCCTCGTAGGTCTTGGAAACTTCGATCTTCAGCCGGCCCCAGATTTCGCGGTGCATCTCCACGAACCGGGGATCGTCCCGAATGTCGAGCAGGTCACGGGGGCGCGGGATGGTGATCTCGTAATTGCCGACGACGGTGCTCCCCGGCCCTGCGCCGAGGATCACCACCTCGTCGGAGAGCGCGATCGCCTCGTCCAGGTCGTGCGTGATGAAGACAACAGCCTTGCCCGATTCCTGCCACAGCGCCAGCAGCTCGTTCTCCATGATCTGGCGCGTCTGCACGTCCAGCGCGGAAAACGGCTCGTCCATCAGGAGGATGTCGGGGTTGACGATCCAAGCCTGGGCCACCGCGGTGCGCTTGCGCATCCCGCCGCTGAGCTGGTGCGGATACCGGTCCGCGAAATTCTTCAGGCCGACCTTCTCCAGCCAGCGCCGCGCCTCGGAGTACGCTTCGGCCTTGCCGACTCCGGCCATGGTCAGCCCGAGGCTGACGTTATCGATCACGGTCTTCCACGGCAGCAGGGCGTCCTGCTGGAACATGTAGGAGGCGCGGCGGTTGACCCCGTTGACGGGCGAGCCGAAGCTGCTGACCGATCCGGTGGACGGCGTGAGCAGGCCGGCGGCCATGTTCAGGATCGTCGACTTGCCGGACCCGGTCGGCCCGACGATCGAGACGAACCGGCCCGGCTCGACCTTCAGGTCGATGTCCCGCACCGCGAAATAGGTGCCGCCGCCCGGCGTCGTGAATTGCTTGGTGCAGCCCTGCAGCTCCACCGCATACTGCGTCGGCGCTCCTGCCGAAGATAGCGTCATGATCTCTCCCGAGCCCCCAAGGACTCACGTTTTAGTTCAGGTTGAAGCGGCCGAAAAACCGCCTTCAGAGCTGCACCGGTCGGCGCCGGTCCGCGGCTCCGCAAGCAAACCTTGTGGGTTCACATTGTGGGATTGCCGCCATAATGTGGACTCATGCTAACAGTAAGCTTCGTCACATTCCAAGCCCGCCGCCGTCGTCCGTTACATGTTGCCGCACCGGTCCCCCGGGGCTAGCCTGACTGCCATGCCAGCCCCGCAAACCCCAGCCAAGACGGGAAACAACCCGCTGCTTGTGCTCGCCAAGATCAGCGCCATTTTGGACGCCTTTTCGCTCACTCGGCCCGTGCTGACGCTGGCCGGCATCCGCGAGGTGACCGGGATGCCGACCTCCACCGTGCAGCGGCTGGTCACCAACCTGACCGCCCAGGGGTTCCTGGACCGGGAGGACGACGCCTACCGGATTGGCCTGAAGATGGCGTACTGGGCGGCCCCGGCGACGCGGGGCAAGGAGATCCTCGACGTGCTCAACCCGCTCCTGAAGGACCTGCGCGACGCCACCGGCGAGACCGCGTGCTTCTTCAAGGCCGAACAGCGCTACCGCGTCTGCGTCGGGATCGCCGAGACGCGGCACGCGCTGCGGCGGGAAATGCACCTGGGCAAGATCATGCCGCTGCACGCCGGTTCCGCCGGCCGCGTGCTGCTCGCGTGGGACGCCGAACTGCTGGACCGGGTCCTGAAACAGCCGCTGGAATCTATTACGGAATCCACCATCACCAGCTCCGAGGACCTGCAGGCCGTGGTCAAGCAGACCCGCACCGACGGCTTCGCCATCACCACCGACGAGCGCGAGACCGGCGCCTCCGGCCTGTCGGCGCCGGTCTTCGACTCCTCGGCCGGCCTGGTCGGCGCGGTCACCATCTCCGGGCCGACGCTGCGGATGCCGCGCGAGGTGTGCGAGGGCTGGGTGGAGACCCTGCTCCAGACCGCGGAGCGGATGACCCGGATCATCGGCGGCCGCTTCCCCGGCGAAGCCGCCTCCTAGCGGTTCACCGCGGGGACCTTGGCGACGGCGGCAATCGCCTCGCCCGCGCGGCGCATGGCGGGACGGTCGGTGGCGATCAGCACGTCGGCGAAGTTGCTCCGGTAGCCACCCAGGTCCTCGGCGACCGAGCCGACCACGGCGAAGACCGGGATGTTCCGGCCGGACCCGGCCACGCGGCGCAGGATAGCGGAGATAATCTTGCCCTCGCCGGTCTGCGAATCCAGCCGGCCCTCGCCCACCGCTACCGCAGCGGCCGCCGCCAGCGCCTCGTCGAAGCCCACGGCATCCAGCACGGCGTCCGCACCGGAGACCAGCTCCGCGCCGAAGTTCGCCCAGAGCCCGCCGGCGAATCCGCCCGCGGCCCCGGTACGCGCAATCCCGCACGGGTTCCGGGGATAGCCGGCGGCCAGGGTCCGCAGCCGCTCCTCCAGGCGTTCTACGGTGGCCGGGTCCGCGCCCTTCTGCGGCCCGAAGACCCGGGCCGCGTCCTCGAACGGCGTCGTGACGTCGGAGAGGACGGTCAGCGCGGCGCCCCGCAGGCCGCCCGCTTCCTGGATCGCCCGGACCGCGCCGGCTCCGCCGTCCGTCGTGGCCGAGCCGCCGGCCGCCACTAGGATGCGGGTGGCGCCGTGCCGCACCGCCGCGGCGATCATCATGCCGGTGCCGTAGGTGCTCGCGCTGACGGGATCCCGGTCGCCGGCATGCGGCAGCGCGATTCCGCTGGCCTGCGCCAACTCGACGATGGCGGTGCCGTCCGCGGTCAATCCGATCTCCGCCGCGGCGGGGGCGCCCCAGGGATTGAGCACCTCGACCGGGACCGGCCGCGCCAGCATCCCGCGGCACAAGGCCGCGTAGGTGCCCTCGCCGCCGTCCGCCACTGGCAGCTGCACGGCCGCCTCGCCTCCTGCTGCCACGCCCTCGGCCACGGCGGCGGCGACCTGCTCCGCGGTGTAGGTCCCCTTGAAGCTGTCCGGCGCTACCAGGACCGTCATGCCCGTGCCTCCGGGTTCACCGGGTGGGGCGGCAGCGAGCCTTCGGCCATGGCGACGGCGTTGAGGGCGCTGAGCCGGGCCATCTCCGCGCGGACGGGAACTGTGGCGCTGCCGATGTGCGGGAGCAGCACCGTGTTGGGCAGTTCCGCCAGCCCGGGCGCCAGCCGCGGTTCGTCTTCGAAGACGTCCAGGCCGGCTCCGGCGATCACCCCGGTGCGCAGGGCCTCGACCAGGGCGGCTTCGTCCACGATGGGCCCGCGGGCGGTGTTGACGAGGATGGCGCCGGGCTTCATCCGGGCCAGCACGTCCGCGTCGACCAGGTGCCGGGTCTGCTCGTTCAGCGGCACGTGGATGGAGAGGAAATCGCTGCACTCGACCAGCTCGTCCCAGCCGACCTGGCGGACCCCGCCGGCGAACTCGCCGAGCTCTTCGTCGCTGACCGGGCGGTCGCCCGGCGGCCGCGGCGCGAAAACCACCTCCATGCCGAAGCCCAGGGCCCGCCGCGCGGTGGCCCGGGCAATGCGGCCGAAGCCCGCCAGCCCCAGCACCCGGCCGGAGACATCCGAGCCGAGCATCAGTTCCGGCTCCCAGCCGTGGAAGCCGCCCTCGCGCACCAACCGGTCCGCCTCCACCACGCGGCGGGCGGTGCCGAGGATGAGCAGCAGGGCGATGTCCGCGGTCGCATCGGTCAGCACGCCAGGCGTGTTCCCGACCAGGATGCCGTGCGCCGTGGCGGCCTCGACGTCGATGTTGTTGTAACCCACGGCGTAGTTGGACACCCCGCGGATCTGCGCCCGCGCCAGCAGCGGCCCGTCCACCACGTCCCGCAGCTGGGTGAGTACGACGTCGAAATCGCCCGAGGCGCACAGCTCGGCGAGCGTTTGGTAGTCCGGAGGTTCGGGCAGCACCGTGACGTCGCCGGCGGCCTCGAGCAGCTGCATCCCCGGCTGGGGAATCGCCGTCGTCACCAGGAACCTGGCTCCCATGTTCAGTTGCTCCTGTCGCAGGCGGGTTCGGGGCTGCCGGCGATGACCCATTCGAACGCCTTCGCCTTAGACCGGGCGCCCTGCGCGGACTTGGACCGGTTCGGCTCGCCGAGTTCGGCCAGCAGCTTCTCCGACAGCTCAACCATGGCGCCGAAGTTTTCCGGGGTCAGCCACTCGGGCCGCGTGGCGAACAGGATGTCCTCCGACGACGTGTTGCCGCTGGCACCCGGGGCGAACGGGCAGCCGCCGAGCCCGCCGAGGGCCCCGTCCACCAGCTGCGCCCCGGCCGAAATCGCGGCCAGCGTGTTGGCCACTCCCAGTCCCCAGGTGTCGTGGCCGTGGTAGACGATCCGCCGCGCCGGGGATTCCTCCCCGACCCGCCGGATCAGCGACGACACCTGGGCCGGCACCGCCTGTCCCAAGGTGTCGCAGATGACGATGTCGCAGGTGCCCTCGGCGCGCGGATCATTGGCGATCGCCAGCACGCGGTCCTCGGGGACCTGCCCTTCGAAGGGGCAGGTGAAGGACGTGGCGATGCACAGCTGGATCCGCCCGCCGACGGCCCGCGCATACTCGACCGCCTGCGGCAGGGCCGCCAGGCTGGCCTCGGTGCTGCGGCCGATGTTGGCCTGGTTGTGCGAGTCCGACGCGGAGAAGCAGTACTGGAAGTTGCGTGCTCCGGCGGCCGCGGCCTTGGCCACGTGGCCCGGGGTCGCCACCCAAATCCAGCAGCGCTCCAGCTCCTGGGGAGTCAGCTGGTCCACCACCTCGAGGGTGTTGGCCATCGGCGGCACCAGGTGCGCCCGGGCCATCGATCCGAGCTCGATCTCCGGCACGCCGAGGCGCACCAGTTCGCGCACGATTTCCACCTTCCGTGCGGTGGAGAGCATCTTGCCGGTCAGCTGCAGGCCGTCCCGCAGGGTCACGTCGCGCAGGCCCGCGCGGGGTTCCAAGGTGAAGCTCATCCCTGCAGTGCCTCCTCGCGGCCGGCGGCCGCATCGATTTCCTTCGCATCCATGCCCAGCAGACCGCCGAGCACCTCGTCCGTATGCTCGCCCAAGTCCGGCCCCAGGTTGCGGATCGGCAGCGACTCGCCGCCGATCACCGGCACCACGCCCGGGAAGCCCACGTCGTGCAGCATTTCGTCGCCGGTGGAGACGTCGAACTTCTGGACCATCTTGCGGGCGGCGTACTGCTCGTCGTCGACGATATCGGCCGCGGTGTAGATGGGGCCGGCGGGAACCCCGGCGGCGTCCAAGGCTTCCAGCGCTTCGGCGGTGGTCCGTCCCGCGGCCCACTCCCCGATCGCCGCGTCCAGCTCCTCCCGGCGGGCCCAGCGCCCGTCGTTGGACTGCAGGCCCGGGTCGATGCCGAGGTCGGGCCGGCCGATGGTATCCATGTAGCGCTTGTAGATTCCGTCCCCGTTGCCGGCCACCACGATGCTGCCGCCGTCCGCGCAGACATAGGCGTTCGACGGCGCAATGCCCTCCATTCGTCCGCCGACCCGTTCGCGGCGGACTCCGTAGCCCTCGTAGTCCGGGACCAGCGACTCCATCATCGAGAACATGGCCTCGTGCAGCGCCACGTCGACCACCCGCTCGCGCAACGGAACCGCCGAAGTCCCCTGCCGCCGTCGTCCTTCCCGCTGGAACAGGCTCATCACGGAACCGAACGCCGCATAGAGCCCGGCGATCGAGTCCCCGATGGACACGCCCACGCGCACCGGCGCCCGGTCCGGATCGCCCACCAGGTTGCGGAAGCCGCTGTAGGCCTCCGCCACCGCGGCGAAGCCCGGCCGCTCGGACAGCGGGCCGGTCTGCCCGAAGGCCGAAATCCGCGTGATCACCAGCTCCGGATTGGCCTCGTTCAGCACCTCGGGGCCCAGCCCCCACTTCTCCAGCGTGCCCGGGCGGAAGTTCTCCAGCAGGATGTCGCACTCGGCGACCAGCGCCAGCACCGCCTTGCGGCCGGCCTCCGTGCGCAGGTCCAGCACCACCGACTTCTTGTTCCGGTTGATCGTCCGGTACAGCATGGACGTCTTGCCCTGGTAGAGCCGCCAGTTGCGCAGCTCGTCGCCGGTGCCCGGCCGCTCCACCTTGATCACCTCGGCGCCGAAGTCGGCCAGCAGCCGCCCGGCCGTCGGCGCCGCAATGTAATTGCCCAGCTCCAGCACGCGCACGCCCGCGAGCGGCGCAATCTCGTTCTCAGTCATCATCTTCCTTTGGTACTCGGGTCGGGCTCAGAAGAACAGGCTCATGGGCAGGATCAGCAGTATGGCGACGACGGACGCCACCGAGACGCCGACGGTCACCGACTTCAGCGCGCCGCGGACGCTCTGGCCCAGCAGCGACTGCAGCAGCCAGAAGGTGTTGCTGGTGACGTGCACCATGAACAGCGAACCGGCGCCCGCGGCGAGCGCGATCAGCACCGGGTCGATGCCGAGCGCGGGGGCGATCGGCGCCAGCAGGCCCGCCGCCGTGATGGCGGACAGCGTGACGCTTCCGACGGCGATGTGCAGCACGGCGGCGATGCCCCACACTACGAGCAGCGGCGCGACGGTGCTGGCGGAGAAGAAGCCGCCGAGGATGTCGCCGAGGCCGGCGGCGGCGACCGTGGCCGCGAGCGAGCCGCCCACCCCGGTCAGGATCAGGATCTGCCCGCTCTCCTTGAAGCCCGTGGTGATGGCGTTCTCCACCCGCGCCTGGCCGACCGTGAAGCGGCCCACCACGCCGGTGCCGATCAGGCCGATCAGCAGCGCGATCACCGGGTTGCCGAGCAGCTGCAGCCAGGCGATCTCCAGCTCGAGGATCTCCACGACGGCGCCCGCAGCGATCAGCAGCAGCGCAGTCAGCAGCGGGGCGAAGAGCACCAACAGGGGCGCTTCCTTCTCCTCGGGACGCTCCGCGACGGCCACCGCCGCCGGCACCGGCTCAAGTTCTTCGGCACCGGAACCGCCCGTCGGGGAGGTTGCCGTGCCGGACGCCGCACGGCCGGCCGGTGTTGCGCCGGCGGAACCGGCGTCGGAGGGGCCGCCGTCGTCCTCGACGAAGGTCGAATCCTCGTCCTTGGCTTCATTCCAGAAGCCCTTGTGGAACAGGAAGGACATGATCGCGATCGAGATGATGATCGTCGGGATGATCAGCATCAGGCCGAAGATCATCATCTTCCCCAGCGGCACGCCGAGCAGGCCGGCCAGCGCCAGGGCTGCGACCCCGGGGACCATGAAGACGATGCCGCACTCAAGCGCGATCGCCATCGCCGTGGCCATCCGGGCCGTGCCCAGCTTGCCGATCCTCGGTGCCAGCCGCCGGGCCAGCGGCGCCGAAATCACCAGCAGCACGTCCAGGAAGATGGACTGCAGCGCGGTCCCGATGGCCAGACCCATGGTGTACGGCAGGCGCTTGGGTCCGAAGACCCGCAGCAGGTGCTCCACGAGGCGGCGGATGGCGCCGGTCTCGTTGAGAATGGAGCCCATCAGCACGCCGAAGGCGATCAGCAGGCCGACCTCCACCATGATCTCGCCGAACCCGCCGGTGATCGTCTCCACCGTCTTGGTCACGCCCAGCCCTGTGGAGAGGCCGAGGTAGACGGAACCGATAACCAGCGAGATGACGGGATTGACCCTGAACCTGACAATCAACACCACGGTGGCGAGCACGGCCACCCCGGTGTTGATCAAAACAGCAATGTCGGACATAGCAGGAATTCCAATCGGACGGGCCCTCAGCGGTGAAGGCTTCGGCAAATGAAGTCGGCGATGAAAAGGTGTGACTGCGGCCACAAGACTGGAACCCATATTATGGGATTCAGCTCACATTGCAAGCCCAAGGGAAGGCCCGTCGGCTCTGGACGCGCCGCACTGGTGCTGGAAGCATGGGGACGTACGCCGCCGGAGCCATCGAAGGGAACGCGGGCATGGTCAATGAGAGCAAGGACGCAACGGGCGATCGGCACGCCCAGGCCGCCGTAGAACAGCACCACGCACAGATGCTCCAGAGGATGAAGCACCTGACGGACCTCCTCGCCGGCGCCGTGCAGGAACGCGATGCCTCGGCCGCGCATGACGCCAAGAACACGCTGGTGGAGTGGTGCGAGAACGAACTGCTGCCGCATGCCCTCGCCGAGGAGAAGTTCCTCTATGCGATGGCCCGGGAGCGTCCCGAGGCCTCGATGCTGGTCACCGGCATGCTGGTGGAGCACCGCACCATCGTGAACACCCTCGAGGAGCTGCGCAGCCTGTCCGATGTCCGCGCGGCCGCCGTCGCCACCGCCCTGGAGCGGCTCTTCGCGCTGCACCTGGAGAAGGAGAACCAACTCCTGCTGCCGTTCATCGTCGAGCAGCCGGACCTTTCCCTGGTCGCGGCGGTGCAGGGCCTGCACGAGCTGACCGGCGAGCTCCAGGCCGAGGGCAGCGGCCATTCGCATACCACCACGGAGACCAGGCTGGACTGACCGCGGACGTCAGCTAACGACGTCGAACTCCGCCTTGGCAGATAGGGTTCCGTTCGCCTGGACCTGGAGCTGGTGCCGACCGGGGTAGTGGACCCGCGTGGTCATCTGCCGGAAGGCGTGGGTCTTGCGCAGTTGCCTGGACTCCCCCGCCGCCAGCTCCGCTACCGCCAGCTTGAACACTTTCGGCGCGAGCAATCCGTTGGCCTTCAGGTAATGGACCACGTAGTCAATCGCCACGCGCGCCGGCTCGCCGGAGTCATTCGTGACAACGACGCCGAAGCCGAGTTCCCCGGGCAGGTGCACGGTGCCGCGGTCCAGTTCCGGAACCGAGACCGAGACGCCGCCGGAGGTGAAGCCGAGTACGGCCAGCGCGCCGGGGTGGGCCTTCTTCACCAGGGTCCGCAGCCCGTGCCGGACCACCCACGCGGTGTGCTGGCCGGGATCCGCGCTCCAGCGTCCGGCCGCCGCCACGACCTCGTCCGGCGCATGCCGGGCCACGTCGTTCAGGTGGTTCGCCACCGAACGCCTGACGTACTCGGATTCGTCCCGGTGCAGCGCGTCCAGGAGCGGGATCGTTGCGCCGGGTCTGGCGATGATCTCCGGGACGCGCACGGCCCAGGGCAGGTAGGGCCGGGTTCCCTCGCTTGCCAGCCGGCGCACGTGCCCGTCCGGATGAAGTGTCCAGTCCGCGATGATGGCCAGCGCGCGGTCCAGATCCTCGATGAGCAGGCGCCGGATGGCGAACTCGCCGGTGAGCCGCGGCGTCAGCTCCGCCAGCAGCGCCAGCGCGTCGTCGAAGGAGCGACGCCTCCCGTCCTGCAGCGCCAGGGTCACCGCCGCCTCGCTGACCGGCCAGATCGGCCAGCCGCTGAACTCCGGATCCCGCAGCGCGGCCCGGAAGATGGCAGCCGCCCGCTCGTAGCCCGCCCCGTGTCCGCGGCCGCCATCCAGATCGGACAGGAGCGCGCCCGCCAGCAGGTCCGCGCGCGCCCGCAGCGCGAGCGGTTCGAGCCGTTCCGCCGCCGCGGCCAGGGCCGGCCAGTCACGCTGGTCCGCTGCCCGGGCGAGGACACCGCGCAGGTCCGCGACGGCCGGCGGCCCCAGCAGGTCATTCATCACGCCCATCGAGGGCCCTCCGGATCTCCAGGCAACGCTTCGTCATCCAGAGTAGGCGGCCCCGCCGACAATCTCGCGGCTCAGAAGAACCCGTTGCCGTGCGGCATCTCGAACGGCACCGGCTGGATCACGTCCCAGTGCTCCACGATCAGGCTGTCTTCCACGCGCCACAGTTCGTACAGCGCCACCGGCACGCCGAACTCGCCCTCGGACACGGTCAGGACGAAGTTTCCCTGGCCGACGATCCGGTGGATCATCCGGTGCGTCAGCGGGCGGCCCTGGGTCGCCCAGACCGCCAGCGCGGCTTCGATGCCTTCCAGTCCGTCGCCGGCCTCGGGATTGTGCTGGGCGAGGTCGCGGGCGACGTAGTTCTCCACGACCGCGTAGTCCCGCTCCATCAGCACCTTCTGCGCGAACTCGCTCACGAGGGCCTTGTTGGCGAGCGTCTTGTCCAGGTCGGTGACCGCGGTCGGACCGTCCACCTGGGAGTGTCCGCTGACGGAGTCCTGGGCCAGCGGCGCCAGCACCTCCCAGTGCTCGGCCAGCCGGTCCCCGACCACGCGGAAGACGTTGAACGCGACCATCGGCGTCGGTCCGAGGCCGTGGTAGACGCAGTGGATGACCACCATGTCGCCGTCCTCGAGGATGCGCAGCGGTTCGAACCGGAACTCCAGCGGCAGGTGCCCGACGAAGGCCCGCAACGCCTCCGGCCCGTCCGGCGCCAGCGGCGAATGCTGGCGGTAGTCCGGCGCGTAGTAGCGGTCCACGGCGGCGGGATCGCGGTTGACGAAAAGCTCCGTTCCGGCTGAGCGGACGACGTCTGCACTGGTCATGACAGCACTCCCGAAAGAAGCGGGCCAACCGATAATTAGCTCAGACTACCGCCGGGAGGGCCGCTCAGGAAGGGCCGGAAGCACCGGATTTTCCGGCTCGCGGCCCGGTCTCATCGCCGTGCCGGCGCGGGGCGTCAGCGCCCTTCCGTGCGGGCATCAGCGCCGTGCCGCTTGGGCTTCCAGCTCCTCCAGCTGGCTGTCCGTCAGGTAGGTCATGCCGGTCAGGATGTCGGTGATCTTCCGGCGTTCCTCGGGGCTGAACCGGGTGTCGTCGAGAATGTCGCTGACCCACAGCCCGTCCATCGCCAGCCGCACAATGATGCCGATGATTCCCGCCGGGTCCTGCGGATCCAGGTCCATCCGGTCCAGCCGACGGTTCAGGTAGATGAGCGCCTCCGCGAGGTTCGGCCGCCCGATCGCCGTGGCCAGCAGGCCGGCCTGGTCGCGGTCGCTGTTGGCGCGGGCGTCGGAGAAGGCCTTGATGTACGCCCGTTCCTCGGCTCCCGCGGGCTCCGGATCCGCCTCGGCGGTCCGGCCCAGCTGGTGCACCAGCTCCGTGATCATCGATTCGACGTCCTCTTCGATTTCTTCGAGGGGCGCCCCCGGCCTGAACATTGTTCCTCCAGCTCTTCGGCATTGGTCCGTCAACGAGGCCAGTGTAGCCAACACCGACGGCGCCCAGGGAAAGCCCCCGGAAAGCCGCGACCACCCAGTCGAAGGTCACGCACGCGATCGCCCAGCTCTCCGGCGCGAACTCGTGGCCGCCGCCGGCCACGTGCTGATGCTGCCGGCCATGGCCGCCGCGATGCTGCTGCGCCGGCACGAGTACACCCACGCGCACCCGGCCACCACTGACCCGGGCTGCCCCGCGCCCGCTACAGCGCGCGAGTAACGGGCCGCCGGATAGCGGCACAGACAGCGAATGCCCAGCCGAGGATTCCAACCAGGCAGATCCGCTCCGCCAAGCCAAGCAGCTCCGGGGCAAGGGCGATGGCCAGGCCCAGGGACGCGAGGCCGGCGCCGGCCAGCAGGGTGAAGGCCAATGCGGCGGGGTACGCGGTGCGAAGCTGCGGGCTGGTCCGGATCCACAGCGTCAACGAGACGAAGGCCGCCATCGCGGCGAGGAACCCTAATCCCGAGACATACAGGTGAATGGCTCCTTCAACGGTGGAAATCCGCGGGACGGACGTGCCCGCGTCATGAACATCCGTCGAGAAGAAGGCCAGAACGCCCGAGCACACGCCTCCGACGGCCAGGAGTCCGGTGCCCGTCCGCCGCAGGCCCGATGCCGGTCCCGTGCCGTTCACGGCCGCGATCAGGCAGAAAGTCATGGCCGCCCGGCCGAGGAAATTCAGGTTCATGATCCAGCCGAAGGGCCCCACGGCGAGGTTGCTCTCGGCGTCGCTGATGGGATTGTAGTGCGGCGGCAGCAGGTGAAGGACAACGTCCACCACGGCATAAATCACGGCACCGGCCATGGCCACCGCAGCGTAGCGGGTTCTGCGTGCCGTTGATGGCTGCGGTGTCATGCGCCCAGCATTCCACGGCGCGGTCCGGCGTCGTAATACAGGTCCGCGGGTAAGGACGGGAGCGGACATACGAAATGGCCCGAAGTCAGGCCTCCCCAAGCCAACTCACTTCAAGCCATTTCGTCGGGCCGCGATTCTCGGGTGTTGCCACCCCGGCCGTTACCGGCCGCCCCCAAGGAAGACGCTGCAACCACTTTCAGTCTGGCCGCCTATAGAGCGTTTGACCACTGCCGAAAGACCCTAGTAATCGGTTCTGGGGTGGTCTATTGAATCAGTCCCGCCCGTAGAGACGGTCGAGGATGTCCTCCATGACGGGGACGATGTCGGCAGGATGGACCGCCCCGGGGGCGGCCTCCGCGATGCCGCGGTTAATCTCCCGCGACAGTTGCTCTTCGGAGGCAACGCCGGGAGGCAGCCGCATCAGCCAGACGAAACCGCGCGGCGGTACGGGCGCGCCAGCGTCCCTCAGATAGTCCTCGATGCCCTCGTCGACGGCCTGCCGGTCCTGGGCGGTGAACGGCTCCATCCGTGTCCGTGTCACTCCGTCGGTCTCGATCGTGACCCGCACCTCCCGGCCGGTGTCGTCAACGGGAAGCTTGCGCACATTTTCGGTGCCGGCGGCCCAAGCCGCGAGCATGTCCCAACCCGTCTCGGGCACCTCGACCCACTCACCGCTTCGGGCGCCATCCGGGACCTCATCCCAGTCAGTCGGACTCATCGCCCAACCCCTGCCAATGGCGCACGGCCTCCTCCATCCGCGCTGGTTCCGGTTACTCCGCCGCCGAGGTCCGGAAACCGGACGCCGCCGTCACCGGCACACCCGGCACACCCGGCACGCCCGGCTCGTCCGGCACCGCGGGAAGCCCGGGGACGCCGGAGTGAAGTCCCGACGTCGCGAGGTACTGGATGTGCGCTGCCGTCTCGCTCAGCGCTATCCGGAGCTGGAAGCCGCCGAGCGAGTCCCAGCCGCGGGACCAGCCGATCCGGCCGGCCACGGTGTAGACCGTCGGATCCGTTTGGGCGGCGAGGGCGGCGAGGACCTCGTCCAGCCGCTCCATCGAGTGCGCGCGCAGGGCACGGGCGCGGCGGCCGATGCCCTTGAACCGGTACTCGTGGGCCGGCAGCACCTCGTGGTCCTCCGCCTCCGCGGTGCGCTCGAGCGACGTCAGGTAGCTGCGCAGCGGATCGGGGTGCTCGTGCGGAACCAGCGAGACGTTCGGCGTGATGCGCGGGAGGATGTGGTCGCCGCTGAGCACCAGCCGGGCGGCATCGTCCCAGAGCATCAGGTGCCCGGGCGTGTGCCCCGGCGTCGCCTCCGTCCGCAGGATACGGCTCCCGACCGGCAGTTCCTCGCCGCCGTCCAGCACCCGGTCTACCGCCGCCTCCTCGCGGATCCGTTCGAAGGCGAGCCGCGGCAGCAGCACCTCCGCCAGCTGCTCCTCGGGCACGCCCCAGCTCCGGTACTGCAGCAGGTCTGCCTCGAGCGCCTCGGCGGGCTCGCCGTAGCCGCGCAGGACGTCGCGGTCCCGCCGCCCCACCGCCACCCACGTGCCGGCGGCATCGGCCAGCCGCCGCGCCATCCCCAGATGGTCGGTGTGGTAGTGCGTCGCGAAGACCCCGGTCACTCCGGAGATCCCGGGGCCGATCCGCTCCAGCGCGGCGGCCAGCTGCGCATAACCCTCATCCGAGTCGAAGCCCGGATCGATGACCAGGCAGTCGCCGCCGTCGACCATTACATAGCTCAGCGTGTAGCGCATCGGATTGTTCGGGAAGACCACCGGAACGGACCACAGCCCGCCGTCCAGCCGCTCGACCGGCGGCAGCCGCTTGTCCATCCACGCCTGCCGCTGCAGGGTGCCCGTAATCTCGATCATGCACGCGACGCTACCAGCGCGCGCAGCCCCGGCTGGCACCCGGATCGAACATTGTGGCACCAGGCCGCAGGGGGCGGCCGGCCTCAGAGCCCGCCGGCCCGTCCCCACCAGACCGCGTCAGCCGGTCCGGCGGCGGAGGAACTCCACGCTGAGCCGCAGCACCTGCCACGCCGCCTCTTGGCGCAGGTCGAACTGGTACTGGTGACCCAGCCCCTTCTCCGCCCGGGGGAAGAACTCCTCCACCTCGGCGCCCTTCGCCTTGAGCGCAGCCACCAGCCCCAGGGAGTGCGGCAGCAGCGGGTCGGCGTCGCCGGCGGAGACGAACGCCGGCGGGAACCTGCCGTCCACGTGCTGGGCGACCGATGCCAGCGCTATGTACGGCCGCTCCAGGTAGTCCCTGGCCCCGGTGTAGGACCACAGCACGGTGCGCAGATAGTTCTGGTTTCCGGCCCCGCTGGCCCCCGCCAGCGACAAGTCGTAGGCCCCGCTGTGCAGCAGTACGGCGCGCAGCTTCCCGGCGCCGATGGGCGACGCAATGCCCAGCTTCCCGGCATAGTCCGCGTCGGCGACCACCAGGGCCAACTGCGCCGCGATCTGCGCGCCGGCCGAGTCCCCGGCCAGCACGATGCGTTCCGTGTCGATATGCAGCCGGTCGGCGTGGCGCTCGAGGTAGCGCAGCGCCGCGGCACTCTGGCGGACCGGGGCCGGATAGCGCCGCGTGTGGGCCAGCGAATAATCGACGCCCACGGCGGTGAACCCGTAGGAGGCCAGGATCCGCAGGTAATTGGCGACGTCGTTCTTGTTGCCCGAGATCCAGGCGCCTCCGTGGATCCAGACCACTGTGGGTAGGCGCAGCGACTCCGCCGCCGCCTTCTCCGGAAAGAACACGTCCAGGCACGTGTGGACCCGGTGGCCCAGGTAGCGCTGGTCCAGCAGTTCCGCGATCCCGTCCGGCACGTGCCGCGCCATCGCCTGGGCGGTGCGCCGCCCGTCCCGGTCGGAAAGGGCCCGCAGCAGGACCGCCAGCGGACGCGGGCTGAAGCGCAGCCAGAGCAACAGGCCCCCGGCCAGTGTCGCCAGGACAGAGGCGGCCGCGGCGGCGGCCCACAGTGTCCGCCGGTAACCGACCCGCATGGCTGCCTCCTTGGGCTAGGAAACAATGGTCCGCCTCCGCGTCCTGCCGGGCAAGCAAACAACGACGGCGGTTCCATGCGCGTGTTCGGCATCGTCACCATGGGGCGGGGGTTCTGGCTTCCACGGGGATTGTCAGGAAGGATGACCGCGGAAGCCAGTTCCACGGGCAACTGCCGGCGGTCTTTGACTGGGCGCAGCTAAAGGGAAATGATTGACATATCAACAAACAGGAGTGAGGAGCTTGGATTGAAGATCAATGCGCTGGTAGTCGAGGGCAAGGACGCCCCGTTTGTCCGCGAGGAGCTCGAGCTGGATGCTCCCGGGCCGGGCGAGGTGCTGGTGAAGGTCGCCGCCGTCGGGCTCTGCCACACCGACCTGATCACCCAGGCCGGCGACATGCCGCTGCCGCTGCCGGGCGTGCTGGGCCACGAGGGTGCCGGCGTCGTGGAGGCCGTCGGGCCGGACGTGACCAGCGTGGCCCCGGGCGACCACGTCATCATGGGCTGGCCGTACTGCGGCGAATGCACGAACTGTCTGCGCGGCGAGCACCGGTACTGCCTGCGCCTGGGCGAGGCGCTGGTCAGCGGCGCGCGGTTCAAGGGACCGGACGCCGGCAAGTCGGCGTACACCCGCGCCGACGGCAGCAAGATCTCCGGCCATTTCTTCGGCCAGTCCTCGTTCGCCGACTACTCGCTGGCCCTGGCCTCGTCGCTGGTCAAGGTTGACCAGGACATCCCGCTGGAGCTCGTCGGGCCGCTGGCCTGCGGCATCACCACCGGCGCCGGTGCCGTGTTCAACACCGCCAAGCCCGAGCCCGGCCAGTCGCTCGTGGTGTACGGGGCCGGCGCCGTCGGCCTCGCCGCCGTCATGGCCGCGAAGAACACGCCGGCCGCCACCATCATCGCCATCGACCTGCACGATTCGCGGCTGGAACTGGCCCGCGAATTCGGCGCAACGCACACCATCAACTCCGGGAAGGCCAACGCCCTGGAGGAGATCCAGCGGATCTGCGGCGGTCCCGCCGACTACGTGCTGGAGTGCACCGGCAACATCAAGGTGCTGGAGGAGGCCGCCGAGGCGGTCGGCATGCTGGGCACCCTGATCCTGATCGGCGGAGCCCCGGCCGAGGCGCGCTTCTCCGTGGACCACCTGCGCACACTGTGGGGCAAGCGGATCATCGGCACGCTCGGCGGCTCCACCACCTCCCAGCAGCTCATCCCCGGACTGATCGCGCTCTACAAGGCCGGGCGCTTCCCCTTCAACAAGCTGGTCAAGTACTACGGTTTCGACGAAATCGACCAGGCCGTCGCGGATTCCACCTCCGGCGGCACCATCAAGGCCGTGCTCAAAACCGCCGGCTAGCTCCAGACCCAACCAGCAAAAACCACCCGAAAGGACGGATATGTCCCTGCTTGAAACCTCCCTCTGGGAGGGCAAGATCTACGTCAACGGCTGGCGCGAGGGCGGCAGCGGCGCCGCGGACAGCATCGAACCGGCCACCGGAGACGTGCTGGGCCGCTACGGCGTGGCCTCGGTCGAGGACGTCAAGGAGGCGGCCGCCGCAGCCTCCGCCGCGCAGAAGGAGTGGGCCGCCCGCAAGCCCGAGGAACGCGCCGCCGTACTGCGCCGCGCCGGCCAGCTCTGGGAAGAGCACGCCGAGGAAATCCAGTCCTGGCTCGTCCGCGAATCCGGCGGCATCGGCCCCAAGGCAGGGCTGGAGACCCACATCGCCGCCAACGAATGCTACGAAGCCTCCGCACTGCCGTCGCTGCCGGCCGGCGACGTGCTCACCACTAACGAGAACCGCTGGTCCTTTGCCCGCCGCCGCCCGGTCGGCGTCGTCTCCGTGATCGCGCCGTTCAACTTCCCGCTGATCCTCTCGATCCGCGCCGTCGCGCCGGCCCTCGCACTGGGCAACGCCGTGTTGCTCAAGCCGGACCCCCGGACCGCGGTCAGCGGCGGCGTCACCCTGATGCGCATCTTCGAGGAAGCCGGCCTGCCCGCCGGGCTGCTGGCCCTGCTGCCGGGCGGCGCGGACATCGGTGCCGCCGTCGTCGAAGCCCCCGAAGTACGCGTGATCGCCTTCACCGGCTCCACCGCCGCCGGCCGCAAGATCGGCGAATCAGCGGCCCGCAACCTCAAGCGCGTGCACCTGGAACTCGGCGGCAACAATGCCATGATCGTGCTGCCCGGCGCGGATCTGGCCAAGGCCGCCTCCGCCGCCGCCTTCGGCTCCTTCATGCACCAGGGCCAGGTCTGCATGACCACCGGCCGGCACATCGTCCACGAAGACATCTACGAGGACTACGTCGCGGCGCTGGCCGAGAAGGCGAAGAACCTGCCCGTCGGCGACCCGAAGACCGGCACCGTCGCCATCGGCCCGATCATCGACGAGCACCAGCTCAAGCGCATCGACTCGATCGTCCAGGACGCCGTCTCCGCCGGCGCCCGGCTCGCTGCCGGCGGCACCAACAACGGCCCGTTCTACCAGCCCACCGTGCTGGCCGACCTCGACCGGTCCAACGCCGCCTGGAAGGACGAAATCTTCGGCCCCGTCGCCCCGGTGACCAAGTTCGCCACCATCGACGAAGCCGTGGAACTGGCCAACAACAACGAGTATGGCCTCTCCCTGTCCATCCTCGGCGACGTCGGCCTGGCCATGCAGATCGCCGACAGCGTCGACTCCGGCAAGGTCCACATCAACGAGCAGACCGTCTCCGACGAAGCCAACTCCCCCTTCGGCGGCACAAAGAACTCCGGCAACGGCTCGCGCATCGGCGGCCACCAGGCCAACATGGAGTCCTTCACCGAACTCCAGTGGCTCACCGTGCGCCCGGAAATCGCCGAGTACCCCTTCTAGCCACCACTGCAAATTCCGACGGCGGTGCGGTGCGGCTGGGAGCCGCACCGCACCGTCGTCGTTCTTGCCGCGCCACTACTCGCCGGGTCCTCATGGACGAGGACGCGAAGCACCACGGCAATTCCTTTCAAGCAATGACGACGGGGCAACAAAGACTGGGGTGCGCCAATTACCCGGTTCTTCACCAACCCGGCGAGAGCAGAAGAGACCATGGAACTGGCGCTGGGGTCAAGCAGCCGGCTTCAGCGCTCACGCCGCGCTCTCTCAGGTTCTCCCAAGGTCCCGATGCTACGTTGACGGTCCCCTATCAGTGAGTGGTAGGACGACCGGCCGGTTGCCTCTTCGCGGACTGCAGCCGGCCGCGTCGTGCCGGTGACTACGCTTAGAACCGGTCCGGCGAACAGGGTCAGACGTGCTGATCCACAAGGACGGGGTTGCCGTCCGGATCCAGCACCATAAAGCTCGCCGGTCCCGTGGTGTCCTCGTCGGCCTCCGCCAGAAATGATCCCACTTTCGGGCGGCCGAACCGACGGAGCCCGTTTTCGGCAGCATCGGCTAGGTCTCCTGCCCCTGCACCGGCGCCGGTAGGATCGCCCACATGGAATTCGTCGAGATGTACAGCATCAGGGACGGCGTCGACCGCTCGCGCATCCTTGAGACGTTCCCCCGCCACAAGGCCTTCTACGAGGCATTCCAGGCCGACGGCGGCGGGCTCGTCGCGCTCGGTCCGTTCCAAACCACCGACCCTGCTGGTGCATCGATGGGTATCTTCACCACACACGAGGACGCCGAGCGATTCATCGCCGGTGACCCGTTCATCACCGAGGGGCTGGCAGAACCGCGGATCCTTGAGTGGGACGCCGTGCGGTTCGAATAGGCGAATCCCGGTATTCCCCGAACCCTAGGCGCCGTCGGCATGCCAAGCGGTCACCGCGACCGCGCCGCCGTTGACGATGTCGAGGACCAGCGACAGCTTTTCGCGCCCGGTTCCCGCATACGGCGCCACCAGCACGGCGCCGGCCCGGACGTCACCCGCGGCGGCCATTGCGTTCCAGCCGAGCAGGGCACGGGCCGAGCCTCCGGGCGGGAGCGTGAGCGGCTCCAGCCCGGGATCGTCCGTCATGAAGGTCCCGCCGCGGAACACCAGCACGCTCATCGCGGAGCCGCCCTCGTCGTCGAATGCGATGTCCGGGTAGCGGGCCAGCAGGCAGTCGGCGTCGCCCGTATTCGTGATCCGCAGTTCCTGGGCGCGGTGTCCCGTGGCGGCATCCCCGCCACCCAGTACGACGGCGGTGTCCCCGCCGGTGCACCACGGCTCACCAGAGGGATTGGGTGATTCCGGCGCGCCATCCTCCACCGCCATGGACACCTCCGGGGACCCGTAGACCACCGGTTCCGGGAGCGGCTCGGCCACCGGAGGCTCCGGGGCTTCCGCCCGGTTTGCCGCCTGCGCCAGCGGGAACGCCGCCACGAGCAGCACGCCGAAAAGCACGGCCGGCAGCGGACGCAGCCACCGGGCCCGCCCGCCTTCCGGGGCGGCCGCAGCGTTACCCCAGGCCTTGGCCGCCAGCACGGCCGGTATCCAGCCCCACAGCAGGCCCCAGTAGGTAGCGGTCGCGACGGCCGGAGCCACCGGAGTCACCAGGTCGAGCAGACGCAGCGGCGGCCAGTAGGCGGCTATACCGCCCAGCACCATCAGTCCCCCGGCCAGCGCCGCCGCGAGCAGCACCACGAACCACAGGGCCAACACCAGCAGGCCGCGGCGTTGCGGTCCGGCGGCCGACAGCACCAGCGGAGCCAGCGCGAACGCCAAGGCGCCGGCCGCCAGGGTCGAAACGACGACGCCCAGCACCGGCCAGGGACCTGCAGAGGACGCCAGCCAGCCCGGAATCGTCCCGGGGAAGACCAGCCCGACGGCGCCCATCGGCACGGGCAGCCCGAGACCGGCGACCAGGGCGTAGGCAGTCGTCGTCAACAGCCACACTGCGGCGGTTATCGCCCCGAAGACCAGCGCCGGACGAAGGGCAGGAGGCGCCGCGCGCCGGGAGTCAGTCACGGGCCAAGCCTAGCCGCGCAGCGGAAGCTCGCTCGCCGAGATACCACCTGCTACAGCGGTCCGTGACCGGGAGGTCAGCGCCAGTCGTCGATCACGTACGCGTCGGGGTGGCTGTAGCCGGGCTCGTTGGGCCGGTGCATGGTCACGCCCTGCAACCCGGTCCGGAAACCACGGTTGACCAGGCGCTGATAGGCGTCGGGGCGACCCAGGCTCATCCCGGCGTCGAGCCGGCCCAGTCCGCGTTCGGCGGCCAGTTGATCGCAGGCGTCGAGAAGGCGCTCGAATCTGTCTCCCGCCTCCCGGCCGGGCCGCACGGCGCCGAACTTGATAAAGCATACGTCCGTGCCCGCTTCCGATCCGGGCCCGCAGTGACAGACAGCCAGCCCGTCCAGCCCAGAGCCCCCCGGCATCAGGACGGCGTCACCGATTCCCTGCGCCTGCGCGGCCACAATCTCGCGTTGCAGGTCCAGGCCCTCGTATACGTCGTCCGTCAGGGCGCGACACGCACTGAGGTACTCGGGCCGCTCCGCGTCGGACAACCCGGCATACGTCAACGGCGTCGGGACCGAGTCACTGGCCTCCACCTGCTTGCTCATGACCGCGGTCAGGAACCGGGGCCAGAAGCCGTACCGGCGATAGAGCTCGAGGTGTTTTGGACTGTGCGCGAAGGTGAACAGGCCGACGTGCCTGTTTCCCCAGGTCTCGAAGCAGCCCATGACGGGCTCCATCAGGCTCTTGCCGACGCCCTGGTCCCACAGGTCCGGACGCACGGTCAACGGCCCGAAGAAGCCGACGCTGCCCCAATTGGTGGCGAAGTTGGATCCGGCGAGCTCGCCGTCGACCGTCGCGGCGAAGGTTGCGTGCGGATCGGCGGCGAAGCGAGTACGGACATAGTCGGCCGTCCCGAACAGATCCGGGACCCCGAGGAACGTCCCGAACGCCGTCCTGAAGATCTCGTCGGCGCGGTCGAGGTCCGCCGCAGCCAGCGGGCCGACCGAGACCCGGCCCTCGAGACTCCTTCTTCGGGGTTCCTGCGCGGTCATGAGTTTCTCCCTCCGCGACTTCTTCTCGCACCCGGCCACCGATTGCAGCCGCGTCGCGATGCCACTCCGACGAACCCGGGAGTAGAGCCCCGTGAAGGGACATTCGTGATCGTGCCCGATGCTTGTGGTCCCACGAATTATCCCGTCAGGCGGCTGGTTGCGTCCAGCACTCGCCCCGGCTTATCGAAGCTGCCTGCCGGCGGAACGGCGGCGTCCAGGACCCCGTCTCCGCGGAGCCCTGGACCGCCGTCGTCATTGCCTTACTTGGCGAGCGGGTTGGGGATGGTGACAGAGCGGACGACGCTGTTGACGTCGTTGGTTCCCCCGGCGCCGGCGACGCCGAAGTCGCGCCCCTCGATCACCAGGCGATCCTTGTACACGTCCACGGTGAGGCCCCGGTTGATGTCCCGGGTGACGATCTCGTTGATGCCGGCCGTGTCCTCGCCGCGGGCGTCCCATTCGACCTGGACGGCGCCGGTGTTGACCGCCCAGAAGCCGTCCGGGTGGCCGCCGTCGGTCCGGCGCTGGGCGGCCCAGTCGCCCAGCTCGAAGGGATAGTGCGTGTGCCCGTTGAGCATGACGGCGTTCGGATAGTCGCCGAGGATGCCGGTCAGCTGGTCGTTGTGCTCGTAGCTGTTGTGGTACCAGGGGATCCACGATGCGGACGCGGTATCGCCCAGCGGGAAGTGCGAGATGACCAGGACCTGCTTCCCCTCCTCGGTCCAGTGCGCCAGCCGTTCCTTGAGCCAGTCGATCTGCTCGGCGGACATCGCGACCTCCGGAGGACGCTGCTCCTCCTGGCCGAGGACCAGGACCGGGACCTCCCCGCCGGCGCCTTCGAGCACGTATTCGTCCCACACCCGGTCACGCTCGGCGAAGGCCAGGAAGCGGTCGCGCAGGACCTCCCACGGCTCGCCCGTGTAGCTCTCGTGGTTGCCAATTGCCGCCGCTACGGTGTCGGGGAGGATCGAGGCGCTGTCATCCATCACCTTGTTGATGTCGTCCCACTGGGCTTCGCTGCCCGAGGCCACGATGTCGCCGACCATCAGCAGGCCGGCGGCGTCGGGCCGGACGGCGTTAAGGTCGGTGAACGCGTGGGCCAGGTCCTGCGGCTGGCCTTGGATGTCGCTGACCACCCAGGCGCTGGTCGGGTCCTCGGCGGCCTCGGGCAGGGCCTGCCGGACGGAGACCGAGTCGATCGCCCAGTACCAGCTGTTGGCTTCAGCTTCGAAGTTCCAGCGGAAGACAGCCTTCTTGGCGCCCTCCGGCACATCAACGGCCACGGTCTCGTTCGCGTTGATGACCGAGCCGTCGTAGCCGTCCTTCACCGACGAGCTGTCGTAGCGGAGGATCTCCTGCTGCTTGCCGGAGCCGTCGAACTCGACGGTCACGGACGCGGACTGGCCCTTCCAGCCGCGGTAGTGCGAGTCGAAGCTCAGCTCGATGGCGGACTCGCCGGCAACCTTGATCTCTTCCGAGGACAGCGTGGTCTTGAAATTGTGAGGAGCGTTGTTGCGGTCGGCGAACTCATCCGAATCGGCCACGGCCATGACGTTGTCGGCGCGGGCGAAGCGGTTCCGCATCTGGTCCTCGGCGTCGATCCAGAAATCGCGCGTGGTGAAGGACCAGCCGCGCCACTCGTCGACACCGACGCCTGCCATCGAATCGTCGTTCTCCACGGCCCAGCCCTTCGGCGCGGTGTGCGTGAAGCCCACGGTTCCGTCCGTGATCTCGGGATCGTTGGACCGCGCCTGGAGGTTCTTGGCCAGGTCGTTGAAGCTCTGGCGGTAGAGGACGCCGTCGGTGGGACGGGTGTTGACCGGGTCGGCCTTGTGGACGCCGGCATCCGGCGCTGCGGTCGCCACGGAGGTGGCGCCAATGGCCAGCGGCAGAACGACGGCGAGGGCGAGCGCGCTGCCGAGCGCGCGTCTGCGGGACTTGGGAGAAAGCATTGGGGGGTGCCTTTCATGCGAGTGGAGTGACCTCTCGACGCTAGGCAGGGCTCCCGAACCGAAGGGCACGGCTTGGCGAAGTTCCGGTGAACTGGAAGAGTACGACGGCGGCTGGCGGGCTGAGTGCCGCCAGCCGCCGTCGCCGGTGTGCATCAGATCGTTGTCACATCGTGCGGCACGAGTTCGTGCAATTCGATGCCACCGCCCGGGAGGTCCCAATAGTGGAGTCGGCGGGCAGCCGGCGCGTTGACTTCGACGGACATCCGCCAGCATTTGGCATCGTCCGCAGAACGGATTACAGGCGCATCGTCGCCGCCATCGCCGGTCCGCAGTTGATGGAGCTGCCGCGCCTGCATCCTCGCGGCCCGTCCGACGAGCAGATCAACCAACGCCTTGAGTGCCTTCCTCTGGTGCTCTTCCGAATGCCCGTAGAAGGATGCCAAGAACTTGGGCCCGACTGCGAAGTCCTTTAGCCGGAGAGCGGATTTCTCCGCCCCGGACACCCGCTCCACCCACGCCAGGTACAGCTCATGCCGGAACAGCTCCTCCTGCGTGGCAAACTGCGCGGAACGATCCTGCAGCCGGCTCAATTTCCGTTCGGCGGCGCGCATCCGCTGCTGAGTGTCCATTAAGCGGTTGATCGTTCGCCTAGAATCGCCCCGCAACTTCTCGACCTGGGCCGCCCGGTCCCGTAGCTCATGCTGCAGCTGACTCACTTCTGCCAGGAGTACAGCGATCTCCTGCTCGGCCGCGCCCTGTCGATCCGCGGCACCACGGAGAAGCCGGGCTTCCGCGCGCGCCGCCTCCAGCTGCTGCTGGACCTGCTTCAAAGCCGGGCGAGGGGCCGGCTGCGCACTTTCCGTGGCTAGTGGCACCTTCCCGATACCCTGCTGCGCCTCTGCGTCCTCGGCTTGCTCTGCCAACTCGTTCGAACTCGGCGGCAGCAGGTTCCTGCCGAGCTTCAACCATGGCGTGCCGCCCTGCACCAGCACCGGAGCCTGGACCGGCATTTCGTCGTCGTCAATGTCAATGAGCGAAAGCTTGGGAACGCCTACTTCCTTCCTCAGGCGCGCAATGACGACATCGCCCGGAGTCAGCAGTTCATCGGCTTGGTCCAATGGATTGGAGCTGATGTCGCCCAGCGGAACGTTGATCGTGGTCCCGGGAAGGAGTGTCAGTCCGGCGCTGTCCGAAGTGGCCGACTCCACCAGTACCAGCACCAGCGAGCCGAAGTCATAAGCCTGAGTCAGCCGCGGAACCTCCGCGCCCGGGTCGATGACCAAAACTCGCGAGTCCGTGTCAAAGCGCCCGCGGATTTGCTGTCCGGCCGCAAGAACCCAGTCCAGCCTTACTCCGGGAAGCACGTCTTCCTGGCGAACCGTGCCGCGGGTGCCGTCCGCGAACTCGACCAGAGCGCGCTGCCCGCCACCGAGGAATCCTGCAACGGTGCCGGACCGGACGGTTGGCCCGAGCGGGCGTTCCGCCTCGACTTGCTTCCGGACCGACGGCGGAAGAGGAAGCCTCTCGACGATCTCGATGAGTGCATCGGCCGCACTTTTCAGCTCAGTCTTCCGGTTGGCCACGACGTAACGCGTAGGGTTCCCGCTGCCCAGCGACATTTCCGCCGGATAAGCACGCGCTGAATTGCCATAAACGCTCCAACCTTCAGGCAGCACGTCGGACAATTCCCAAGTCTTTCCCTCGCCACGAACCACCACGACGTCGGCGAGTCCGTCCAGCTCGGCGCCGACATACTCGGCGTCCAGGTGCAGCAGACCGGAATCCGTCCGCTGCGAGATGACGACGAGATGCTTGTCCCGCCGGGCGCGGATGCGCTCAGCCAGTTCCGCACCGCTTCGTTCCCAAATGTCTACCACCATGATCCGGTCCCCCAACCTGTTCCCTGGAACTGCCCGAAGAGACAGCCCGCCCAGCTTTCAAGGTACGTCCCGGGTCTGACAAAATTGCTGGGCAGCCTAAGCCGCCCCGCTTCCGAGCCCGCCGAGGACAACATTCGCGTTCCGCCCCTTTCCAGCAGAAAATTCCGCGTAGACGCCCGTAGGCAGACACCGCCGTCGCACTGAAGGGGTGGACGGGAAGAAGGGGACGCGGCGCACGACCTTTCGGGCGGCGATGCCGCGCCGCTACCGCGTGAGCCTGGCCTTGTTCGCGGCGATTACGATGATGGCCGCCCGCCTGCAGTTGCGGGAAAACGGCGTTCGCATCTCGGTCGCCGGCCTGTTCTCCACGGAAGCTCGGTACCAGGACATTTCGGACGTAGCTGTTGGTCCGGCTACCGGGCTGCTGCTAGTGTCCTGCGCCAGACCGGAGGAGTTCATCGAGTGCCTGGACCTCGCCCGTGCCGGCGGAGGGGGCACCAGAGACTAACGGCTACAGCCTCGGGCTACACAGGCTGAAGCGCAAAGATGCGCCTCTCATGCGCCGGCGCTGGAGATGAGTTTGCCGAGCGAGTCAAGCACCTCGGACTCAACCTTGTAGTAGACCCACACGCCGCGCTTGCTCCGCGCCAGCAGCCCGCTCCGGTGCAGCACCTTCAGGTGGTGGCTGATCGTCGGCTGGGATAGTTCGAAGGCTTCGGCCAAGTCGCACACGCAGGCTTCCCCGCCCTCGTGGGAAGCCACGCGGGCGAGCAGTTGGAGCCGGACCGGGTCCGCCAGGGCCTTCAGCAGCGCCGAGACGCGCTCGGCTTGGGGTCCGCTCATCGGCTCCCGGGTCATGGGCGTGCAGCAGGCGACCGCTTCCGCGGGATTGAGCTCCAGGACAGATTTAGACACACATAGATATTGACATCCATCTATCTCCGGTGGCAACCTCATGACATAGACAACCATCTATCTATAGGAGCAGCCATGTCCCGCCTGCAGCTCGCCCTCAACGTCGACAACCTCGAGGAATCCGTGGAGTTCTACTCGCGCCTGTTTGACACCGCGCCGGCCAAGCGCCGGCCAGGGTACGCCAACTTCGCCGTCGCCCAACCCCCGCTCAAGCTGGTGCTCATCGAGAACCCCGGCAAGGGCGGCTCCCTCAACCACCTCGGCGTCGAGGTCCAGGACACCGCAGCAGTCGATGACGAACTGACCCGGCTGGCAGGCCACGGCTTTGCTGCGGCCGAGGAGCGCGAGAGCACCTGCTGCTATGCCAAGCAGGACAAGTTCTGGGTGCAGAACACTCCCAACCATGAACAGTGGGAGATCTACACGGTCCTGGCCGACAGTCCTACATTTGACGCCCAGGGATGCTGCTCAACCTCGAAACCCGGCACATCATCGGCCGCCGATGCATGCTGCTGAAGCGAGGAGCTTCCGAGGCTCAGCGCGGCGGTCCCGAGTGCCGCAACGGCGCAGTTCGCACGCCTAGCTCAAGATTTCCTCAAGATTGGCTCAAGAAACCGCTTCCTGGTCACACTCAACTCACTATTGGCATAGTGTCCATGCAAGTGCCACAGCATCCCCCTGCCGAGTGGCACATCCGACGCCGGTGACGTGCCTTGGCTTTCCGCCGGCATGAGGTCGGAGCGCTGTCCTGTCCGCGTCCCCCCGCGGGCAGGACAGCGCCCTCAGGGGTCCCGTTCCGCTCGTCAGGCCCGCGGGTTCCGCCGGGCGATGGCGGTGGTGAGCACGGTGGCAAAGATGCACCACAGCGCGTAGGGTGCCAGCGCGGCGCCCGAGGCCCGGGAGACGCGCGCCGTCCGGCGCACGAGGTCGGCGCTGCTGGCGGCCAGCAGGGCGCACTCGGCGGCCGCGCTCCACGGATGGCGGGCCCGCCAGAAGAGCCAGCTCCAGCCCGCGTTCAGCACCAGGTTGGCGGTCAGCGCACGGAGGTACCGCCGCCGTTCTGCCTCCAGGCCGCGACCCTCCAGCCCGTCCAGGGCGGCGGCGGCGGAGAGGGCGAGGTCGGCGTAGAGTGCGGTCCAGACAATCGGGAACGCGGCCGACGGCGGCTGGAACGGTGGCTTGCGCAGGCTGCGGTACCAGGCGCTGGACGGATCCGTGGCGACCGAGCCGGATACCGCCGTGGCGGCGACGGCGGCGGCGGTTTTGGCGATGGTGGATGCACGCATGGGCTGTCTCCTGGCGTTCGGCTTCGGGCTGTCCTTGCCTGACAGGCTAGGCCCGGACCGCCGGCGGCACCAGTGCCGCGCGGCCTTCCGCCTCGACGTTGGCCGGCGCGAAGGCCAGGACCACCAGCGCGGCGCCGATGACGGACAGCCCGGCCCAGCCGAGGACCGACAACCGCTCCCCGACGACGAGGACCGCCAGCACCGCCGCGACGGCGGGTTCGGCCAGCGTGAGAGTGGTCGCGGTGCTCGGCCGCACCCGCGCGAGCCCGAAGCCGAAGAGGAAGTACCCGGCAAACATGGGGATGAGCGCCATGTAGGCGGCCACCGCGAACGACGGCGGCGAGGCCACCAGGGGCGCGCCGGTCACCACGAGCACGGGGACCAGGAGCGTTCCGCCCGCCCGAAGACCGCCCCATGGAGGCGGCCCGCCCCACGCCTTGCTGCATCAGCCGGTGCACGATCCACGAATAGACGGCATAGGTGATGCCTGCGACCAGGCCCAACGCGATGCTGGCGATGGTGCCCGGCGCCGAGGCCGACGCCTCCCTGCGCGCGACGCACAGAGCAGCGCGCTGCCGGCGATGCCCAGGAGCGCGGCGAGCATCCACCAGCGGCTGAGGGCCCTGCGCTCGAGCAGCCGCTCCAGCAGGCCGGACGCAAGCGGCGCCGAGGCCAGCGAAACGACCGTGCCGATGGCAACGCCGCCCAGGTACATCGAGCTGTAGAAGGCCAGCGGGTAGATGGCCACAGCCAGGGCGCCGACCGCAATCAGTCCCGCATTCACCCGCAGTCGGCTTACGGATCGGCGAAGCGCGGGGACTGCAATGGCGGCCTGCAGCAGCCCGCCGATACCGAGCGCGGCCGCCCCGATGGCCAGCGGCCCGGCGTCTGGCGCGAACGTTGCCGCCGTCCCCGTGGTGCCCCACAGGAACGACGTGACCAGGATGGCGAAGGTGCCGGTCGCGGCGCGGTTCATCGTGCCGCTCACAGTGCGCCGAGCATTCCGGCGGCGAACTCCTTGGCGTCGACCAGCCGCCGGGGCCCGCCTTCCAGGCCGGCCCGGGCCATCGCCCCCTCCAGCAGGAAGCAGAAGTGTTCGGCCAACTGGTCGGCCCGGGGCCCGTCGGTCAGCCCGCGGAGATGCCCGGCCAGGATCTCCTCGACCTGCTCCTTGTGCCGGCGCACCGCGGCGCGGGCGGGATCGTCGGCGGTGAGTTCCGCGGCGGCGTTCAACAGACCGCAGCCGCGGAAACCGTGCTCGTAGCCGGACTCGGCATGGTCGAGGTAGGCGTCGAACACGGCGAGGATCCGCTCCTGCGCCGTGGCCTTGTCGGCCACCCGCGCCTCGTAGAGCCCCAGCCATTCCTCGTGCCGGGCCTCGACGTAGGCCTCCACCAGTGCGGCCTTTGACGAAAAGTTGTTGTAGAGGCTCATCTTCGCCACGCCCGCGGCGGCCGTGATCGTGTCGATTCCCGTGGCGGCAATGCCGTTGGCGTAGAACCGCTGCGCGGCCGCCTCGAGGATCCTGGCCCGCGCCGAGCTCTTCGGCGCGGAGCCGCCCTTCAACGCCGCAGCCTTCCCCGAGCCGCTCTTCACCGGCGCCATCCTGCGTCTCCTCCCGGGCATGCCTGCATTAGGTAGGTCAGTCTACCTAATACTTCGTGGCGCACCAAGAGGAGACTCCGGCATCCTTACCGCGTGCATGGAGCAGGACCCTCCCCGAGTCAGGCTATTTCCGGCGCGGCATCCACTGCAGGCAGTAGCCGAGGTTGGCAGTGACGCTTGCCGCCGCCGCATCCTCGTCGCCGGCCGCAATCGCGTCCGCCAGGTCCTCGTGGCCTGCCCGCAGGCACCCGTCGAACCCGTCGCGCAGCCGCTGGGCCATCTTGGTCCCGTGGAAGACGTCGCCGAAGCTCGAATACAGCTCATGCAGCAGCGAGTTTCCGGACGCCGCCGCCACGGCCTCGTGGAAGTCCCAGTCCGCGGCGATCCATTCGGCCAGGTCCTGCTGGTCCCAGGCCCGCCGCCGCCTGGCGAGCATTTCCCGCATCGCCGCCACGGCGCCGTCGTCCGCTGACTGCGCGGCGAGCCGGGCCGCCTGGGTGTCCAGGGCGAAGCGGACCTGGAGCACGTCCTCGTCGTCGTACTCGCGATAGGCGCGGCGGGCGGTGCCGCTGATCTCGCTCGTGGCACGCACATAGGTGCCGTCGCCGCGGCGGACCTCCAGCATGCCGGCATGGGCCAGCGCCTTGATGGCCTCGCGCAGCGTCCCGCGGGAGACGCCCAGGCGCTGCACCAGTTCCGGCTCGGACGGGATGCGCTGCTGCAGGGGCCACTCCCCCGAGGCGATGGCTTGCCGCAGCCGGGCGGTGACTTCGTCGGCCAGCGGCGGCCGGCCCAACTGGCCCGAGCTCATGACTGCGCCTTCCGCTCCGGCGCCGTGATCCAGAAGCACAGCAGCATCTGCAGGACCGACCCGGCCAGCATCAGCACCAGGGACGGCGTCCAGGAACCGGCGGCGTCGTGCAGTATGCCGAGGCCGAACGGGCCGGCAGCGGCGAATAAATAGCCGACGGACTGGGCCAGCGTGGACAACGCCGTGGTCTCCGCCGCGCTGGAGCCGCTGCGGCTGATCACCAGCATCAGCAGCGGAAACACCCCGAAGCCGAGGCCGAGCAGCACTGCCGAAATGAGGCCGAGCTGCGCCGGCAACACCAGCAGCGCCACGTAGCCGGCCAGCGAACAGCTCGCCGTGAGCACGAACGCCGGGCGCAACAGGCGCGGCCGCGTGGCCATCGCGAGCAGCACGATCACCGCCGGAATCGAGAGCACCTGGACCACGGCAAGGATCAGCCCGCCGGACGCCGCGTCCAGTCCGCGCGAGACCATGATGAACGGCAGCCAGCTCATCAGCGCGTAGACCAGCAGCGCCTGGATGGCGAACAGCGCGGTGGCCAGCAGGCCCTTCCGGGTCCTCAGCAGCGGCCACGGGGAAACGTGCCGCTTCCCGCCGGCCAGCGGGCGCGGGCGGGAGGTGACGCCCAGCGGCAGGAACGCGGCCAGCGCCACCGCGGCCAGGATGGCCCAGGCGGCGAGCCCTCCGGTCGGGGAATCCAGCTGGGCGGCCAGCGGTACGCTCGCCGCGGCGGCCATCGTCGCGCCGGTCGCCATCGTGATCGTGAAGGTCCCGGTCAGCGCCGACGTCCGGTGCGGGAAGTGCTCGCGGATGAAGGAGGGCATCGCGACGTTGCAGATGGCCAGTCCGGACATCGCCACCACGGTGCCGGCCAGCAGCAGCCCCACCGACTCGAATCCGCGCAGCGCCAGCCCGGCAACCAGCAGCCCGAGCGCCAGGGCGATGGAACGCTCCAGCCCGATCCGCCCGCTCAGCCAGGCGGTGGCCGCCCCCGCCACGGCGAAGCAGAGCACCGGGATCGTCGGCAGCAGCGACGCCACCAGCGGCCCGTAGCCCAGCAGCTGCTGCAGGCCGTGGAACAGCGCCGACGCACTGGTAATCCCGGCGCGCAGGTTCAGCCCAATAAGGACGACGGCGGCGACCGCCAGCCAGGCCGTCCACCGCCGGCGCGGGGCGGGGACGTGTTCATCAAGTTCGGGGGCAAGCGTCTCATCCAGCGCCTGGCCCAAGGTTTCGGAAGCCACCCCCAAACATTAGACGTCTGATGTTTCGAGCGCCAGTGCAAACTTGTATAGCCCAGCGACAGAGGGTCGAGATCCGAAACATAGGGGTGGCGGCAGCACGAGGTTGAGGCTACAGTGACCACAAATATGTAGCTACAAATGGAGCAGGCATGGGCGTCGGTATCCGGGACCTGAAAAACCATCTGAGTCGGCACCTTGCGGAGGTGCGCGCGGGAAGATCCATCACCATCACGGATCATGGGCGGCCGGTCGCCCGTTTGGTGCCATTGGAAGGCGACAGCGTGTTCGAACAGCTCGTCGCGGAGGGCAGGATCACCCCGGCAGCCGGGCCGAAGAGGCCTTCGACCGCCCCGCTGGACATTGGAAGCGCAGTCAGCGATCTGTTGCCTGACCAACGCGGATGATCACGTACTGGGACACGTCCGCCCTCGTCCCGCTCTTGGTCGAGGAGCCCGCCTCGGCGGGATGCCGCCGGCTATGGGACGCCACATCCACACCGGTTTCAACCCGCTTGCTCTACGTGGAGGCGGCCGCTGCCCTTCACCAGGGATATCGGATGGACCGGATGAACTCCTCACAGCTCCGGCACGTACTGCGGGAACTTGATGCCTATTGGACGAATTTCAGCGTCATAGAGATGGATGACCGGCTCACGCGTTCCGTCGCCGAAATGGCCGGCGAGCACGGGCTTCGGGGATACGACGCAGTACATTGCGCGGCCGGGCTCGTGGTAGCCGGGGATCCGCTTGCCGTCCTCGCGTCGGGCGACGGCAAGTTGCTGTCCGCATGGCGTGCGTCGGGAGCGGCGGTCTTTAGCGCCGGCCAGGATTGAAGCTTCAGGACAGAACGTCCTTCGTGGCAAAACGGCTGCCGGCGAGCGCGCAGAAGACGGCGATATAGCCGCCCTGCAGCAGCGCGTTGGCGCCGAAAGAGTCCCAGGAGATGGGCTGGCGGAGCAGGTCGGCGAATCCGACCCAGTGGTTCGTGAAGAGCCAGGGATGCAGCCAGTCGAGCTGTGGCAGGGCGCCGAGGATCTGGGCGACGACGGCGAGGACGGCGGTGGCGGCCATGGCGCTGACGGGCACTTCGGTGAGAGTGGAGATGAACAGGCCGATGGCGGCGAGCCCGGCCAGCGACAGACTGACGTAGGCGGCGACCAGCAGCAGCCGCAGCACCGATTCGCCCACGCCGATGGTGTCGCCGGAGAGCAGCGTCACCGGCCCGACGGGGAAAAGTGCGACGCCGACCAGCATGCCGGCGGCGACGATGGTGAGGGCGGCGGCGATACAGAAGGCGACGGCGGCCGCGTACTTGACCGCTAGCAGCCGGATCCTGCCCGCCGGGGCGGCGAGCAGGTAACGCAGCGTGCCGAGGTTGGCCTCGCCGGCGATGGTGTCCCCCGCGGCGACGCTGATGGTCAGCGGCAGGAACAGCGGGATGGAGACGACGGTGCCGGTCAGCGCGATGAACAGTCCGTTCTGGGTGACCCGGTCGAGGAAGGGCGGCCCGTCCCCGGGTTCGACGTCCTCCGCGGTGAGCCGGACGGCGAGCCCGATCAGGACGGGGACCGCGGCCAGCGCCGCCAGCATCGCCCACGTCCGCCAGCGACGGAACAGCACGCCGAGCTCGGAGCCCAGCAGCGCCCAGCCGGCCGACGAGCGCGGCCGGACGGGCGCTGGTGGGGCCGCCTGCTCACTGGACAACATCGAACCCCTCCCCGGTCAGGGCGACAAACCGCTCCTCGAGCGTGCTGTTTTCCACGGCGAAACCGCGGACCCGGACGCCCTCGGCGACCAGCGCCGCCACGATCTGCTCGGGCAGCAGGCCGTCGGCCAATGGCGCGGTCAGCTGCTCCCCGCTCCCTTCCAGACTCACCCCCAGCTCCAGCCCCAATCCCCGCAGCACCCGCGCCGCGTCGGCGAGGTCCGGCGTCGTTAGCTTCACCCGCGCGCGGCCGGAACGCCGCAGGCTCTCCAAGGTCCCCTGCGCCACGAGGCGGCCGGCGCTCATGATGGCCGCGTGCGTGCAGATCTGCTCGACCTCGGCCAGCAGGTGGCTGGAGACGAAGACCGTGGTTCCCTCGGCGGCCAGTGAGCGCACGAGGTGGCGCACCTCGCGGGTGCCTTGCGGGTCCAGGCCGTTGGTCGGCTCGTCCAGCACCAGCAGGTCGCGCGGCATCAGCAGGGCGTTGGCGATGCCTAGCCGCTGCTTCATGCCGAGCGAGTAGGCGCGCACCTTCTTGCCGGCAGCGTGCGAGAGCCCGACCCGCTCCAGCGCGCCGGCGACCCGGGCGCGGCGGGTCCGGGTCGGGGCGTGCCGGTCGGCGGTGTCGAAGCGGCGCAGATTGTCGGCGCCGGAGAGGAACGGGTAGAACGCCGGTCCCTCGACCAGGGCGCCCACCCGCGGCAGCACCTCGCGCAGCCCGGCCGGCATCTGAAGCCCCAGCACGCGCACGCTCCCGCCGGTGGCGCCGGCCAGCCCGAGCATCACGCGGATGGTGGTGGTCTTGCCGGAGCCGTTGGGCCCGAGGAAGCCGAACACGGCACCGCGCGGGACGGCCAGATCAATATTGTCGACGGCGGCCTGCCGGCCAAAGCGCTTGGTCAGGCCGCGAATTTCGATCGCGGGTTCATCGGAGGCGCCGCTCACCGGCCCTCCGCCGCCGCCTGCAGCCGCTCCGGGGTGACGGATCCGGCGAACACACGGCCGTCGTCGGTCAGCAGGACGTTCACCAGCGCGGTGGACAGCAGCCGCCCGCCGTCGACTTTCCGCAGGGCTTGGGCCATGGCGGGCGAATCCGCCCATCCCTCCGGCAAGCTCGTTGCAGAAAGTTCGACGACGGTGTCCCAGCCGTCTCCGGTCTTCGTCGCCTTGCCATCCGGGTGCTGCGCGTCCGCGCGGTAGTCCCGGGAGTTCCGGTCGCCGTGCCTCGCGGCTTGGTCCGGCACGACGTGTTCGGTGACGCTGGCGCCGGCCGGCGGCGTGAAGTCGAAGATCCCCTCGTCCGGGGCGCCGAGGCTCAGCTTCGTGTAGGCCAGCGCGAACGCCGGCTCCTGCTGCCCGCGCGCCTGCACGTCCACGCTGAGCGGCAGGCCGGTTTCGGAGTCCACGGCGATCGCGACGGAATCGACCAGCGTGTCGGCGCTCTCGGGATCCAGCAGCAGCTGGTAGGCGTCCCGCCCGGCGACGCGGACATCCTCGCCCACGGTCACCAAGGTGCTCGGCTCAACCGCTTCGAGGAAACGGCTGGCCAGCCTCTCCGGCGTGTACCCGGCGTCGTCCTTGGACTTGTCCGGCGCGGATTCCTTGGCCGCGCGGTCCGGCAGCAGCGCGTGGACCGCCTCATTCTGCCGGGAGCTGTAGAACCAGACGTCCCGGCCGTTGCGGACCACGTCCCGCTCGGCCAGCCGGTCCAGCACCTGCATGCGGGCCTTGTCATGTCCGTCGAGGTAGACGCGGGCGCTGTGCGAGCCGGTCAGCAGGTCCAGCGTGGCGGCCGCGGAGGGCCCGGAATCCGTTCCCTGGGTCTCGGGCAGCTGCGGCAGGCCCAGCTGCGAGGTCTGCTCCACCGTGCCGGACAGCTGGCGGACGTCGGTACCGGCGGCCAGGGCCAGCACCTCTTGGGGTGTCTTGTCCGGCAGGTCGGTCGCAGCCCCCGCCTGGACGGTGCCGACGACGACACCGCCTGCGATCACGGCGGGAACCACCGCAGCGGGCAGCCAGCGCTTTGATGAACGTGCCATGGCGATCGACCTTTCGACCTTACAAGCCTTCTTCCAGCCTACGCCGGATCGGCCGCGGGCTCACCTATTGATTCGATGGCCGGCGTACCTGTTGTCAGGCCGGTTGCCCACCTCCGGTCATGCCTCATGCTTGCCTGTTTTCACAGCCGCAGGTGCACCTGTTGTCAGTGCTGCGGGGGCGTGCTGTAGTGGTGTGAAGCAGACATTTCCGGTTTCCGCGGCCGCTCGGCCGCCGGCCGGGTCATGCAAGGGGGCGTAGATGGGCGCAACACGGCTGCTGCCGTCGGAGGAGGCGCAGGACCTCGTGGAACTGGCCCGCGAGCTTTCCGGGAAGGAACTGGCGCCCCGGGCGGCCGCGGCCGAACGGGCCGGTGAATTCCCGCGGGAGGTCTACCGGACGCTGGGCCGGGCGGGCCTGCTGAGCCTTCCGTACGCAGAGGAATACGGAGGCGGCGGGCAGCCGGCCGAGGTCTACCTGCAGGTGTTCGAGGAGATCGCCGCGGCCTGGGCGAGCGTCGGCGTGGGCGCGAGCGTGCACGCGCTGTGCTGCTTCCCGCTCGCGACCTTCGGCACCGAAGTGCAGCGCAAGACGTGGCTGGCCGACATGCTGTCCGGCGAGACGCTGGGCGCCTACTGTCTGTCCGAGGCGCACGCCGGCTCCGATCCCTCGGCGCTTCGCACCCGGGCGGTGCGGCGCGGCGACGGCTACGTCATCAGCGGGGCGAAGGCATGGACGACGCACGGCGGCGCCGCGGACTTCTACGTCGTTTTCGCCCGCACGTCCGACGATCCGCGCCATGGTATCTCCTGTTTCCTGGTGCCCGGCGGCGCGGAGGGCCTGAGCGCGGCGCCGCCGGAGCACAAGATGGGCCTCACCGGATCCGTCACGGCCACCATGAATTTCGACGGCGTTTACGTGCCGTCCGAGCGACTCATCGGGCGGGAGGGGCAGGGCCTGGCGATCGCCTTCGCCGCTCTGGACTCCGGCCGGCTCGGCATCGCGGCCGTGGCCACCGGCTTGGCCCAGGCCGCCCTGGACCTGGCCGTCTCCTACGCGAAGGAGCGCGAGGTGTTCGGCAAGCCGCTGATCGACCATGAGGGCCTGGCCTTCCTGTTGGCGGACATGGCCGTCGGGGTGGAGACGGCGCGGGCCATGTACCTGTCGGCGGCCCGCCTGAGGGACGCCGGCCGCAGGTACAGCCGGGAGGCGTCGATCGCCAAACTCGTGGCCACGGACAACGCCATGGCGGTCACCACCAACGCCGTGCAGGTCCTCGGCGGCGCCGGCTATACCCAGGATTTCCCAGCCGAGCGGTACATGCGCGAGGCCAAGGTCATGCAGATCTTCGAGGGCACTAACCAGATCCAGCGCCTGGTGATCTCGCGGCAGCTCGGCCGCTGATTCGCCCCGTCATATCGGTCGCCGATGACCTTCCGTGCCAAAACAGCATAGGCTGGGAGAAAGAACGTCCGCTCTGATCCAGGGGGTTTGATGGCACGGCGTATGGCTGAAGAACAATACCGGGCACAGCAATGGGAACGGCGGTTCGATTCCAATATCAAGGCCGTCAACCTCCTCTGCGACGAGCTGAGCCAGGAAGCCGGGGAGCGGCCCGTCCCGTATGTGGACCCGATGCACGACCTGGACGAGTGCCGCATCGTCAGCCTGTCGTCGACCCCGGGAGCGGGCGTCGAATCGGGCTTCATCTCCTGCGAGAACGACGATGACAGCGCCGCCCGCCTCGCGGCCGTGTACGAAGAGGTCGGCCTCGAACCCCGCTTCGTGATGCCGTGGAACGTCTACCCCTGGTATGTCGCCGACAAGCAGGACGCCAAGCTCACGAAGGCGCAGATCACCGAGGGCCTACAGCCCTTCCGGCGGTTCCTGAAGACGGTCGAACGTGCTTCCGCCGTCGTGGCGCACGGCGCCGAAGCCCATAAGCTCGCCGGCATGCTGGACCGGACGGCGGACCGGCATCTCTTCGCCCGCGGGTTCAAGATCTACCGCGTCAGGTCCGCCGGGGGCCGTGCGTTCATCGGCAGCCCTGAGCAGCAGCAGGCGTGGCTGCTGGAGATGCGGGACGCTTACTGGGATGCCATGGGCCGGGCGGGAATTCGTCCCGCCCGCTAACGGAAGCGCAGGCCCGCCAAGGGCAGCCCAAGCCAGCTAACCGGCGCTCAGGCAGCGCCCTTCAGGGCGCTCGGCGCCTCGTCGAGGGCCAGCAGCCGCCGGGCCTCGTTCAGGGCGGGCTGCGAGTCCTTCTTGCCGAGCTGGGCAAGGGTCAGCAGATTGGCGATGCGCTGTTCGCGCCGCATTCCCGAGACTTCGTCGGCGAATTCGATCATGGCGATGACACGTGCGTGGGCACGGCGCCCGCGGGCCTCCGTGCTGGCATCGTCGGCGTCGATATCCCCCAAGATAGCGATCGCCTCATGCAGGCGTGCATTCATTGTTGTGTTCCTCCAACACCCCATCGGTGGAAGCATTTGTTCAGACAACTGCTTTTATTGCTCCACCGAACCATATGCGACTTCCGTCACGTTGGGAACAGGTCGGCGGAAATCAACCGGAAAACTACCGGTTCTTTCCTTCTGTTGCGCCCGGTTGCCCCGCATGACGGCACCGCCGCGGCCTCCCGGCGAGCGGGCGGCCCCGGGTCCGCGCGCAGTCTTGGCCTGCGGCGGCAACTGTGCAACCTTGGAAGATGAACGTTCCAACCGCACAGTGTGAAAGGACGTGGTCCGGATGCCGAAGACGGACAAGAGCGGCAAGCCGAAGAAAAGCGAACTGCCGAGCACGCTGAAGAAGTCCGGCAAGAAGGCCCAGGAGACGTTTGCCAAGGCCCACGATTCCGCCGCCAAGACCTACGGCGACGAGGAGCGCGCCCACCGGGTCGGCTACAGCGCGCTGAAGCACACACATGAGAAGGTCGGCGACCATTGGGAGCCCAAGGACCACCCCGGCCCCTCGGACCAGCAGGCCAAAGGCGGCAAGGACACCGCGCGTCCCACCAAGGGCGGCGTCGACGCGAACGCCTCCAAGGAGCACCTCTACGACCTGGCCAAGAAGCTGGACGTGCCCGGCCGGTCCAAGATGAACAAGACGGAACTGGTGGACGCCGTCAAGAAGGCGAACGACCGGGAAACCCGCAAGTCGCGCTGACCCGACGGCCGCCGTCGTCCGGTGCCGCAGGGCGGCCGGAAGTTCACTGAAGGCGTAGCGCCGGCGGGGATCAAACCCGCAGACTCTGCTGTTCCATTGAGAACAAGCAGTGCCGGAGGTGCCCGTGAACGCGATCCCAGAACCACGGATTGAGCCGTCCCGCGATGCCGTCGATCCGCTGGATTCGTACTCCGAATCGGTGGTCCGGATCGCGGAGACCGTGACGCCGCACGTCGCGGCCGTGCAGATGGAAGCACGACGCCGGGACAAGACTTTCCCGACCGGCGCGGGCTCTGCTGTGGTCTTCACGGAGGACGGTTATCTGCTCACCAACGCGCATGTGGTGGTGAACGCCGACGGCGGGCACGCGGCCTTCGCCGACGGAACCCGGACCGAGGTCGACGTGATCGGCGCGGATCCGCTGTCCGATCTGGCCGTGCTGCGCGGGCGGCTCACCGTGCCGCAGCCGGTCGAGCTGGGCGACGCCGGGCGGCTGCGGGTCGGACAGCTGGTGGTCGCGGTGGGCAATCCGCTGGGCCTGGCCGGCTCCGTGACCGCGGGCGTGGTCAGCGCGCTTGGCCGCTCCATTCCGGTGGCCGCCGGCCGGAACCGGCGCGTGATCGAGGACGTGATCCAGACGGACGCCGCGCTGAATCCGGGCAGCTCGGGCGGCGCGCTGGCCGACACGGCCGGGCGGGTGGTCGGCATCAACACCGCCGTCGCCGGAATCGGGCTGGGCCTGGCCGTGCCGATCAACAGCACCACCCGGCGCATCATCTCCGCCCTGCTGGTCGACGGGCGCGTGCGCCGCGCCTACCTTGGCCTGGTCAGCATGCCCGTTCCGCTGTCCGCGCGGGATGGCCTCAGGACCGGCGAGCGGCAGGGGCTCCGCGTGGTCGAAGTGCTGCCGGGCTCTCCCGCCGAACGTGCCGGGCTGCGCGCCGGCGACCTGGTGGTCCGGGCGGGCGGCCAGCCGCTGGCGAATGCGCAGAGCCTGCAGCGCCTGCTCTTCGCCGACGCGATCGGCGCCGAGTTCCCGCTGGACGTGCTGCGCGACGGCGGCCTTCGCGAGCTCATCGCCGTGCCGCAGGAGATGTCCGCGGGCTAGGCGCCATTAGGCCCGCGCATCCTCCCGCGCCGATTCCTGCTCCAGCCCGGCCGGAGCCAGCGCCTGGACCGTCTCGTCGTAGAGCGGCGCCGCGCCGTCCGACGGCAGGGGCCGCCCGGCATCCTCGCCCGTCCCGGCGGCAGGCCGGGCCTGAGGCTTGCGGGCCGGCGCGGGCGGCATGGCCGGCTCCAGGTCCGGCGCCGCCCCGTATGCTGCGTCCGCCAGGCGCGCCTCGTCCACCTCGGCAAGCTGCCAGTCCTCTTCATACTCGTGCGCGTAGTAGCCGCTCGCAGCCAGCTCTGCCTCCGCGAGCGCCTGCTCCTCCGCACGCAGCTGGGCCACCTCGGCCTGTTTCTGGTACATGTGCACGGTCAGGTGGGTGATGGCAAGCAGCACCACGGGAGGCATTGCCGCCACCAGCGCGGACACCAGCGGCGGAATGTCCGTGGCCAGCCTGTCGACCGTCAGGATCGCATGCACCGAGTTCGCCGCCGTCGAGACGATCGCCCCGAAGAACAGCAACGCCCACGGATAGATCATCGCCCGGCGGTCGTGGCCGTTGAGCGCGACGATGGCCACGGTCGCCGCCACGATCATGCCGTCCACGATGATCGGCCAGATCCACGCCAGGTGCGCCTCGATGCCCGACCGCTGCGCCAGATCCGTCAGCGCCGCGAAGGACAGCACGAAAGCGCCGATGGCGATGACCACCGTGGCGCCGACGGCGGTCCACAGCACCGCCTTGTGAGGTTCGTTCGGAATCTTTCCGCTGCTCATCGAAGTCCATGCCTAGCTGTTTGTCCGGCGGCGCTCCGGCCGCAGGCGGTGATTACGCCCCCAAGAAGAATACCGAGCCATGCATCCTTTCATCCGCCGGTCATGTCGATGAGCCCGATTCCTGGCGGAGCACCAGAGCCTGGATACGCCGTCATCCCGGGCAGCCGCGGCCGCTGGCCCTGCCCCGCCGTCATTTCTTCCACGTTTCATCTTCATATGCTAATAATGATCATAGATAGTTGTTGTGATTCAGAGCACAAGAAGGAGGGGGCTCGGCGGTGGAAAAAATAACCGTCTTGTCCGGCGGAGTCGGAGGCGCGCGTTTCGTGCAAGGACTACTGGCGCATTTGGCAGGAGCATATCCTTCCGACGCCGGTCAGGAATCCGCGGTGGACGTAACTGTTATCGCCAACACCGGTGACGACATGTGGCTAAACGGACTCCGGGTGTGTCCGGACCTTGACACCCTTATGTACACTCTGGGCGGCGGAATCGACGAGAGCCAGGGCTGGGGCCGGACGGATGACAGCCGGCGGACGGCTCGCGAGATTGCCGCCTACGGGCGGGGCTGGGACTGGTTTACGCTTGGCGACCTTGACCTCGGAACCCATATTGTCCGCTCCGAACTCCTGCGGGAGGGCGCGACGTTGAGCGAAGCGACCGAATTCTTGTGTCGGCGCTGGCAGCCCGGCGTGAACCTTCTGCCCATGAGCGACGAGCCGGTGGAGACCCACGTTCGGCTGGCCGAGACGGTGGACGGGCATCTGGAAGGAGACCTTATCCATTTCGAGGAATGGTGGGTCAGGTACCGGGCAGGCGTCCCCGCGGCCGGATTCGTCCAAGTGGGGCTGGAGTCGGCCACCGCGGCACCGGACGTTGTCGACGCGATCCTGGACGCCGACGTCGTGCTGGTCCCGCCATCCAACCCGGTGGTATCCGTGGGCACCATACTGGCCGTGCCTGGCATCCGCGAAGCCATATGCAATACAAGCGCTCCGGTTGTGGGCGTCTCCCCCATCATCGGCGGCTCCGCGGTACGCGGCATGGCGGACCAGTGTCTGGCAGTCATCGGGGTGACGTCCAGCGCGGCCGCTGTCGGACTGCATTACGGCGCCAGAAGCGCCGGCGGACTGCTGGACGGCTGGCTAGTGGATACGGCAGACGAAGCTGCCCTTGCACCGCTCAGGGATGCCGGGATCCACTCGGTCGCTACGCCGCTCTGGATGACCGATACTCCGCTGACGGCCGCCATCGTCTCTGAAGCCCTCGCTCTGGCCGAGCAATCGGGCGCGCAGCATAAAAGTCCCGCCCACCGGCCTCGCCTTGCCAGCCCCGCAATTATCTGAAAACCAGACCGCAGGAGTCGCGACAATGAACGAGAATAAGCCTTTTGTTCCCTCTGAAAGCGCCATTCGGCGTTCGCTGCGGCGCGCCGAGGACGGCGTGACGCTGAACGCGATCGAGGCGGAGACGTTGCTGCATGCCCGGGGTGAAAATCTGGAACGGCTGCTCACAGCGGCGTCGCGGGTGCGTGATGCGGGACTTGAAAAGGCTAAACGGCCCGGGGTAATCACCTACTCGAAAAAGGTCTTTATCCCGGTAACGCATCTTTGCCGGGACCGTTGTCATTACTGCACGTTTGCCCAGACGCCCGGGCAGCTGGCCAAGGCGGGCAAGTCCCTGTTCCTGTCCCCGGATGAGATTCTGGACGTCGCGCGCCAGGGCGCCGCCTTGGGGTGCAAGGAGGCACTGTTCACTCTCGGGGACCGTCCGGAAGATCGTTGGCCGGCTGCGCGGGAGTGGTTGGACGCCCACGGTTACGACTCCACTCTGGACTACGTTCGGGCCATGGCGATCCGTGTTTTAGAGGAGACGGGGCTGCTGCCGCACCTGAACCCCGGCGTGATGTCGTGGGAAGAGATCCAGCGGCTCAAGCCTGTCTCACCGTCAATGGGAATGATGCTTGAAACCACGGCTACAAGGCTCTGGTCGGAGAAGGGCGGGGCGCACTACGGCTCCCCCGACAAGGACCCGGCCCTGCGTCTGCGCGTACTGGAGGATGCAGGGCGTTCGAACGTGCCGTTCACCACTGGGGTGTTGCTGGGCATCGGTGAAACCTATGCAGAGCGGGTGGAGGCCGTCTTCGCCATTCGTGCCGCCGGCCGACGGCACGGCCATATCCAGGAAGTGATAGTGCAGAACTTCCGGGCCAAGGACGCCACCGCCATGATGGGTGCTGCGGACCTGGGGTTGGAGGAGTACGCGGCCGCCGTAGCCGTGACTCGGCTGGTGCTAGGACCCAAAGCACGGGTACAGGCACCGCCGAACCTCACGGACGCGGACGAGCTGTCCTTACTGGTCCGGGCAGGAATAGACGACTGGGGCGGCGTCAGCCCGCTGACCCCGGACCATGTGAACCCGGAGCGGCCCTGGCCGCATTTGGACGACTTGGCGAGACTGACCGCGGGCGCCGGATTCACTTTGCGAGAGCGGCTCACCGTTCACCCGTACTTCGTGCATTCCGGTGAACCATGGATCGATCCCCGTGTGCTGCCCCATGTGAAGGCGTTGGCCGCCCCGGACGGACTCGCGAACGAGGATGCGAGTCCGGTGGGCCGGCCGTGGCAGGAGCCGGACCCGGACTGGGCGGACGTTGGTACCGGGCGGGTGAACCTGCACACTGAAATCGACACCGAGGGGCGTACCGGCGACCGGCGCGGGGACTTCGACGCCGTGTACGGAGACTGGAATGCGTTGCGTGAGGAAGCAGTTGCCGCCCGGCGGCGTGCGCCCGGCAGCGGCGGCCACCAGGTACGGGCCGCACTCGCCCGCGCAGAGAACAATCCGGCTGGCCTGTCGGACGCCGACTATCTGGCGCTGCTCTCCGCCGAGGGCCCCGAGCTGGAGGCCCTCGCTGCCTTGGCCGACCAAGTCCGGGCCCAGACTGTGGGCAACGACGTGGGCTATGTAGTCAACCGCAACATCAACTTCACCAACGTCTGCTATACCGGCTGCCGGTTCTGCGCCTTTGCCCAGCGCCGCACCGACGCCGACGCCTTCACCCTGTCCATGCAGCAGGTCGGCGACCGCGTCGATGAAGCGTGGGCGATCGGCGCGACCGAGATCTGCATGCAGGGCGGCATCCACCCCGACCTGCCGGGTACCGCCTACTTTGACCTCGCCCGTGAGGTCAAGAAGCGCCAGCCGGACATCCACCTGCACGCATTCAGCCCCATGGAAATCGTGAACGGGGCCGCCCGAACCGGGCTGTCTTACGAAGACTTTCTCACCGAGGCCAAGGCGGCAGGGCTGGACACAATTCCGGGCACCGCGGCGGAGATCCTCGACGACGATGTGCGCTGGATTCTTACCAAGGGCAAGCTGCCGGCGGCCGCTTGGATAGAAATTGTCTCCACCGCCCACCGGTTGGGCATTCGGAGCAGTGCCACGATGATGTACGGGCACGTCGATAACCCGACCCACTGGGTGGATCATCTGCGCACGCTGTCCCGGATTCAGGACGAGACCGGCGGCTTCACCGAATTCGTGCTGCTGCCTTTCATCCACACCAACGCGCCGGTGTACTTGGCCGGTATTGCCCGGCCCGGGCCGACCCTGCAGGAGAACCGTGCCATCCACGCCGTCGCCCGCCTGATGCTGCACGGGCGGATTGACCATATCCAGACCTCCTGGGTCAAGCTCGGCAATCGTGGCACCTCGCTGATGCTCCAGGGCGGCGCAGATGACCTCGGCGGCACCCTCATGGAGGAAACCATCAGCCGGATGGCAGGAGCCGACAACGGCTCTGAAAAGACAGTTACCGAACTTGAGCAGCTGATCCGGAGCATCGGCCGCACTTCCTGGCAGCGCACCACAGAATACGGCACACCGACGGCGGAACGTCTCGCGACGGCCCGCAAACACGCCGATACGGGCTTCGCCGCAACCGGCAAATCGCTGAAAGTCCTGCCGGAGGCCGCCGATGCAGGCCGCATGCCTGTCGGCACCGTCCCGGTCTCCCTCGGCATGCCCGGGCTTGGACAGCCGGAACAGGATCGTCTGGAAGGAGTGCTCTCATGCCGCTGACACGCACGTCGAGGGCGCCGGTCGGGCCGTGGACCCTCGTGGTGCCCTTTAAAGGAGGCCCCGAAGCCAAAAGCAGGCTCGGGCACGCCTCGCAGGCCAGCCCCGGATTACGTCCCGACGTGCGCAGCCGCCTCGCCCTCGCCTTCCTGTCCGACACGGTCGCTGCCGCTCGGGCCGTCCCCGAAGTGGCGGACATCGTGATCGTCTCCTCCGACGCGGCCCTGCTCACCGCCATCCCGGACATCATTCTGGTCGCCGACCCCGGACAAGGACTCAACGCCGCCGTGACGGCGGGCATCGAATGGGCCAGCGCACAGGTACCGAACCGCCCGATGGCCGCACTGACCGGGGATCTGCCCTGCCTTCTTCCCCATGATCTGGCCGCGGGCCTCGCCGCGGCCAGGGAACACCCGCGTTCCCTGGTGGCGGACCGCCACGGTACTGGCACGACTCTGCTCACCGCCCTGCCGGGCCAGAAGCTCATCCCCCGGTTCGGCACCGGCTCGTGCCACGCCCACACCCGCGCCGGTCATGCTCTGCTCCCCATCCCGGGCGCCTCCACGCTTCGCCTGGACGTCGATAGCGTCGAGGACCTCAACACGGCGCTTCGCCGCGGCACGGGCCACCACACCCGCTCCACCATGCTGCGCCCTCCACCCCGCGCTTACGGCGCCCGCCTGTCCGACAATCACCCACCCCTCATTGCGGCAGCCGTCAGATCCGCTCGGCTGGCTGCTTCTGTCCTTCCGGTTCCGTAACTCCCACCCTGCAGAGGTACCCACATGTCCGGCCTTTCCATCACCGCACTTGACGGCATCCCAGAAATCGGCCCTGGCGACGACCTGGCGGCCCTCATCGGAGATGCCTTCGCCGCCTCAACCGAAGGCCTCCGAGGCGGTGACATCCTCGTGGTCACCAGCAAGATCGTCTCCAAGGCCGAGGGCCGCCAGGTGCCCGCCGTCGACCGGGAAGCGGCGATCACCGCCGAATCCGTGCGCCTGGTCGCCAGCCGCGCGCATCCCGGGGGCATGACCCGCATCGTCGAAAACCGGCAGGGGCTGGTACTGGCCGCCGCCGGGGTCGACAACAGCAACACCCCGGACGGCACCATCCTGCTGCTGCCCAAGGACCCGGACGCTTCGGCCCGCAGACTCTGCCTGGCCCTGCGCCAACGATTCGGCGTGGCCCTGGGCGTGATCCTCAGCGACACATTGGGCCGCCCGTGGCGTGAAGGCCAGACGGACGCCGCAATAGGTGCCGCAGGTATCCGCGTCCTCGAAGACTACCGGGGAACACGCGATGCCCACGGCAACCTTCTCGCCGTCTCCGCCGCCGCCGTCGCCGATGAAATCGCAGGCGCAGCAGACCTCGTCAAGGGCAAAGCCGCCGGCCGGCCCGTCGCCCTCGTCCGCGGACTGGACCACCTCGTGCTCCCCGAGCCCGACAGTGCCGGCCCGACCGGCACTGCGCGCGGGTTGGTCCGAGCAGCCGAAAACGACATGTTCCGGCTCGGCAGCGATGAAGCGTACGCCCTTGGATTTGCCGACGGACAAGCAGCAGCGGCAGCCCTACAACCAGTGACCAGCGCCGTTCCCGAAGAGGCGGCATCCGGACGGATCAGCAAATGACAGCCGAGGTATCCGCTTCCGAGACATCCCGGGGCCGTGCGGGTTCCGCTTCCAAAAGGGATATCCGCCGCATTGTCGCCGGTGGGGTGGCCGGCCAAGTTGTCGAGTTCTACGACTACGCGCTCTACGGGCTGCTCGCGGCATCGATCGCACGGGTCTTCTTCCCTTCCGGCGATCCGGCCCTCGGCATCCTCTCGGCCTTCGCCGTCTTCGGCGTCGCCAACTTCATGCGGCCGCTCGGCGGGCTCGTCCTGGGACCGCTGGGCGACCGTGTGGGCAGGCGGACGGTTCTTGTCATCTCGGTCACCACCATCTCCATCAGCACCTTCCTCGTCGGGGTCTTACCCACCGAAGCCGCCATCGGCGTGGCGGCGCCCATCCTGCTGGTACTGCTGCGGCTGGCTCAGGGATTCTCCGCCGGCGGTGAGGTCATCTCCGTGGTCACATACATCTCGGAGCACGCGCCGGCGAAGCGCCGCGGCTTCTACACTTCCTTCCTCCAAAGTGGTGCGACGTTCTCCTTCCTCATGGCCTCCGCTGTCGTCCTGCTGGTCACGGCGTGGGCACCCGGCGATGCGTTCGATGTTTGGGGCTGGCGCGTGCCATTCCTGCTCGCGCTTCCCCTGGGCGGGGTGGCCATCTACCTCCGGTTGAAGCTCGAGGAAAGCCCCGTCTTCATCCAGCTCCGGAGCGAAGGCGAGCTGTCCAAGCGGCCCTTGCGCGAGGCCCTTTTCGAGACGCCGTGGCTGATCGTCCAGGGTATCGCCGTCGTGGCGCTGACCTTTTCAGCGAACTTCATCTTCCTGTCCTACTTCCCCACGTACCTCAAGGGGCAGGGGTTCACCAGCCAGGATGCCTTCCTGGCCACCACCATCGGCCTCGTCGCCAGCGTGGCACTGCACCCGGTGGTCGGGTTGCTGTCCGACCGCTTCGGCCGGAAGCAGGTCGCCGTCGCCTCGGCAGTCTTCTTCTTGCTGCTCAGCTGGCCGCTCTTCGTCATGCTCTCCTCCGGCTCCCTGGGCCTGGTCATCCTGGCCCTCGGTGGCATGGCGTTGGGCCTGGGCGGCGCCGTGGCGGTCCTGATCTGCTTCTTCACGGAGTTCACGTCGTCGAGGACCCGGATGGCCACCTTTGCGATCGGATACAACATCGGCGGCGCGGTGTTCGGCGGGACGGCATTGTTCCTCGTCCAGCTTCTCGTGATACAGACCGGAGATGCCCGTTCGCCGTCCTACTTCCTCATGTGTGCGGCAGCGATCACGCTGGCCGCGCTCCTGACTATCCGCAGCTACGCTAAACCCGGCGAGGCGCTGCGCTAGCAACCCAACTGCAACGCGAGTTCGACGGCGGGGCCAGCCTCATGCCGGCCCCGGCATGTGCCGGCCCGCCATGTGCCGGGCCGCCTTATGACGGCCCGCCTTACGCCGGGCCCTGCCATGCTCCCGCAGCTTGCCTCCGAACCTGCCTAGGGGATCCTCCTTGCGCCCGGCTTCGTTGCCTTCCTCCCTGGGCTGTCCCCCACCGCCCATGGACCCGCCGACCCGGTTATCGATCCTCCCGACTCCCGGCTCCTGCCGGGGTCAGGTTCTCCGCTGTTCAACCTCTTGCAAACAACGCCGCACTTTCAATACCTTTCGCAGCGTCGAAGGGAGCCGAGTCACGCCCCACCGGACGTTGTCCGCCATTACGGACGGGCGCAGAGTTCGCACGTTCAATTCCCGGCGAAAGCGAGGCCATGGCGCAGACAGTCTTCCAAGTGGCGCGAGTGAAAGGGCATGCGCATGGCCAGGCGCGTTTGCGCCTGGCCATGGGTTGAGCTTGTTCCGGTTTGAGTCCGGCCCAGTGGATTGTAGGGCCTAACCCTTCCTTCTTAGCGAGTCACGGATCCGGTAAGCGACGCGATCGGCCGCAGGAGGATGGGCCGAACGGCCACCCACGCCAAGATCATCACGACCAGGGAGGCCGCGAAGAGCCAGAAACCCAGCCACCCGCCGTCGTCCCTTGCTGCATACATGTGGTTGAGGTTGCGCAGGGCACCGGTGGTGAGCACCAGCGTGACGTGCACGATGATGAAGGCGACGAAGTAGAACATGACCGGCAGGTGCACGGCACGGGCCAGCTCGATCGGGTAGGCCTTGTTGATCCCGGCCTGCTTGGGCCACGCCGAGGACATCCGCAGCCCGGTGATGATGGCCAGCGGCGCCGCGACGAAGATCGTGATGAAGTAGGTCAGCAACTGTAGGGCGTTGTAGTTGACCCAGCCGTTCTCCAGCGGCCAGTCAAGCGACGCGTATTGCAGGGCGGCGGAGACGGCGTTGGGGAAGACATCCCAGCTCGTGGGGACTACCCGGGTCCACTGGCCGGTGGCGAAGAGCAGGACGTAGAAGATGAGCCCGTTGAGTACCCAGAGCACGTCCAGGCTGAGATGGAACCAGAGGTGCAGGCTCATCTTGGTCGGCGGATTCTTGGTCTTGATCAAGCCGCGGTTGTTGCGCGTCCAATACCCCGGCGGCCGCGTGGTGGTCCGGACCAGCCAGCCGCTACGGATAATCAAGAGCATAAAGAACGCGTTCAGGAAGTGCTGCCAGGCCAGCCAGGCAGGAAACCCGACGGGCGCTCCATGGGGCAGCTCCGATTCACCGGGGTAGTCCGCAAGAAAGGACTGGACGGCCGGGAGCTCGCGGAGGCCTTTGGCAACGAGGACGACGGCAAGAAGTGCAACGAGGGCGGCGGGCAGGATCCAGACCAGCTTGAACCACTTGTTCTTGGGAGGCGCGGGTCTTGTCGAAGTCGATGCAGACATGAGGCTTCGTGTCTCTCTGGGATGGACGTTGCCGTCCGGGGTGGATTGGAACAGTCGCGCTGCGGCGGCCCCGGCCGGACGACGTGTCCGGGGCCGCCTGCCAGCGGGTGCGGCTAGCTGGCGCGGGCCTCGATGACCTTGATCAGCTGGGGCACGACGGCGAAGACGTCGCCAACCACACCGAAGTCGGCGATGTCGAAGATCGGCGATTCCGGATCCTTGTTGATCGCGACGATGGTTTTGGACGTCTGCATCCCGGCCCGGTGCTGGATGGCACCCGAGATGCCGAGCGCAATGTAGAGCTGCGGGGACACCGAGGTGCCGGTCTGGCCGACCTGGTACGACTGAGGCACGTAGCCGGCGTCGACCGCCGCCCGTGAGGCGCCGACGGCGGCACCGAGCGCGTCGGCCAACTGCTCGACCAGGACGAAGTTGTCCTTCGACCCCAGTCCACGGCCACCGGAGACTACCTTGTCGGCGCCCCGCAGGTCAGGGCGGCTCGAGGTGACGACCGCATCCTTGACCCTGTCGATGATCGCCGAGCCGGCAGCATCCGCAACCACGGCGGCAGTGGTGACGGCGGCCGAAGTCGGGATGGCTCGGTCTTCGATCGCTCCCTGGCGGATGGTGATCACCGCAGGCCCGCCCTCGACGGTGGATTCAACGTTGAAGGCGCCGCCGAAGACGGAGTGGGCGGCGATGATCCGGTCACCCTCGAGGCGCAGGTCGACGGCGTCCGTCACCAGTCCGGCCCGGAGCCGCACTGCGATCCGGCCCGCGACGTCGCGGCCTTCGACCGAATTGACGGCCACGATCGCGGAGGGCTCCAGCTCGGCTGCGGCGGCCGCAAGGGCTTCGACCTGCGGGGTAACCAGCAGCCGGCCGGCCTGCTCCGTTTCGGCGACGTACACCTGTGCCGCGCCGAGCGACCCGAGCTGTTCGCCGAGTCCATCGGAGGATCCGGGCGCCAGGGCCACAACGGCAACGGGAGTGCCGAGCCTGGCTGCCGCGGCGATAACCGAGGCGGCAGTGCCGCGTACCTCTCCATCCGGCGAGGTTTCGATGAGCGCGAGTACGTTGGACATGTTCGGTTCCTCCGTTAGATCAGGCGGTTGGCGGCCAGAAAGTCGGCGAGCTGCTCGCCCGCGTTCCCCTCGTCGACGATCTTGGTTCCAGCGGCGCGGGCGGGGCGTTCGCTGGTGGCCAGGACGACAGAGCATGCCCCCGCCGATACCGAGGCCGGCTCCAGTCCAAGTTCGGCCAGCGAAACGACGCTCATAGGCTTGCGCTTCGCGGTGATGATGCCCTTGAAGTTCGGGAAGCGGGCCTCCGCCGCACGTTCAGTGATCGAAACGACCGCTGGAAGCGCCGCACGTACGTCCTGAGTGCCGTATTCCGTGGCGCGTTCCCCCGCAACCTCCCCGGCGGAGAGAGCGACCGAGTCGAGGAAACTCAAATGCGGGAGACCCAGGTGCTCGGCAACCATTGCGGGGATGGCGCCGCCACGGCCGTCCGTGGATTCGTTGCCCGCGATGACGAGGTTGTATTCATTGCGGGCCAGTGCGGCCGCAATGACCGAGGCGGTGGCGCCCATGTCGGCGCCCTCCAACACGTCGTCCTGCACATGGATGGCGGCGTCCGCGCCCATGGACAGCCCCTTGCGCAGAGCCGCGGTGACCGACGTCGGGCCCATCGAGAGCACCGTAACATGCGTTCCCTTGTTGGCATCCTTATACCGGAGCGCGACCTCGAGGGCGCGCTCGCTGATCTCATCGACGATTGCTTCACCGGCTTCCCGGTCCACCCGACCGGTCCTAGTGTCCAAACGGCGCTCTCCATAGGTGTCCGGCACCTGCTTCATGAGGACGATGATTCTCATTGCTTCACTCCTTATTGCGTCCATTCCAGCGAGTAACTCCGGTCGCGTTGTAAGCACCGTACCAGAAACATGCATATCATGACCATAGATTATCCGAAACGTGTTCCGTCCGCCCGAGCAAGGCGTCCGTGCCGCGGGACGACGCGTCGCCGCGCCCCTCATGCACGGCGGGAAACCCAGCCGGGCGCCAGGCCCACCCCTACCTCGCGGCAGCCGGCACCCTAGGGCTGCCCGCCGTCGACGGCAATGACCGCCCCGGTGGTGTAACTTGACGCGTCGCTGGCAAGATATAGCGCCGTCCCGACAATCTCCTCCGGCCGGCCTCCACGCCGCAGGGCAAATGCCTGTGCACGCCGCGCAAACGCTTCCTCGTCCCATGCCTTGCTCACGTCGGTCAGGAACGTGCCAGCCATAATTGCATTGCAGCGCACGGTGGGGCCGAAGGTATGGGCTAGTCCTATCGTGAGCGCATTCAGGCCGGCCTTGGCCGCCGCATACGGCAAGACGTGGGGCTTGGGATGTACAGCCGCCGCGCTCGAGATGTTGATGATGGACCCGCCGCCGCCCGCCGCCATCCTCGTCCCGATGAGCGACGAAAGACGGAACGGCCCCTTGAGGTTCACATCAATGACCTTGTCGAAGAGCTCCTCGCTTATTGAGTCCACGGAGTCGTAGAGCGGGGACATGCCTGCATTATTGACCAAGACATCGACCCTGCCGAACCGCCCGTAGGACGCATCGACGAGAGACTCCAGGTCATCCCAACGGCCGACGTGCACGCCAAAACCCATTGCCTGCCGCCCGGTTTCGGCCTCTATTTCCCGGGCAAACTCCTCGCAGGCTTCACCCTTGCGGCTGGCCACGATGATGTCGGCGCCCGCCCGGGCCAGGCCGAGGGCCATGGCCCGGCCCAACCCCCGGCTCCCACCTGTCACGAGAGCGACGCGGCCCTTGAGATCAAAGGCATTCGGGATTTCAGTACTCATGCTTTCCCCTTGGTTAAGTGTGACCTAAGCTTCGGCGGCACCCTTCTCGCCACGATCCAGGCTGGGTATCCCGCCTCGTCAACGAATTACAATACTATGATAATCATTGATGCAGTTCAGCCGGGGTAATGGCGAGGCAATGAGGTCCGCGCAATCCGGCACCTCGGCTATGGAGCATTGCCATCCGACTATTCTTAATCCATTATCATAATTACTATTTTCTGGTCTCGGACTGAAAGAAAGAGGGTGAGGCTGCCATGGACCAGCCCAAGATGGAAACCCCCCGCCTCCTTGAGGGCGTGCGGGTCGTGGAACTGGGATCGATGTATGCCGCTCCCACCGCGGGCCGCATGCTGCGCGATTTCGGCGCCGAGGTTATCAAGGTCGAGGACCCGGTCAGCGGGGACATGGCCAGGCAGTGGCAACCGCAAAAGGACGGACTGGCCCTCGGATTCGCACGCCTCAATTCCGGGAAGCGTTCCGTGGGGATCGACCTGCGCCAAGCTGCGGGGCGGGAAGTCGCGCTGGACCTGATCCGCGGTGCCGATGTGGTTATCGAGTCCTTCCGTCCGGGACGCCTTGAAGCCTGGGGCATGGGCTACGATGTCCTGTCCAAGATCAATCCCGGCCTGGTGCTGACCCGGGTCAGCGGCTTTGGCCAGAACGGCCCCTACAGCGGCAGACCGGGATTCGGCACCGTCGCCGAGACGGCCAGCGGCTACGCCTTCCTCAACGGGTGGCCGGACACGCCGCCCACGGCTCCCCCATTCGGTTTCGCCGATTCGATCGCCGGCATCTCCGCCGCATTCGGCACTGCCATGGCGTTGTTCCGCCGCGAAGTGAGCGGGCTCGGATCGGAAGTCGATGTGGCCTTGTACGAACCCTTGATGTTTATCCTCGGCGACGCCCTCCTGAACTACACGTCCACCGGCACCATCATGACCCGGGTGGGCAACACTTCCGGTTCCGCGTCCCCCCGCGGAATCTACAAGGCCGGGGATGGCGGTTGGCTCTCCATTGCGGCATCCGCCCAGACCATTGCCATGCGGCTCTTTGATGCGATGGGCCGGCCGGAACTGAAGGCCGACGAGCGTTATGCCACGAATGCGGCCCGGATGGAGAACAACTCCACGCTGCAGGAGATCGTCAAGGCCTGGGTGGAGTCGATGCCGCGGAACAAGGTGCTGGACACCCTGGAGGACTACGAAGTAGTCGCCGCGCCCGTGAACGACTCCAGCGACATCGTGCAGGATCCGCACTTTCTGGAACGCACCCTCGTCAACCTTTCCGGCACCATCCTCGGCAACGCCATGATGACGGGGCCGATCCTGCACGTCGCCGGTTCCGCCGAGCCGTCCTACCACGGCGTGCCGGAGGTCGGGGAACATACGGAGGCGGTCCTCGGGGACCTCGGAATCGACGCCGGCGCCCTACGGCAGCTCCGCGCCGACGGCGTGGTGACCGCGGCTTCATGACCATGACCACGACTCAGACCTCGATGCGCCCCCAGAAGACGGCGGTGCTGGTCGCCCAACGCATCGTCGCGGACATCCAGCGTCGCGGCAAAAACGTCGGCGACAGGCTGCCCCCGGAACGCGCCATGCTCGAGGAGTACCAGATCGGACGGGGAACGCTGCGCGAGTCCCTGCGCTTCCTGGAGCTCCAGGGGGTCATCGCCCTCAAACCCGGGCCGGGTGGCGGGCCAGTTGTCCAGCAACCGGACGGAAGCGGACTCGCCACCGCACTGACTTTGCTGCTTCAGTTCGAGAACGCCCCGTTCCGCACGATCGCGGAGTCCCGGGCGGGTCTGGAACCCATGATGGCCCAGCTCGCGGCCTCCCGGATGAGCAAGGAGCAACTCGCGGAGCTCAAGTTCAGCGTGGAACACATGGGAGAGCGCATCGGCGACGAGAATGAGTTCCTGGAGATGAACAAACTCTTCCATGACACCATTGCTCACGGCTCCGGCAACGTCATGTTCGGCTACCTGGTGGAATCCCTGCTTGGCATGCTCGACGGTAGCGCCATGGGGATCGACTACCCCGAACACCGGCGGACGGCTGTCTACGAAGCACACTTGAGTATTTACGAGGCCATAGCCGCACGTGATCCGGCGGCTTCCGCCGCCGCGATGCACGACCACATCTCGGCTTACGCACGGTATGCCGAGCGGAAGTTCCCGGACCTCCTGGACACACCGATTTCCTGGACATCCCACTAGCAAGGTGTTCCCGGGGCCTACCGACAGGAAAGGCAGGAGGGAAATGAAACCGCACAGGGACATCAGCCGCGCGGATAAACGGCATCCGGCCGTCGAGGCCTTCGAGGCCTTCGAGGCCTTCGACGAAGTGTGCGCGCTGCTGCGGCCCCGCCCGCTTGGCGACGGCCGGTATTCCGGCGGCACGCCCGCTGTCCAGTGGGGCGCACCCTACGGGGGCCTGATCGGCAGGGGCTCGCCGCCGCTGCCGCGAAGGTCCCAGAAGGCTTCTGGGTGCGCAGCCTGCACGCCTATTTTGTCGAAGCGGGCGCGGCGGACCGGGGCGTGGAGATCGACGTCGTTCCGATCCGCGACGGCCGTTCCACCTGCTGGCGCAGCGTCCGCGTGCGACAGGGAGAACGTTTGCTGCTCACCGCAGACACTACGTTCGCCAGGGATTCCCCCAGTCCTTCCCACAAGGCTGCGATGCCGGCCGTCCGGCCGCCGGAGGATCTGCCCAACGTCGGCCGCACCCTTGCGGCTTTTGACGACGTCCATGCCTACTGGAACGAGGACTCGGCGTTTGACCTGCGCTACGTTGACGCCCCGCCACGGCTCTCCGCCTGTGAAGCAGGAAGCGACCAGCAGCGGTCTTCGGTCTGGGTCAGGGCCATGGGATCGGCGCCTGCAGACCGCACCCTCGCCGCGGCGCTCCTGGCGTACGCCAGCGATATGTGCATGCTAGACCCGTTGCTGAAACCCCAAGGACTGTGGTGGGGCAGCGGCAGCGCCAAAGGATTCTCGGTGGATCATTCAGTGTGGTTCCACGCACCGTCGCGGGACGGATGAATGGATCCTGGTCGACCAGCGTTCTCCAGCCCTGCGCGACGGCCGCGGGTTGGCACTGGCGGACATGTACGCCCGCAGCGGCGAACTGCTGTGCACAGTGGCCCAGCAGGGGTCGATGCAGGTAATTCCCCCGGCATCGAACTGAACGCGGACGGCCGCGGACGGACTTAGCATGTGCTTGCGTCGACAGGCGGCCTGTGGCGGCCGCTTGAACAACCGCCGCCACGGGCCCGCTCGCGCTGATCGTCCGCGGACTGCTTAGAGGTAGGCCTTGAGCCAGTCGCTGCCGCTTTCCGAGTAGAGGGCTTCCGGCCAATCGGCTGGGCGGTGGTCCCCGTAGGCCCGAACGCTGTTGGGGTCCCCCAGCCCCTCGGCGAGCTCGGCGACGGGAAGGTAGTACATGTAGGACATCAGCCGATCCGCGAACTGCCACTTGCCATCCACGCGGCGGTAGGTGTCCTTGTACCTGAGCGCCACCTGCATGGCGACGCCATTGCGCGACACCTCCGCATGGGAGGCCAGCAGGCCGGTAGCGACGTTTGGATCGGCGTCATCGAACCGCACGACGTGTCCGTGGCTGTAGTGGTTCGTCGGGCCGAGGGCGGCGAAGCGCCCCAGGTACGTCTGGACGATCTCCTCGATTCCCGAGGCGGAGAAGACGCCGTCCTGCGACCGCAGCGTCGCGTCCGCCGCAAAGATCTGGCGAATTCCGGCCTCGTCGCGTTCGTCCATAACGAACCCGTAGAGGATTCCGAGTTCCTGGATCGCCGCGCGGTCCTCAAGCCGCCGGATGCGCTCTTCCATCAACGTTGATGCTGTCATCTGCTACTCCTAGGTTGTGATTGCCGGGCGAATTGGCCTCACCGCCCATCCAGTATAACCGTATACATGAATTGAGGATAGGGCCGGAGCCGGAGCCTCGTCATGCGGCAAATTCTTCATTGCCTCCTTCATGACAATCATGATAAGCAATATGCAGGAGGTTGACCCATGACTATTGATGCCTTGATTGTCGACGCACTACGCACTTCCACCGGGCGCGGCCGCACCGGCGGAGCGCTCGCCGAGATCCATCCCGTGGATCTGCTCGCGCAGGCACTGACCGCACTGGTAGAGCGCAGCGGGATCGACCCCGGGGAAGTCGACGACGTTCTGATTGGATGCGTCTCGCAGACCGGCGAGCAATCCGCGACCCCGGGTCGAATGGCCTGGTTGGCCGCCGGGTATCCGGTCCACGTGCCGGCAACCACAATCGATCGCAAGTGCGGCTCCTCGCAACAGGCCGTTCATTTCGCGGCGCAGGGCATCCTCTCCGGCGCCTACGACATGGTCATCGCCGGCGGCATCGAATCGATGAGCCGGGTCCCCATGGGCTCCGCCAGGGCAGGAGCCGATCCCTTCGGCCCAACTGTCACAGCACGCTATTCCCCCGGCCTCGTGTCCCAGGGCGTGGCCGCGGAATTGGTGGCCGCCAAGTTCGGCGCCAGCCGCGAGGCTCAGGACGAATACGCCGCCCGGTCGCACCGCCTCGCCGCGGCCGCTTCCGCTGCCTTCGAGCGCGAAATCGTCCCGGTGACGACCCCGGACGGCACCATGGTGGAGCGCGACGAGACCCCGCGGCCGGACACCACCACCGATCGCCTGGCCGGGCTCAAGCCGGTCTTCGAGACGCCGGAACTCGCCGCACGGTTCCCCCAGGTGAACTGGTCGGTCACGGCAGGGAACTCATCGCAGATCTCCGACGCCGCGAGCCTCGTCCTGATGGTGAGCGACCGCAAGGCGCGCGAGCTGGGGCTCGAACCCCGCGCCCGGGTACACGCCATGGCCGCGGTCGGGGACGACCCGCTGCTGATGCTCACTGCGCCCATCCCGGCCACGGAAAAGATCCTTGCCCGCTCGGGCATGCAGCTGGACCAGCTGGACCATTTCGAGGTCAACGAGGCGTTTGCCCCGGTTCCGCTGGCGTGGCAGGGCCACTTCAACCTGGACATCGAGCGGGTCAATCCCCGGGGCGGGGCCATCGCCCTCGGCCACCCCTTGGGCGCCTCCGGCACCCGGCTGCTGACCACCATGCTGCACGCGCTGGAGGACAACCGGCAGCGCTACGGACTTCAGGTCATGTGCGAGGCCGGCGGCATGGCCAACGCGACCATCATCGAACGTCTCTAACCACCCGAGGAGAACAGCCATGAACATTAACGGAGCATCCGTCGTCGTCACGGGAGGGGCATCCGGCCTCGGGGCCGCGACGGTCCGCCGGCTCACGGAAGAGGGCGCGAAGGTCGTCATCCTAGATCTGCCCTCGTCCCCCGGCGAGCAGGTGGCCGCCGATCTCGGCGCCGTCTTTGCGGCCGCCGACGTCACCGATACAGACAGTGTCAATGTCGCGCTCGACACGGCCGAGGGACTTGCCCCGCTGCGCGCGCTGGTGCACTGCGCCGGCCGGGGAGGCGCCGTGCGCCTGGTCGACCGCGACGGCAACCCCGGTTCCCTCGAGGCCTACGAGGGCGTTGTCCGGACAAACCTCATCGGCACGTTCAATGTCCTGCGGCTCGCCGCCGCCCGCATGGCCAAGAACGAAGAACTGGACGGCGAACGCGGCGTATGCGTCCTCACCGCTTCGGTGGCAGCCTACGAGGGACAGATCGGCCAGATCCCCTACGCGTCGGCCAAGGCCGGCATTGTCGGCATGACACTTGTGGCCGCACGGGACCTGGCCAGCAAGCGCATTCGGGTCATGACCATTGCCCCCGGGCTCTTCGACACGCCGATCCTGGCCCGCCTGCCGGAAAACGTGCGCGACTCACTGGCGCAGAGCATCCCCCACCCCAGCCGGCTGGGGGTTCCGGAAGAATACGCATCCCTGGCCCAGCACATCATCGCCAACCCCATGCTTAACGGAGAAACCATCCGGCTCGATGGAGCCATCCGGATGGCTCCGCGCTAGATCCACGCCGCACGAAGGAACGGAAGAGAACATGACGCACAAGATCGCAGTCGTTGGCGGCACCGGACCGCAGGGACGGGGCCTGGCCTACCGTCTGGCAATGGCGGGCCACGCCGTAACCATCGGTTCACGGGACGCCTCGCGGGCTGCCGAAAAGGCCGAGGAGATCGCGGCTAAGATCGACGGCCCGGCGACCATCGTCGGGGCTGAGAACGCCAACGCCGCTGCCAGTTCCGAGATCGTACTGCTGGCCGTCCCTTGGGACGGCCATGCCGAACTCGTCTCCTCGCTGGCGTCCGAGCTCCGCGGAAAGACAGTCATCAGTTGCGTCAACCCGCTCGGCTTTGACCAGAACGGGCCCTACGGTCTGACGCTGGAGGAGAGCGCCGCCGAAGAAGCCCAGCGGCTCGTCCCGGCGGCCGCCGTCGTCGGCTCCTTCCACCACGTGGCCGCGCTGTCGCTGTGGAAGAATGAGGGCCCCCTCGACCATGAGGACATCCTGGTTTGCGGCGACGACAGCGAGGCGAAGGACGTGGTCATGGACCTTGCCGCGGCCGTAACCGGAAAGCGTGGCATCGATGCCGGCGCCCTGCGGTTGGCGAGGCAGCTGGAACCCCTAACCGCGGTGCTGATCAACGTCAACAAGAACTACAAGACCCGCTCGGGCCTGGCCGTTACCGGCATCAAGGAGCACGCATGAGCCGCGAAGAAAAGCCGCTGATCGTCGAAGAGCGCGGCCGGGTGCTGGTCCTGACCCTGAACCGCCCGCACGCGAAGAACGCCATGTCATTGCAGCTCTCGGAGGAACTGGCAGAGGCTTTCGAGCTCCTCGACACGCGGAAGGACCTCAGCCTGGGAGTCATCACCGGGGCCGGAGGCACCTTCTGCGCCGGGATGGACCTGAAGGGGTTCGCGCGCGGCGAAATCCCGATCGTTCCCGACCGCGGCTTCGCGGGGTTGGTCCAGCGCCCCCCGCGCAAACCTCTGATAGCTGCCGTGGAGGGCTACGCTCTGGGCGGCGGATTCGAGATCGCTCTGGCCTGCGACCTCATCGTCGCTGCGGAGAACGCGACCTTTGGACTGCCCGAGGTGAAACGCGGGTTGACCGCCAACGCCGGTGGGTTGCTGCGGTTGCCCGACCGGCTTCCGTACCATTACGCCATGGAGTTGGTCCTCACCGGGCGCATGCTGCCGGCTCCGGAGGCCGGCGAGCTGCACCTGGTCAACCGGGTGACGGAGCCCGGAGCGGCCCTGGACGCAGCGCTGGAGTTGGCCGAGGAGATCGCCAGGAACGCGCCGCTCGCCCTGGCCACTTCCAAGCAGGTCATGGTGGAGTCGGTCGACTGGCCGGTGGAGGAGAAGTTCGCCCGCCAGCACGCCTTCGTCGACCCGATCCGCAAGTCCAACGACGCCGCCGAGGGGGCGCGGGCTTTCGTCGAAAAGCGCGTTCCCGTCTGGACCGGGAGCTAGCCAGAAACCTCGGGTTCCCCGTTGCTGCCCGCACCGCACCACACAGCAAGGACGGCATCCGTCCAAATGGATGCGGTGGGGACCGCAGCGCTCAGGCGCCTCATACCTCGCAGGGTCCGCCGTCCTGGATCCGTGCGGCAATACTTCGGCACGAGCACAGGAGGCAGCTTTGAGCGGTGGAACGGCGCCTCCGAGCAGTGCCCTAGGATCGCGCCCCCTCTGGGCAGGAAGGGCCCTGGCACTTACGGGCATCGTGCTGGTGGCGCTCAACCTGCGCTCGGCTGTCACCGCCATGTCGCCGATCGTCGGCCGGATCGACGCAGACATTCCGTTGAGCGATGTTGCACTGGGGTTCATCGGCATGCTTCCCCCGCTGATGCTGGCGTCCGGCGGCCTGCTGGGTCCGATCCTCTCCCGTTGGATCAGGCTGGAAACCAATCTGGTGCTGGCGTGCGCCGGAATGGCCGTCGGACATCTGGTTCGCTCCCTGGCTGGCGACTTCACGCAACTGCTGGCGGGCAGCATTGTGGCGATGCTTGCGATGGGCGTGGGAAACGTCCTGCTACCGGCGCTGGTCAAGAAGTACTTTCCGGACCGGATTGCCCTAATAACCAGCATCTACGCCATGCTGTTCTCCGTCAGCACCGCCATCCCCGGCACCGTCTCACCCATGGTCGCCGATGCGGCGGGATGGCGAAATTCCCTGCTGATGTGGGGCATCGCGGCCGCCATTGCGGCGCCTCCATGGATTGCGCTGGCTCTCAGGGGCAGGTCGAAGGCGCGCCAGGAGCCGGATGGTTCGGCGATCGTCTCCGCCGACCGCACCGCGGGCGCCAGGCTCTGGCGTTCGCGCGTGGCATGGGGGCTGATGCTGATGCATGGACTCTCCGCGCTCAACGGATATGCGATGCTGGCCTGGCTGCCTGAGATTCTGGCGGATATCGCGGACACTTCGGGCGTCGAGGCCGGCATTCTCCTGTCCCTCTACGCCGTGACGGCTGGCCCGCTGGCCCTCATCGTTCCAGCGATCGCCCTGAGAATGCGCAACCCCGGAGTGCTCGCCTACCTCGGCGCAGCCATGTTCGTAGCAGGCTATGCGGGTCTGATGATCTCCCCCAACTTCCTAACGCCGCTCTGGGTCCTCGTCTCGGCGTCGGGCACCGGACTGTTCCCCGTGATGCTCACATTGATCAATGCCAGGACCCGGACCCCCGAAATGACCGCCGCGCTGAGCGGTTTCGTACAGGGAAACGGAGCACTCATTTCCGTTGCCGGCCCCCTGGTCGTCGGCCTCCTCCACGACTGGACCGGTGGATGGACGATTCCGTTCTGTTTCCTCATCGCAGCCGCGGTGGGCATCGTACTCGGCGGGATGCAGCTGCGGAGCCCGCTCTCCGTCGACGAGGAGCTCCTGGAGTACGCCGACCGTCGCTGAGGGCACGCGTCAACACGCTGCCCTCCCGCGCCGGGGGCCCTATACCGCAGGGCAGGACCATAGACCGGGGACAGGAAGACACCAAAGGTCCGGCACCGTTCACGGTGCGGACCTTTGGCGTGTTGTGTGGGCTTAGGCGCAAACGGCCGCGGCGGACTCCTCCTGCACGTCCGCCGTCGTCCTGCCCGCCGCGGTGCGCCCCGCCAGGTAACCGAACACGAGGCCCGGCCCGAGGGTTCCGCCGGCGCCGCCGTAGACCATGCCGGTGGGGCCTGCCATGACATTACCCGCTGCAAACAGGCCCGGGATGACCTCGCCGTCGACGGAGAGGACCTCCGATCTGGGCGTTGTGCGCGGGCCGCCCTTGGTCCCCAGCGTGCTGCTGTGCAGTTCCACGGCGTAGAACGGGCCCCGCTCCAATGGTCCGAACGTCGACCCCGCTCCGGGATAGGCATCCCTGTTGCCGACGAAGCCGTCGAAAGCGCTCTCGCCGCGCCGGAAATCGGGGTCCGAACCCACCCGGGCGTGGCCGTTCCAGCGCTCGACCGTCTCCACCAGCGCGTGGGCCGGCACTCCGATCTTACCCGCCAGGCCGGCAAGATCGTCGGCGCGGGTGACCCATTCGGGCACCGCGGAGCCCGGCGCGGCGCCGAAGCCGCCGAAACGCTCCACCATCTGTGCGTCGAATACCACCCAGCAAGGGAGGTTCCGGTAGTCGAACGAGGTGGGATCGAGTTCGTGGAAGGCCCCGCCCATCGCGTTGTAGTTCGCGGCCTCGTTGGCGAATCGCTTGCCCTCGCGGTTGATCATGATCGAATGCGGCACCGTGCGCTCGCGCTGCACCAGGTACACCGCCTGGGAACCGTAGGCGTTCTCCCCCGGCAGCGTGCAAACCGGGACCCACCAGGCCTCACGCATGTTGCCGAGGCTGGCTCCGACACGCATTGCCATCCGCAACCCGTCGCCCGTGTTGGTGGGAACGCTCGCCGGATGGCTGATCGGCCCGCGCAGGAAATCCCGGGCAAGATCCTTGTCCCACTCGAATCCACCCGTCGCCAACACGACGCCTTGGCGCGCCAGCACCTCATGCCGGCCCAGCGGCCCCTCAAGGCAAACGCCGCCAACGGCTCCGTTCTCAAGAAGAAGTTCGACGGCCCGCTCCCCGAGATGCACGTCGACGCCCTTATCCAGGCATCCCTGCAGCAGTGCGGCGACCATCGCGCGGCCCAGCCCCTCGACCTGCCGCTCCTCGCGCTCGCGTGCCACCTCCGGCGCCAGGAATCCGGACCCACCGCCTATGGGCGTCTCTCCCACGAGCATGCGGCGCGGAGTGCCACCGAGTCTTGCCGCCCATTCGCCCAGGCGCTGTAGCGAAAACAGTTGCGGCTCGAGCGAGCGTCCCCCGCCTGGTTTTCCGCCCTGCTGCTCGGGGTGGTAGTCCGGGTAACCCGGAACCAGCGACATCTTCAGCGGCGTGGTGTCGAGCCAGTCCAGCAGTTCCGGGATCGTGTCGACGAAGGCCTCCACCATCTCCGGGAGGATCATGCCGTTGGACAGGGACTGCAGATAATCGAGCGCATCGGTGCGCGAGTCCCGGACCCCCTGTTCGCGCGCATACTTGTTGTCCGGCATCCACGCGACGGCGCTGGATAGGCACGTGGTGCCGCCAACGACCTGCGCCTTCTCGAAGACCGCCACCTTCGCGCCATCGTCCGCCGCCGCCAGTGCGGCACAGAGGCCCGAGGCGCCACTACCCAAGACAACGACGTCGTATGCGGTACTACCTGCAATAGTGCTCACTTGCTCACTCCCCGTTCTCGTCATCGATGTGGGGCTGCAGACGCGGCCCGTCGTCAGATGTACGGCGGGATTCGCCGCGGCATGGCTGGGTCGCATCGTGCACGGCTCCCGCGGATCGGAGCCCGCACGCGGGACCCGACGCCCCAAAGACCTACGTCACAAGGAGAAGCTAACACTAAACGGCGATCATCACAATCGTTATACTAGATTCTGGAAAGCTTCCTTCAACACCACGAAGCGGCCTGGCTAGAGCGTCCAGGAGATCGGAGTGTTGAGGACCTCGGGGAACTTGCGTTCAACATAGTTCGCGTACTCGATGATGTGGTCGTGCATGGCGCTCGCAGCAGCGGTCGGATCCTTGGCTGCGAGGGCCTCATAGATGGCCGCGTGCGCTTTGTGGACAGCGACCCTGCGGTGTTCCGGATAGTCGACGCCGATGGCCGTGCCGTCCAGCATTCCCAGGAGGGTATCGATGAGGTGTCCGAACAGGGCGTTGCCGGAGTTGTGCGCGATGATGTCGTGGAACCGCTTGTTCATCTCCAGAAAGACCGATTCGTCCCCGACCTTGTCGAGCATGTGGTCCACGCTGTACTTCAGCTCCGCCAGCTGCTCCTCACCCATGCGCAGCGCCGCGAGCTGGGCCATCATCGGCTCCAGGGCCGTCCGGGCTTCGGTAATGGTGCGGAACGGGGCGTTCTCGAACTGCAGCAGCAGGGTCAGGGCGGTCGCGAGGCCGCTGCCGTCTGGCTGCTGGACGACCGGACCTCCGCCAGGCCCGGGCTTCAGCACGATGATGCCCTGCAACTCCAGGAAGCGCAGCGATTCCCGCAAAGTCCCGCGCCCGATGTTGTACTCCTCCAGCATCACGCGCTCGGGAGGCAGCCGATCCCCCGGCTTGTTCCCCCTCTGCTGGATGTCGGCGACGATTCGCTTGGCCACCAGCACGGCCGTCTTCTGCGGCCGTAACGAGGTCTGCATGGATCTCCTTCACAAACGGGGTTTTGGCGGCGCGGACGCCGTAATAATCGAATCATAAGTATAGTCCGACTATTAGACTTCTCCGCGCCGCGGCCCGTCAGAAGATTGGTTCCAATTCCACCATCAATTTCTTGAGCGGCGTCCCCGCGTCCCCGGCCCTGTCGACCGGCACGTTGAGACCCTTGGCCAAGAGGGTCTTGACGGCCATGAAGTCGACGGGGTTATTGATGCAATCCACCGCAATGACTTGCCCGGCGCGGTAATAGACCACCGAGAACTTCTCATCGGACATCGTGCCTCGCACCACCACCTGGTCGTGACCCGCCGAGAGTCCGGCCATCTGCAGTTTCAGATCGCCTTGGTCAGACCAGAACCACGGCACCATGCGGTAGGCGACCTTGGAGCCCATGATCGTGGCGGCGGCGTTCCGCGCCTGTTCGACGGCGTTGTTGACGCTCTCGAGCCGCAAGCGCTCCGGCGCACCGTCGCGCGGCAGCGGATTCGGCATGTCTGCGCAGTCGCCAGCGGCCACGGTGGTGCCGTCAGAAGCCAGCGAATGCTCATCCACAACTATCCCGTTGCCGCAGGTCAACCCAAGGGATTCGGCGATCTCCGTCCGCGGAACAACCCCAATGCCGACCAGGACGACGTCGGCCGGCACGATTTGACCACCTTCGAGTTCGACGCCGGCGACCCGGCCGTTGCCGTCGCCGGCGAAGCGGACGATCCGCGCGTCCAACGTGACGTCCAGGCCTCGCGACCGGTGCGCTTCGAGGAAGAAGTCCGAAGTGGCCTCCCCCACCGCCCTGCCGATGAGCCTGGGGGCCGCTTCAAGGACAGATACCGTCTTGCCCAGCTTCCGGGCACTCGCCGCAGCCTCCAGCCCCACGAATCCGCCGCCTACCACTACGACGTTTTTCGCGCGTTCCAACCGCGCCTTCAAGTCGTCCGCATCGTCGGCGTCGCGCAGATAGAGCACTCCATCCAACTCCGCGCCATCGACGTGCAGCTGCCGCGGCCGGGCACCTGTCGTCAGCGCCAAGCGGCTGAAGGCGAACTGGCTGCCGGAAGCAGACGTCGCCACGCCGGCGCCGTCGAGCCCCTTGTCGATCGAGACGATGCGCTCGCCCAGGACCAGTTGAATGTTGTTCTTCCCGTAGAAGTCCTGGGTCCGGTACGCCAGCGTCTCCGGCGTGACGAGCCCCTGCAGGTAAGCCTTGGATAGGGGCGGACGCTGGTATGGGGGGTGCCGCTCCGCCCCGACGATGATGATGGGCGCCGCGTAGCCCAGCTCGCGGAGGGAGCTGGCAAGTTGCACACCAGCCTGTGAGGCCCCGACAATGAGGATCCCGCTGTTCTCGGACATGGTGATCAGACCTGGCTTTCCGGCGTTTCGACGTAAACGTGGTCGCCCTCTTCGAGCTTCAGCTGGCACGATAGCCGCGAGTTGCTGCGACGCTCCTCGGTGGTGCCGTCGAGCATCTCATCCTCGAGTTCGCTCATGGCTGTCAGCCCTTCCAGATCCTCCTCACGGACGAAGACGTGGCAGGTGGAGCAAGCCAAGGATCCGCCACAATCGGCCACGATTCCGGGGAGCCCGTTTCGTACCGCGATCTCCATTACGGAGTCCCCGGCATTGCCACCGAGAACATTGACATCGCCCGCAGCCGATGCATAGGTCACCTTTGGCATAGTCTTTCCCTTTCCATCCGGAAGATTGCCCAATTCATGATCATGATTGTAACTATAATTGGCGGAATGCAAAAGGGGTGCCGCGAAGTTTCGCCCAAGGAGCCGCGACGCCTATGCTGCAGAGAATCTGACCGGTTCCAGAAGTTCGCCGATTGCATAGACGCCGTTGAAGACCTCAACGCCGGCCGGCAACAGCTGCGCCTCCCACTGCTCCCAACCTTCCGGGAGGCGGTCCGCACCCGGCCCGACCGGGACCAGCGTTGCCAACTCGATGCGGTGCTCCCTGTCGGGCCAGTGTTCGGCGTCGATCACCGTCAGCACCGCCCCTGCCTCTCGGAACTCGATCCAGGGGTCGACGATCATCACGAAGAGCATGCCCCCGTGCCCCTTGTACCGGAGGTCACCCCGGTACTTGACGAGCCCTTTGCGGCGTGCCGGATCGTAGCCCGAGGCGTCGTCCAGCTCGAAGAAGTAGACCCCGTGTCCGGTGTCCGTGGCGCCATAGCCCGCGCCCCTCCGGCCGTCCGGCATGGAGTCGATGTAACGCGTGAAGCTGCCCTTGACCCCCCAGGAAAGTCCCGCGCGGTTCACTGGCTCGTCCATGCTCGGCACCTGTGGGGCATTCATACTAATATCCGTCATCCTCTTCGATGTCTTTAAGCGCGGCCGGACCGCCGCCCGGAAAGGGCAGCAGTCCGGATCGCCCGCCCGCCCCGCGTGCCGGAGCAGATTGCTAGAGCCGCTCTTCCAGCAGGCGCTTGCCCGGGGTGAACGTCGCCGGCAGCTTGTCAAACCCCGTGTTGACTCCCTGCCGCGGGTAACGGACCACATTGGCATGGTCCACCTTGTAGTCCGGCATGCGTTCCAGGACCTGCGTCAGTATGGTCTTAGCCATGAGGCGGCCCAGATGGGAACCGGCACACCGGTGGCTGCCCACCCCGAAGGACATGTGGCGGTTCGGCATGCGCTCGATGTCCACCTCGTCCGGGTTATCGAAACCACCGGCGGCGTCGCGGTTGCCCGAGGACCAGGCGAGCAGCGCCCGGTCCCCCTTCTTGATCTTGACGCCATGGAAGTCCGCGTCCTTGCCGACAGTCCGGGCCAGGGCTTGAGTCGGCGAGAAGAAGCGCAGGAACTCTTCAACGGCGTTCTGCATCAGGTCGGGATTGTCGATCAGCCGCTGCCGCACATCCGGGTTCGCGGACAGCCACTCGAGCGTCTGGCCGCTGAGGGAGGCCACGGTGCCAACGCCGCCGGAGATGATCAAGTCGACCATGTTCAGCACTTCTTCCTCGGTGATCGGCCTGCCGCCGATCTCGTGGCTGAGGATGAAGCTGATCGGATCGTCTCCGGGGTTGCGCTTGCGCTCCGCGATGACCGCCTTCACCCTCTCGGTAAGCGCGGGGATCTCCTCCTGCGTGACCTTGATGTATTCGGGGCTGCCCAGAGGAGCCGAGAGGACCTTGCGGTGGGCGAAGGAGTATCGGCGCCAGTCCTCGACCGGCAGGGACAGCCAGTCGATCGTGATGATGGAGGGGATGCCAGTCAGCGTCGCGAAGTCAGCCTCTCCGTTTTCAATGATTTCGTCGATGAACAGGGTGGTGTACTTCTCCACCATCGGCCGCATGGCCTCGACCCGCGAGGGCGTGAGCAGCTGGTTCATGATCCGGCGGTACGGCATGGACGCCGGCGGGTCGAGGTCGATGGGGAAATGCTCGGTGATCGGGCGCTTGGGGATCAGGATGGCCTGGCCTTCGCCGCCGTGGGGACTGCGAGCCGAGGAGAACATCTCGTCGTCGCGGGCGGCATCGAAGATCGCCTCGTACCCGCTCAGCACCCAGTAGCCGCCCCACGCCTCAGTCCAGGTGATCGGACCTTTGGACCGCATCCTGCGATAGCTCGCCACCGGATCCTTGCCGTGCTCGTCCGCGTTGTGATCGAAGTCGACGACCGGGCGATCGGTCCGTGCCGCTGCCTCAACGACCGTTTGCTCTGTCATGGAACTCCCCTTTACTTCCGGCTTCGCGATTCGCGCGACCCAGAGGACCCGGCGTCCGCAGCGAAACTCGTCCTTGTATCTACTAATTATTATAATAGAATCGAGATTAAGCCCAGTCTAGGGGTCCGCCATCAGATTTCGCGAACGTTTTTCGGTGCGGACCGCGAGACCGGCCCACCACCGTTCGGGTAGGACAACCAGAAGGAGTACCGATGCGCATTGAACTTGACCGCAACGTCTGCCAGGGACACGGCGTTTGCCAGATGACCGCCGCGAACCTGTTCACGCTCTCCGACGACGACGGCCTGGCAATCCAACCCCCGAACCCGATCGACCCGCAGTTCCAGGATGAGGGACGCCTGGCCACCGCCAGCTGCCCGGAACGCGCCCTCAGCGTCATCGAAGACTAGCGGGACGGCGGCGGGTCGGATACGGTCCGCCGCCGCATCCGGGACACCTCGCACGCTAGCCTCAGTGGTCTTGGCTACAGCCGAGGACCGTGGCCGTTGCCGGGCCATGCCGCACTGGCAATGCCGAACCAATCAAGACGCCGGCTCGGGGCTCCTCATCGCTGGTCAGGCCTCGCATTGGCGAGCTGATCCCGTCGAGCCTAATAGGCCGGAAATTGAGCGAATCGAGTTCCAGGTTGCCCGCCAGACGGACGTTTCGCTGCCCGCGGGACGTCGACCCCTTACCCAGACGAACACATCGGAGTGCCCTGGACCTACCGCTCCGCAGGGACATCAGGTGGCTCGTTCCGGTGGCATTTACCGCGAAACGCAGGTCTGGTCGAGGCTCGGCCCGCCCCGGCACGACGAAACCCTGCCCTAAGGGCCCGCGCCAGGCGAACAATCTCGAGGGCAGGATCGGCGCCTCCACCCGGTTCCCCGAACGCGGCCAGGGGCCGTTGCCTTCCGTATCGAAAACGTCGGTTGCTCCCGTATCGCGCCAGCCAGGCACCCGGAGGACTACCGGTCGACGGCGGCGGTCCGGCCGCACCGATCACGCGGGGCGCCCATCACCGCTTGATCGATCACGACCGCACTTGGTGAGCGCATCATTGATAGATCGTGGAATGCCGGGAAACGTCGGGCCTCGCCATACATGGCTCAACCGGACCAGGAAGGGCGCCTCGGATTGAACTGGTCCCCTGAAGCTGGACTGGGTAATTAAGAGCCTAAACCTTGAGGGCCTGAGCACGGTATTGCACCGGGCTCAGGCCCTCGAGCTTTGTGGAGATCCTTTCGGTGTTGTACCAGCGGATGTATTCGTGGATGGCTGATGTGAGTGCGCCGGTGCTGAGGAATCGGACATGGTGGAAGAGCTCTTCCTTGAGGTGTCCGAAGAAGTTTTCCATCACTGCGTTGTCGTAGCAGTTGCCCTTGCGGGACATCGATTGGATGGCGTTGGCGCCCTGCAGGAGTCTCCGCCATGAGGCGTGCTGGTATTGGAATCCCTGGTCTGAGTGCACGATCGGTTTCTGCCCATACTCGAGCGTTGCCAGCGCCATACGCAGTGAGGTGTTGGTGAGCGCCAGGTTCGGGGACAGGCCGACGGTGTAGGAGAGGATCTGCCGGTCGAAAAGGTCCATGACGGGTGAGAGGTAGAGTTTTCGACCGTCGACTCTGAACTCGGTCACATCCGTTACCCACTTCTGCCCGTATCTGCCGTGGTTCTTTGTGAAGATGGTCGTGGCAGCGCTCTTGACTGCTTCCTTCGGGTCGGGAGCCCTGAGTCGGGCCTGGTGGTAGAAGAACGTCGAACGGGCCAAGCCGGCGACCTGCAGCAGAACCGGCAGCGAAAAGTCGGCCTTGAGGGCGATGATGGCCTGAACCTTCACCGTTGTTTTGGTGCCCTCAAGGCCCGCAATTTTCCCAGGTAGGCCACTTCCGCCCGCAGCCGTTCATTCTCCCGGCGCAGCCGCTCCAGTTCAGATGGCTCCGCCGGCGGTGGAGCGCCGGGCTTCCTCGGTCTGCCTTTAGGCTTCGGACGCAGGGCGTCCGCGCCCTGGCGGTGATATACCCGTACCCATGTCTCGAGCAGACGAGGTGAGGACAGGTCCGCCTCAGCCGCGAGGTCCGAAGCGCTCTCACCGGCCAGGAACTTCTCTACCAAGGCGAGCTTAAACTCGAACGAGTACGCCTTTTTTGTCGGTTTGCCCACGAGCGCTCCTCGACCATGGATCCTCCACCGCCGATAAAGGTGCCTAACCGGCCAGCGGGCCACGCCCAGTATGGTTGCGGTCGCCGTATCTGCGATGCCCTTCTCGAACCACGCTACAGCGGCCTCCCGCTGCACAACCGACAACGAACTACGTGCATACATAAAAGTGCTCCCCGGATGTCGGAACTGAATTTCTCAGTCCAACTTCCGGGGAGCACTTCAGATCTCCCGACGGCGCCCTTCCCGTAGCTGCCGCGCCTACGGAAGCTGGATGAGTTTAGTTTCGTGGAACTCGTCAAATCCTTCGATGCCGCCTTCGCGGCCGAGGCCGGACTGCTTGTAGCCGCCGAAGGGCTGCAGCACGTTCATGCCCCAGGAGTTGACGGAGATCTGTCCGGTGCGCACCTGTCGGGCGATCGCTTCGGCGGTGGCACCGTCACCGGCGAACACTGCGCCGGAGAGCCCGTACTCGGTGCCGTTGGCGATCTGTACGGCCTCCTCGATGGTGTCGAACGGGATGACCGAGAGCACGGGGCCGAAGATCTCCTCCTGTGCGATCCGCATGTCCGGGGTGACGTCGGCAAACAGAGTCGGCTCGACGTACCACCCGGTTTCCAGATGCTTCGGCCGGCCGCCGCCGGTGACCAGGCGCGCGCCCTCGGCCTTGCCGATTTCGATGTAGTTCTCCACGCGCTCGCGCTGGCGCTCGGCCGCCAGCGGGCCCAGCACGGTGTCCGACTCGCGCGGGTCGCCGATCTTCAGGCTCTCCATCACGGCCTTGATTCGCTCGACCACCTCGTCCTGGCGCGAGCGCGGGACCAGGATCCGGGTCAGGGCGGCACAGACCTGGCCGGAATGCCCGACACCGTAGAACACCAGTTCCGGGAACACCGTGTCCAGGTCGACATCATCGGTCAGGATGGCCGCGGACTTCCCGCCCAGTTCCAACGTAACGCGGGCGATCCGTTCGGCCGCGATGCCCATGATCTTCCGGCCCGCGGCGGTGCTGCCGGTGAAAGTAATCATGTCGACGTCCTTGTGCCGGACCAAGTACTCCCCGACCTCGCGGCCTGCGGGCAGAAGGCTGATCACGCCCTCGGGAAGTCCGGCTGCCTCCAGCGCCTCGGCAAAGATCATCATGCTCACCGGCCCTTCCGGCGCCGGCTTGACAACCACCGTGCACCCGGCGGCCAGGGCCGGGGCGAACTTCAGCGATGCCGTAGCCACGGGGCCGTTCCAAGGCAGGACCGTAGCGACAACGCCGATGGGCTCGCGGACTAGGCGCCCCTGGCCACCCGGCCAGGAACGCTCTTCCTCGAAGCTGAACCGCTCGTGCAGGGTGACCACGTCCTCCCACACCTTGACCGCGTTGTCATGGAAGGCCGTGCTGGCCGCTGCCGGAGCACCGATCTCGGCAGTAAATGCCGCAGACATTTCCGGGATGCGCTTCTTGACCTCTTCCCCGACGCGGGCCAGCACTGCGGCACGTTCTGCCGGGCTCATGCGCGGCCAAGGGCCCGCATCGAAGGCCTTGCGCGCTGCCGCTACGGCCGCATCCATGTCCGCTTCCTGTGCATCCGGGACCGTTGCGATCACCTGGCCGGTCATCGGCGACACGACCTCGATCACGCTGTCGCTGGACGGTTTGACCCACTGGCCCCCGATGAAGAGCCGGTCAAAACTACGCAGCCTTTGGGATGCCTCTGCCGATACCGCCGAAGTTGCTGTTGTCATTTCTGCTCCTAACCTCCAAAACGCTTCCCTGACTCGCGAGGCGCCAAATCCGCGCCCCCGCGACCTCACTTGGCCGTGAGGACGGGTGATCCCCGGCGGCAACGCGCATGAGCATGCGGATGCTCAAACCTATGAATGATATGCAGCATTTGTCAATGGTGCGAACGGAGTTTCGAAGCCGGAGAACCGGGCGGCATGGCAAGAGGGAACGAAAGGCGAATCGAGCGCCGAGGCTTAAATGTAACCGTTGACACATTCCGTCCCCATCCATACGGTGTGAATCATGCGCCTGGATTGACTACACGTATACGTGCTGCGTCTGGGGCCAGGAGCATCAGAGTGCGCACTATTCCAAGAGAAATTCCACTACTCGGCTGGGAGATACACCCATGGCTAAAACGACAGTGATCATTGGGGCAGGAAGCGGCGGCGGTGCGTTAGCAGCGCGTCTGACCGAGGACAAGGACCAGAATGTCATTCTGGTAGAAGCAGGTCCGGACTATGCGGAACTGGCGCTGGTGCCGGACGACGTCCGCGACGCCGGCGAGATGAGCGTGGAGAAGCATGACTGGGGCCTGAAGGCCTACTTCCTTGAGCCGCAGGACGCACGCGAGGCAATGCCTTACCCCCGCGGACGAATCGTCGGCGGATCCTCGGCGGTGAACGCCGCGATCGCTGAACGGGCCACGCGGGAGGATCTGGACACCTGGGTTGCCGCGGGCAACCCGGAATGGTCCTACGAAAAGACGCTGCCGTACTTCATGCGCTTGGAGAATGACCTGGACTTCCCGGACGCCCCGGGACACGGCTCGTCGGGTCCTATCCCGATCAAGCGGCACTTTGACGACAACTGGCCCGCCGCCACCCATGCCTTCGCCCAGGCATGCGCGGACCGGGGCTTCTCCCGTTCGGACGACGCCAACGCCGATTCCGCTACCGGCTTCGGCCCGACCCCCCGGAACCTGATCGGCGAGGAGGAGCTGCGTGCCAGTTCACTGCTGACGTATCTAGCCGAGGCCCGTAAGCGCCCCAATCTGACCATCCGGCCCGACACCCTGGCCCGGCGGGTTGTCTTCGAGGGGACCACGGCCGTCGGCGTCGAGGTTGAGCATGACGGCAGGATAGAGGTGATCTCCGCGGACCGCGTGGTCCTCGCCGGCGGTGCCATGCACAGCCCGCATCTGATGATGCTCTCCGGCATTGGCCCCCGCGATATCCTGGAGCGCCACGGCATTGAACCGGTCATCGTCAACGAGGCGGTCGGCCGGAACTTCCAGGACCATCCCTTCGCCCCGATGGTCGCGCTGCTGAAGGAGAAGACGGACCGGAACGGTGTCCGTGCGCGCCTGAAGTACAGCACCGGCACGGACGATCTGGTGGACGACATGATGATTTTCGCTGCCGTCCTGGATCCGTCGACCATGAACATCCCTGCCGACACCAAGGGCCGCAAGGCCCTGATGATGAACAACCTGCTGGCCAAGCCCCGCTCGGTCGGCTGGATCACCCTGTCATCGCCGGATCCGAAGGTGCAGCCCGAGCTGCACGTGAACTTCCTCTCCCACCCCAGCGACATCGAGCGGCTGAAAGGGTCGCTGCGCCTGTCCTGGGACATGATCACTTCGTCGCCGCTGGCGGACGAAATCCAGGAGATCTGTTTCCTGGACGCTGAGACGGTCGCCGACGATGCCAAGCTCGAGGCCTATATCCGCGCGTTCGCCTCCACCTCACTGCACGCCGCGGGCACCTGCCGGATGGGACCGGCAGGCGATCCCACCGCCGTCGTCGATCAGCATCTGGCCGTGCACGGCGCGCAGAACCTCTGGATTGCCGATGCGTCGGTCATGGTCAACGTGACCACCGGCCTGACCAACCTCACCGCCTACATGATCGGCGAACGGCTGGCCGAATGGCTCAAGAACGGCACGGACGCCCCCTCGGACGAGACCGAACTCGTCTCGGTGGCTCCTTAATCAGGAAGCGGGGAAACCATGACAGCAGCAGAAACAACGACGGCGGCGCGGAGCGTGGAGACGCACGTGGAAGCGATCCGCCGCCTGACCCACGAATACTCGTGGGCCGTGGACAATTCCAGGCTCGACGACATTGTGGCCCTCTTTACCGAGGACGCGGAGTGGGATGTCACGGCTTTCGGCATGGATACAGTGCGGGGGGCGGATGCGATCCGCGCTTTCTACGCCGGCCTGATCGAAAACACCACGCACCGCTGCCACCTGGCGCTGAACCATCTAATCGACGTCGACGGCGATACCGCCGTCGCCCGGGTCTATATTCATGCGTTCGTCACCATGCCCGACGGCAGGCGGGACGAATCCCTGGGCTACTACTCGGACAACTACATCCGGACCGGACAGGGCTGGAAGTTCCAGCGGCGCGCAGCCTATCCGCTGCTGCCCGCGCCGCCGGCACCGGTGTAGCCAAGGCCCGGACACAACCGGGCCGGACATGCCGCGGGGTTTCCCCCGGGCGGGAAACCCCGCGGCACCAGCAATAAACCGATGGGCCTGGACAGCGAACGCTGCGCCGGACCCGAAAGATAAGGGAGCAGACATGTCCGCAGTACAGACACCCGAAACGACCGTCGACGTAGACGTCGAGCAAATCCGCCGCCTGGTCCACGAATACTGCCGGGCGATCGACACCTTCCAGCTCTCCGGCGTGGTCGGAACCTTCACCGACGACGCGATCTGGGACATGAGCGCACTGGGGGCCCCGAAGGCCAGCGGCATCGACCAGGTAAGGGCTTCATTCGGTGCCCTGATCGATAACCTCACGGCCTGCTGCCACTTCACGACGAACCATCTGGTCGACGTCGACGGCGATACCGCCACGGGAACGGTCTACTGCCATGCCTTCGCCGACGGCATCGACGGCAGCCGGGTGGAAAACCTGATCCTGTATACGGACGGCTACACCCGGACGGCGGACGGCTGGAAGTTCCAGCGCCGCACCGTCACTCCGCTGATGCCCGCGGCCGCCGCCGGATAACCCGTCTCCGCACCAGCCTTACCTGCCATACAACTCAATGAAGAGGAACTAACCATGGCACTTGACAACGCAACTCTGGCCTTCCTGGCCGCCGCGGCCGAAGCCGCGGGCCCGGACGCGAAACCGATGTGGCACCTCGAACCTGCCGACGCGCGCGCGGTTTCAGCAGGCATGACACCGATGTTCGGCACCGGCCCCGACATGAATTCCACCCAGGAGCACCTGCTCACCGGCATAGACGGCGGACAGTTCGCCGTCCGCGTCCACATCCCGGTCGAGAACCCGGCAGGCGTGTTCGTCTATCTCCACGGCGGTGGGTGGGTCCTCAGCGACATCGACGCCTTCGATACCCTGGGCCGGCAACTGGCCGCCAAGTCCGGCTGCGCGGTGGTCCTGGTCAACTACCGCAAGGCCCCCGAATCCCGTTTTCCCATCGCCGTCGAGGATTCCTGGACCGCGCTGCAGTGGGCCGCCAGCCACCTCGAGGAGATCGCCGGTGCGCAGGTGCCGCTCTTCGTCGGCGGCGACAGCGCCGGCGGCAACCTGTCCGCCGTCATGGCCCTGCGGGCGCGCGACAACAACGGCCCGCAGTTGGCCAAGCAGATCCTCGTCTACCCGGTCGCGGATGCGGACTTCAGCCGCGGCTCCTACCTGGAGGATGAGAACCAGACGCTGCTGACCACGGAATTCATGCAGTGGTTCTGGGACCACTACGTGCCCAATCCCGAGGACCGAGGGCACCATGAGGCCTCGCCGCTGCGCGCCGAAAGCCTCGAAGGCGTGGCCCCGGCGCTAGTGATCACCAGTGCGCACGATGTGCTGCGCGACGAAGGCGAGGCCTACGCCCAGCGCCTGCGGGAAGCCGGCGTCCCCACCGAGCACCGGCGCTGGGAGGGCCAGATGCACGGCTTCTTCTCCATGGTCAACGTCCTGCCCGCGGCGGCCGCAGCGATGGACTTTGTCGCGGCCAGAGTCCGCGCCGACCTGAAGCAGGAGGCAACCCGGTGAGCACCACCCGTGAATTCGACGTTGCCATCGTCGGCGCAGGCTTTTCCGGCCTGTACATGCTGCACAAGCTCCGCGGCCAGGGGCTTTCCGCCGTGGTCTTCGAAAAGGGCGACGGCGTCGGCGGCACCTGGTACTGGAACCGCTACCCGGGCGCGCGCTGCGATGTGGAGAGCCCTCACTATTCCTACGCATTCTCCCCCGAGCTGGAGCAGGAATGGGAGTGGACCGAGCGTTATCCCTCCCAGCCGGAAATCATGTCCTACCTCAATCATGTCGCGGACCGCTTCGGCCTGCGCGACGGCATTGAGCTGGAAACCGAGGTCACCGCGGCGGCTTTCGACGACGATACCAACCGGTGGAGCGTCAGCACGGACCGGGGCGAAACGGTGAGCGCGAAATATGTGGTGATGGCGACGGGGTGCCTTTCCGCCGGGCGCATTCCGGAATTCGACGGGCTGGAATCGTTCGCAGGGGAGATCTACCACACCGGCTCCTGGCCGCACGATGGCGTCGACTTCACCGGCAAGCGCGTGGGCGTGATCGGCACCGGTTCCTCCGGCATCCAGGCCATTCCAGAGATCGCGAGGCAGGCGAAGCAGCTGACTGTCTTCCAGCGCACCGCCAGCTTCAGCGTCCCTGCAAGGAACGCGCCGCTTGACCAGAAGGAATGGAAGGAGATCAAGGCGAACTACCGCCACCTGCGGGAACTTGCCCGGCATTCGGCAACCGGCCTGCCCTTCACCGGCGGAACGACGTCGGCCCTGGAGGCCACGCCTGAGGAGCGCAAGGCCAACTACGAGGCCCACTGGGGGCTCGGCGGCTTTAGGATTGGTGCGGCCTACAGCGACCTGATCCTGAACAAGGAAGCCAACGACACGCTGGCGGAGTTCATCCACTCCAAGATCGACGAGCAGGTGAAGGATCCGGAAACCGCGGAACTGCTCAAGGCCCGCGATTACCCGGTGTCCACCAAGAGGATCTGCGTGGACACCGACTATTACGCGACCTTCAACCGCGACAACGTCTCGCTGGTGGACGTACGCAGCGCGCCCATTGTGGGCCTGAGCGAACACGGCCTGAAAACCGAAGACGGCGAATATGAATTCGACGTGATCGTCTTCGCCACCGGTTTCGATGCTATGACCGGATCCATGCTGAGGGTCGACATCACAGGTTCGGGCGGCCTCTCGCTGCGGGACAAGTGGGCCGCGGGTCCCCGCACCTACCTGGGCCTGTCCATCGCGGGGTTCCCCAATCTGTTCTCCGTGGCCGGGGCCGGCTCACCGTCCGTGCTGACCAACATGGTCACGGCCATCGAACAGCACGTGGAATGGATCAGCGACCACATCGCCTACCTCGAGGAGCGCGGTCTCAGCCGGTCCGAGGCCTCTCCGGAGGCGGAGGACCGATGGGTGGACCACGTGAACGAGGTCGCAGGGATGACGCTCTTCAACCAGGCCAACTCTTGGTACCTCGGCGCCAATGTGCCCGCCAAGACGCGAGTGTTCATGCCCTACGCCGGCGGCCTCGGAGCCTACCGTGCCAGATGCGATGAGGTTGCCTCGTCGGATTATGAAGGCTTCACGCTGAGCTAGACGTCAGCCCGGCTCTGCGAGAGCCGCGGAACTGCTCCTCGGAAGTTGGACTGGACAATTCAGTTCCGGCAAACGGGGAGCAGTTTCGTGTGCTCAACTCGTCCGCGCTACGAGGCCCAGCGGGCTGCGTGGAGCGCTGGCGGCCCGGCGCCGTTACGCTCCCCTACAGCAGCAAGAAAGTCCGGCGGCCGATAACGGCCGCCGGACTCCTTACTCTGTGGCGCTGCCTATACGCGCCACTGGATGTGCTTGGTTTCCAGGTATTCCCGGATACCCCATTCGCCTAGTTCGCGGCCGACGCCCGAGCGGCCGTAGCCGCCGAACGGGGCATCGGGACGCATGGCGCCGCCGCCGTTGATCCACACAGTGCCAGCGCGGATCTGCTCTGCCACCCGGCGGCCCTCGGCCAGGTCCTCGCCGCACCACACGTTCGCCGCCAGCCCGTAGGGGGTGTCGTTGGCCAGCCTGACCGCTTCTTCGGTGTCTTTGAACGGCACGATTACTGCGACCGGGCCGAAGATTTCCTCCTGCACGGCGCGCGCGCTGTGCGGCAGTCCGCCGAGCAGCACTGGATTGACGAACCAGCCCTTCTCCGGCAGCGGCTTCTTGACCTCGAGGAGCTTTCGGCCGCCTTCGGCCACCGATCCATCGATAAACCCCCGGACCCGGGCCTGGTGGTCAGGGCGGATCATCGGGCCGACGTTCGTGGCCCGGTCCCAAGGATCGCCCACGACCATCTGGTCGAACGCAGAGGCACCTGCCTCGAGGAATTCGTCGTGCAGCGCCTCGTGCACCAGAATGCGAGCCAGCGCCGCGCAGCCCTGGCCGCCGTTGCGCGCCCAGCGCAGGTGCATTTCGACGGCGATCTGCTGCACGTCGACGCCGGGGAGGACTAGCGTGGGAGACTTTCCGCCCAGTTCCAGCGTGACGTCGGTGAGGTTGACGGCGGCCTGGGCCATGATCTTGGCACCGACCCCGTCGGATCCGGTGAAGGAGACCTTGTCCACCCCCGGATGCGAGGACAGCTGCTGGCCGACGTCGACTCCGCCGATGATGACGTTCATGACACCGTCCGGCAGGCCCGCCTCGCGGATCAGGTCGCCCATGAACAGGGTGGTGAGAGGAGTGCGCGGCGATGGCAGCAGCACCACTGTGCAGCCGGCAGCCAATGCGGCACCGAACTTGAAGACGGCCAGGTTAAGGGGGTAGTTGTAGCCGGTAATGGCTGCCACCACGCCGACCGGCTGGTGGACAACGTCGCTCATCGTCGGGTGCGGCTTGTCATAGCTGCCCAGGTGCTGGATGCGCTCCTGCTTCGCGGCCTCGGCGGCCCAGCGCAGATGCTCGTCGACGGCCATCTTGACCTGCAGGTATTCAGCCAGCGCAATGGGGGTGCCGACCTCGTTGATGATGGAGGGCAGCAGGCGGTCCGCCGCGGCTTCGAGCACGTCTGCCAGCCGGTGGATGTGGCGGGAACGCTCCTCGCCGCTGAGGGCGGCCCAGGCCGGGAAGGCGGCGCGGGCCGCGGCGACGGCGTCGTCGACCTGCCGGCTGGAGGCGCCGGCGACAGTGCCGATGACCGCTTCGGTGGCCGGGTTGAAGACGTCCCAGCTCTCGCCCTCGGGCTGTACCTCGGCGCCGCCGACCAGGAAGGTGCGGGTTTCGGGCACCCAGTCCTTGAGCGGATGCTGCTCGGTTTCGATGCTCAGCGTCATGCTACTACTCCTTCCTTGGGCCGCCTGGCCATAAGACCGACGCGAACCATGTCGCAGACGACCTGGTCGCGCTGGTTCAGGCCGAGATGCTTGAACCAGACGATGCCCGAATCGTCGCGGGACTTCGACTCGCGCTTCTTGAGAATTGTGGTCTCCGCCCGGAGGGTGTCCCCGTGGAACACCGGGTTCGGGAACTTGACGGAGTCGTACCCGAGGTTCCCCAGGGTGGTGCCCATCGTCAGCTCCGGCACGTGGAAGGCGCCGATCAGGGCGACCGTGAAGAGGCTGTTGAGCACCCGCTGTCCGTGAATCGTCGTCTTGGCGTATTCCTCGTCCAGGTGCAGCGGTGCCACGTTCATCGTCAAGGAAGTGAACATGACATTGTCCATCTCCGTGATGGTCCGGGTCAGGGCGTGCTTGTAGTGCGCGCCTTCCTCGAATTCCTCGAACCACAGTCCGCGCATCGTCATTTGTTTCCTCCACTGGTGATCTGTGCCGCGCGGTCGAGCCACTCCACGGCTTTGTCGTAATGTGCTTTGTCGATGTGCAGCCCCCGGTACCGCAGGGCCCCGGCGCCGTCGGCCGCCGCGGACTCGTAGGCTTTGACCATGCCCTCGTAGAAGGCGATGTCGTCAGCCGACGGGGAGAACACGGAGTTGACCGTGGCGACGTGCTTCGGGTGGATCGCGATCATGCCGCGGAAGCCGAGCTGCCGGCCGCGGACGGCGAACTCGCGCAGTCCGTCGAGGTTCTCGAGGTCCTCCCAGAGACCCGTCAGGGCATGGATGCCGGCCTCGCGGCAGGCGAGGAGGACCCGGCTGCGCAGGTACAGGGTCTCAAGGCCTTCCGGGGTCCACTCGTATCCGACGGCGCGCGCGATGTCGGCGTGCTCGGCGCTCGGGCCGATCATCGCTCCGACGCGGGGCGAGGCGAGGGCCACTTCGCGGCAGTTCTGGATCGCCTGGACGGTTTCGACCGGGACGATGTACTCCAGTCCGGCGACTCCGTTGCGTTCCTCGAAGTGGTCTAGCAGGGCGTCGTACTGCAGGACGTCCGCGGCCTGCTCGATCTTCGGGGCGAAGATGCCCGTTAGGCCAGGCACCACGACCGCCTCGAGGTCGCCGCCCGTCAGCCGGGTGGCCAGCGGATTAACCCGGACAAAGAGTCCGACGTCGGGGTTGGTCTCCCGGACCCGGCGGATGGATTCGGCCACGAGGGCCCGTGCCCCGGCCTTTTCGGCTGCCGGCACGGAGTCCTCGAGGTCCAGTACCACGCAGTCCGCGCCGGCGCCGACCGCCTTCTCCACCCAGTTGGGGCGATGGCCCGGAACGAAGAGGATGGAGCGGTAGGCGCGCATCAGTAGCTCCTCGGCAGCTCGAGCACATGCTCGGAGAAATAGTTCAGCACCATCTCCTGGCTGATTGGCGCGATTCGCATCAACCGGGCCTCGCGGAAGTACCGTTCCACATGGAACTCCTTGCCGTACCCGAAGCCGCCGTGCACCTGGAGCGCGACATCGGCAGCGAAGAAGCCGGCCTCCGCGCACAGGTACTTGGCTGCATTGGCCTCGCGGCCGCAGGGAATGCCGTTGTCCACCATCCAGGCCGCCTTCTGCACCACTGCCTCGGCGGCGTCCAGCTTGATCTGGGCCTCGGCCAGCTGGAAGGCGATTCCCTGGTTCTTGCCGATGGGACGGCCGAAGACCTCGCGCTCGTTGGCGTAGCGGACGCCGCGGCGCAGGGCCGCCTTGCCGATGCCCAGGGCTGCGTTCGCAGAGATGACGCGCTCGGCGTTCAGTCCCCCCAGGATCGCCCGGAAGCCGTGGCCTACCTCGCCGACGACGTCCTCGTCGGCGACGAAGAGCTCATCGATGAACAGTTCGTTGGTGTCGACCGCGTTGCGTCCCATCTTCGGAATCGGGCGGATGGAGACGTGCTTCGGGTCCATTTCGGCGAAGAACAGCGTCATGCCTGCGGTGCGCTTGCCATTGGGGTCCCGGGGGCTGGTGCGGGCGAGGATGAGCATCCGCTCGGCCTCCTGCGCCTTGGTGATCCAGACCTTCTGGCCCGAGATCAGATACCCGCCGTCCACCTTCTTGGCGAAGGTGGAGATGTTGGTGGTGTCAGTTCCCGCGTCCGGCTCGGTGACGGCGAATGAGGTGTGCAGTTCGCCGGTCACCACGCGCTTGAGGAATCGGTCCTTCAGGTCCTTGCTGCCGTGGTGGATGATCGGCTCGAAGCCGAAGATGCCGATGTGGACGGCGCTGCAGCCACCCATGCCGGCTCCCGAGGCGGCGATTTCCTGCTCCACGATGGCCGCCTCGGTGACGCCGAGCCCGCCTCCGCCGTATTCCTCCGGAATCGTCAGTCCCAGCCAGCCACCGTCGGCCACCGCGTTGTAGAACTCCCAAGGGAATTCCTTGGATTCGTCGTGCTCCATCCAGTATTCGTCCGGGAAGCTCTTGCACAGGTCCCTGACGGAGGACCTGATGTCGTCGTGCAGGGGGTTAGGGCTAAGGTCCATGGGTTTTCTCTTTTCTCGTAAGAGGGGCGGCCTTCAGGAAACGGTTACTGCCTGGCGGTCGAAAGTGTTCGCATCGATGGGTTCCGTGCGCAGGACCGCCTTGCGGATCTTCTGCGAGGGGGTCTTGGGCAGCTCGTCGACGACGCGCAGGTAGCGAGGAATGGCGAATGCGGGGATCCGGCCCTCGCACCAGGCGAGGATATCTGCCGGTGCGACGTCCTCAATGACGACGACGACGGCCAGGACTTCGTCCTCCCCCGCCTCGACATCTGCCGGGACGCCGACGACGGCGCACTCGACGACCGCGGGATGCCCCATGACTGCTGCTTCGATCTCGTACGAGCTGATGTTTTCCCCGCGGCGGCGCAAGGCATCCTTGTAGCGGTCGACGAAGTAGAACCAGCCGTCCTCGTCCTGGCGGAGGGCGTCGCCGGTGTGGAACCACAGGTTGCGCCATGCCTCGAGTGTCTTTTCCGGCATTCCGTAGTAGCCGTTGCTGCACGTCCAAGGCTGGACGGGGCGCACCACGAGCTCGCCGACCTCGCCGACCGGGACTTCCCGGTCCGTGTCCGGATCTACGAGGCGGATGTCGAACCATTCGGAGGCAGCCAGGCCCGCGGCACCCGCCGGCCTGGGTAACCCGTACGGGGACAGGATCGGGGCGCAGGTCTCGGTCAAGCCGAAGGCGTCGACGAACGCCTCGATCCCATAGCGCTCCTTGAACTGCTCCACGATCGTGCTGGCTGTCGGCGCCGCGTAGACGGCGCGGAGGACGTTATCCCTGTCGTTCTCGCGGGGCGGCTGCTTCCACGCGAAGTCCATCATGACCCCGACGAAGTTGGTGACGGTTACGCCGGAGTCGCGGACGTGGTCGATCCAACGGCTGGCGCTGAACTTGGGCCGAATGACGGCACGCCCCCCGGCGATGATGACCGGATAGACGGCCATGAACTGGGCGTTGCCATGGAACAGCGGCGTCGTCGTCAGATAGGTGTCCGCGTCCGTCAAACGGGTAAGGCAGACCACTTCCTGCGCGAAGAAGTAGAGCTGCGAGTGCGGCATCGAGACGCCCTTGGAAGGGCCGGTCGTGCCGGACGTGAAGAAGATGGCACCCAGGTCCTGGGAACGCGGCGGCGCCATGTCCAGCACCGGCCCCTGTTCCAGGTCCTCCCACGGCGCGGCGTCCCAGCCGTTAGAGCGCAGCAGGTCCAGGGCCGCATCGAGCAGCCCGGTGCCGGTGTCGATCACCCAGAAGCGCTCGATGCTGCGCGCGTGCCGGGCAATGGCTACGAACCGCGGCGCGAATGTATCGTCGATGACCGCGAAGCGCGCCCCGACGACGTTGAGCTGGTGGCGCAGGAACTCGCCCTCGTAGTTGGTGTTGATCGGCACCTCCACGAAGTTGCCCACGGCGGCGCCCCACCAGGAACGCACCAACTGTGAGGAGTTCATGGCCATGATGGCCACCCGATCCCCGGCATTGCCGCCCGCGGTGATCCAGGTGCCGGCGATGTGCTCTGCGCTGGCGAGCGCCTCGGCGTACGTCCAGCGGGCGTCCTCCACCGGCGCGTCCAGGCACACGGCGTCCGGACGCACGGACGCGTGATGACGTAGGACCCGGTCAAGCGTCCAGGTCTCAGGGTCCGGGAACGTCGGAACGAGATCTGTGTAGACCTGCCGCTTGCTCATCGATTGCCTCCATACATCGAATCTTCCTTGAACTCCATGCGCGGGATACCGGATTTTCCGGCGGCGTCCGAAGCGCGAAGCCACTCTACGAAGTGTTATCCAGCTAACAATTCAGAACCGTAGCACCGACTCCCGGTCCCTGACAATGATGCGACTAGATTATGTCGGGGCCCAGCCAGGAGCGCACCGGACCTGCTGCGTGCAGCAAAAAGGGACCGGGAGACAGTCGATCCTGTCACCCGGCCCCTTACTTGAGGCACCGCCCAGCCGGCGTTGCCCCCGCGGGGGCAACGCCGGTACCGCAGACGCTGTTCCCGCGCGCCGCAGCAGGGGTTATCGTGCGCCCACTGCGCCCATCGCCTTCTCGAACGAAGTGCTCTCAAGCCCTGCCAGGGGCTTGACCACCTCGTCGCCTACCTTCTTGAGGTACGCCGCCGTCTGCTCGGCGTCCATTCCCGGCCAGTGCGGGCGGATCAGGAGCGGGCCGATCGGCAGCCGGGCGGCAATGTCACTGATCTGGTTGCGCACATCCTCGGCCGAGCCCAGGAGGACGTGGTCGCGTATCGTATCCACGAAACCGTCGCGGACCGCTTCGTCGGACAGCAGGTCCATCCCCCGATCCGCATAGGCCTCGTACTTCACGCGGGCAACAGCGGCGAAGTTGTTCACTGCGTCGTCGAAGTCGCGGCCGATCATCAGCTCACGGCGCAACGGCAGCTTGTTCAGCGGCAGGCCCGCAGCCACGCGCTCGTCGACGTAGATGCGGATGAGTTCCTCCACCTGGTCGACCGTCTGCTGCGGGGTGATTGTCCAGACATCGCCCAGCCGGGCTGCGCGGCGCACCCCGTTCTCCTTCATCGCACCCAGCCAGATCGGCGGCCGCGGATCCTGGAGCGGCCGAATGTGCGTTGGGGCGTCCTCGATGTTCCAGAACTTGCCGTGATGAGTCACCCGTTCCTGGGTCCAGAGCTTGGTCATCACCTCGATGAGCTCGTCAAGAAGCTGGTATCGCTGCTTGAAAGGCACGCCCATCGTCTCGTACTCCGCGGGCAGGTACCCGGTGCCGATCCCGACGACGAGGCGGCCTCGGGTGATGATGTCGAGCGTAGCGAGCTCCTCCGCCAGGATCACCGGGTGGTGAACCGGCCCCACCAGGACGGTAGTTCCCAGGCGGACGTCGTCGTCAAGCTCGGCGGCCAGGCGGCTGAGCAGCGGAATCGGCTGCAGCCAGCGAAAGCCGTCGTAGAGGAAATGCTGTCCGATGGTCAGGTACTTGAACCCCGCCTCCTGCGCCGCCTCTATCTTGCGCAGCATGAGGTCAAGATGTTCGGTCGGCGAAGATTCGACCGGCTGGTCCCCCATGAGGATGCCGAACTCCATGATGATCTCCTTGCTCTCCTGCCCCGAAAAGGGGCACTGGTCTACTTGGCGGTGAGCCCGCCGTCGACCGGGATGGTGATTCCGGTGACGTAGCTGGACAGGTCGCTGGCCAGGAACAGGGCCACGCCCGCAATTTCCTCCGGCTGCGACGCACGTCCCAGCGGGATCTGCGCGAAGAAGGCCTTCTTACGCTCCTCGACCTCTTCGGGAGAGGCGCGGAAGAAGCCGGGGAGGCCCGGAGTTTCCACGGAGCCGGGCGCGATGGCGTTCACGCGGATTTTGTCTGCGGCGAAGGCCAGCGCCAGGGAACGCACGAGCGCGATCAATCCGCCCTTGGTGAAGGAATACAAGGGGCTAAACGGCGATCCAACCAGGCCAGAGCTGGAGCTCTTGAAGATTACGGATGCACCATCGGCGGCCTTGAGCAGATCGGTCAGGTAGTGGGTGAGGTAGAAGCTGGCGCGCGCATTGATCTCGATCAAGGCGTCCCACTCCTCCTCGGTAAGGTCCAGGCCGGCGGCCCCGGGGATGCCGACGTTGTTGTACAGGACATGGAGGACTCCGTGGTCCTTCTCCACCTGCTTGGCGACGCCCTTTAAGGCTTCCAGGTCGCGGACATCCGCGACGATCCCTGTGGCCTGCCCGCCCTTTTCGCGGATCCCGTCCACTACGGCCTTCGTGGCTTCCTCATCCCGGTCGACGACGTAGACGAACGCGCCCTGCTCGGCAAAACGCTCGGCGCCCGCCTTGCCCATCCCGGAGGCACCAGCAGTGACCAACGCGACCTTGTTCTGCAGCATAATTATCCTTCTTCGATGCTCGGATGAATCGTCAGCGGGAGGCACCGGGTTCGCAGCAGAACTGCTCTCGCCACCCCTCAGCTATTTATAATCATCATTATTACTGATGCTCCGCCAGTCTTCAAGAGGTTTCCTCACCGCGTCACAATGGACACTCCCGCGGGCACCCCTCGGTCACGCGCGCTTACCGTCACAAGGATGGGCTCGTGTCCAATTCCGTCCTGCTGCGCCCCCGATCCCGGCCGGAGCGCTGGCGGAAAGCGGTGACGGCCTCCGCGTGTTGAGCCGTGCCGAACAAGAGGGCCGTCGCCTCGACGGACTCGCTAAAACCGGCTGTGGTGTGCCGCTTGATAAACGCCTTGCCCACTTGGACCGCGAGGAGCGGCTTGGCTGCTATCTCCCCGGCAAGGCCGAGGGCATGCTCCAACAGTTCGCCGTCGGGATGCACTTCCTGGACCAGGCCGCAGGCCCGTGCCTGGCACGGATCGATATCCCGGCCCGTGAGCGCCATGTAGCTGGTCCATTGGGGGCCGATTACCTGCGGACCCCGGACGATCCCGAAGCCGGGCTGGAGTCCGACGTCGACTTCCTTGAAGGAGAACCTGGCCGATTCCCCGGCGAGCACCATGTCGCAGGCCAACGCCAGCTCCGTCCCTCCTCCATAGGCCAGGCCGTTCACGGCGGCGATGACGGGAACTGCGCAACGTTCCACGGAGTGGAAGGCGTCGTAAACCCGCCGCAGGTGTGGCCGCACCCGGTCCGCGTCGCCGTCCAGGTCGTGGAACATGTCGATGTCTCCGCCGGCGGAGAATGCGCGACCCTCACCTGTGAGAACGACGGCGCGGACGTCGTCGTCCACTCCGAAGCTTCCCATCACCGTGGTCAGCTCCCGGAACCAGAGCTGGTCCATCGCATTCAACTTCTCCGGTCGCGACATGCGCAACTCGACCACGTTCGGGGAGCGCCTGATGATCCTGAATCGCTGCAGCGGCTCGTTCATCGCGCCGTCGCCTGGCTGTCCCAGGTATCGTCGGTAACTCCCTCGGCACGCAGCCGGTATTTCTCCACCCGCTGACTGGGGGTCATGGGCAGGGAGTCGACGAACCTGACGAAGCGTGGCACGGCGAAGGAGGTGAGCGTTCCCCGGCAATGGTCCATGAGCCCGGCAGGGTCGAGGGTCCGGCCTTCCCTGGGCACAACGGCGACCATCACTTCTTCTTCGCTGAGCGCCGACGGCACGCCATAGGCGGCCACTTGGGCGACGTCCGGATGATCGCCGACCACGCGCTCGATCTCCCAGGACGAGATGTTCTCCCCGCGCCGGCGGATCGAGTCCTTGACGCGATCTACGAAGGTGAGGAAGCCCTCGTCGTCAAGATGCCCGCGGTCTCCGGTGTGGAACCACAGGTTGCGCCAGCTGCTAGCGGTTGCTTCGGGCATGCGGTGGTAGCCGTCGAACATCCACCCGGGTTTCTTTGGACGGACCACGATCTCGCCCGTCGTTCCGGTGGGCACAGGTTCATCGAGGGCATCGACGACGGCCACCTGGTAGTTCTCCGACTCGTTGCCTGCGGTCCCGATTTTCCGATCCCACGGTGGCATGTCGGTAACGATCGAAACTTCGGTGCTGCCGTAGATCTCCGTGAGGCGGACTCCGAATCGGCGTTCGAAGTCGGCGAAGATCTCCGGCGGGCACGGTGCGCCGAAGCCGAGACGGACGGGGTTGTCGGCGTCGTCGTCCCGGGGTGGCTGCTTGTGCAGAATGCTCATCATCGCACCCTGGTAGTTGAAGGCGGTGATGCCGTGCCCGCGGCAGATGTCCCAGAACCCGCTGGCAGAGAACTTGCGGTGCATGACGAGGTCCGCACCAACCTCGATCGCCGCCATGACGCTGCAGTAACGCGCGTTGCTGTGGTACAGCGGAAAGACGGAGTACAGCCGATCGTCCGCCGTGTACTCGAGCAGCCTCGTGGTGTGCCGGGCAAGGTTGATGTTGGCGCGATGGCTGAGCAGCACGCCCTTCGGGGGCCCGGTGGTTCCGGAAGTGTAGAGGATCACCGCCGCCGATGCCGGATCGACCTCGGGCGCCGGTTCATCGGGGTGGGCCAGGAGGTCGTCGAACGTCAGCCGGCTGACGTCCGCCGCGGCTGTCGGTGTCCTGCCACCGGCCACAACCAGGTGCCGGACCGAGCCGAGGCCCCGAATCAACCTTCCAACCGCTGCTTCGAGCTCGGCATCGCACACCACCACCGCAGCGCCGGACTGCTCGATGCAGTACCGCAGCAGTTCGGATCCGCCCGTCGGGTTGAGCGGAACCTCCACGAGGCCGGCCTTCGCGAGGCCGAACCATGCTTGCAGGGCCTCGAGGCCAGCGGACATGACCACGCACACCCGGTCGCCGGGCGCCAATCCCAGCGAACGGAAACCTGCTGCAACGCGGCCCGTTGCGGTGTCGAGGTCGGCGACCGAGGTGGCGCACCCCTCGATCTCGATGGTGGCCAGAGGATGCCGGCGGGCGGCGTCATTGAGCCAGTGGCCGATAGACAACTGTTGCTGCCCAAGTGCTGTGCGTGACATACGGTCCCTTTCTGTCCGGACTCAGCGCCGAGCCGTGCCGTCCTGCCGAGGTGGCAGGGTCGATAGTACGGCGGCAAGGCGGCCGGGGACCGGAGTCTTTTCCCACTCGGGGTTGCGGCAGGCGAACGCCATGTGGCCACGCGTGACGAGGACCCCGTCACGCGTGAAGTCGAAGCCGAGCGTGTAGGAACTCGCCCCAAGGCGGTCCAGCATGAGCTGGCACGACAGGCGGTCGAAGACCCGGGCCGGCTGCTCGTAGGTCGCCCCCGAGCTCGCTCCGACTGTCACGATGCCCAGATCCTCCAGCATCTGACCGCTGCGGATGCCGTGCGCGTGCAGCCAGGTGCTGTAGGTGCGTTCCATCCAGCGGTAATAGATGGCGAAGTACGCGATGCCGACGACGTCGCAGTCGCCGTACGCGAGCTGGAATGCCAGCCGCCCCTCAGCAATCTCCTTTGCGCCGGTATCTTCCAGCGCACCCATCGTCGTAGTCATGGTTTGTTCCCCTCTTCGGTGCGAATAGCGTCCGCAGCCACCATCGCCGTCTCGACGGCGACGGTCGCCGTACCCCGCAGCACCGCCCGTCCGCCAACGATAGATAGCTCGACGTCGCATTCGGCCAGGTATCCGCTAAGGCCCTCCGACGCTCGAAGGGCCGTGACGACACCGGTCGCCCTGACCCGGTCACCGGCGGCAACATTGGCAAGGAAGCGCACGCGAAACCGCCGCAGGCAGTCGTGTGATCCGGTGAAGGCGGCGAGCATGTTCATGACGTAGCCCATGTTGAGCGGGCCTTGATTCACCGGCCGGTCCCCCAGCCCGAGCGCCTGGACGGCGCGGACATCGAAGTGGATCGGATTCGGATCCTGCAACAGCGCCGCCGTGGTCTTCATCTTCTCGACGCTGGTGACGACTTCCAGGGGCGGGAGCTGCATTCCGACACAAATGTCAGATGCGGCTGGGGCCGGACGGACCTGCATGCCGCTCATGCTCCACGCCGAGGGAAGACAATTGAGTTCCGGCAGGTCGCTGCATGGCCGCCATCGGTCTCGTCATGCAGCTCCAGCTGGTATTCGACCAGGTCGAACAGGCCGGCAGTGCGGCCACGCTTTCGCATGACGGAAACGATGCCCCCGCTCACTTTGTAGCTACGATTCATCCGCACCGGCCGATGCAACTCGGTCTCGTGCTCGCCGATCATCGGGCCGTCCTCCGCCGTGGCTTCGAACCAGGCGAAGAGTTCGTCCCAGGTGATGCCCATGCCGGCGGTAGCGGCAAGCCAGGCATGCAGCGGGTGGGCGATGGCATCTTCCGGCCGGTCTGCCGTCGCGTCGGCAAGCAGCCACGCGCGGTAGGGCTCGACCGTGTAGACCCCTCCCGGAAACCGGCGTCCGACCTGGGCCCTGATGCTCTCAGGCAGCTCGACGGGCACGGCCGCACTTGCCCGTGTACCCGTCCTCATCAAGACCGGGGCATCGGCGCGAAAGAACTGGCGTTGAGCGGGGCAAGCATGTCCTCGCCGACCAGGGCGATGCGCGTCACCCGGATGCGCTTGGCGGTGAAGACCCAGGTGCCGTCCCGTTCCGCGATTTCGTCGTCGTAGCGGCCCCAGGTGAAGCGTGCTCCGTCCGGATGCGTCGTGATGGCCAGGAAGCGCGATGCCACGGCCAGCGATCCGTCGTCCAATTCGGTGGCCGACAGATTGGTGGTCATATGCTGGCTCTCCTGCACATCGGATTGCGCAAAATCCCGGTATAGGTCCAGGAACGCCTCGCGGCCCGCCCGGGGTGACCCGTCGGCACTTCGAACCAGAACGATGCCCGGATGCGCGATGGCCGCCAGCCCCTCCAAGTCCTTGGCGTCGACCATGCGGGTGTAGGTGGTCAGTAATTGATGGGCACGGAAGTGGTGAAGCATGGCTACCGAGTTGTCTGTCACGTCGGACGCTCCTATCGATATATGCCCCCTGGATACGCGGCGCTAGTCTGAGATGATGGCTTCCTGGGTGCCGTCCCACCGGGCCAGTACACCAGGGACCCGCATGTCGTTGCCTTCGAAGGTAATTTCGCCCATGGCCCCCGTGAACCCTTCCCCGGCAACCTGCTCGAGGCCGTCGCGGATTCCTTCCCGGGACGAGTCGCCGCTGGCTTTGATCGCGCGGGCAATCCACCAGACCGCGTCGTAGCCTTCCGCCGCATAAGTCTTCGGCAGCTCGCCGAATTCCTGCTCATAGGACTCGGTGAATTTCTTTGCGTGCTGGTCCCTTTGGGCAGCGGAGAAATCAACCGGGTACACCATGTCGACAGCATGCTGCCCCGCCTGGGCCGCGTTGCCACCGGCGTTGTTGGTGTTTCCAACGAACTGCCCCTCGTAGCCGGCCTGGCGCAGCTGCGTCATGGCGGTCACCGATTGGGAGGATAAGAGCAACACCACAATCGCATCCGGATTCTTCTGCGCGACTTCCTGTGCAGGCGACGTGAAGTCCTGGGTCGTCGTCTGCACCGGGATGCTCTCCACGATGTTCAGGCCCTCCGCCTCCGCCATCGCAGGGAAATGGGTCTCAGCGAGTTCGGCGAGCGTCGGATAGGTCGAGTTGTACAACACCGCGACATCGGTGAGTCCCTCTTTGCGCAGGAACTCGGCGGCATGCCCGTAGAAGGTGTGCATGGGCGCCGTTGCGCGGAAGGTATAGTCGCCGATCACTACACCGTCGGAGGCCGACTGGGTGAAGACGACGGGAACCTTCTGCGCTTCCACGACGGGGGCAACGGCAGCCGACTGCTGCCCTTGGACTGGACCCAGGATCACGCTGACGTCCTGGTCGGAGAGGGCCCGGGTCGCCTCAGCTGCTGCACGCTCGATCGCACCTGCGCTATCGATCTCGTCGAGGACAAGCGACTTCCCTTCGCCGAGGAATTCCTGCCCGTTGATCTCCTTCACCGCGAGTTCAGCGCCCCGTGCTGCTCCGACTCCAGCGTAGGCGACAGGTCCCGTGAGGTCGCGTACGCCGACCATCTTGATCTCGTCCGCGATCCCTGGTTCGGCGGCTTCGCTCGTCGGGGACGCGCCACACCCGGCGAAGGCCAGCATAGCCGGCACGATCAGCAGGGCCCCTGTCTTCCTGCAGGTCGAGGTCCAGTCCATTTGTTGCTCCTGTCTTGCTCAAATGAGTCTTCGTCAGCCGCAGCGCGGCGTGGTCATGCGCCGAGCGCGGCTTCACCCAGGAAGGCGTGCACCAGCGCTGTGTCCGTCTGCGCTTCTTCCGCTGTGCCGGTCCACACCACCTCCCCGCGCTGCACCAGCACGACGTCGTCCGCAACCGCCAAGGCGGCGTCGGCATTCTGCTCCACCATGAAGACCGCGATCCCGGTGTCCGCGATCCCGCGGACACGGGACATGACCCGGTCCACCATCCCCGGCGCCAGGCCCATGGATGGCTCGTCGAGGAGCACCACCTTCGGCTGCGACATCATGGCGCGTCCGAAGGCCAGCATTTGCTGCTCCCCACCGCTGAGCAGGCCGCCGGGCATGGCCTTCCGCTCCAAGAGGATGGGGAACTTCTCGTAGATCCCGGCGACGGTGTGCTGCGCGTCCGAACGGCTCACGGCGTATGCGCCCATGCGTAGGTTCTCCTCGACCGTGAGCGATGCGAAGATGCGGCGCCCCTCCGGCACCATGACCACGCCCTGCCGGACCTGCCGGTGCGCCGACTGTCCCAGGATCTCCTTCCCGTCCAGCTTCACCGAGCCGCTCCGGGCCTTCAGCAGGCCGTGGATGGCACGCAGCGACGTCGTCTTTCCGGCGCCATTCGAACCGAGGACTAGGGTGACGCGACCGGCCGACGCGGACATCGAAACACCGCGTACCGCGTTCACCGAGCCGTAGCTCACGTGCAGATCGTTGACCTCAAGCATGCTTGCTCGCCTGCTTTCCTAGATACGCTTCCTGGACCGCGGGGTTGCGCACGACTTCGCGCGGGTCCCCTTCCACGATCAGTCTTCCGAAGTTCATCGCGAGGAGGCTGTCGCAGGTGTCCACCATCATCTGCACGTCGTGTTCCACGATGAGTTGGGTGAGCCCCTCCGCCCGCAGGGACGACATGAGGGTTGAGACCTCCTCCTTCTCGGCGCGGCCCATGCCGGCCGTGGGCTCGTCGAGGAGCAGGAGCTTTGGTTCCATTGCTATGGCGCGGGCAATCTCCACGCGGCGACGGTTCCCGTAGGACAGCTCGTCTGGCCTGAACTTCGCCAGATGGTCACATCCGGTGCGCACCATGGCCTGTTCGGCCCGCTCTTGTGCCAACTGGCGGGCAGCCCTGCCTCTTGCGGTCAGCGAGTCGGTGCCGAGCAGGACGTTCTCCAGCACGCTTCGCTCCTCGAGGAGGCGCACGGTCTGGAAGGTCCGCGCGATGCCACGATGGGGCACCGAGTGCGGGTGGTCACCGGCGTAGTCCTCCCCGAGAAACTTCAGCGTTCCCCGGGTCAGGGGGACGTGCCGCGTGATCGCACCCACGAGAGTGCTCTTTCCCGAGCCGTTGGGGCCCAGTATGCCGGTGATCTTGCCCTCCGGAAGCCCGAAAGTCAGACCGTCTACGGCTTTCACGCCACCGAAGTGCACAGCGACGTCGTCGGCTTCGAAAATCATTTGCGGTCCAGCGCTTTCATTCTGCGGGCGGTTCACAATTTTCCTCCTTGGGGGGACGCCAGGCTGCGCTCCGGCTCGGGGTCGCTGGATTCGTCGTCGGGCATCATCACGGCGTCCGACGACGGCGGCGCGGGAGGCGTGGTCCGGCGCCGCGACCGCCAGCGGTGAATCAGGTCCTTGGCCAGGCCAAGGACACCTCTCGGGAGGAAGATCGCCGCCAAAGCGACGAGGAAGCCGTAGATGATCGACTCCCACTCGGCTACGACGCTCAGGACCGTCGGCAGCCAGGTGATGACGATGGCTCCGATGAGGGCCCCAAGCCACGAGCTTGACCCGCCGATGATGATGACGGTCAGCGCCATGACGACCATGTGGAAATTGATCTCGGCGGGCGTGATCGTGGAGCGCAGTAGAGTGGTCACAGCACCTGCCAGGCCTCCGATCAGGCCGCTGGCCAGGAAGACCAGCTTCCGGTACCGGGTGACGTTGATGCCCAGGGCGGACGCGAGTTCGGGGTCCTCCCGCACGGTATCGATCTTTCGTCCGAACCGCCCGCGTTCGAAGATGGCCAAGCCTGCGATGACGAGTGCCAGCAACAAGAAGACCTGCAGATTAGTGATGCCGCCGAGGGCTCCGAAGATCCCCGAGGCCCCTCCGGTGAGGCTGCCGCCGTTGGTCGCGACCACCGCGACAATCAGCGTGAACGCGACAGTCGCCATGCCTAGGTAGAGCCCGGACAGCTTGTGGATGATGAGGCCCAGCAGGTAGCACAGGATGCCGGCGAGCAGGGTCCCGAGGGCCACGGCGGTCCAGGTATCCACGTCGAATTTCGCGTAGAGGATGGCCGCCGTGTAACCGCCGATCCCGAAACAGCCCACGCCGGCGAAGGAGAAGACCCCCATCCGCAGCGGGAGCTGGATACTGAGGGCCAGCAGCAGTGTTGTCATCGTCGCCTGGAGGACGATGGCGTTCGTGGTGTACCAAGCGATCATGTCCGACGCACCTCCTGGCGTCCGAAGATGCCCTGCGGTCGAACCAACAGGACGATAAAGATGAGTCCGAAGGAGACGGCATCCACCCAGGTCCCCAGGTTCGCCGCGAAGATCAGCGTCTCGGCCCCAGCCAGGACGAAGGCGCCGAGGATGACACCCGCCATTGATCCGAGGCCGCCAAGGACGATCATCGCGAAGGCCTTGATGAGGAGTTGGTCGCCGGTCGCAACACCCATCGCCTGCAGCTGGAAGACCTGAAGGGCGCCAGCCAGCCCGGCAAGTCCACCTGCGATCGTCATCGTCCCGATGGCCATGACCGTACGGTTGACACCCATGAGCGACGCGGTCTCGGAATCGACCCCGATGGCGCGCAGGCCAAGGCCTCGGCGCGATGCGCGGAGCCACAGGGTCAGTGCCACGGCGATACCGACTCCGGCGATGATGACGATCAGCGACGTGTTCGTCATGCGCAGCCCCATGAACTCATAGACCTCGGAGCTGTACGTGGAGTTGGCGAAGCCGAAGGGAGCGGAGGCAGTAGCCCGGTCCACGATCGCGATCGGGATGGCGGCGACGCCGATGCCGCCGATTAAGACCCGTAATTCGGCGGACCGGTGATTCGTCGATCTCTTGAGGATCTGCTCGAAGGCCAGCCACTGGGTGAGGGCCGACAGCGCGGCGCCGACCAGGACGGAGATCAGGATGAGCATCGGCATCGGCATCGCCACGTACTCCGAAACGAAGTGCGCGCTGAACGCCGAGAAAACGAAGATGGCCCCATGCGCGAAGTTCAGGATGCCGATGGTGCTCCACGCCAGAGCCATGCCCAGGGCGAACAGCAGATAAATGGACCCGAGGGTCAGGGTGTTGAGCAGCTCTTGCACGCCGCCGTCCTTTCAATTCGACTGTGGTGTCGATTCCTGGGCGCGGTCCGGGCACCTAGTGCCCGGACCGCGCCCTTAAGTCACTCGGTTACGAGCTGCTCCTTGGAGCCGTCCCACTCCACCAGGACGCCATTCACACGGATGTCGTTGCCCTCGAAGGAAAGGTCGCCCATGACGCCCTCGAACCCTTCGGAAGCAACCTGCTTCAGGCCCTTCTGGATCCCCTCGCGGCTGGAGTCGCCGCTGGCTTTGATCGCCCGGGCGAGCCACCACATCGAGTCGTAGCCCTCCGCTGCGTACTGGTCAGGGGCCTTGCCGTACTTCTCCTTGAACCCTTCGATGAACTTGACGGCGAGTTCGCTTTCCTGCGTTGCGGAGAAGTCGACTGGATAGACAAGCCCGGCGGCGTGCCTACCCGCCTGGGCCACGTTGCCCGCGGCCTGGACTGAGGAAGCCACGGTTTGGCCCTCATACCCCGCCTGGCTCAGCTGCGTCAGTGCTGTCACCGACTGTGGCGCGATGAGGAGCATGACGACGGCGTCCGGGTCCTTCGCTGCGATTTCCTGGGCCTGTGCGGTGAAGTCCTGCGTGTTGCTCTGCACCGCATAGCTGGAGGCGATAGTAAGGCCGTGCTCTTCCGCGAGCTTCGGGAACTCCTTCTCGCCAATCTCGGCGAAGGTCGGGAAGGTTGCGTTGTAGAGCACTGCGACGTTGGTCAGGCCCTTGTCTGCAAGGTACTTGGCCGCGATGTCGTAGTAGCTGTACATGGGGGCCGTGCCCCTGAAGGTGTAGTCCCCGATGACCACGCCATCCGAGCCCGCCTGGTTGAAGATCGTTGGCACTTTGGCCTGTTCAACTATCGGTGCCACCGTTGCCGCCTGCTGCCCGGAGACCGGACCGAAGATCGCCTGGACTTCAGGGTCGGCAATGGCGCGGGACACTTCGCTGGAGGCACGCTCGATCGCATTGGCTGTGTCGACCTCTTCGAGCGAGAGCCTGACGTCCTTTCCAAGGAAGTCCTGCTCATCGATCTCCTCCATCGCCAGCTGCATCCCCTTGGAGGCGCCGACACCCGCGTAGGCCACCGGACCAGTGGTGTCGTAGACGCCCTTCAGCTTGATGTCGCTCGCGATTCCGCCGGCGCCGCCCGCGCTCGCTTCGCTGCCGCCGCCGCAGGCAGCGAGCAGGGCGATGCCGGCGAGTGCCGCCGTCGCCTTGAGCAGCCGGCCTCGTGTTCCAGGAACTTCCATGGTCCTACCATCCGTTCTAATGATGAATATGATTTATAGAGATAGTAGCCTGCCCATCCTGGCAGTGGCTACCCCTCAAGGAGCGGGATACGTACGGTCAGCGGACGGCCGAATGCAGCCCCGCGCTAGCCTCGTCCGCGCCGGCCGACAGCTCGTTCGCGACCAGGTAGGCCAGCGTCAGTCCGCGGCCGAGTGCGATGCCGCTGTTGTACCCGGTTCCCGTCGTCGACATCCCGGCCGCAGAGCCCACGGCGTATAGCCCGCCGATTGGGTTACCCTGCCCGTCGAGAGCGTGGCCCTCACCGTCGATGCGTACTCCACTGGAACCGATTCCGGTCCCCACGAACTTCAGTCGGAGCCCATGGAACGGGCCTTGGGCGATCTCACCCAGCACGGGGTTGGGCATGTTCGTCGGATCGCCGGCAAACTTGTTGACGTAAGTCACGGTGCCACGCCCGAAGTCCGGATCCTCGCCCTTCCGGGCGTTCTCACTGAAGCGCTCGGCGGTCCGCGACAGCTGCTCGCCGTCGATGCCGAGCTTCTCCCCCAGCTCCTGGAGGGTCGGCGCAGAAGTCACCCACCCCTCCGGATACTCCCCGCCCGGGGGCGTGGCGGCCAGTCCGTACTTCTGACGATGCTGGTCGTCCCAGATGAGGAAGAAGGGAAGGTGCCGGTCGGCGGGGTTCAGCGTCTTGGCAACGATGTCGACCCAGTAGGAGTCGTTACAGTACCGGCTGCCGGTCTCGTCGACGATCATCGAGTGCGGCATCGCATACTCGGGGCCGTAGCCGTAGCCGGTGCCGACCTGGGAACGCCATCCGGGCAGGATCGGCACAGCCGTCGGCGGAATCTTCGTAATGTCGCCACCCACGGCACGCGCCAGTCGGATTCCATCACCCCGCAGCGTCTCGGGTGCGACGCTGCCAAAGTCCTCCGGATCCATGCCGAGCATCTCGCGGACCAGCTCGGGGTCCCAGTCGTAGGTGCTCGTGGCCAGGACGACCGGTCCGTCGACCTGGACGACGCCGTCGGGCGATTCGGCCCGCACGCCCACCACGGCGCCGGAGGAGTCCGTCAGGAGCTCAACCACGCGGTGCTCGAGCCGGATCTCGATCGACGGTTCAGCGAGCACACGGGCAAGGAAGGAGGCCACGACGCCGGTACCGAACGTCAGGGGATCCCCATCGGCGGCACCGGCCGCGCCGTGGCTGCCATCCGCAAGGCCAAACGCCGGCAGGCCCGCATGCCCATGCTTGGACGGCGCGTCATCCTCCACGTAGCTGGCCCGGCGCCCCTTGCCCAGCATTTCGTCGTAGGTCTGCCCGACCGGGAAGTACGGGCTGTAGCGCAGCCGCTCCCGCCACTCGCCGAGCACGCTGCCATCGATCACCGCGTTGGTGAGGTAGCGGCCCTCCGGCAGGGCACCTTCCGCTTCATTGTGGTAATCGGCTAGCCCCGGAATCATGGCCCACCGAATGGCGCCGACCTCCTCCCAGTACTTCATAGCCTTGGGCGAGGTCTCGATCCAGCGCCGCATGGCCACCTCGTCAAGCACCTCCGGCGCGTCGTGCGCAATGTCGCGGATGTACTGCTCGGTAAGGCCCAGGGAATCCCCGATGCCGTTCCTCTCGGCGACATGGTTGGCACCGGACCACACCTGCCCCCCGGAGTAGGCGGCGGCGCCACCGACCAGATCGGACGCCTCGAGCACGATGGCCCTGCCGCCACGCAGCGCCACCCCCAACGCAGTGGCCAGGCCGGAGAGGCCGGCCCCGACGACTACGACAGGCTCACTACCGTTCGGTAGCGACTTACGGTCCGCATCAACCATCATCGAGCTCCCTTATCTTCGCGTGTGACTTTAGTCACTGATAGATAATATGATTATCAGCAATTAGTCAAGGGTGAAGTTTTTGCCCGGAGACTCCCAACGCTGGTGAGCCGTGTTTTGGGGGTCCGGAACGGACACGGGAGATCGCCGCAGGGATGCTCGGACGGGCACAGCGACATGATCGCCGGGATCTGCCGAAGGCGATGTCCGTGATTGGCGCATGGGCCGCGCTCGTCAGGAATTCGTGCACGTCAGGCGCCCAGCGGGTCGGCAGCCCTCCCCGCATTGACAGTCGCGGGAGCCAATGACGCATGGGTTTAGCTCATGGTCGGAGGACGATCGGGACGAGGCGATGCCGGCAGGGTCGCCGGCCTGCTCCCAGTTCCACGTCGACGGTACGGAACCCTCCCGTTACGTATAAGCGGTGGCAATACCACCCGAGGTTATGAGGTCGCGTGGTATCGCCGACGGAGGCCGGGCAGGCAGACGCGGCCGCAACTCGCTGCCGCGGACACGGTCCTCAGTCGCTCGCTCCGGGTGCACCTTCGACCGGGGCGCATCACGGCTTGCGGGTGGTACCGCCCCGACCGTTTCCCGGCATCTTGTTCGAGTCGTGGCTCACGACCACCGCAGTCGGATGGAACTGGATGACGACCCGCTTCGCACTGTCCAGCAGTCTGATGAAGCTTTCGGGGTCTTCCGGCTGGTGCCTTGCCGCAAACACTTCAAGGAACCTCGCTTTGATGAGGGGGTCGCGGTGAATGATGGCCGTCCCCCGCATGGACAGCATGCGGCGTCCGGGAAGATTGGTGCCTGCGTTGGAGATCACCAGACTGACCCGCGGATCCTTGTCGATGCCGCGTACATGCCCCCGGCCTTCCACGGCCGTAACCCAGAAGGACCCGTCGTATTCGACGTAACTCATGACGACGCCGCTGGCCCACCCGTCTTCGTTCGTGAAAACGAACGTGCATTCGGACTGCGACCTGATCAGCTCGGCCTGGCTGTCCTTGTCCAGGCCGAGGCCCCGCAGGTCTTCGAGGTTGTCTACTCCGGTCTTTGGCATGTCCTGCTCCTCAATTGGGCGACAGCTGCAGCAATCGGGCAAGGTTACAGCCAAGCACCTGCCGGGTCTCCTCGTCGGTCAGGCCAAGCCCGTGAATGGCGGCAATCTCCTCGCCGGGGTTGGTCATCGGCCAGTCGGACCCGAAGACTATCCTTTCGGCTCCGTGGTTGCGGATCAGCCTACGGACCCGGTCCGGCGCGAGAGTGGTCAGCGTGGGCGGCCAGGACGTTTCCAGGATGACGTCGGCACCGGAGAGCATCTCCTCGGCGTCATCGAGGATCTTGTAGCCGCCGAAATGGCAGGCCATCAAGGTCAGGTCGGGGAACTGCCGCGCGATGTCGGCAATCATCTTGGGACTCGACAGCGCGTTGGTCCGCGCGTCCCCTCCTTGGCCAACGTGGGTGATGACGGAGATTTCCGACCCGAAGGCGTCCAGGATCCGCCACAACCTCGGATCGTCCAGTGCGAAGTTCTGGAACAGCGGATGCAGTTTCACGGTCCGGATCCCGTGGCGGCGCAGGCTCGCCATGTTCTCTTCGAGCGGAAGGTCCACGTGGACCGTGCCCACCGGGTGCCGCCGCCCGCTGGCCAGACCGGCTACGAAGCGGTTGACGGAGTCCACGTGCCGCGCTTCGTTGGCGATCCCCAGGCAGCAACTTGCCTGGACACCATGGGCATCCATCGCCGCGTCGAGCCCGGCCACCGTGCCGTTCCCCCGCGGCTCCAGGCCCGGCACCGGGTTGGAGTTCAATGCCAGACCGGCAATCTTGTCGGGCCAAACGTGGGTGTGCGCATCGATGATGAGTTCGGGTTTCATTTCGCCACTTTCTGCAAACGCCGGGCCAGCGAGTCGAGCAACACCTCGGTGGAACCCTCGTAGATGCGCAACGGCCGGGCATTGCGGTAGAGGCGTTCGATCTTGGAACCCCGCACCAGTCCGAAGCGGCCCATGACCTGCACCGCACGGTCCACTACGCGGCCAGCGGTCTCGGTGGCACTGATTTTGGCCATGGAGGAAAAGTCCAGGTGGCCCAGCGGATCGGTGCGGGCCAGCGCGGCCGCGCGGTAGGCCATCGATCGTGCGGTCTCAACCTCCGTCCAGGACAGCGCCAGCGACTGGGCGACCGGTCCCAGTTCGATCAGCGGGGCACCGAACTGAGTGCGGTTTTGCGCGTGCTTCAGGGCTTCGTCGAGTGCAGCCTGGGCCAACCCGACGGCGGAACCCGCCACCGACACCCGGAAGACGGCCAGTGCCTGGAGCATCAGCGAGAATGCCTTCCCCGGGATACCGAGGCGGTGGCTGGCCGGGACCACGACGTCGTCGAACTCCAGTTCACCGAGGATGTGCGGCGCAATCAGGTCGTCTCCGGCGCGGGCGGTCAAGCCCTGGGCGTCCGCCGGAACCAGCACCATGGAGTATCCGTCGCCTTCTCGCCCCAGCACGCAGTAGAAGGAGGCGGCGCCGCCGTTGGTGATGAAGGACTTGCGGCCTCGGACCCGAAGGCCCCCGGCGACCTGTTCAATGGTTGTCTGGACGGCGCGCAGGTCGGAGCCGACTTCCGGTTCGGTGAGGGCGATGGCGGCAATGGCTTGGAGCGACACGACTTTGGGAAGCCACTCCTGCTTCAGTTCCTCGGTCCCGCCGACAGTAAGTGTGTAGGAACCGATTCCCTGAACGCCAAAGAGCGAATCCAAGTGCGCCGACGAGTACATCAGCGCCTCACGGATAACAGTGATGGCAAGCGGGTCGAGCGTCTCCGAATGTCCGCCGTACGCCGCCGGCACCACGTGCGCGGCCAGCCCGGAAGCCGCTAGGGCCGAACGCATCGGCTCGTAGAGCCCCGAGGACGCGTCGGCCTCGGTGGCCACCGGATCCAGTTCGGCGGCCAGTGCCCGGGCACGCTCCTGAATCTGTTTGTGGCCGTCGTCCAGGTCAAACCCTCCGCCCACAGTCAGCACGGCAGCATCCATGTCCATCTCCAGCTCAACGCTCACAGCTCTTTCCGCTCCTTCAAAGAATTACACCTCTGTCAACATCATTAGCACGACGGTCCGCGAGCCTCGCCGCCCCACTGCACGGCTCCGGCCGCGGTACATACCGCGGCCGGAGCCAGTGCGTCAGCGCCGCTGGTCGAAGCGACGCCCGAGGACCTCCGACACGATGCGGATGCGCTGCATTGACGGCGTGCCGCCGGCGATGGCCCAACCATGGGAATCGCGGTGAAGCCGCTCGAGTCCATACTCCTCGGTGTAGCCGTTTCCGCCGTGCACCTGGATCGCCAGGTCGGTGACCTTCTTCGCCATCTCGTTGGCGGTGCACTTGGCCAGCGATACCTGCAGCGGGTCCGGAATCCCGTTCTCACCGCTGTGGGCAGCCCGCTCCACCAGCAGTCGCGCCGCCTCGACCTGAAGCACCATGTCGGCGACCGACATCTGGATCGACTGGAATTCCACCAGATGCTTGCCGAACTGTTCCCGTTCCTGGATGTAAGCCAGCGTCTTGTCCAACGCCGCCTGTCCGATCGCCAGGGACATGGTGGCATTTCCCATCCGCTCGATCGAGAACGCCCCGAAGAGCGAACTGAACTTCCCGGCCGGCACCACGACGTTCTCCTTCGGCACGAGCACGTCGTCGAAGATGACGTCCGCGGACGGGATGCCTCGGAAGCCCATCAGCCGCTCAGGTACGCCGAAGCTGACCCCGGACATGGTTTTGTCCACGACGATGGCGCCGATCCCCTTGGCCCCGGGCGCGTCGGAGAGTCGTGCGTAGACCAGATAGTGGTCCGCCTCTCCGCCGTTGGAGATCCAGCGCTTGGCGCCGTTGAGGACGTAGCCATCGTCCCCGACCGGTCGCGCGGTGGTCCTGGCGTCGGTCGCGGCAGAGCCGGCGTCCGGTTCCGAGATGGCCACCGCCATGGTCTTGTCACCGGTGATGATGTTCGGTAACAGCCGCTCGCGCTGTTCCTCCGTGCCCAGGTGATTGATCACCTGGGCAGGACCCGTATTCGACTCGAAGATCTGGAAGGCCGCCGGCCGGCAGACTTTTGCGAATTCCTCGATCACCGCGAGCGCTTGAGATAACGGCGCGCCGGCACCGCCAAAGCGTTCCGGGTGCGCGATGCCAAGGAACCCGAGGTCTCCGAGCCGCTTGCGCTCGGCCAAGGATATCGGCGTCCTTGTTACATCCAATTCCTCGGCCATCGGCGCGTAGACCTCTTCGGCCACTTGGGCCGCCAGCTTACGGGTTTCGGCATGCTCATCAACAACGGAAACCGTCACGGCCCCCACCTCCAATTACATCGATCCATGGGCAACGCCCTGGAAGGGCTCTTCAACCTCGGGAATCCGGCTCTGCAGTGTCGCTGGACCAGAATCTAAGTGTCTGTTGTATTCATTATCCTAGATTTTAGTAGGAAAGGAAAGCCCCCTTCCTGCAAAAGCGAAAAGGGGCCCTGGGTCAGGCTGAGCCCACGGAGCCCGCGGTGGCGCGGAAGCGCGGCTTACGCTTCTCCATGAACGCTTGCGCCCCCTCTCGCATGTCGTCGCTGCCGATCGCCTGGATAAGGGATTCAAGACCCGCCTGCATGTTGTCCTTCGAGGCATTCCACCACATGTTGGAGCTCACCTTTGCGATCTCCAGGTAGCGCGGGCTGAGTTCGTGGATCTCGGCGAGCCAGCGGTCCACGCCCTCCTCGAGCAGCCCGTCCGGAACGACTTCGTTGATCAGGCCCATCGCATAGGCCTGCTCAGCCGTGTACCGCCGGCACATGAAGGACATTTCCTTACTGCGCTTCTCTCCGATCTGGACGGCGGCGAGATTGGTGGCACCGAGCACCGGCGCCGAGCCCACCTTCGGCCCGGTTTGTCCGAAAGTCGAACCCTGGGTAGCAATGGCGAAGTCGCAGGCAATGACCAACTCGTTGCCGCCGCCGGCCGCTGCTCCGTCCACCGCGGCGATGACGGGGCGCGGGCACGCCCGAATGGCATCCACGAGACGCAGCGAGGTCGTGAACAGTTCGCGCAACTCCTCCGGGTCGGGGTCGCTCAACTGGCCGAGAGCACCCCCGGCGCAGAACGATCCCCCGCTGCCCGTGATGACCACGGCCTCCGCCCTGAAGGCGGACTGCAACCCATCGATCATGGCCTTGGCCATTTCCAGGTCGTAGGCATTCCGCCGCTCCGGACGCTCAAGCCTAATGCGGACAACGCTTCCATCGTCCTTCACACTGACTCCGACTGACGACATGTCAACTCCAAACGTTAGGTAGGCCCGAGCCCCTGCAATGCACCCCCCTCGAGACGGGTCCATGAAGAGTCTATGCACATAGATTGCGATCCAGCTCGGTTTCGACGGTTAAGCAAGGCACTCAGCAGCCTCCCGCCTTGACCCGGCTTCGAGCGCGATCTAAGTTAACTATATGAATCATGACCAACAATTGGAAGGTCGGCTCCAGAACGCCTTTCCGCACTTGTTCTCGCCCATCATGTTGGGGCCGATGCAGCTGCGTAACCGGGTCATGATGCCTCCGCACAACTCGGCAATCGGCAACCTCTGGGGAACTGACGAGGATGAGGCAACGCGTACCATCGCCTATCTCGAATCGCGGGCCAAGGCCGGTGTGGCTTGGATCGGCGGGGTAACTGGACGCATCCGGAATCAGTTCATTCCGGGGTTTGAACCCTCGGGGATCAGCGCAGAGACGAAGGGCTATTTCAGACTGCCTTACTTCGTCGATCGCGTGCAGCGGGTCACCGACACGCTGCACGCTGCCGGGGCAGTTGTCACTTGCCAGATGACCATGATCGGCGGCTTCCCGCACGCCCCCTCGGCCCGGCTGAGCTCGCCGGTCAGCAACCAGCTGCCGCATGTCCTCACAATCCGGGAAATCTCCTGGTTCGTGCAGGAGTACGGTTTCTCCGCGGGGCAGGCACAGCGGGCCGGGCTTGACGGCATTGAACTGCACGTCAACCATGACGACCTGCTGGAATGGTTCCTCTCGCCCCTGACCAACCATCGGCAGGACGCCTACGGCGGTTCGCTGGAGAACCGCGCACGGTTCGTCGTCGAGGCCCTGACCGCCATCCGCGATGCCGTCGGAACCTCGATGGCCGTAGGCATCAGGCTGAACCTCAAAGAAGAGGTTCCGGGCGGTTACGACGCCGCAGGTGGCATCGAGACTGCGCAGTACCTGGAATCGAAAGGCCTGATCGACTTCATCCATGCCGTCGTCGGCACCCCGTGGGGCAATCCGAGCTACATCCAGCCGCATTTCTTCGACGCTGGCCAGTGGTCGGAGCTTGCCGGTGACCTGCGGCGCGCCGTCTCGCTGCCGGTAGTGCATACCGGGCTGATCAACTCGCCCGAGATTGCCGAAAGGATCCTGGCCTCCGGCCACGCCGACGTCGTCGGCATGGCCCGGGCGCATATTGCCGACGGCCAGCTCCTGGTTAAGGCCGCCGAGGGCCGCACCGGGGAGATCCGCCCCTGCGTGGGCGGCAACGAGTGCATCAACCGCCGCTATGTCGACGGGCTGCCGTTCGGCTGCGCAGTGAACCCGCATACCAGCAACGAAGTCGAAGGACCTTGGCTGCGATCCGCCAACCCCAAGCGGCTGCTGGTCATCGGCGGCGGCCCGGCCGGGATGGAACTGGCAGGCCTCGCCGCCGAGAGCGGCCACAGCGTGGACCTGTGGGAAGCGCAGGATGAGTTGGGCGGCCAACTGCGCATCGCCTCCGCCGCACCGCGGCACGAACGGTTCGGCCGGTACCTACAGTGGCAGCAGAACCGCCTCGCGGACCTCGACGTCAAGATTCGGCTGAACCAGGCTGCCACCGTGGAGGATGTCCTGGCCGACGGCGCCGACGTCGTGGCCGTCGCCACGGGCGCTTCGGCTCGGCGTCCCTCGGTCCCGGGCGCGCAGGACGGGCACGTGCTGGAAATCCGCGACGTCCTTACAGGCAGGGCGACACCCGGCGAACGGGTCATCATTGTGGCGCAGGACGACCATATGCCGCCGCTGGCCCTAGCCGACCACCTCAGCTCCCGCGGCCACCAAGTGCGGGTCATCTACGCCACGAACGGCCCGGCCCAGCTGCTCGGGCGCTACATCGTCGGCGGCATTCTGGGTCGGCTCAGCGCACAGAAGGTGCAGTTCAGGTTTATGGAAGAAGTCACCGCCATCACCGCCGGCACCGTTACCACGCGCAATGTGTACTCCGGCCTCGAGGACCAGCTGGACGGATTCGACTCCGTGGTCCTGGCTTGCGGCGGAGTGTCGGAGAGCGCCCTGTTCGAAACACTGAACGAGCGCCGGGAAAACGTCCACCTGCTGGGCGATGCTTTTGCTCCCCGCCGGCTGGTCTTCGCCACCCGCCAGGCCTACGCGCTGGCCAAAATACTCCAGGGTCCCCCGGTACCGGAGATTCTGGCAACAGGGAGGACAGCCAGTGAATGAAGAAGAAACCTTGACCGGCACTGGCTTGGACGCCGCCGGCCGCCAACCGCTGGACTTGGGCGCGTTGCTCGCACCGCGTTCCATCGCAATTATAGGTGCCTCGGGCAACGATGAGGGGTACTCCTCGCGGAGCCTCGCTAATCTCCTGCGGACCGGCTATGCAGGCCGTATTTTTCCTGTCAACCCGCGCTACGAGGAACTGGAGGGACTCCGTTGCTACGCGAAGGTCAGCGACATCGGCGAACCTGTCGACGCGGCCATCCTGCTGGTCCGGGCCGATCTGGTGCCGGAGACGGTCCGCGACTGTGCCGGCGCCGGAGTCAAGGCCATCACGGTCTGCGCTGCCGGTTTTGCCGAAGACGGCGAGACCGGCCGGAACCGCCAGCGGGAATTGGTGGATCTGGCCCGTGCCCAGGGCAGCCGGCTGCTCGGGCCCAACTGCATCGGCGCGGTGAGCGTGACGGACAACGTCGTTGCCTGCCCGACGTTGAACATCACCGGCGCCCATACCGCCGGGCACGTCAGCATCGTCAGCCAGAGCGGCGGCATGGCGGTGAATCTCTTCAACCGGGCGCAGGGACGCGGCATCGGGATCCGCGGATTCGTCAGCGTCGGCAACGAAGGCGATGTCGACGTGGCGGACTTAATCGACGCGTTCGCCGACGACCCACAGACCAAGGTGATCGCGCTCTTCGTGGAGGAACTGCGGGATCTCCCGGCCTTCAAGGCCGCTGTGGCCAAAGCACACCGGGCGGGCAAGCCCGTGCTGGCCCTGAAAGTGGGCCGCTCGGACGCCGGACAGCGCAGCTCGCTCAGTCACACCGGCGCCATGGGCGGCTCCCACACCGTCTTCCGCACCATCATGGAGCAACTCGGCGTCCTCGAGGTCGATTCGGTGGACGCGCTGATCGACACGGCGGACCTCATGACGCGGGTCCCGGTGCCCGAATCGAACCGGGTACTGATTGTCTCGCCGTCGGGCGGCGAATGCAGCTACGCGGCGGACCGGGCCAGTGAACTCGGCTTGGACGTCCTGGCGCTGTCCGAGGAGACGGTCCAGGCCCTGTCCCGGACCATGCGCTTCGGCACTCCAAGCAACCCCTTCGACCTCACCGGGCAGGTCATCGGCAACATGGAATTCCTGCTCGAGGTCCTCGGCGAGCTCGAGCGTGCACCGGAATTCGACATGGTCCTCTACGCGATCCCGACGTGGGGCGCGCACGACGCCGAACGGCTGCTGCCGGGCTTCATCACGGCAGCGGAGTCCAGCACCAAGCCGACGGTCATCTCCGCGTGGACGGCCGACAACCTCACGGAACGGGGCGGGGAAATCCTCGCGGACAGCAGCGCCGCCCACTTTGCCTCGGCCGACGCGGCCCTGACCGCGCTGTCCCATCTAGCCCGCTGGGCTGCCCTGCGCCGCGGTGCCGGGGACGCCAGCGCCCGGAGTTCGGTCATGCCGGTTCCGCGTCCGGTGGAACTGCCCGAACTGCCAACGGAGCACCAGGCCAAGGCCTTCCTGCGGCAGCACGGTCTTGCCGTCTCCCGTGAAGTCCTGCTCGCGGATCCGGCGGCGGCCCCCAAAATGGCGGCGGAAATCGGCTGGCCGCTGGTGGCCAAGCAGCTCTGCGCCAACGTGGTACACAAGTCAGATCTGGGACTGGTGCAGGTGGGCCTGCGCGGCGAGGCCGAACTCGCCCGGGCCATGGAAGATTTCGCGGACATCGTCGCCGCCCAAGGCTTGGAGTCCGAAGGGCTGCTGCTGGCCGAACTCCGTCAGGGCGCCGAGGTAATCGTCGGCGGAGTGCGGGATCCGAAGTTCGGGCCGCTGGTGATGGTCGGCGCCGGAGGGGTCCTGGCCGAACTGCTCGACGACGTCGTCTTCCGCCAATGCCCGGTCACCCGGGAGGAGGCAGCGAAGGCCATCGGGGGGCTGGCCGTTGGACGCCTGCTGCGGGGCTACCGCGGCACCGCTTACGACCTGGACTCCCTGATCGAGCTGGTGGTGCACTTCTCCGAGCTGTTTGCGGCCTCCGACTGGCTGCACCAGGCGGATCTCAATCCTGTCATCGTTTCAGAAACATCGCAGGGCGGTGCGGTCATCGTCGACGCCGCCCTCATTCTCACCCCCGTCCACTAAGGAGTTTGGAACATGGCACTGAAGTTCGGGCTTGCCCTGATGAACGACTTCCCGCAGGACGTCGTGCCGGCCAGCCGTGTGGCGATGCTGCGCGAGCAGGTCCGCGCCGCCCGTGATGCCGGCATCGATTCGCTCTGGGTCCTGCAGCATTACCTGGGCGGTATGCCGACGTTGCAGCCGGTGCACCTGCTCTCGGCACTGTCCCAGGACGCCGGGAACATGAAACTGGGTACCAACATGTACATCCTGCCGCTGCGCCATCCCGTCGGCGCGGCGGAGGAATTCTCCACCTTGGACCATCTCTCCAACGGCAACGCGATCGCCGGCTTCGGCATGGGCTACCGCGAAAACGAGTTCAAGTCATTCGGCGTGCCGATGGAGGAGCGAGTGGGCCGCTTCGAAGAAAGTGTGCAGTTGGTGCGCCGGCTCTGGAGCGGGGAACGGACCTCCTTCGAAGGCAAGCACTTCCAGATCGAAGACGAGCGGATCAGCCTCGTTCCGGTCCAGCCGGGCGGCCCGCCCATCTGGATCGGCGCCGGCGCCCACCGCAAGGGTGCCGAGCGGGCCGCCAAACTCGGCGATGCCTGGATTGTGCCGCCGCACACCTCTCCCGAGAAGCTCGATATCGTCCTGGGACAGTACCGGGTCGAGCGGGAGCGCCTCGGTCTGGGCCCGGCCTCCGAGTTCGTGGTCCGCCGCGAGCTCGTCCTGGACCCGGACGCCGAGCGGTCACGGGCTATCGGGCTTGCGGCCCGGAATTCACTGAGCCGCGAGTATGCGAAGTACAACGCGCCGGACCAGACCGGCAATTACTCGCACCTGGCCTCGGCAGAGGCCGCGACGCAGACCGCGGACGCCTCCTACCTGTTCACCGATCCGGCCTCCGCCGTCGTTGCCCTGAAGGCGCTCGAAGCCCAGGGCCTGACCTACATCGTCCTGCGCATGCAGTGGTACGCGCTGGAACAGGAGCAGGTGCTGCGCACCCTGGAACTGTTCAAGAACGAAGTCCTGCCTTCCTTCCAGTGACCGGCGTTGCTCGCGAGAAATGAGGGATCACCATGACACCTCCCGTGCTGCAGGATAAGGTCTCGCTCGTTACCGGTGCGGCCATGGGCATGGGCGCGGCGACCGCCAAACTCTTCGCCGCGGCCGGTGCGCGGGTAGCCGTGGCCGACTTCAACGAGGCAGGGGCCAAGACCGTCGCGGAGATCGAGGCGGACGGCGGCACCGCCTTCTATGTCAAAGCCGGACGTTTCCCAATCGGAGCAAGTCGAGCCGATGGTCGACCCGGTCGTCGCCGAATATGGCCTGCTGGACATAGCGGTGAACAACGCCGCCGTCACGCCGGACGTCAACCCGCTTCCCGAACTCGACGAGGACTACTGGGACAGGTTGATGTCCATCAATCTCAAGGGCGTGGCGCTGTCTCTCAAGTACGAACTGCGGCACCTGATCACGCAGGACCAAGGTGGTTCTATCATCAATGTCTCCTCCGTCCGCGGCTTCCGGCCACGGCCCAATGCGGCGGCATATGTCGCGGCCAAGCACGGCGTCGTCGGCCTGACCAAGGTCGCAGCCATGGAAAACGACTCCCGCAACATCCGCGTCAACTGCGTGGCTCCAGGCGCCATCGATACGCCCATGCTGCAGGCGTCGCTAGTGCACAGAGGTCAGACGGAGGCCGAGTTCGGTCCCCGGCTGAGCCTGCTGAACCGCTTCGGTACGGCCGACGAGGTTGCCCAGGCCACGCTCTGGCTGGCCTCCGACCTTTCCTCCTACGTCACCGGGACGACCATCCACGCCGACGCGGGCTATACCAGCAGCTAAGTCCGCCGGCATACCCATCCACCTGCCAATCCACGAGTCTTGGGAGAGTCCATGTCCTCCGCCACCGGAGCCCCCGCCACCGCCACCGAATCTGTCCTGCAAGCGCCGGCCCGACAGGCCGGACGCCTCTACCATGACCTGCTTTCCAGCCGGGAAACCCAAGAAATCCGTGAGCGGGTGCGCCGATTTGCCGACGACCTCGTAGCGCCCGCCGCCGGCCGGATCGCTACCGGCGACGAAGTGGACGACGGTTTCCCGGCGGATATCTTCGAAGCAATGGCTCGGGAGGGTTTGTTCGAGATCGCTTTTCCCTCCCAGGCGGGGGGACTGGGGCTGGATCGGCCGGCCTCGGCAACCGCTGCCGCCATCGAGGAGCTCGCCTACTACTCCAACTCCGTGGCGGCGATCTACGACGTCCATTGCGTCCTCGCCGGGACCGGGCTGAACCAGGGGTCACCGGAACAGCGCCGGCGGTGGCTCGGCCCCCTGATCCGAGGCGAAATCGTCGGTGCGTTCGCCACCAGCGAGCCCGGTTCTTCCAGCGACCTCAGCCCGCAGTCGGTCCAGACTGTTGGCACCCGGACAGGGGCGGGCTGGCGGCTGAATGGCCGCAAGCGGTGGATCACGAACGCCCCGGCCGCGGACGTGATCCTGGTCCTGGCCCGTACGGGTGATCGGCTGTCGATGTTCATCGTGCCGTCCACGGCCCCGGGGGTCTCCATCGGCAGGGCCGACCGCAAACTCGGGAACAAGGGCCAGCTCACCGCGGACGTCATCCTTGACGACGTCGAACTGCCGGAGTCCGCGCGGCTGGGGCCGGAAGGCGGCGGCCTGAAGATCGCGCTGTCGATGCTGACCTACGGGCGCATCGCGATCGCCGCAGCCGGGGTGGGTATGGCCCAGGCCGCGTTCGACCACATGACGGACCGGCTCAAGACCCGGGAGGCCTTCGGCGGCAAGCTCGGAAGGATGCAGCATTGGCAATTCCTGATGGCTGACCGGGCCTTGCAGCTCGAATCCGCCCGATCGCTCTATATCAAGGCGGCCCTGTTGCTGGACCAGGGAAACCTCTTCCCGGAGCCCGAGGCCGCCATGGCCAAAATTGCCGGCACGTCGCTGGCGGTCGACATCGCGCGTGACGCCGTCCAGCTCTTCGGCGGACTCGGATTCACCCAGGAACTCGGCGCCGACGGCACCACCGGGCCGGTGGAAGCCATCTACCGGGACAGCAAGGTCACCGAGATCTACGAAGGCGCGAACGAGATCCAGAAGTGGATCATCGCCCGCCATCTCCTGGGCCGCGAGGTCGCCGGCTGAGCACCGTCCCGTACAGCAAACCCATTCCCGCCGCAGCGGCGGACCCGAAAAGAAACGAGCCGCAAATGTCACAGGAAAAAATCGTCATCGTCGACGGCGCCCGCACCCCGGTGGGCCGATACGGCGGGGCGCTGATGTCCATGCCTGCCCACGAACTGGGGGCGGTAGCAGCCACCGCGGCCCTGGAACGCAGCGGTGTCGACGCCCAGGATGTCGACGAGGTCATCATGGGCTGCGTCGGCCAAGCAGGCTCCGACGCCTACAACGCACGCCGCGTTGCCATGTCGGCCGGCGTGCTGCCGTCAGCCACGGCGCTGACCGTGAACCGGCTCTGCGGCAGCGGCCTGCAGGCCGTCTGGTCAGCGGCCCAGCAGCTGCGCTGGGGATCGACCGACATTGTGCTCGCCGGCGGCGACGAGTCCATGTCCCGCATGCCATTCCTGGACTTCGAGTCCCGCGCCAATGCCAGGCTGGGCAACCGCACCGTGGTGGACGGAACCCTCGCGATGCTCACCGATCCGTTCAGCAACGAGCACATGGGTGTCACCGCCGAAAACGTCGCAGAAAGATACAACGTCAGCAGGGCGGAGCAGGACGAGTTCGCCCTGGAAAGCCAGCACCGGGCAGCCTCGGCTGCTGCGCGGCAGGCCTTCGATGAGGAGATTACGCCGGTCAAGGTCCTGGGCAGGAAGCCCGTGACCGTCACCGCCGACGAGCACCCGCGCCCCGACACGACCCTCGAGAGCCTGGCCAGCCTGCGCCCGGCCTTCCGGCAGGGGGGGTCCGTCACCGCGGGCAACGCCTCGGGCATCAACGACGGCGCCGCCGCCATGGTCCTGATGCGTGAGGACACGCTGCGTGAACGCGGGCTGGGCGCCCTGGCGACCCTGGAGCACGTGACGGTAGCGGGTATCGATCCGGCCATGATGGGCTATGCGCCCACCTTGGCCCTGCAGAAGCTCTTCGCGGAGACCGGCCTGAAGCCCGGCGACCTCGGCATCACCGAACTGAACGAAGCGTTCGCTGCCCAAGCTGTAGCCGTCATCCGGGATGCGGGGCTGGATCCGGCCACCACGAATCCCTACGGCGGCGCCATCGCCTTGGGCCACCCGGTGGGAGCCACCGGCGCCATCCTGGCCCTGCGCGTGGCCAAAGACCTGCAGCGCCGCGGACTTGAATTCGGCGTCGCCACTTTGTGCATCGGCGGAGGCCAAGCCGTTGCCGCCCTCTTCAGGAGGTGGGAGGCCTGATGAACACTATCTCTGCCGTCGGCGTCGTCGGTTCCGGAACCATGGGCCGCGGCATCGCCGAAAGCGCGCTGCGGGCCGGCATGCAGGTTGTCCTCTACGACTCCTCGCAGGACGCCTTGAGTGCCGCACGCAAGCACATCGAAGGCAACCTCCAGCGCTCGGTCGTCAAGGAGCAGCTCACGGCGCAGCAGGCATCGGACCACCTTGCCTCGCTCAAAACCGCCGGAGAGCTGGGCGCATTCTCCGGTTGCCAGCTCGCCATCGAAGCCGTGCCGGAAATCCTAGAGGTCAAGCTCGCGGTCCTGGCCTCCCTGGCAGAGCACGTTGCCGGCACCGCGATCATTGCCAGCAACACGTCCTCGATTCCCGTCACGCGGCTAGCGCAGGGCGTGGCGAATCGGGACCGCTTCCTAGGGGTGCACTTCTTCAACCCTGTACCGCGGATGCCGCTGGTCGAGGTCGTTCGGACTCTGCACAGCAGCGACGCCAGCGTCGCCGTGGCCCGGGATTTCGTGGAGTCCGGGCTGGGCAAGACTCCGGTCATCATCGAGGACCGCCCCGGTTTCGTGGTCAATGCATTGCTGATTCCGTTCTTGCTGGCCGCGGCACGGATGCTCGACAGCGGCTACGCGGAGGCCGAAACCATTGATACGAGCATGCGGCTCGGGTGCGGCCATCCGATGGGTCCTCTAACATTGGCCGACTTCATCGGCCTGGACGTTGTCTGCGCAGCGGCCGACGCCATGCACGGGGAAACGCATGATCCAGCCCTGGTAGTGCCCAACAATTTGCGCCGACTTGTAGAAGCCGGTCATTTCGGGGCAAAGACCGGGCGGGGCTTTCTTGCCCACGAAACGTCTGAATGATCGAACAGTCTTTACGAGGAGACTTCCTCACTCTCCCGTCTAGGGGATCGAACCGTTAGAAACGAGAAATGTGTGAATCAGGGCCAAGCAAACGGGGCGTTGTCTGACTTGCATTGGACGGCCGCCCCCTACGACGATTGGCAACGACTTGTGGGTTCCCATGTGGAGGTCCGGCGGCGTGGGTGCCACGTGCGATTAGGCGTAGTAGAGTCGGCAACCCGAGATGGTGCAGCCATCTGGCTCGCTCAAGAGGCAGCTCTCACCCGGATGCTCGTGCACAAGGACGAGGGCTACCAGGTCTGGGTCAGGCCGCTCCAATTCCAATAGGAACCTCGCGTATTTCCTCCGCGTCCGTCGGGTGTTGAGGAAACTGAGCCGTCTCAGCCGTCGGCCGTTTTGGATAAGGTGCTGGAAGGGAGCGCAGCGAAACGGGGGAACATGAGGACATTGCTCGGCACCTTGGTACTGGCCGTGGCGGCGCTGTTGGCGCCCGCGGCCGCGGCATTGGCGGACACGCCCACGGATGTCGTCGTCGAGGACAAGGCCGGCGTCCTGGACCTCAATACGCTCCGGCCAGCCGTAGAGGACATCGAGTTCTACGAGCCCACCAAGGTCGCCATCTATACCTACCGCGGTTCGGCATCGGACAACCTGAACGAAGAAGTCCTGCGCTTCGCATGCTCGGAGCATCCCGAGTGGATCAGCCAGGACGGGCAGAAGTGGGCGGACGGGTTGTACATCTTCGCGCTGGACCCCGAGGGCAGGCAGGTCGGCACGTATATGGGCGAGGACCGCAAGGTTTCCCTCGACCAGCAGGCAGATATCCAGGACGTCACCAAGGACCTCTTCCGCGAGGCGCAGTGGACCGACGGAACCATCGCCGGAGTCCGGCGCGGCGCCGAGCTGATCAACCGGCCGTGGTACCGATCCGGCTGGTTCATCGGCGGAAGCATCGCTGCCGGGGTTGTGGCGCTTGGCGGCGCCGGAACGTGGATCGGAGTACGACGCCGGAACCGGGCACGCGGACGCAGCGAACGTGAGCGCGGCAACCGGAGCTATGCCAACGTCACCATGGACCTCGAGGCTACGGAGGTCAACGCCCGCACCATCCCACCGTCGTCCGAGTTCGGCGCGCTGGTCCTGGAGAAATACCGCGGGTTCATGGCGCGGTACAAGGACGTCAGCAAGCTCAACCAGCAGGTCCATTCCCTGGCCGACAGGGACTTCTCGTCCGGCAAGAACGTCAGGCTGGCCGCTCAGTACGCCGATGCGGCCGCGGAGCTGGACACGCTGGACGACGTCATCGCTGATTCCAACACCTTCCTGAACCTCGCCTCCGGCTGGCCCAGGGCCTGGGACCGGCAGCTCTCACCGCTCCGCGATGACTTGGACAGCCTGGACCAGATGCTCACGGGGCCCAAGGCGGCCGGAAAGTCCGCCACCGCGGCAGCGCTGCTGTCCTTCCGCGACGCCACCCGGGACGACTTCCAGCGCTGGGCCGCAGAGCTTGAATCGGGAACAACGACGCCGGATACAGCCCTGCGCGGTCTTCGCACCGTCCGCGAGGAGTTCACCGACCTGCTCAGGCAGCACTCCAAGACGGTCATCGACGAGTCCGCCAAGAATCAGAAGGAAGCCGACCTGATGCGGCACGACATGGACACAGAGTTCAGCCGCGGCGGCCGCAGTCGCTCGAGCATCCTGGACTCGGTCTACCCCGCCTCGCTCTTCTACTCCGTGAGCTCCTTCAACACCGGCTTCAGCGCGGGACAAACCAGCATCGAGTCGGCCCGCAGCGAATCGAGCAGCACCGGCTATGGCAGCAGCGGCGGCAGCTTCTCCGGATCCGGCAGCTCGTCGAGTTTCTGACCGGCAGCCCTGCCCGGCGGTCCCGGCGCCGGTTCCTCCCGCTCTCCGCCTCGTCGCGGGAGCAGAGTATTCTCGGTTCATACCCTTGACCGAGTAGACCTGCACGGACGCACCCGTCCTTACCAGAGAGACAATCTATCCCCCATGTCCCCCTCCACGAAGACCAAGTCCGCCGCCTCCCGGAGCAAGTGGTCCAAGCTGCTCTGGGTCATTCCCGCCATCCTGGTGGGACTGTTCCTGGTCGTCCTTGCCGCCAAGGGACTGCGCGGGCTGCCGGCCGTCCAGCAATTCCTCACCGATTACCCGGGCCACTCCGATCTCCCCGAGGGCGCGCCGGTGGGCTTCCCCGCCTGGCTGGCCTGGCAGCACTTCCTGAACGCACTGCTGATCCTGCTGATCATCCGCTCCGGCTGGCAGGTCCGCACCGTGACCCGGCCACCGGGCTACTGGACGCGCAACAACCGAGGCTTGATCAAGACCAAGAATCCGCCGACCAAGATGAGCCTGCACCTCTGGTTCCATCTCAGCCTGGACGTGCTCTGGGTGCTGAACGGCCTGGTCTTCTACGTCCTGCTCTTCGCCACCGGACAGTGGACCCGCGTGGTCCCGACCAGCTGGGACGTCTTCCCCAACGCCGCCTCGGCCGCCTTGCAGTACGCGTCGTTGGACTGGCCGCTGGAGAACGGCTGGGTCAACTACAACGCCCTACAGCTGCTGACCTACTTCATCACGATCTTCGTCGCGGCGCCGCTGGCCATCATCACCGGGCTGCGGATGTCCTCGGCGTGGCCCAAGCAGGCCGGGATCAACAAGGCCTACCCGATCGAGCTGGCCCGTGCCGTGCACCTGCCGGTCATGTTCTACTTCGTCGCCTTCATCATCGTCCACGTCACGCTGGTGCTCACCACCGGTGCCCTGCGCAACCTCAACCACATGTACGCGGCGCGCGACGACGGCGGCTGGCTCGGCTTCTGGATTTTCGCGGCGTCCCTAGTCGTCATGGCGGGCGCCTGGATCGCCGCCAGGCCCATCCTCCTGCGGCCCGTCGCCGCCCTGATGGGCAAGCTCAGCCGCTGACACCCCGACTGGAAGGACCACCATGGCCAGCCCACCCTGCGCGGAACTGCACCTCCATATCGAGGGGACGCTCGAGCCCGAGCTGATCTTCGACCTAGCGGAACGCAATGGCATTGCGCTGCCCTACGCGGACCTCGAGGAACTCCGGGCCCAGTACGAGTTCACGGATCTGCAGTCCTTCCTCGACCTGTACTACCGCAACATGGAGGTGCTGCGGACCGAGGCGGACTTTGCGGACATGACCCGGGCCTACCTGCGGCGGGCCGCTGCAGCCGGGGTCCGGCATGCCGAGATCATGATGGACCCGCAGGCCCACCTCGCGCGCGGCGTCGGGCTGGAAACCTGCGTTAACGGGGTTGCCTCCGCCCTGGCGGAGAGCGAGTCAGAGTTCGGTATCAGCACCGGGCTGATCGCGGCGTTCCTGCGGGACCGACCCGCCGAGGAAGCCCTGGAGGTCCTGGAACGGCTCCTCGACATGGATGCGCCGGTCATCGGCATCGGACTGGACTCGGCCGAGGTCGGCCACCCGCCGAGCGGTTTCGTGGACCTGTACCAGCGCGCCCGGGCGGCCGGGCTCCGCCGTATCGCGCACGCCGGCGAAGAGGGCCCGCCCGAGTACATCACCGAGGCCCTGGACCTGCTCGGCGCGGAGCGGATCGATCATGGCATCCGGTGTATGGAGGATGATGAGCTGGTGCAGCGCCTCGCTGCAGAGCAGGTTCCGCTGACCGTCTGCCCGCTCTCGAATGTCCGGCTCCGCGCCGTGGACACGCTCAAGGACCACCCGCTGCCGGCCATGCTCGCCCGCGGCCTGAACGTGTGCGTGAACTCCGATGATCCGGCCTATTTCGGCGGCTACGTGGACGAGAACTTCGCGCAGCTGGGCCAGGCCTTCGCCTTCTCCACTGACGACCTCGCGCAGCTGGCGGCCAACTCCATCCGGTCAGCGTTCATTGATGGGGAACGCCGGTCCGCCCTGCTCGCCGACGTCGACTCCTGGCGTGCCGCCCAACCGTAATCCGTACGCGGACGGAGCCCCGTCGTCGTTGCTTCCCTATACCTTCGGGCAGCTCGCCGGCAGCCTCCCCTGACCGGCTAAAAAACAACGGCGGGATTCGGGCAGGTTTCACAACCCGCCCAAAATCCCGCCGTTGGCTAGACGCTTATTTGGTTAGAGCGGTCGGATATTCTCCGCCTGCGGACCTTTCTGGCCCTGCACGACTTCGAATTCCACCTTCTGGTTTTCTTCGAGCGACCTGTACCCACTGCTCGCAATAGCGGAGAAGTGGGCGAACACGTCCGCCGACCCGTCGTCAGGCTGAATGAAGCCAAAACCCTTTTCAGCGTTGAACCACTTGACGGTGCCTGTTGCCATTGTTTTTTCCTCTGCGTTTCTTCAACCGACGACAGCCAGGACGGCTCCCCGGTCTTATCAACCTAGGGGCAGAAGGACGAACTGACAAGGGGTGAAGTGGATGACCCCCTCGCTAACATGGCTTCATGGTGCCTCTGATTCCCCTTTTGGCCCCCGTCAAGGCGGAACGGATCCGTCGTGGCCGCTGAGCCTGCCGTGCCCGAAGCACGTTTTGACCGGGTGGCGGTGATATTCAATCCTGACCCCTCGCGCATGCCCGTCCACCTCGCGGAGCACCTGCGGGACGAACTCGTTGCCAGGATGCCGTCCGTGCGCGTGGACCTGCTGCCAACCGGCTTTGCCGGCCATGCCCGTGAACTGGCTCGTGCCGCCGCCCAGGCTGGCCGCCCGTTGATCGTCTCGGTCAGCGGGGACGGCGGATACAACGAAGTGGTCAACGGCGTCATGGACGTGCCGGACAACCAAGCGGTCTGCGCAGTGCTCGCAGCGGGCAACGCCAACGACCACCGACGCAGCACGCGGACCCTGCCGCTCATCGAGGCGATCCTCCACGGCAGCCTCCGCAAAATGGACCTGCTGCATCTTCAGGCAGCAGCGCCGGAGGCGGTGACGACCCGCTATGCCCATTCGTACATCGGATTCGGGCTCACTCCGGCGATGGCTATCGCGATCGAAAAGGGTGGAAAGGGCAGGCTGCGCGAACTTATCGCGGTGGCACGGGCCGTCTCCGGGCTAACGCCCTTCGAGATCGCCCGGTCCGACGGAGCGCACGCGACCTTCGACAGCCTGGTGCTGGCGAACATCCCGCACATGGCCAAGTACGGCAGGCTGAGCCAGTTTGGCGATGCCACCGACGGGAAGTTCGAGGTCGTCATGCTGCCCCACTCGGGCACATGGAGGATGGCGCTGATGACACTCCGGGCGGTGACTGTCGGGCTCGGCGTCCAGCCCAGCGTCCGCCGCTACGACTTTGTGACCGTCGGACCCCTCCCATTGCAGATCGACGGCGAGGTTCTGCACCTGCCGGAAGGGACCGCGGTCCAGGTCAGGATCGCGCCGGGCGCCCTGACTGTCATCGGGTAGCGAAGCCTCGGCCGCACCTCCCGCCGGGGCGCCTAAGCCGCCAATGGCCATCCGGCTCTGGCGCGCTGGATGGGCCGGGAGTAACCTCAACGGAGGGCCCTCCGATTCGCTTCAAGGACCGCAGGGGCATCCCGGCAGTTTCGAGGTACTCCCATGGACACTCCCGCATCTTCATCCCCCGCGGACGTCGAGAGGCCGAAACCGCCGCCGCCTAAGGAGCCCAACGCAATCGCCGCCGGCTACCTGGCCCTGGCCGGGGCGATGCGCAGCGGCGGGCTGCTGCGCCGCCGGCGCGGCTACTACATCACGCTTTTCTCGGTGCTGATGCTTTCCCTGGCCGGTGCCTGGACCGGCTTCGCGCTGCTGGGCAGCAGCTGGTTCCAACTGCTGATCGCCGCGGGCCTCGGCATCCTATTCACGCAATTCAGCTTCCTGGCCCACGAGGCCGCGCACCGCCAGATCTTCGCGTCGAAACGCGTCAATGAATGGGCCGCACGGATCGTCGGCACCGGACTGGTCGGGATCAGCTACTCCATGTGGCAGCAGAAGCACACGCGGCATCACGGTTTCCCCAACCACGTGGACAAAGATCCAGACATCCACACCGGCGCCGTCGCCTTCCATCCGGACGCTGCCGCCGGCCGGCGCGGGTTTATGGTCCTGGTGACCCGATGCCAGGGTTACCTCCTGTTTCCGCTGCTGCTCTTCCTCGGTTTCAGCCTGTACCTGGATTCGATCAAATTCCTTGTCAGGCGCGGAAACATCGACCGCCGCTGGGTCGAACTCCCGCTTCTGACCGCCCGCTTCGCGCTGATGCTCGGGGTCGTGTTCTGGTTTTTGCCGATCGGCATGGCCTTGGCCTTCATCGGCGTCCAGGTCGCCGTCTTCGGGTTCTATATGGGGGCGCCCTTCGCCCCAAATCACAAGGGCATGCCCATCTATCCCCGCTCCAGCAAGCCGGACTTCGTGACGCGGCAGGTCACCGCTTCCCGCAACATCCGCGGCGGCGTCTTCATGGACCTGCTCATGGGAGGACTGAACCGCCAGACCGAGCACCATCTGTTCCCGGACATGCCCCGCCCGTCCCTTCGCAAGGCGGCACCGCTGGTCCGGCAGTACTGTCGGAAGAATGGCATAACGTATACGGAGACGGGGCTGTTCTCGTCCTATGCCACGATCCTTCGCTACCTTAACAGCGTCGGCATAGCGGCGGTCGACCCGTTCCATTGCCCGGTTGCAGACATTTACCGGCCGCGGTGATTTGCCAGAGCGGTTCTCCTGTGAAAGGAAGCAGCATGACAGATATAACCATCCTCGGGGCCGGCAATATGGCCAGGGCGATCGCCCTGCGGGCGGTCGCCGCCGGCAGGAACGTCCAGATCCTGGACCGCACACCGGAGAAGGCGGCCAAGCTTGCCGCCGAACTGGGTCCCGATGCCAGCAGCGGCGGGCTGGACGAAACTCCCGGCGGCAACATCGTGGTCTTCGCCCTCTACTTCGATCCGGCCCGGGAGGTCGCTTCCAGGCTTGGGGACTCCCTGGACAACAAGGTCGTGGTGGACATCAGCAACCCGATCAACACGGCGACGTTCGACTCGCTCGTCGTCGAACCCGGCACCTCCGCCGCCGAGGAGATGGCGAAGCTACTGCCCAAGGCCCAAGTCGTCAAGGCCTTCAACACCACCTTCGCCGGCCCGCTGGCGGAAGGGAGCCTGAACGGCAAGCCCCTGGATGTCTTCATTGCCGGCGACTCCGAGGACGCCCGTAACCAGGTGGCGGCTTTCGTGTCCGACGCTGGCCTGCGGCCGCTGCAGGTCGGGGCGCTGCGGCACGCCCGCGAGCTCGAGGGATTCCAGCTGCTGGTGATGGCTCTGCAGGCAAATCCGGCGTACGACACCTTCAACTGGGGCACCGCCCTGAAGGTCATCGACTAAGCGCCCAACGCGTACGACGCCGGCACCCGGGTAAGTTGCGTGACTTGCCCGGGTGCCGGCGTCGGTTATCCGGCGTTCCTCTGCCGGCTCAGGCTCAGAAGCCGTGCGGGACGATGACCGCCCGGCCGGAGAGCCGGCCTGACTCGAGCCGGCGGTAGGCTTCAAGCCCGTCATCCAGGGAGAACTGCTCGACCTCCGGCGTGATCTGGCCGGCCTTGTACATGTCGACGACCTCATGCAGGTCCTCGATGGTGCCCCAGTACGTGTTGGTGAGCTGCGATTCGTAGGGCGTGGTGAAGAAGCTCCACTCGTAGCTGCCGCCGGCGATGCCCACGACGGTGAGCTTGGACTGCTTGGCCATCACGGCTGCCGCGGTCTTGATCGTGGGGCGACGCCGACGAAGTCGAAGGCGGCGTCGACGCCGCGGCCGTCGGTCAGCTCGCGGATCCGCTCCGTCTGGCCGTCGCCGCCGGGGACCGTGATGGCGCCGGCCGCCTCCGCCGTGCGCATGGCGTCTTCCTTCATGTCGGTGGCGATGACCGTGGCTCCGGAGAGTGCCTTCAGGATCTGCACTGCGATCTGGCCGAGGCGGCCGAGCCCGATGACCAAGGCGTACTTGCCGCCGCCGTTGAGGTACGGGAGGGCCTGCTTGATGGCGTGGTACGGGGTGAGCCCCGCGTCGGAGAGCGGCGCGGCCGCGATCGGGTCGGCGTCGCCGAGAGGCACCAGGTTCCGGGCCGGAACCGCGACGTACTCGGCCATCCCGCCGTCGCGTCCGAGGCCTACGCCCAGGTAGGGCATCGTGGCGGCGTTCTCGCAGTAGGTGTCCTGGCCGCGCGAGCAGGCCTTGCAGCGCCCGCAGCCGACCGGCCCGTAGACCAGGCAGGCGTCGCCCGGCCGGACGCCGGTCACGCCGTCGCCGAGTTCCTCCACCCAGCCGGAGTTCTCGTGGCCTAGCGTGAACGGCGGCGGGACCGCGCCAGGGGTGTCCTTCGCGAAGGTGTAGACGGCCACATCGGAGTGGCAGGCACCGGCGCCGGCCACCTTGAGCAGGACCTCGCCCGGCCCCGGCGTGGGCACTTCGACATCCTTGAGTACGGGGAACTTCTGCCAGTCTTCGAACACGATCGCGCGCATGAATGCCTCTTCCGTTCCAGATTTTCGGCTGATGCACTTCCGACGGTATTAGCCCGCGGCAGTCCATGTCAGCCTCTTCGCCGGATTGCTCCCCCGCAGACCCAGCGGCCGTGCCGCTAAGCTGTGGGGGCCGACGTGGCATGGAAGGCGAGCAGGCGGTAACCGCCGTCATCTCCGGTCCAGAGCGTGGTGGTGCGGGTGCGCAGCCTCCTGGCCTGGCCGCCCTTGACCAGGTCGATCAGCATCGTGCCCGTGGCCCAGACCGTGCCGCCCAGCGGCTCCACGCGCTCCAGGCGGTGCTCGATCGCGCTGTAAGTGACGACGCCGGATCCGACCAGCGCCAGCAGGCCGGCGAGCGTGTCCCGCCGGCCCGTGGAGTGGACGTAGTCCAGGCGCGGATCACACAGTGCGGCGAGGCCGTGCGGGTCGCCGGCAATCATCCGCCGGAGGCGTTCGGCTTCGGCCGCCTCTATCGCTTCGCGAACGACGGCGGCGCCTCCGGCGGCGGGCGCGGTTTCCGGGCGGTCCGGGGTCGCCATGCAGTCCTCCTGAACCGTCCGTCAGCGGCGCGGCGACAGGCCGCGCTCGGGTTCCATCGTTGTTGCTCCGTCCGGGCCGATCCGGTGCAGCCGGGGGGCGGCCGGATCGTAGGCGCCGACGGCGGCACCGGCCGCGTCGCGGGGCGTGCCGTCGGCCGTGAAACCGAGCAGCAGCGAGCGCAGTTCCGAGCCCGCACGGTCAAAAGCTTCCTCCGACAGGTCCGAGAGCATCGGCGCGTCGTGCCACTTGTCCCGGTCGCCGAAGACAAACGGAACTTCGAAGCAGTGCGGGCTGCGGTCCTCCGCGAGCGGGGTCCCGGCAGCGAAACGTGCCACGGTGGCGGGGATTCCTTCCCCGGTGACGGCCTCGGCAAGTTCGACGGCGGCCAGGCGGTGCTGATGCAGGCTCATGGCTTCAACCAGCTTGGCGTGGTCGGTGGTTCCGGGCAGGGCCTCGTCCAGCCAGGCCAGGGCGCAGGAGACGTCCTCGAAATGGGCGGACACGAAGCCTGCAAGCTGCTCCCGCCCGACGGCCGCGACGGGCAGTGCCCTGAGGAAGGCTGCGGCCTCGTCCTGGGTGCTGTTCAGCAGCAGGGACTCGACATGCAGCCGCCGGGCGGCCGCCGCGAAGTCGAACAGGTCGACGGGAACCGTCCCGTCCGCGGCAGGCATCAGGCCGAGCCCGCGGCCGGCGTAGGCCTTGGAAACAGCTACCTGGGCCTGCAACAGTGCCTCGACCGGAGCGTCCTGGTCCGCCGCTTGCCCGGCCAGCGCGTCCGTGAACAGCCGGTGGCGCTCGGCGTACTCCCCTGCCGACAGCGGCGGTTGCCAGGGAAGGCTGAGCAGCGCGACGCGGCGGAACAGGCCCTCGGCTTCGGGCAACTGGCTGAGCAGGTAGGCGTACCAGGCACCGGCCGACTGCCCCACCAGCGTGACCTGGTCGGGGTTGCCTCCGAAACCGGCGATGTTATCGCTTATCCAGCGCAGTGCCTGCAGCAGATCCGTCACCGCCAGGTTCCGCGGCGTGTCCTCGTCGCCCAGCAGCGCGAGCGCTCCCAGCCGATAGTTGACCGTAACGACGACGCAGCCGCCCTCGCGGGCCAGCCGCTCGCCGTCGTACCATCGCCCCGTCCCGGCACCGCTGATGAAGGCGCCGCCCGGCACATAGATCATGACCGGGGCATCGCTGGCGTCCTCGGGAGCCCAGATGTTGAGCTGGAAGGCGTCCTCGCTCTGCGGCAGCTCCATCAGCGCCGGACCAAGCAGCCAGTCCAGCGAACCCGACAGCTGAGGGAAAGCGGCCGGCGCCGACTGCCGCAGCCCGGGGCCGGGGTGCCCGACCGGGCTGAAGCGATCCGCGGGATTGAGCCGTTCCCCGTAGTGCACGCCAAGCGTGCCGACGACGGCGGCCTCCGCCCGGGGGCCAGGCACCCGCCCCACAGCCGGCGGACCTATTGGCCGCGTGCCGGGGCCCATTCCGGGAGCGGCCGCGAGATCAGTGGATGCGCTCATGCCAGCTTGTTGTAGTCGTCGAGCCGGACCTCGCGGGTAATCTTCCAGAAGTCGAGCACCGGGAAGGGCCAGATCTGCGAGACGCGGCCGAACTTGTTCTTGTACCAGGTCTGCACGCTGGGGTGGCCCCAGGCCTTGGTGGCGCTCGCTGCATCGAGCTTACTGACGAACTCGTCAAGCACTTCCTGCCTCAGGTCGAGCGCCTTCAGGTTCTCCTGCAGGACCACGCGCAGCGCTTCGAGGATGTACTCCACGCCGTATTCGATCATCGAGTACAGGCTGCCGTTGACTACGTGGCCGGTGTTGGGGCCGGTGATGATGAAGAGGTTCGGAAAGTTCGGCACCGTCAGGCCCGCGTAGGCCTTGGCGTCGCCGCCCCAGTACTCGTGCAGGTCGACGCCGTTTAGGCCGCTAACCTGAAGCGGCTCAAGGAACTGGGAAGCCTGGAACCCGGTGGCATAGATGATGACGTCCAGTTCGTGCAGCACGCCGTCCTTGGTGATGATGCCCTCGGGCACCATCCGCTCCATCCCATCGGTGACCAGGGTGGTCTGCGGCTTCTTGAGGGACTGCGCCCAGACGCCGTTGTCGCGGAGCATGCGTTTGCCGCCGACGATGTAGTCCGGGGTCACCTTGGCCAGCAGGTCCGGGCGGTCCTTGTACTGCTCGGCCAGCATCGCGGTCAGGGCCTGGCGGACCCGCTCGTTCACGGCGGAAACGCTGCCGGGCTTGTTCCAGCCGGGCTCGGCAACCGTGGTGTGCTGGCGGCCCTCGACGCCGAGCCAGTGCTGCCAGAAGCGAAGCCACTGGCCGTAGTGAGGAAGCTTCCGCACCAGCCACTGAACGGATTCGGGCATGTCGTCGTAGTAACCCTTGGTGGGCAGCATCCAGGGCGAGCTGCGCTGGATCACGGTGAGCGAGGCGACTTGGTCCACGATCGCCGGGACGATCTGGTACGCGCTGGCCCCGGTGCCGATCACGGCGACACGCTTGCCGGCGAGGTCGACGGTGTTGTCCCACTCGGCGGAGTGGAGCTGGATCCCGGCGAAGTCCTCGCGCCCGGCAACCTCCGGGTACTTCGGGCGGTCCAATTGTCCGACGGCGGAAATCACCGCGTTGAAGCGGCGCACGGTGGTGACCCCGTCTTGGACTATCTCTACATCCCAGAGGCCGGCGCCGGCGTCGTACGTTGCCTTGGTGACTTCCGTGTTGAACTGCATGTGCTCCATCAGGCCGCCACGCTCCGCCACCTCGCAGGTGTAGCGGTGGATCTCGGTGCCCTGGGAGAACTGCTGGGGCCAGTCGTCGCGCTGGGCGAAGGAGAAGCTGTAGGCGTAGTTAGGGGTGTCGAGCCGCACGCCGGGATAGGTGTTCTTCCACCAGGTACCGCCGATCGTGTGTCCCTTTTCAAACACGGTGTGGGGAATGCCGGCCTGCTTCAGCCGGTAGGAGGCGGCCATCCCCGAGACACCGGAACCGATCACAGCGACGCTGAACTCCCGGCCGCCGGCGACGTCCTCGAAGTTCCATTTCGGCTTGCCGCCCTTGCCCTCGACCAGGGCCATGTCATGCATCAGCATCGGGTAGTACTCGGAGTTGGCGGCGTTGGTGATCCAGTCGAGGATCTGCGCCCCCTGCTCCTCCGTCAGCGTGCCCACGCTGGTCAGCCGTTCCTCGCGGACCTGCTTCAGCGCCGCGAAGGCAAGTTCGCGGGCGGCGGCCTGGGCGTCCGGCGCCATCCCGCCGTGCGGTTCGCCAACGATGTCGGCCGGCGGCTGCGGCGGGCGGAGGTCCTCACGGAGCAGGGAGAAGTCCCCCGTGACCGCCGCCAGGGCGACCATCAGGGCCGGCAGATCCGCGGTTTCCACGATGCGCCGCAGGAACGCGTCATCCTCGGTGATGGGCTCGTAGGTTTCGCGCCAGTACAGGTCGTCGACGGCGAGGTCTTCGTGCAGCTCGGTCAGTGAGTCGGTCACGGCGGTCTCCTTGGTGTCGTGCAGCCCGCGGGCCTGTGATGCAGCTCTCGCGGTGAGGTTGTTTCCAGTTTAGGGGTGTTATTGCATAAGTCAACTAAAAATGCATTATCTTCTCATTGCTACAATTTGCTTATGGCAAAGCGCACTGATTCCGAGACCCTCAGCAAGCACCTCAGGGATGCCCTGCGCAGCGACATCCTGGCGGGTCGCTGGGCGCCCGGCGCCAAGCTGCAGCTGACGGCGCTCTCGGACCACTACCAGACCAGCAGCACGGTGGTCCGGGAGGCGCTCACCCGGCTGGTGGGCGAGCGCCTGGTCCAGCTTCGGCCCAACCGCGGCTTCTTCGTGCCGCCGATCTCGCTCGCCGAGCTTGAGGACATCACGGAGCTGCGCTGCGTCAATGAGGAATTCGCCGTGAAGCTGGCGATCGAGCGCGGCGGGCTGCAGTGGGAGTCCGAACTGATGGCCGCGCACCATACGCTGGAGCGCACGCCGCGACGCTCGGAGGAGAATCCGGACGAGCACACCCAGGAGTGGAATATCGCCCACCAGGCGTTCCACGCCAAGCTGGTGGAAGCGTGCGGCATTCCCGTGCTGATCGAACTGACCTGCACGCTCTCCGACATCAGCCAGCTGTACGGGCGCTGGGCCGGCGTGGCCACGCGCGATGCCAAGCGGGACATCGACCAGGAACACCGCGACATCCTGGCCGCTGCCCTTCGCCGCGACGCCGCCGAGACCGGGGCATTGCTGCGCAGGCACTACCAGACCACGATGGACGCGGTGCGCGAGGCCGGCGAGGTGGGGCTCGAAGCAACCGCCTGACCCCGGCACCGCAGCGGGACGCCCGGTGCCGGTAAACGCTAGATCTGTGCCGGAGCCAGCTCGGGCTGGACCGCCGATCGCTGCGCGCGCAGCCGGGCGGGCCACACGCCTTGCTTCCCGGGCGAGATGACGCCGTTCGGGTCCAGCACATCCTTGAGCTTCTCCTGCAGCCTGCGGGCCGCATGGTTATTGAAGTCGAAGCCCTCGGCGATGCGGTCCATGTAGTCCACGTGGCTGCGGTACGGGGCGTAGCCGCGGCGGCGGGCGGCGTCCAGCAGCCTGCCGTAGAGTTCGCGGGCGCGGGCCAGCATCTCCTCGTTGTCGTTCTCGAAGAAGATCATGGTCACGTGCACCATGTGCCGCGGGTACAAGTGGTAGCCGATGTACAGATCGAAGCCGTACTCGCGGTAGAGCTGCTTGGCCTCCTGGTAGAACTCGTACACTTCGTGGCCACGGGCCGGAATGATCGGGGCAGCATCAATGTGGCCGCCGTTCTCGGCCGCCCAGCCCACGGTGCTCAGCGGCTTGAGCGTCGGCACGCCGGCCATCTGCGTGCGGTCGATTTCGGTGATGTCCTCGTAGGCGACGGCCTGCCCTTCGGCGCCTTCGTAGAGCCGCGCCTTGACCTCCACCCCTTCGAGCCCGGCGAAGCGCTCCCGGATGATTTCGAGGCGGCGTTCGGCCAGGCCCTTGTCGCCGTAAATGGCGAAGCGGGCGTTCCACTGGCCGATGCCGAACTCCTGCCGCATCTCCTCGAGGCGTTCGTCCGGAATGGACCCCTCGCCGTCGTAAAAGTCGGCTTTGCTGCCGCGCATGGTGGCGGCGCGGACCACGTTGCCGCAGAGCGCGTTGTTCTGGATGACGTCCTGGCGCCGCAGGTCAGTGAGGATGTCGATCAGCTGCGGAAGGTCCTCTTCCCGTTCCGCGGTGACGTCACCGGAGATGTAGACATCGGGCCAGGGCATCAGCCACAGGCCGACCTTGGTCACTACCCCGAGATTGGACTGGGTGAACAGCCCGTCCAGCGTCGGGCCGAAACCGCCCTGGAAGATGGGTCCAAGGTCCGTGCCCTCCATCGCGCCCATGCCGGTGCGGACGAGGTCGCCGTCCGGCAGCACCACCTCCATACCGCAGAGCGACTTCACGTGGTCGCCGTACGGGGTCATGCCGTAGCCGCGGTCCAGCATGTTGCCCATGACCGAGCCCCAGCCCAGCGCCGGCACCGAGAGCCAGACCTTCAGGCCGCGTTCCTGGATGTACTCGAACAGGTCGAAGAACGTCACGCCGGGTTCGACGACCGCGTAGCAAAGCTTGTCGTCCACCTCGAGGATTCGGTTCATCCGGCCGAGGTCGAGCGCGACCATGGTCTGGTCACGCGGTTCGGGACCGCCGTAGCCGAGGTTCTTCCCGCGCGAGAAGGTCCACAGCGCGACGCCGGCATCATTGGCCAGCCGCACGAGGTTCTGGACTTCCTCGACGGATCCTGGCCGGATGCCGGGCCACTTGCTGCGGCCGGGGTTCAGCGGGTACGGGTCCTTGTAGCCGGCGTCGCCGGCAACACGGACCACATTCTCCTCGCCCACGATGGCTGCGGCCCGGTCCAGGAATGTCTCTCGGATGTCCATGAAGCTCTTGCACCTTCCACGCATGCACGGACCGCTCGGCCGCGCCGGCCCGCCTCGGGCCCTGCATCCATCCTCGCAAGGAAGTAGCCTCAAGTAAATTGTCGATTTTAGTGCTATTAGTTCAATAGAATTGACATATGAACCTCGAGAGCCATCCCGCCATCACCCTCCGCCAGATCTGGCACTTCGTGGTCGCCGCGGAAACCGGCACCATGAGCGAGGCCGCCCGGCGGCTGCACATGGCGCCATCGGCGATCTCCATGTCGATCTCGGAGCTGGAGCGGATCATCGGCGCGGAGCTGGCGATCAAGCGGAAGTCGAAGGGATTGACGCTCACCTCCACCGGCCGGATGGTCTTCCAGCAGGCCCGCCAGCTGCTGGACCTCGCGGACGAGATTGCCTCGCTGTCCAAGGGCGAGCGGCCGAGCCTGCGCGGCCCGCTGACCGTGGGCTGCTACATGACGCTGGGGCCGACCATCATTCCGCCGATGCTGGCCGGTTTCGCCGAGCAGTGCCCGCACGTGGAGGTGGACTTCGTGGAGGGCTATCACGAAGACCTCCAGCAGCGGCTGCTGGACGGCTCGCTGGACGCGGCATTCCTCTACGACGCGGACGTCTCCCCCGCCCTCAAGACCGCGCCGCTGGCGTCGGCGGATCCGTACGTGCTGGTCTCCGCGAACCACCCGCTGAGCGGCGCCAGCGAGGTCTCCCTGAAGGACATCGTCGGCGAGCCGCTGGTCTTCTTCGATGCCGCCCCGATCTCGCACCGGGTCCTCGACATGTTCCGGGATGCCGAAGTGGCGCCGGACATCCGGCACCGCTCGCGCAGCTACGCCACCATCCGCTCGCTCGTGGCCAGCGGCCGCGGGGTGGCTGTCCTGTTCCAGCAGCCCCGCCTTGAGGCCCCGTACGAGGAACTCAGGGTCCTGCTCAAGCCACTGGCACCCACGCGGACGGCGGCGCACGCGCCCGTCACCGTGTCCGTGGCCTGGCCCCGCAGCACGCGGCTGAACGCCCGTGCCCAGGCCTGGATCGACGTCGCCGATGAGCTCTTCGGCGCCGGTTCCGGCTCGAAGGCCTGACCCGGCGCAGGCCCGGCCAGCTGCAGGCGGGCCTGCGCCTCGGCGAACACAGAAAGGGTACGACGCCGGCGGAAGCATTCCGCCGGCGTCGTACCTTTGTTGCGTCTTGCCCTGCCTTGCCCCCTGGGCCCTTAGACCAGAGCCCTGGAGCGGACGGACGACGGGCGGGGCAGGCCGAGATTGTCGCGCAGCGTCGTGCCCTCGTATTCGGACCGGAAGTAGCCCCGGTCCTGCAGTTCGGGGACCAGCTTGTCGCAGACCAGCTTGAAGCCGCCCGGGTTGAACGGGGCGTTGAGGTTGAAGCCGTCGCAGGCCTTGGATTCGAACCAGTCCACCATGCGGTCGGCCACCTGCGACGGCGTGCCCGCCATCCACTGGTGCCCGGTGGAACGTGCCAGGTCCACGATCAGTTCGCGGAGGGTCATGCCCTGGTCCACGCTCTTGCGGCGGTAGATCTGGTAGCGCGAACCCAGCTTCGGATCATCGGAGAACCACTCGGCCGGGATAGTGCGGTCCAGCGGCAGTTCGGACAGGTCCATGCGCAGGTCCGCGCCCACCTGCTTGCGGCCGTTCTCCATGTGCACGTTGCGGCCCAGCTCGTCCGCCAGTTCCAGCGCCTCCTTCTCCGTGTCGCCGAGGATCGGCAGGATGCCCGGGATGATCTTGACCAGCTGCGGGTCGCGGCCCTTGGCGGCGGCCATCTGCTTGAACTTCGCGTAGAACTCCACGGACGGCTCCTTCAGCGGCTGCGCGGTGTAGATCCCGTCCGCCACGGAGGAGCCGAGTTCCATGCCCGGCCCGGAGGAACCGGCCTGCACCAGCACCGGGCGGCCCTGCGGGGAGCGCGGCATGTTGATCGGCCCCTCGACCTCGAAGAACTCGCCCTTGTGGTTGAGCGGGTGGACCTTGTCCGTATCCACGTACCAGCCGGACTCGCGGTCGTTGATGACCGCGTCGTCTTCCCAGCTGTCCCACAGCCGCTGGACGACGTCAACGAACTCCGTGGCTCGGCGGTAACGGGTCGTCGGGTCGGGCGCCTCCTTCATGCCAAAGTTCCGGAAGCCGTCCGACGAGGTGACGATGTTCCAGCCGGCGCGGCCGCCGGACATGTGGTCCAGCCCGCACATCTGGCGTGCGACGTTGTACGGCTCGCTGAAGGACGTCGAGACGGTTCCGATCAGGCCGATGTTCTTGGTCCGGGCGGCGAGCGCGGCGAGCACGGTCATCGGCTCGTAGAAGCCGTTCATCTTGATGTCGCCGCGCATTACGGTGTTGGCATGCACGATGTCGCCGAAGAAGACCGCGTCCAGCTTGGCGGCTTCGGCCATCAGCGTCAGATCCGCGACGAATTCCAGGTTGGCCAGCTCCTCGGAGCGGCTGCCCTCCATGCGCCAGCTGTCCTTGTGGTAGCCGGCGGGGAGCATAAAGGTTGTCAGCACCATGTGCTTGCTGGGCTTGGTCACCATAACGGCGGGTCCTTTCACGATCTGCGCCTCGACGGCGCTGCTATATCCATCGTCACAGGTAGTCCTTCCCTAGTAAATGACAAGTTTTAGCACTGGCTTATCAGAATTTTTGACTTAGTATTCAGGTCCCGATGAGGCAGCGCGACGGCTGATTCCGTGAGCTTGCGCGAGTGGCAAGACGACGAAACGCCGCCGTCCCGCCCGCGGGAAGCGGACGGCGACGACGGCGGAGCGCGGCGGCGCGGGGCTCCTAGTGCCGCTTCGGGGACAGTTCGGCACCTTCGCGGCTCATGCGGACGGCAACCAAGCCCATGGCGAGGATGCCGATCCAGAAGAAGCCGACGAAGAGATAGGAACCGCCGGCGAGCATGACGAGCGCAGTGGCGATCATCGGGGTGAAACCGGCACCAAGCGTGGCAGCCCCCTGGTAGGCCAGGGAAGCTCCGGTATAGCGGACATTCGCAGGGAACTGCTCCGAGATGTAGGCGCCGATCGGCCCGGCAAGGAAGCCCTGGATAACGCCGTTGCCGACGATGACCGCAATGGCAAAGGCCCAGACAGCACCGGTATGCATGAGGTACAAGGCGGGGAACGCAAACAGGATGCCGCCCACGCCGCCGATGGTCAGCACGGTGCGGCGGCCGATGCGATCGCTCAGGCGGGCCGTGTAGAAGCAGACGATGATGGTGAAGACGGCCGCAACACCCTTGAGGTTGAGCACATCCGAGCGCTCCACGCCGCTCTGAACCGCTACAGACACGCCCCACGAGGTCAGAATTCCCTGGCAGCAATAGAAGCCCAGCGAGGCGACGAGCGTGAGGACGACAACGCGCGGGTGCAGGCGCAGCACGTCCATCAGCGGGGTTCGCTGCTTCTGCTGCCGCCTGGCGGCTTCCTGCTCAAGTTCCTGGAAGACCGGCGTTTCGGCGACCTTCAGTCGGATCAGCATGCCGACCAGAATCAGCACCGCGGAAAGGATGAATGGAATTCGCCACCCCCACACCAGGAACTGGTCCCCGGTCGCAGCGGAGACGCCGGATACCACAAACGTGGCCAGCAGGCCGCCGGCTGGGCCGCCCGCATTAGCGAAGGCGGCCGCGAAGCCGCGCTTATGGGCAGGGGCATGTTCCAGCGCCATCAGCGTGGCGCCGCCCCACTCGCCGCCCACCGAGATGCCTTGGACGAAGCGCAGCGTGACCAGGATGACCGGTGCGAGGACGCCGATCTGCGCCGTCGTGGGCAGGAAGCCGATGGCGACCGTCGCGAAGCCCATCATGAGCATGGACAGCACCAGCATCTTCTTGCGGCCGATCCGGTCCCCGTAATGCCCGAACAGGATGCCGCCGAGCGGGCGGGCGACATAGCCGACCGCCAGAGTGCCGAATGAGGCGAAGAGCGCCACGCCGGGACCAAGGTTGGCGAAGAAGACCTTGTCGAAGATCAGCGCTGCGGCAGTGGCATACAGGATGAAGTCGTAGTACTCGATGACGCTGCCCATGAGGCTCGACCCCAGGACCCGGCGAAGGTCCTTTGTATTAAGGGAGCCGCTGGCTGGGGAGCCTGCGTCGGGACCCTGCTGCTGCGGAAGCTGCTGGTCTGTAGGAGAAGACATAGCGTTCCTCTTGGCGTTCGTTGGATTGTGACCTACGCCATCATGACAGCGTGTTCCGCAAAAATCCACCGCTAGAGCATTTTTTACCTGAGAATATTTTCTTTGACTTGGAATAGATCAGCTGGACCGAGTTAGCGACCCGGAGAATTTCCGCGCAAGGCATTGCCATCACGGTCACATGTTTATAAACTAGCCCACAGAATATATTTTCACTCGAAAATGCGGGACTTCCGCGGAGCAAGGAGAACGACGTGACTGCACGTACCGGCGCCGAATACAAGCAGGGCCTGGCCGATGGGCGCGAAGTCTGGCTGGGCAACGAGCGCATCAATGTCCTCGAGCATCCCGTTTTCGCGGGGTCGATCGACGGCATGGCCGCCTACTTCGACTACCAGCACAAGTACGCCGCCGACTGCCTCATGGAAGACCCGGAGACGGGCGCACTGATGAATGTCAGCCTGTCGCTGCCGAAGAATGCAGAAGACATCGCCCGCCGGCACCAGGCCTTCGACCGGCTCGCCCGTTACTCCAACGGGATGCTCGGACGGACGCCGGACTACGTCAACGTGGTTTTGGCCGGCCATGTCTCGCGCAAGGACATCTTTGACAAGCACAGCGACCCGGTGTTCCACGAGCGACTGGCCGCCTACCACCGCGAGGTCATCGAGAAGGATCTCGCGCTGACCCACACCATTGTGCACGCCGCCATCGACAAGAGCGTCGGCGAACTGCAGGGCATCAACGAGGAGCTCACGCTCCGGGTCGTGAAGCGGACCGAGGAAGGCCTGGTCGTGCGAGGCGCCAAGATGCTGGCCACCCTCGGCCCGATCGCCGACGAACTCTACGTCTACCCCGCCACCCCGATCCAGAAGGGATTCGAGGAGTACGCACTCTCGTTCGCCATTCCCGTGGCGACCGCCGGCGTCGTCGCTGTTTGCCGCGACCACTACGGTGTGGCACAGGACGTGGTGGACAAGCCGTTCTCGTCCCGGTTCGATGAACAGGATGCGGTCATCATTTTCGACGACGTACTGGTCCCCTGGCACCGCGTCTTCATCGACGGCAACCTGGACGTCTACAACTCCCTCAACGGCGGCACCGCGACCGGCAACACCCAGCAGCAGACGGCCATCCGGGCCGCGGTGAAGCTGGAGTTCGCCTACGACCTGTGCGTCCAGATGGCCAAGGTCACGGGCACGGAATCCAAGCCGGACACCGCGGCCATGCTGGGCGAAATCTACTCCTACCTGCGCATTGCCCGCGCCGTCATCCATTCCGCCGAGGTCAACGCGTCGGACTGGGGCGGCGGCGCCTTCTTCTGCCACGACGACATCAGCTCGCTGCGCACCGTGATGCCGATCTGGATGGCCCGGGTCAACGACATCATCAAGACCATGGGCTCGCACAACCTGCTGGCCACGCCGACGGCAGCGGCGTTCGAGAACCCGCGGCTGGGTCCGCTGCTGCACAAGTACTTGCCCGGGGCCAACGGCATTCCCGCCGAAGAACGGGCCCGGATCTTCCGCACTGCGTGGGATTTCGCCGGCTCCGCGCTGGGCAGCCGGATCGAACTCTACGAGCGCTTCTACCTCGGTTCCGTGCCCCGTGCCCGCGCACTCGACCACCGCAAGGCCCAGGCCAAGGGCGAGACCGGCGCGTACCGGGCCATGTTCGAGGAAGCGGGTATCGGAGAAGTTCCCGTGCCCGCCGAGGACGCAGATTTCCCCGGCACCTACGCGGACCTGCGCGGCTAGGACGCAGCCATGACGACGACGAGCACTTCCCCGGGTGCGGTGGCCGCGGTCGGTCCCACGATCACGGACCGGCTGGTCCGGCATGTCGCGGGGACCGGTTTCGGCGATATCGACGGCGGCACCATCGGGCGTGCCAAGGTACGCCTCATCGATTCGCTGGGAAACATCGCCGCGGGACACCGCGCCCAGGGAAGCGACGGCGTCGTACATTTGGCGGCCCGCTGGGGCGGAGCCTCCGAGTCCACGGTGCTGACCCACGGCCTGCGTGTTCCGGCCCAGACGGCCGCACTGGCCAATGCGGTGATGATGCGTTCCTACGACTTCGAGCCGATCAGCGCCGAAGGCCCGGACGGGATGCAGATTGCCGCCCACATCTCGGGTACCACGGTCCCGGTGGCCCTGGCCGTGGCCGAGCAGCAGGGCGCCAGCGGGCGCGAACTGCTGACCGCCCTGGTACTTGGCGACGACGTGGCGTCGCGGCTGGCCGTGGCCAGCGGCTTTGACGTCTACGGCGGCCAGGACAACACCGGCACCGTCAACGGCCTCGGCGGCACCGCAGTGGCCGGGCGGCTTATGGGGCTGGATGCCTTCCAGCTGCGCCACGCCTTCGGCATCGTCGAAAACCAGCTCGCCGGGACAGTGGCCAGCATCGTCGACCAGAGCCTGGCCTTCAAGCTGCCCATGGCCTTCGCGGCGCGCAACGCCATCGTGTCGGCCGAACTCGCCCAGCTGGGTTTCACCGGCCCCGTGGATGCGGTGGGCGGCCGGCACGGGTTCCTCGACATGTACTGCACGGACCCCGTGCCGGAGCGGATCATCCACCGGCTCGGCGAGGAATTCTACGGCGACTGCGTCATCAAGCCGTGGTCCGCCTGCCGCGCCAGCCACCCGTCGCTGGACGCCTGCGTCCGGCTGGCGTCCGATGAACGGTTGGACCTGGCTGAGGTGGAAGCCGTCCGGATCCACGTCACGCCGCGCACCCTGGCCGGTTTCGTCGGCCAGCCCTTCGCAATCGGCGACTGTCCCGAGGTGTCGGGAGCGTTCAGCATCCGGTTCACGGCGGCGACGGCGTTGATGTACGGGACCGTACGCCCGGAACACTTGACCCTGGCGCACATGCAGGATCCGCGGCTGGCCGCCCTGCTGGAGAAGATCGAGCTGGTCGGTTCGCTGCCCCCGCACGAAGTCCTCACGGCCGAGGTGGAACTCACGCTGCAAGACGGAGCGGTGTTGCGCCAACGAGTTGACCAACCCCGCGGCGACATACACGCCTCTCCCCTGTCCGAGGCCGAGATCCTGGACAAGTACTTTGCCAACGTCGACTTCGGCGGGGTAGTCACCCGTTCCGACGCCGAACGCGCCATCGAGATCATCCACGACCTGGAATCCTGCGAAGACATCACCGCCCTGGTGGGGCTCTTCGCCGGCAAGCAACCCTGACCCGCCGCGGTGGCCGACCGGCCACCGCATCCTAGGAGGTAACAACATGAGCACCAACACCATCGAAGGAGCCGGCGTGGACCAGCTGGTATTCCGTAACGTCGTCGGTCACTTCGCGTCCGGCGTCACCGTCATCACCACCGTGGTCGACGGCGAAATGTTCGGCACCACGGCCTCGGCGGTTTCCTCGCTGTCCATGGACCCGCCGATGATGCTCGCCTGCCTGAACCGATCCAGTTCCACCCACGACGCGGTGGTCAAGGCAGGCTGGTTCGGCATTAATATCCTGGCCGAGGAACAGGGCGGCCTCGCCATGCAGTTCGGGCGCAAGGGCGGCGACAAGTTCGACGGCGTGGCGGTCACCCGTTCAGAGCACGGCGGAGTGCCGATGATCGACGGCGCCCTGGCGCAGATCGTCTGCCGCGTGGCAGAGACCCCGACGGGCGGCACCCACACGGTCTTCCTCGGCCTGGTCGCCGAGGCCTCGGCCCGCGAAGGCGCGGAACCGCTGGCCTATTACCGCGGCACCTTCGGCCGGTTGGAGCGGGTCAAGGAGCTGGCAGCCTACGAGTCCGTGCGGAACTGGGTGCTGCACCGCAGGACCCCGCTCGGCGAGGAACTGGCCCCGGCCGCCGTCGCCGTCGAGATCAAGGCCGAACCGCACCACGTGCACAATGCGCTGGTGAAGCTGAACGCCGAAGGACTGGTCACCCGCAACGAACAGGGCGGCTACCAACCGAACCCGATGACCGAGGACCTGGTGGCCAGCTTCTACGACGGCCGCGCCACCATCGAATCCGGCGTGATCGCCAGCCACCTGGACAAGCTGACCGACGACGACGTCGCCGACCTCCGCCGGATTACCGCCGAGCTCGGCCGCCTGCGCGGAGACTCCGATGCCGCCCTGGACGACTTCCTCAAGCTCAACGTTGCCTATCACGACCGCCTCGTGAACGTGGCCGGTTCCGCGCAGCTGACCGATTCCTTCCGCCGGCTGGGCGTGGGCACCGTGTGGCGCCAGGCCCTGACCGCCGAGGAATGGGGACGGCAGCTGGACCACAGCTACATCGTGGAGCTGACCGAGGCCCTCGCTGCCCGGGATGTGCAGCGTGCCATTGCTGCCCTGAACGCCCACACCTCGTTCGGCAAGGCCCTGGCCCAAGAGGTCATCAAGCGCCACGGTGGAGCGGTCTAGGACCACCTGATACAGGTAGCGACCTCCTGAAGAACCGAACACCGAAAGCCGGGCTGGCATTCTGGCCCGGCTTTCGGCGTTCGGTTCCTTTGCATGCCGGAGGAGACCTTCCTTGGCCGCCGCTGCTGTGCCCAAGACGAAAGGGACCGGCCCGGCGCATCGCCGGACCGGTCCCTGGAGCTGCTTGGAGCGCCTACGCCGCCGGAGCTCAGAAGGTGATCACGCTCCTGGCGATGCCGCCCGACTCCTGCACGGCGTACGCTTCGTTAATCTGGGCCAGGGAGATCTCCTGGCCGATGAGGTCGTCCAGGTTGAGGCGGCCCTGAAGGTAGAGGTCAGCGTAGAAGGGGATGTCCCGGCGGATGTTCGAGGATCCCATGTAGACGCCTTGGAGCTTCCGCTGCCCGATAAGAAGGTCCGTCATCACATTGAAGTCAAGCGGAGTGCCCTGCGGGATGCCGATGAAATACACGCCTCCGCCCGATCGAGTGAGGCCCAGGGCAAGTTTTTGGGTCGTACCAAGGCCAATCGCCTCAAAGGAGTGATGGACACCCCGGCCGGTTATTTCATTAACCCTGGCCTCAGCGTCGTCCTCCCCCGAGTTGATGACGTGCGTTGCCCCGAACTTGCGGGCGAGTTCCAGCTTCGCAGGATGAAGATCGATTCCAATGATGGTCTTGGCGCCGGCTATCTGCGCCCCGGAAACGATATTGAGCCCGATCCCTCCGAGGCCGACCACGGCCACCGTGTCTCCCGGCTGCACACCGGCCGAATTCAGGGCCGCTCCGACGCCCGTCGTCGTCGCGCAGCCGAGCACGGCGGCCTGCGGAAAGGGAATCTGGTCCGGAACCCGGACGAGTTTGTTCTGGTGCACCAGCGCATGTTCGGCGAAACCGGCCACGCCGAACGCCTGGACCGCTTCGCCGTCACGACGCAGTTTCGGCACCTCCTCCGGGCTGCGGTTGATCGATCCCGGATCCATACACCGGTAGGTCCCCCCGCCGACACACTCCTCGCAACGACCGCAGAAGTTGATTTCCGACGCGATGACGTGGTCACCAACTCGGAAGTCCGTGGCCTCAGGTCCGAGTCCGACGACGATTCCCGCCATCTCGTGGCCCACGACCATGGGCAGCGGGCGGCCGCGGTCCACGGACGCGACGATCATGTCGGAGTGGCAGAGGCCGGCTGCCTTTACTTCCACCAGCACCTCGGCCCCGCGTGGTTCGTCGATCTCCAGCTCTTCGATGTCGAAGGTGCCGTCGATCCGATTAATAACTGCTGCCTTCATATGTTTCCTCCCGGAGAGGCTCAAAAGCCCGTAAATTTCCTATAAACGCATTCGGCTTCTTTGGCCAGGACGGCGCATCAAGATCAGGCACTCGGTCCATGGGACCTCAGGCCCCGGTGCCATAACACCGGGGCCTGAGGGGGCTTTCAGAAGCTTGTAATAACCGACCGGGCAACTGCTCCGCCCCGCAAGAGCTGGTAGCCGTGATCTATCTCCTCGAGCGAGATCCGCTGGGATATGAGTTCGTCGAGCTTGAAGCGGTCCTGAAGATAGAGATCAGCGAACATCGGGATGTCGACCTTGATATTCGCCGAGCCCATGGCCACTCCCCGGACTCCCTTTTGCTTCCCCATGAGGTCGCCGAAAGGAGTGATCTCCAGTGTTGCGCCGGGCCGGTGAACGCCAATGAGGTAGGCAGTTCCGCCGATCTCCAGCATCGCAATCGCGTTCTCGGCGGTGGGTTTCAATCCGATGACCTCGAACGCATGCGTCACGCCGCCTCGCGTGGACTCCAGGACCGACTGCACGGGGTCCAGCTCCGATGCGTTGACCACGTCCGTCGCGCCGAATTGCCGCGCGAGCTCGAGTTTGGACGTGTGAAGGTCGATCGCGATGATCCGCTGCGCACCAGCCAGAGCAGCACCCTGGATAACGTTCAGTCCTACGCCGCCGCAGCCGATGACCGCCACGGTGTCCCCCGGCCTGACCCGTGCAGTGTTGAGCGCTGCCCCCGCGCCGGTCACCACGCCGCACCCGAGCAGCGCTGCCCGGTCGAAGGGGAGGTCCTTCGGCACGCCAACAACCGTGTTCTCATGAACGAGGACCTGCTCCGCGAATCCACCGATCCCGATGAACTGACCCAGCACGGTCGTGCCGCGGCTCAAGCGCGGCCCGGATCCTGTGCCGCGTTGGGTGTGGCCGGGAACCCGGCACTGGTATGGCCGTCCGGCCAGGCAGCCGCGGCACTGCCCGCAGCTGTGCACGGGGGAAGTCACCACATGGTCGCCCGCACGGAATCCGCTCACATCCGGGCCGGCTTTGACCACCACACCGGCGACCTCGTGGCCCAAGACCGCCGGCAGCGGGAAGCCGACGTCCGTTGAAGCCACGTGCAGGTCGGAGTGGCACAGGCCGCTGGCACGGACTTCGATGAGCAGTTCCTTGCCCCGCGGGGCGGCGATCGAAATGTCCTGGATCTCGAAAGGGCTTCCAACGGCCTCGGTAACTGCAGCTTTCATGGAACCTCTTTCCGGTAGTTATCGAATAAGACGAGGCTTCGGGAACGCACTGGGACGGAACCTCGCCTGCTAGTGGGCGCGCAGGCGGTGCAGGATTCGTGCCCGTGCTTCCGCAAACCGCGGGTCGGCCTTCGTCTCGACCTGGTCGCGATGGTCTCCGAAGCCCGTCTCGATTTCGTCGACGACGGTGGCCGGCTTCTCCGCGATCACCACGACCTTGTCGGCGAGGTACAGGGCCTCGTCGATGTCGTGGGTGACCAGGATGATGGTGACGCCCAGTTCCTGCTGCAGGGTGATGACCAGGTCCTCGAGATCGAAGCGCGTCTGCGCGTCGACGGAAGCAAACGGCTCGTCCATGAGCAGAACCTTGGCGTTGTAGGCGAGGGCACGCGCGATGGCCACCCGTTGCTGCATGCCGCCCGACATCTCCCAGGGGTACTTGTCCCCTTGCCCTTCCAGCCCGACGGCCTGCAGGTTGTGTTCCGCCAGGGCGTTGCGCTCGATCTTGCCCAGCCCCTTTCCCTGCAGCGGGAAGGCGACGTTCTCCCTCGTCGTCATCCACGGCATCAGCGACCTGCTGTAGTCCTGGAAGACGACGGCGAGATCGGGGTGCGGCCCGTTGATTTCCTGGCCGCCGACCGAAATCGTCCCGGCCTTTGGCCGCAGGAGCCCCGACAGGCAGCGCAGCAGCGTCGTCTTGCCGACGCCCGAGGGGCCGACGATCGAAACGAACTCGCCGGCACTCACGTCCAGGTCGAGGTTCTCCAGGATCTTGTTCTCGGCAGCGCCCGTTCCGTAGCTCATGGACATGCCGCGGACCTTCATCAGCTGGGTTGCGGTGCGCGGCACTCCGGCCTCGCGCGTATCAATGCTCATGCTTGCTCCTTGCTTGTAATGCGTTGAGATGCTCATTTCGCCGCCGAGGCGAAGTACCAGCGCAGGAGCCTGCGCTCGAAGACAACGAACAGGACTGACAGGATGTATCCGATGACGCCGACCAAGAGCGCTCCTGCCCACGTCTCGGAGACTTTGAAGGTCGCCGAAGAATTCAGGATGTAGAAGCCAAGCCCCTCGGTCGCGGCGAACATTTCGCTGACAACCATGACAGTGATGCCGATCGGCAGTGCCACGCGGATGCCGGCGACAATCTGCGGGAGGGCGGCCGGGAGTACCACGCGCCGGAAGTGGAGCCACCTCGGAATGCGGTAGACCTGCGAGAACTTGCGGATGGTCGGCTCCACGCCAAGGACTCCGTCGATGGTGTTGAGCAATACCGGCCACATGCAGGCGAAGGCGATCGTGTAGATCTTCGGGCCCTGGCCTACACCGAACGCGCCGATGATGAGGGGAACCAGCGCCGCCTGGGGAATCGACCGGAAAAAATTGATGATCGGTTCGACAATCAGGCGGACCCGGTCAAGTTCTCCCAGTACGACCCCCAGGACGATCCCGACGACCACCGCGAGAACCATGCCGGCTGCCAGGTTGGTCAGCGAATATGCCGCTCCGGAAAGGATCACTCCGTTCCCCAGGTCCCGTCCCAGCGAAGCCAGGATCTCCTGCAGGGAGGGAATGAAGAAGTTGGTGCTCTTCGCCGAAGCGACCCACCACAGGACGAAGACGACGGCGACCAGCCAGACGGAGTCGAAGGCCTGGAGCCAAGCGGAACGCGGGCCTTTCGCTGCGCGGCCGGACTTGGCCCGCGCGGGCGACGCCGGACGGTCGAGGTTGAGGGTTGTGTCAGTCATGATCCTGCCTGTTCCACTTCAGAAGCCGGGCTTCAGCCGTTTGCAGCAGCCAGGCGATGGCCCAACCGACCAGTCCTGCGAAGAACAGGTAGGCGAACGCGATGTCCCAGTTCTGGGCCTGCTGGGCGAGCGTGATATTCCGGCCCATTCCGGGGGCCTGGCTGATGACTTCCACGCCCACCGCCACCAGGATGGCTATGGCGGCGGCGATGCGGACTCCCGTGGCCACGAACGGAAGCGCGCCCGGTAACAGGACCCGCCGGAACCACAGGGTCCGGGGTATGCGGAAAACCTTCACCGTGTCGAGGACTGCGGCCTCCTGGCGCCGCGCGCCGTAGATCGTTTGCACGAGTACCGGCCACAGGCAGGAAAGGCCAACGACGACGATTTCCATGCGGGTGCTGGAGCCGAGCAGCATGATGACCACCGGCATGAGGGCCAGCACCGGGAACGAACGGCCAAAGTCGATCAGGATCGAGGTGGAGCGATCCAGGTACCGCATCGACCCAATGAACAGGCCGAGAATGACACCGGTAACGGAAGCCAGCGCCCACCCGGTCAGTGCCGCGAGCAGCGTCTTCGCGAGCGCGGCCCAAAAGACCGGCGCCATGATCGTCGACAGGACGGCGGTGGCGATTTCGGGAACGCCCGGAGTCATCGATGGCATGGACCCGGACCAGATGACGAGCTGCCAGATCGCGAGCAGCAGCAGTACGGCCAGGACGCGCTGCAGTTGTATGGGAATGGTGGATGCCAGCTTCATCGCTTAGTCCTCCTGCACTCGATCGGGTGCTACTTCGCGTCCGCGGAGGCGCGGCGGGGAGCTTCTTCCCAGAGCAGTTCCTCGACGCTGAGCGGATCATTCAGGAGACCGAAGTGTTCCATGGCATCGATGCCGGACTGGGCTTCCTTGACGTTGATCGGTACCGAGACGGGCACAAACGCCTTGGGGGCTTTGGCAACGTCGATCTGGTTCACCTTGGCATGGACTTCCTGGGTGGCCGCGAGATTGGCGTCGTCGTTATAGAACTCCGCGGCGTCTTCCATGGCGGCGACAAACTTCCCGGCCGTCTCGCCGTTGCCGGTGAGCCATTCGTTGGTCGACGTCCACACCGTCACCGGCATGTTGGCCTGGTATTCCCGGACCGGATTGGAGATGGTCCGGTATCCGGCTTCCACCATCTGGTGGTAGAAGGAATCCGCGGGAACGACGGCGTCTACCGTCTTCTGCTCGACGGCGGCCTGCATACCGGAATAGGGCACGGCCACCTCCTTGACATCATCGGGCGACACGCCTGCCCCCTCCAGAGCCTGCAGAACGGGGATGTCCCCACCGCTCTTGACACCCATGACGCCAATCGTCTTGCCCTTGAGGTCGGCGAGGGACTTGACGTCGGAGTCTGCTGCTACCAGGACACCGGAGTTATCGGTCTTGGAATCCACCACCCCGTTGCCGCCGATGACCGACACGGGAACTCCTTCTGATGCGGACGTCGCCACATTGATCCAGGAGCCGATCGCGATGTCCACCTGTCCGGAGACGGCCATCGCCAGCAGTGCGGCCGGATCCTGCCCGGGAACCAGTTCGACATCCAGGCCATGGTCCTCGAAGTAGCCCTGGGACTCCGCCAGATGAGCCGGCTCGAAGTGGATGGGCGCTACGGCCACTTTGACCTTGGTCAAGCCTTCCCCGCTGGCAGACGCCGTAGTCTCGGAGCCGCAGCCGGTGAGCGCCGCCGTGACGAGACCGGCGAGGGCGGTGTAACTGGCCAATTGGGTAAAGGCGGAACGGTTGACAGGACGCATGAAGTGCTCCTCGTTTGCATAAGCGGTGGGTACACGGATTGAAGGCCGGGAAAGAGGCGACACTCCCGGGAGTAATGAATGTATTCTCCGTTGAAAAATATAGTCTTAATCGGCTAATGTGGCAACAGTCACAAAATCTATCTTCCGGATGGCTCGTGCAAGCCCTCCAGTTAGGACCGGATATGACCGTCGCCGACGCTGTAATAGCCCCTGAGCCGCCCCTGCTCGAGCGCCCTTTGCGCTTGCTGATCGATGGGGAATGGACGGAAGGCCACGGCCAGCCCCTGGCCATCCTGAATCCTTCTACGGGCGACTCCCTCACGACGTCGGCCTCGGCGGACGGGACTGATGTGGACCGTGCCGTCGCCGCCGCCCGGAGGGCCTTTGACGACGGGCCCTGGTCCAGGATGGCGCCGGCAGCACGGGCCCTGCTGATCCACCGTTTGGCTGACGCCCTTGAGGAGGCAAAGGAGGAATTTGCCCGGCTTGAGACACTCAACTGCGGCAAGCCGCTTGCTGTGGCCCGCGATTTCGAAGTCACCGCGGCCGTCAGCACCTTGCGCTACAACGCCGGGTGGGCAACGAAACTGAACGGCGAAACGCGCGATGTTTCGCTGCCGGGCCAGTGGCAGGCGTTCACGCTTCGGGAGGCCGTCGGTGTGGCAGGCCTGATCGTGCCATGGAACGTGCCGCTGGCCATCGCGGTATCGAAGCTGGCCCCCGCCCTGGCAGCGGGCTGCACGGTGGTCCTCAAGCCTGCCGAGCTGACTCCCCTGACGGCGGTCCGCTTGGGCGAACTGGTCCAGGAAGTCGGGTTCCCCTCCGGCGTCGTCAACATAGTGCAGGGGCTGGGCCACGTCGCCGGGCAGCGCCTCGCCGAGCACCCGGACGTGGACAAGATTTCCTTTACCGGCTCCACCGCCGTCGGCAAGCGCCTGCTCGCCTCCTCCGCTGGCAACCTCAAGCGGCTGTCGCTGGAACTGGGCGGCAAATCGCCCGTGGTGATCTACCCCGATGCCGATCTGGCCAAGGCGATACCTGCCGCGGCGATGAGCATCTTCGCCAACACCGGGCAGGTGTGCGCCGCCGGCTCCCGGCTGTATGTGCATCGCGATGTGGCGGACGAGGTCATCGGCGGCATCACCCGGATCGCCGAATCGCTGAAGATCGGGCCGGGGCTCGATCCTGCCACCCGGTTGGGGCCGATCATCTCCGAGGCACAGCGGGAGCGCGTCCTGGAATACATCCGCAGCGGCATCGAGGAGGGGGCAGCCGTTATAACGGGCGGCGCTGCCGTCGAAGGGCCGGGGTTCTTCCTGCAGCCGACGGTACTGTGCAACACGGCGCCCGGCATGCGTGTGGTCCGCGAAGAGATCTTCGGTCCCGTCCTGTCGGTTGCAACGTTCGACGACGCCGACTCCATCACCGACGTCGTGGCGCGGGCCAACGACACCGATTACGGTCTGTCCTCGACCATCTGGACCCGGGACATCTCCAAGGCACTCCAATTTGTTCGCCGGATCAAGGCCGGCAACGTCCGGGTCAACGCTTCGGGCGGCATGGATCCCAACATGCCCTTCGGCGGCTTCAAGCAGTCAGGTTGGGGCCACGAGAACGGCCGGGAAGGCGTGGAGGCCTTCACCGAACTGAAATCCGTGGCCATCAACATCGACTGACGGCCCAAGCCGAACGGCTCCGGAGCGGGCAACCGCTCCGGAGCCGTTGTGATTTCGCTGCCGGCACCGCAGGCACATCTGCGGGATGAAGGCCGTGATACGACCTGGCCCCGGCACCGAGGGTCTCGGCACCGGGGCCAGGTCTGTGAGGCTCGGTCTGCGGGGTGGGTGATCCGGGTCAGTCCCGGGCGGCGACCGCGGCGGAGGCCGCGGCTCCAGGCTGCACAGCCAGCCCCGGCGCATAGTCCTTTAGCGCCCGCAGCGCCGCTGCTTCTCCTGCAGCCGTTGTCGCCGCCGCGACGTAACGGTCGGGACGCACGATCAGCACGCTCCGCGTCCCGGCCAAGGCGGCGAAGGCGCCAGAGGTATCCACGACCGAAAGAGGCGAGGCACCGCCGTCGTTGGTATCCAACGGCTGGATCTCGATGCTGCCGCCGGGCAGGAACCGCAGGGCCGCCCAGCCGGTGCCGAGCACCGTGTCCAAAGGAACCGTGTCCCCCGTGGCCAGCAGGACCTGGGGCTGGGACAGCGAGCGTCCGACCAGCGCCGCTGCTGCCTTCTCTACGTCGTCCGCCGCGGAAACCACGCAGCCTTCGGTGAAGTGCGGCTGCTTGAGGAACTTCATGCCGGTCAGCCAGTTCTTGGCCGCCGGCACCACGCCCAGCCCGGTGATCAGCGCGTCGCGGACCGCCGTCAGCTTCGGATTGACGCTCATGACGACCTTGCCGATGCGCTGGGACAGCCGCACCATGTCGACCGCGTGCGGCCGCCGCTCGGTGGCGTAGGTGTTGATCAGGGCGTCGGTGCCGATGCCCCGCACGTGCGCGGCGACCTTCCAGACCAGGTTCGCCACGTCGCGGATGCCCGCGTTCAGGGCCTGCCCGGCGAAAGGCGGCATCATGTGCGCGGCGTCCCCGGCCAGCAGCACGTGCCCCATTCGGTAATTCAGCGCCACCCGCTGGTGCGCCACGTAGACCGCGGCGCGGCGGATGTCCTTCGGCACGATCTTCTGGAACGGAGCGATCAACGCGATGATCTTCTCCGGCTGCGTGACGGTCTTGGCGTCCTCCCCGGGCAGCAGCATGAATTCATAGCGTCGGCGCCCCTTCACTCCGGGCACGACGACGGCCGGACGGGTCCCGTTGCAATGGAACTCCGCGAAGGGCTCCGGCGTGCCGGGCGTATTCACGATGTCGGCCACGATCCACTTCTGCACTTGGGTGGATCCCTCCATCGGGATACCCAGCTGTGCGCGCACAGGGCTTCGTCCGCCGTCGCAGGCGATGATCCATCTGGCGCGGACGGTCTTCTTGCCCTCGTCGTCGATCAGCACCGTGTCGGCGTGGTCCGGGGCCTCCGTGATGCGGAAAGCCTCGGTATTGAAGCGGATGTCGATCTGCGGGCGCTGCCGCGCCGCCTCCAGCAGCAAGGCCTCCATGACCGGCTGGTCGAACTGCGATTTGCCAGGCTGACCGAGCCGCGGGCTCGCCGGCCGGACCTCGGCGAGCAGCTGGCCCTTGCGGCCGTAGTAGCGGGCACCGGTATCCATCAGCATCTCAGGCGCCAGGCGGTCCATGATGCCGATCCGCTGCATGACCCTCAGCGTCTCGTCCGTGGCGCTGATGGCCCGCGGCTCGTCGCTGGTGCCGGCGTTCTTCTCGACCAGCATGACGCGCACGTCCTGATCGGCCAGCAGGTTGGCTGCGGCCAGGCCTATGGGCCCGGCACCGATAACGAGCACGTCTGTTTCGAGGAGGTTTTCCATCGCTATTGCCTTTCCGTTGGTCCGCGAGTGGACAGGTCAGGCCTCGAGCCGGACCGTGTTGCGCAGCACGCCCAGACCGGTGATCTCGACCTCCACGACATCGCCGTCGGAGAGCAGGCCTGAGGGGGTCATGAAGCGGCCCACTCCTCCCGGGGTGCCGGTGACGACGACATCGCCGGCGGACAGCTTCGTGAAGCCGGTGACGTAGCTGAGGAGCTGAGGGATATCGAAGTACAGGTCAGCCACGGAGGCCTTCTGCCGAATTTCGCCGTTCACGCGGGTTTCCAGGGTCAGGTCCCTGACGTCGCCCAGATCCGACGCCGGTACGAGGTACGGCCCAAAGGCGCCGGTGCCGGGGAAGTTCTTTCCCGGCGTCCACTGCGTGGTGGCCAACTGCCAGTCGCGCACGCTGAAATCGTTGTACGCGGCGTAACCGGCCACGAGTTCCATGGCTTCAGTCTCGGCGACGTGGAAGCCGTCCTTGCCGATGACAAGGGCCATCTCTCCCTCGTAGTCGAATTCGTTCGTGGAGGCGGGCATCAGAGCCGGCTGCAGGTGGCCCATCTGCGAATCCGCGAAGCGCGTGAAGATGGTCGGAGCCTTCTGCTCATTCTGGTGCGCAGCCCTGCCCGTTTCCTGCTGATGGCTGCGGTAGTTCACGCCGATGCAGATGATCTTGCCCGGGTTGGTGATCGAGGGCAGGAACTCGATTTCCGCCTCCGGACGGGAAGGGGCGGTATGGAACTCTTCGCCGACGGAGCCGAAGATTCCGTTTTCGACGGCGGCGCGCAGGGTGGGTGCCAGTGCCGAACCCGTGGGGCCCAGATCATAAGCGCGGCCCTCGTCGATGATGCCCCAGGTTTCGGATCCGTCTGCTGCGGTAAACGATGCGTACTTCAATGGGTGTTCCTTTCGCTGTGGCGCCAGGGCCGTCCTGCGGTCTTGCCGCACTGCCGCCATCCAATGTGGCCAACGCCACCAGCTTAGGAATAGTAGAGTCGATTTGTCAACGGATTATATATTCTGAACTCTTTTTACTTTTCTACTGCTGCGAGTTCGGCCGCGGGAACATCGAGGCCGGCTTCAAGCACGATGTGCATCGTCCTCTCGTAGTGCCGCCGCAGCAGCTTGGCGAGCCCCGAGGCGTCCCGCGCGAGCGCCGCCTCCAGAATGTCGCGGTGCTCCTGTTCGACATCGCGTTCCGCTGCCCCGCGGGACGGCGCAGCCCACCGCCGGTAGAGCTCCGTGGAATCGGCCAGATTGTCGGCCAGCCGAATCATGGGGGCGCTGGCGCAGGCCTCCAGGAGCTTCGCATGGAAGGACCGGTGTGCAACCGACCACGGGTCCGCAATATGCTCCGGATCCTCTTGGTCCCGCCGAGGCGTCCTGGACAACTGATGATGCGCGGCGATGAGGTCGGATTCCCATTGCAGGTCCCCGCGTTCGACCGCGAGGCGCGAGGCCAGCTCCTCGGTGACGCAACGCAACTCCGTGAGGTCACGCAACTCCCGCGGTTCGAGTTCGGGGACGAAGAAGCCGCGATTGCGTTCCCATGTCAGCAGCCCATCTCCGGCCAGGCGGGTCAGCGCCTCCCGGACGACGGTTGAACTAGTGCCGAACCGTTCGGCGAGCGCAACCGGGGCCAGCCTCTCCCCCGGCCGCCACGAACCGCCCAGGACGGCGCGCCGAATCCCGTCAACTGTCTGACCCCCGGCCTCAGCCATGACCCCACCCTCTCACCCAGCTGGTTTCCCGACGTTCCGCCCGGCGCGCCCGACCGACACTCCCGCCCTGAGCGCAACCTTAGCGGACGCCGGACAGCCGGTTGGCAACGGGCGGAATCCCGAACTTGCGGAACTCCTCGGGACGGAATGAGCTCCACTTGTTGTACCAGTTCTCCTCCTGGCCCCAGACCACGGGCGGACGGCTGTCGTCATAGATCTGCTCCAGGTCGGTGTAGAGCTCGACCACCGCGCCGGAGGTTTCCACATAGTAGGCGGCAATGTTGTGGCCCGCGCCGTGGCGGACCGGCCCCCAGATCAGTTCGCGCCCGACCTGATGCAGCCGGTCACCGAGCTTGCCGAGGTCGACAATGGACTGGGCCTGCCACGCGTGGTGATGGAACGTGCCCTCGCCCTTAATGAGGGCGATGCCATGGTGGTCAGCGTTGCAGCGCATGAAGTAGGCGAAGTCATCGCCGATCACGTCGGAAAGCCGGAAATCGAGGACGCGGTGCAGGAACTTCATCATTCCGGTCACGTCGCGCGGATGGAAGTTGATGTGCCCATACCTGTCCGGGCCAAAGGACAGCTGCCCCGGCGCATCCGGCTGCATGTCGATGTAGACCTCGAAGATCCAGCCTTCGGGTCCAACGAAGGTGAAGCCATCCTGGATGCCGGCGCTGACCGCCTTCTCGCTGATAACCGGAAGGTTCTCATCCCGCACGCGCTGCCGAATGGTCCGCAGCGCGTCTCCGTCCCGGGCCACAAGCCCCAGGCTGTGGATGCCGTTGACGTCCGACTCCACGTAGACAAGCTCGTGGTGAACCCCGGCGGCCGCAAGGTAGACCTCGTTGTCGGTCTTCTCCGTCACCCGTAGGCCCAGGAGCTGCGTGGCATCGAAGACCGATCCCTGCACATCGGTGGTTTGGATGGCGACGTGCCCCATCTCGCTGATTAGTCCCCAGGACATACCCTGCTCCTTCCATACACGGCACACGCCGCAGCCAATGTGACTGCCTCCACATTATCTGACCAATAATGTATTTTCCAGCGTTTATGCGTTTTGTTCGAATCCCGGGAGGATCTGGCTTTCCGGCTGCACGGCCCCATCGGGCGTCTTGCAGCCGGTGGAGCACGGCGAGCCGGAACTCGATATACCCGTCCAAGAGCATTTGCCCTGGTTCCGTCTGGCAGACTGCGAAGTCCGGGTGTGGCTGTCTCGCACGCTGCTGCTGACTGTCGCCGGGACGACTTCTGGCCACTAGACTCCGGACCAGTCCCCGAGCACCGTCGTCGAAGGAAACCGCATGAAGACCGTTGTTGTCGCCGGAAACCCCAAGCCAGGCTCCCGCACCCTCGATGCCGGCATCCGGCTGGCCGCGCGCCTCGGTGCGGACCCGCTGGACATCGTCGACGTGGTCCAGTTGGGGCCGGGGCTGCTCGGCTGGGGTGATCCGGGCGTAAAAGACGCCCTCGAACTCGTGGCGGGAGCCGACTTGGCCGTGATCGCCTCACCCACCTTCAAGGCCACTTACTCCGGTCTGCTCAAATTATTCCTCGACCAGTTCGCGACCGGCGACGGCCTGCGCGACGTCGTCGCCGTGCCGCTGATGCTCGGCGCCGGACCGGCCCATGCACTCGCACCGGAACTGCTGCTCAAGCCGGTCCTCGTCGAACTCGGTGCCGTCTGCCCGGCGCCCGGTCTGTACCAACTGGACCGCACCTACGCCGAGGATTCCAGCGCGGCCGACTATGCGGACCGCTGGCAACCGGCCATCCGCGCTGCGCTCCGCCACCGCTGACACGCCGCACGTTCACCCTCGCGCCACCGCCCGGCCCGCTGGCAGTCAACCGCTTGAAACGGTTATCCGAAACAGTAAACCCTGCATCCCAATTTCCCAACAGAAGGATGAACAATGCAGGGAACTACCCGCATCAAACGTCTGATCCCCACAGGCACCGCGGCCGCCATGGTGGCCCTTTCTGCCCTGGCAGCCGCTCCGGCGCAGGCGGACGCGCCTGCCGATGAAGTCCGCGTGATGTCCTTCAACATCCACCACGGCGCCGACGGCGCCGACAACCTGGACCTCGAGCGCATCGCCCGCGACATCGAGGCGAGCGGCTCGGACATCATCGGGCTGCAGGAAGTAGACAACCACTGGTCCACCCGAAGCGATTTCGAGGACCAGGCCGCCTGGCTCGCCGACCGCCTGGACATGCATTACGCCTACGCCGCAAACCTGGACCGGGAGCCGGCCGAAGGACAGACCGAGCGCCGCCAGTACGGCACGGCCATCCTGAGCGAGTACCCGATACTGGACTCCGAGAACCATCTGCTGACCAACCTCGAATATGCCCAACGGCCCACCGAACAGCGCGGACTGCTGGAGGCGGTCATCAACATCGAGGGCAACCACGTTAGCTTCTACAACACGCACCTGGACCACCAACGCAGCGAACAGCGCCAGTCGCAGGTGAAGGAGATCCTCGCGGTCGCAGAGGAATCCGAGCTGCCCTCCGTCCTGGTCGGAGACCTGAATGCCGTGCCGTCGGCCCCGGAGATGCAGGACATCATGACCGGGTTCACCGATGTCTTCGCGGTGCTCGGCCAGGACGACGCCTACACCTACCCGGTCGAGGAGCCGGACCGGCAGATCGACTACATCCTCACCAGCGACGACATCGAAGCCGAAGCCGCCGAGGTCATCGACACGACCTCCTCGGACCACCTGCCGATCGTCGCTGACCTGAGCATCGAGCAGAACCCCAACGGCCTGCTCAAGTAGTCCCCGAACCACTGACCCCGAAGGACAATCCCGTGTTCAAGCACACCGCAGCGGCCCTGCTGGCCACCGCCGCCGCCTTCTCCGGCTCAGCCCTGCCCGCCACCGCCGCCCCGCAGGACGAAACGGCAGCGGCGCCTGCCGGCGTCGTCCTCGGCGCACCGCAGGACCAGGCGCACGCCCACAACGACTACGAGCACGACCGCCCGCTCTACGACGCGCTGGAGCACGGCTTCACTTCGGTGGAGGCCGACGTCTGGCTGGTGGACGGTGAGCTGTTGGTCGCGCACGACCGCGAGGACGTCGAAGCCGGCGTGACGCTGGAAAGCCTCTACCTGGATCCGCTGACGGAACTGGTGAAGGGCAACGGCCGCAGCGTCTACCCCGGCTGGGACGGCCAGTTCCAGCTGCTGATCGATATCAAGAGCGAGGGCGAAGCCACCTACGCCGCGATCGAGGAAGAGCTGGCCGAACACCGCTCAATCCTCAGCCGCTACACCCATGGCAAGACCAAGACCGGCCCCGTGGCCGCGGTGATCAGCGGAAACCGGCCGCTGGAAACCATGCAGTCGGCCCAGCAGCGCTTCGGCTTCTACGACGGCCGCGCCTCGGACCTCGAATCGGGCACGTCCGCGGACCTGATGCCGCTGGTCAGCAACAACTGGACGCAGCTCTTCACCTGGCAGGGCGTCGGTCCGATGCCGGAGGCCGAGCGCGCCCGGCTGCGGGAGTACGTTGCCACCGCCCACGAGCAGGGCTTCCGGGTCCGATTCTGGGCCACCCCGGACCAGGCGGGAGCGGCGCGCGACGCGGTCTGGACCGAGCTCTACAAGGCCGGCGTTGACCACATCAATACGGACGACCTCGCCGGGCTGGAAAAGTTCCTCGCGGCGCGCGGCTGATTCCCGTCGTAAAGCTGCACCCCCGTGCAGTCTTTGGCTTACCCGACCGGTACAGACTTGTCGGCAATCCGGGCGGTCGCCGCGACTTCGCGCGCATCGCGGATGGCGGCCACCACGCTCGACTTCTCCTCATACCCCTCGGAGACGGCGATGACGCGGTCCTTCTCCATCATCCGGAACCGGTACTTCTTGTTGGCATCCCGGTAGATTTCGAACATGATGCATTCCCCCTGATCTTTGTGGTGATCCCCCCGCGGCCCCCTTTTGTGCGGCCGGCGTACGGCAGGCTTGTGTGGCCATGGCGCCATTGCCACGGCCGTAACACAAGGGTAGGGCGAACCGTGGTTACTCCCGAGTACGGTTCTGTAATGTTTGTCACATCCGGTAAAACGCTGAATTCCAGCTGTTAAATCCCTCTGAATGACGGCGGGAGGCTTGTCGCCCCGCCCTGAACGAACCGCGCCGCCTACGATCAAAAGGACCGGGAGGAGGTGCAGGAGTGGCGGATGAGCAGGACGACACCCAAGACGGCGGCGGCCGAAACTGCAGCAGGCTAGACGGCGCGCAGGACCAGGGCCCGACGAACCTGGCGTTGGCCCGCACCTCGACGGAACCCGGGGGCGTGGGCCTGGTTGATCATCCGGTGCGCCTGCCGGGACCGGAGGAAGTCGAGTTCCAGGTCGCGCTCTGCGGCCTGTGCGGTTCGGACGTAGTCGTTTACGACGCCGATCCCCACTTCGCGTGGGTGCCTCCGCGGACCGTGCTGGGCCACGAATCGGTCGGCACGGTGGGCCGCGTCGGCCTGCTGGTGCCGGAGGAAATCGTCCCGGGGATGCGCGTGGTGCCCGTTTCAAAAGTCCGCTGCGGCCGGTGCAGCGAGTGCGCCGCCGGGCGGGTGGAGCAGTGCCGGCGTCCCGCCACCCTTGGCCTGGGCCGGCATGGAACGGCGTGCGGACGGACCATCGTTCCGTGGCACTGCCTGGTCCCGGTGCCGGATGGGCTGCCGGACACGACGGCGGTGCTCGTCGAGCCGACGTCCGTCGCCTGCCGCGCGGTGGCCGAAGTCGCCCAAGTGCAGGCCGGCGAGCGCGTCGCCGTCTCGACCACAAGGGCCATCGGCCTGCTGGCCGCGCTTATCGCGAAGGCCCGGGGCGCCGAGGTCACGATGGTCGGCCGCCCGGACCCCGAGCAGGAGGCCAGGCGGGAGCTGGCAGTCCGGCTGGGGCTGAGGAGCACCACCGCCCCGGATCCCGGCCGGTTCGACACGTGGGTGGAGGCGTCCGGCTCCGGCAAGCAGTTAACCACCGCCATGGCCTCGCTGCGGTCCGGCGGCAAGCTGGTACTGGTCGCCATGTATGCCAGCGGCACCGCACAGCCCGTGAGCGCCCGCGCGCGCAAGGACATCTCCATCCTGACCAGCTACTCGTCGGTCCGCTCCGACTTCGAGCAGGCCATCGGCTTCCTGCTCACCATGCCCCGCGTCGGGGAGCAGCTCATCACGCTCTTCCCAATGGACCGGGCGGTCGAGGCCCTGCGGCTCACCTCCCAGCCGCACAGCACCGTCGGCGGCAAACCGCTGATCAAAGCCGTCCTGGATCCTCGACATGTGACCATTTAGTCACCTATTATAAAGACGTGGACGAGGTGTTCAAGGCGCTGGCCGATCCCACCCGGCGCGAGTTGCTCGACGAGCTGTTCCGCCGGGACGGACAGAGCCTGAGTGAGCTTGAAGAGCGCTTCGAAATGTCCCGCTTCGGGGTGATGAAGCACCTGAAGCTGCTGGAGGAAGCAGGCCTGGTGGTGACCCGGCGCCGCGGCCGCGAAAAACTGCACTTCCTGAATCCGGTGCCCATCCGGCTCGTTCACGACCGGTGGGTCAGCAAGTACGCCGAGCCGTGGGCCGCTGGCCTCAGCGACCTCAAATCCCGTTTGGAGACTCCCATGGAAAACACCGAAAAGATCTTTGAAATCTACATTCGCACCAGCCCCGAACGCCTCTGGGAAGCCATCACGGACAGCGAAACCCGGAGCAAGTACATGTTCGGCAACCGGATCGAGACCGACTGGCAGCCCGGCTCCGCCTACCGCATGACCAATCCTCGGGCCGACGGCCCGCTCGGCGAGGGCGAGGTCCTCGAGGTGGATCCGCCCCGCCGCCTGGTGCAGACCATGCGCGCGCTCTGGGGCGAGGACGTCAAGGCGCAGGGAACGTCTCGCATCACGTGGGAGATCGAGCAGGTCGAGGATTCCTGCCGGCTCACCGTCACCCATGACCAGCTGCGCGAGGGCGCCAACGAGCAGCTCTACGGCGGCTGGCCGATGATCCTCTCCGGCCTGAAGACCTGGCTGGAGACCGGCGAGACCCTGACCACGCCGGGCTCGATCATGTACACCCGCTGACCCGGGCCACGGAACGGGTACGGTCCGCGGATGGACATCAGGGAGGACGACGGCGGAACCGCGCTTTCGCCGTCGTCCTAACTTTTGGCTTCCGTGCCAGAGTGCGACCCGGCAGGGGTTTCGTCGATACCCGCGGCGAGAAGTTCCCGCAGGCCCTCGCGGAACTTGACCTTGCCGCCGTGGGCCGGATGCCGGACCTTCGGGGCGCTGCGGCCGCTGGCGAGGACGCTGCGGTGGCCGATGTTGCCGACGGCGATGACGTTCCCGATCCCGAAGATCCGGGCCAGTTCCTGCCACAGCGGCAGCCCGGTCCGGATCTCGGCGGTCGACGGCGTGCGGTTGGAGAGCGGCCGGCCCGGCTGGTGCGGATGCAGCGGGTAGGCGCTCCAGAGCAGCGGCAGGAAATCGAGTTCCGCCAGCACGTCCCACATCACCGTGGCCGTGGGTTCGGCGGCGACCGTGCCGGCGTCCGGCGGCAGGACGTAACCCTTCTCGGGGCCGAACAGGCCGAACGGGTCCGCTCGGCCCTCGATGATGGCGGGGTTGCTGAACGGCACGCCGGTCATGCGCATGCCGCGGTAGCCGGGAGCCTCCCCGACCAGCAGGACCGAGGGCCGGCGTTCCAGCATCTCCAGCAGGTACAGCTCGAGGTTCCGGCGCCGCAGGGCATTGCCGGCGTCGCTGTAGTCGAAGAAGTTGGTGCTGGCGGGGCCGGTTTCCGTGCGGGCCAGCAGTTCGACGAACGCCCGGACCGGCTTTTTCGCTGACATGCTCCGACGTTATCGCTTCCCGCGCCGCAGCCCCGGGGAATCGACGCCCGGACCGGTGTCGGACGGGCCGGCGGCAGGCGGGTTGCGGATCCCCCAGGCCGAGATGAGCCCTCCGGCGATCGCCAGGACAGCCACGACGACCATCACCCGGCGAAACCCTCCGCCGTCGAGCGCTCCGCCGAGGATCACGCCGGCAAACGCCACGGCGATCAGCCCGGCAATGCGCGAGACGGCATTGTTGATGGCGGAACCGATCCCGCTCTCCCCCGGTCCCACGGCCGCGAGGATGCCGGCGGTCAGCGGCGCGACGGTGATGGCGAGGCCCAGCCCGCACACCAGCAGGCCGGGCAGCATCCGGGCCGGGAAATCCAGGGGCATGCCTGCCCCCGTCATCAGCAGATAGCCGGCGCCGAGCACCATCGGGCCCGCCGCCATGAAGATCCGCGGGCCGTACTTCCCGGCCAGTCCGCCGAAGGTGCCGGAGAGCAGCAGCATCAGCACGGCGACGGGAATCGTGGCCAAGCCGGCCTGCGTCGCCGAGAATCCCCCGACCTGCTGCAGGAACAGCACAATCATCAGCATGCCCAGCGACAGCGCGGCGTAGATGAACGCCGTCGCGATGTTTCCTACACCGAAGTTGCGGACTTTGAACAGCCGCAGCGGCATCATCGGATGGGCGGTGCGGCCCTCCCACCACAGGAAGGCGGCGAAGGACGCCAGCCCCAGGACCAGGGAACCCGCGATGCCCGGATGGGTCCAGCCCAACCGCTGATGCTCGATCAGCGCGAAGACCACCCCGGCCAAGCCGAACGCGGCCAGCAGGGCGCCCGCCAGGTCTACCGGGGGACGGTTCCGGACAGAAGGCCCGGCCTTGAGACGCCCGAGAATCGCGAGCGTGACCGCGATCGGAAGCACGTTGATGGCGAAGATCCAGCGCCAACTGGACAGATCGACCAAGAGCCCGCCGAGCAGCGGGCCGGCGATGGCCGAGGTTCCGGTCCACCCGGTCCAGATCCCGATGGCGCGGGCCTGGGCCGCTCCCTGGTATGACGACATGATGAGCGCCAGCGAACTGGGGACCAGCAAGGCGCCGCCGGCCCCCTGCACCGCCCGCGACGCAATCAGCGCCGCCCCGGTCGGCGCCAGCGCGCAGGCCAGCGACGCCGCCCCGAACAGCACCAGGCCCAGCCGGAGAATCCGGATGCGGCCGAAGCTGTCGGACAGGGACCCGGCGATCAGGATGAGGGCGGCGAGGGTCAGGAGGTAGGCATCCACGACCCACTGCTGCAGGGCCAGGCCGCCGCCCAGATCCTCGCCGATCGCAGGCAGCGCGACGTTGACGATCGCCCCGTCCAGGAAGGCGATGAACGAGGCCAGGATCGCCGCCCAGAGCACCGGCCGGAGGGCAGGATCGAGGCGGTCGTTTGCAGCTGACCGATGGTTCCCGCGGACCCGTCTGCTCATCAGCGCCTCGTCGTCGGCCCCGGTCCTAGTGCGGCCGCGGGGCGACGACGGCATCGTCAGAGCGGTCGCGGTGCATGGCCGCAATCAAGTCGCTGAAGAAGGAGCGCAACCGCTGAACGGCGGCAGCGTGGTCGCCGCCGGCCAGCAGCCCGGCGGTGTCGCCGAATGCCTCCCCCCAGAGCGACAGCAGGTGGTTGGAGGGATAGAGCTGGATGCGGTTCAGCGAGCGGAGCAGCACATGGTCCGTCACCGCCCGCAGTTCGTCGTTGTCCGCGGCGTCGCAGATCAGCTCCGCGATCCGGCGGAAAGCCTTCCCCGAGCGGTCCAGCTGGTCGGGCCTGAGCTCGGCCTGGAATCCACGCACGGCGGCGGCGAACTCGTCCAGCCACTCCTGGTCCAGCCGCCCCTCGGCCCGCTCCAGTCCGGCTACCAGCACGGCGCCCAGCACGTCCATCAGGTCGATGGCCTGCTTCTGCGTCAGCATGGCCACCCGGCGGCGCTTGTTCGGCAGCGCCTCGATGAAGCCCTCGCTGATCAGCTGCGTGATGGCTTCGCGCACCGGCGTCACGCTGAGCCCCAGCCGGGCTGCGAGCTCGGCATCCTTCACGGGCGCGCCGGGGGCCAGCTCGCCGGAGAGCATTTCGCCGCGCAGGCGCTGCACCACGGCGTCCTTGCGGGACAGGGGTAGCTCGAAGGCCATGCCGCTCCCCTTTCCCCTCGGATCTTCCTCGCCGCGAGGGCATATCCAACTCTACCGAGGGTTCGTAAAATAGGGGCCTCCGACCTCTTCCTTTCGTAAAACAATGCATTCTATAGTGATGTGACCTGCATCACTGGTGCGGGTTCGACAATCCGCTCAACGAAGAGAGATTGACATGGCGCTTGATGAAGCCACCATCCAGTTCCTGGCCGCCGCAGCAGAAGCAGCGGGCCCCGATGCCAAGCCGATGTGGGAGATGGAGCCCGCACAGGCCCGGGCCACCTCGGCCGCGATGAATGAAATGTTCGGCAAGGGCCCGGACATGCAGCGCACCGAAGACCACACCCTGACCGGCTACGACGGCGGCACCTTCGCCATCCGCGTCCACGTGCCGACGGACCGGCCCACGGGCGTCTTCCTCTACCTCCACGGCGGCGGCTGGGTCGTCGGCGACATCGACGGCTACGACACCCTCGGCCGCCAATTGGCGGAAAAGACGGGCAACGCCGTCGTCCTGGTCAACTACCGCAAGGCGCCGGAGAAGCGGTTCCCCGCCGCCGTCGAGGACTCCTGGACTGCCCTGCAGTGGGCGGCCGAGCACCTCGAGGACATCGCCGGCTCCCGGGTGCCGCTGTTCGTCGGCGGCGACAGCGCGGGCGGCAACCTCTCCGCCGTGATGGCCCTGCGTGCCCGCGACGAGGGCGGCCCGCAGCTGGCCGGCCAGATGCTCATCTACCCCGTCACCGACGCTGACTTCACCCGGATTTCCTACGACGAGCCGGAGAACCAGACCCTGCTGACCAAGGAATTCATGATCTGGTTCTGGGACCACTACGCGCCGACCCCGGAGGACCGCGACCATCCGCACGCCTCGCCGCTGCGGGCCGAAAGCCTGCAGAACCTGCCGCCGGCCCTGGTCGTCACTGCGGCGCACGACGTGCTCCGCGATGAGGGCGAATCCTACGCGCAGCGGCTTGAGGAGGCCGGAGTCGACGTCGAGTTCCACCGCTGGCCCGGCCAGATGCACGGCTTCTTCTCGATGGTCAATGTGCTGCCGGCGAGCGCCGAGGTGATGGACCTCGTGGCCCGCCGCGTGCGGGCCCTCTCCGCCGAGCCGGCCTTGGAGGCATGATGGAGCGCGTGCGCGAGGTGGACGCGGTCATCGTCGGTGCAGGCTTCTCCGGCCTGTACATGCTGCACAAGCTGCGTGACCAGGGGCTTTCCGCCGTGGTGTTCGAAAAGGGCGACGGCGTCGGCGGCACCTGGTACTGGAACCGTTACCCGGGAGCCCGCTGCGACGTGGAGAGCCCGTACTATTCCTACTCGTTCGACCCTGAGCTGGAGCAGGAGTGGGAGTGGACGGAGCGCTACCCGGCCCAGCCTGAGCTGATGCGCTACCTGAACTTCGTGGCCGACCGCTACGACCTGCGCCGGGACCTGGAACTCGAGACCACCGTGACGGCAGCGGAGTACGACGGCGGAACGAACCGGTGGCGGGTGTCGACCAGTTCCGCCCGGGGCGACGAGGTGACGCAGGCCCAGTTCTGCATCATGGCAACGGGCTGCCTGTCGACCAGCCGCATCCCGGACTTCCGGGGGCTCGAGTCCTTCAGCGGCGAGGTCTACCATACCGGCGCCTGGCCGCACGAGGACGTAGACTTCACCGGCAAGCGCGTCGGCGTGGTCGGAACGGGTTCCTCCGGCATCCAGTCCATCCCTGTCATCGCGGCGCAGGCCGAGCAGCTGACCGTGTTCCAGCGGACGCCGAACTTCAGCGTCCCGGCCAAGAACGGACCACTGGACCAGGAGTTCTGGCAGGACGTGAAGGCCAACTACCGCCGGATCCGGGAGGACGCCAAGCACACCCCCACCGGCCTGCCGTTCCCGCCCGGTGCCGACGCAGCGCTGGAGGCGGCTCCGGAGGAACGCCAGCGGGTCTTCGACGAACACTGGACGCTCGGCGGATTCCGGCTGGCCCAGTGCTTCTCGGATCTGGCCGTGAGCAACGAGGCCAACGAGACCGTCGCCGAATACATCCGGACCAAGATCGACGAGATCGTGGAGGACCCGGAGACGGCGCGGCTGCTCAAGCCGTACGACCATCCCGTGGGCACCAAGCGCATCTGCGTCGACACCGAGTACTACGCCACCTACAACCGGCCGAACGTGCAGCTGGTCGACGTGCGCAAGGCGCCGATCGAGGAGATCACCCCCGCCGGCCTGCGCACCGCCGAGCAGGAGTACGAGTTCGACGCGATCGTGTTCGCCACCGGCTTCGATGCCATGACCGGAGCTCTGCTGGCCATCGACATCCGCGGTCGCGACGGCGTCGCCCTGCGGGACAAGTGGGAGGCCGGCCCGCGAGCCTACCTGGGCGTCTCCATGGCCGGGTTCCCCAACCTGTTCACGGTCACCGGCCCGGGCAGCCCGTCCGTGCTGAGCAACATGGTCACCTCCATCGAGCAGCACGTGGACTGGATCGCCCGGCACATCGAGTACCTGGACGCCAACGGGCTGCAGTCCTCGGAACCGCTGGCGGAGGCCGAGGACGCCTGGGTCGAGCACGTCAACGCCCTGGCGGACATGACGCTCTTCCCGCAGGCCAACTCCTGGTACCTCGGCGCCAACGTGCCCGGCAAGCCGCGGGTCTTCATGCCGTACGTCGGCGGCGTGGGCGCCTACCGCGCCAAGTGCGACGAGGTTGCAGCGAAGGCCTACGAAGGGTTCGCGCTCGCCTAGCACCGGCATGGGGAGGACGACGGCGGGAGGCAGCTTCCGCCGTCGTCCTTGCCCGTGTGCCGGGCCGGAAAAGCCAACAGCCCAAACCCATGCTCGTTCCAAGTCCAGCCTGATAGACCCGGGACCTATGAAGAAGATGCCGGCACGCCTCGCCACTCCCGCGCTCATCCTCGCGGCCGCCTTGACCGGTTGTTCGAGTCCCGGAGCGGGCACTTCCGCCGCCTCCCCGCCGGCTGCCGCCCCGCCGGCTGCTTCGACCGACACCGCCAGTCCGTCCGTGCAAACCGTCGATCCGAACACTGCGACGACCGAGGAGCTGACCGCGGCACTGGCGTCGGCCGGCGTCGACAACCCCGACCGGTGGGCCGAGGAGGTCCAGGAGTACGGCCCCTACACGGCCGAGAACCTCGAGCCCACACTGACCGAAGAGCTCGGGAAGTACGGCATCTCCCAGGACCAGCTGAGCAAGGTGCTCAGCGCCCTCAAGGTGGAGTGAGCACCGTGGCCAACACCGTGGAGACAGGGACCGACTCTGTTGCCCTGGTCGCCGTCTATCGCCGCATCCTGACCTGGCTCGGCATTGGCACCGCCCTCGGCGCCTGCGTCGAGCTCGCGATGCTCCGCCACTGGCACGACGCGGGCCAGCTCGTGCCGTGGGCGGTCCTGGCGGTGCTCCTTGCTGCCGCGGCGGCCTGGCTGGTGCGGCGCTCCGTGGCGACGGCGCGGATCATGCAGGGGACCGCGATTGTGGCGGTTCTTGGCAGTGCCTTCGGCGTCTACGAACATATCGGCGCGAACCTGGCCGCCGGACCGCTGAGCGGCCGGTACTCCGCCGTCTGGGATTCGATGTCCGCGGTGTCGCAACTGTGGGCCGCCGCCACCGGCTCGGTCGGCGCGTCCCCGGTCCTCGCTCCCGGCATGGTCGGGCTGGCGGGGGTGCTGCTGTGGCTCGCCGCGTTCCGCTGGGTTCCGGCCCGCGATTGATGCGGCTTTGCTCTGGCCTCGGGCCTGCACACGCCATAGTCTGGCGACGGCGGGGCGCTGAGTTCCGCCGTCGCCCTTTGGCGAGGGCTTCGAGCGTGTCACGGACCTGTACATTCCTGCGGGAGGAAGCATCATGACGGACATCACCATCATCGGCACCGGAAACATGGGCAGAGCCATCGCCACGCGCGCCGCGGCCGCCGGCCGCTCCCTCCAGATCCTGAACCGCACCCCGGAGAAGGCCGCCCAACTGGCCGGCGAACTGGGATCGGGGATTATCACCGGCGGGCTCGCCGAGCCCGCGCTGGGAGACATCGTCGTGCTCGCCTTGTACTACGGGCCCGCCCAGGAGGTCGTCACGAGGCTCCGCGGCTCCCTGACCGGCAAGACCGTGGTGGATATCAGCAATCCGATCGACGTGGAAACCTTCGATTCCCTCGTGGTCGGACCGGACACCTCGGCCACCGAAGAGCTGGCAAAGCTGGCGCCGGAGGCCCGCTTCGTCAAGGCCTTCAATACGACCTTCGCCGGACCGCTGTCAGAGGGCTCGGTCGACGGCAAGCCGCTGGACGTCTTCATTGCCTCGGATTCGGAGGAAGCGCGGAAGCAGGTCGCGGACTTCGTGAGCGCCGCAGGCCTGCGGCCTCTTGAGGTCGGCGCCCTCCGCCATGCCCGGGAGCTTGAGGGCTTCCAGCTGCTGCTCATGGCCCTGCAGGCCAACCCCGCCTACGAGTCCTTCAATTGGGGCACGGGGCTGAAGATCCTCGACTGACACTCTTCGCGGCAGCGCGGTCCGATGTTGGACGTTCACCGCGTCCGGCGTTGGAACAGGCGCAGCGCCCAGTACACGGAGGCGCCCATCAGCAGGAAGCCGACGATCCCCACGATGACCAGCTGAGCGGCGATCCCGCCGATCAGCAGCACAAGGCCCGCAATCCAGGCCAGGGCGGCCAGCAGCCCGCGGGATTGCCGGGGCCACAGAGAACCGGACTCCAATTCCCGAGCGAGTCTGGGATCCTCCGCGGCCAGCTCTTCCTCCAGCTCCCGTAGCTGTTTCCGTTCTTCATCCGACAGTGGCATCGCACGGTCCCTTCCGCCAGCCGAGCAGCGCTCTAAGAGGTCTGCCGCCCGGGCCAGTTCCTGGAAGAGCAGGCCCCGGTAGAGCCATGATGCTCCTCTAACGCAAGAGACGCCAGCGTTGGAAAGCGGGCATCGGTGTCAGTGGTCCGGCTCCCATGCCCGCCCGGCCCCGCCGTCCGACCCCGGCGTATGATCGACGTCAAAGCGAGGAGCAGCGATGCCGATCGATAACGAGCTGTACGACCGTCTGGGCGGATCCTGGTGGCACGAGGACAACCCGCTCAACCTGCTGCACGGCAGCCTCACCCCGGCCCGGATGGAGTATTTCCGGGGCGCGCTGCGGGACCGGCTCGGCGGCCGGGTGGCCGGGCTGAAGGCACTGGATATCGGCTGCGGCGCCGGCCTGCTGGCCGAGGAGTTCGCGCGGCTCGGCTGCGAGGTGACCGGCGTCGACCCATCGGAACCCGCGTTGGCGGCCGCCCGGCGGCACGCCGCGGACGGCGGCCCGGCGATCCGCTACCTGGCCGGCAGCGGCGAGGAACTGCCGCTCGCGGACGCAAGCTTCGACGTCGTTCTCTGCTGTGATGTGCTGGAACACGTCACCGATCTGCCGCGGGTCATCGCGGAGACCGCACGGGTCATGAAGCCGGGCAGCCTGTACCTCTTCGACACGATAAACCGGACGGCCGCCAGCTGGCTGCTGGCCATCAAAATCCTGCAGGACTGGCCGCCCACCAGGATCATCGACGCGCAGCTGCACAGCTGGGACATGTTCATCAAGCCGCGCGAGCTCGCGCGCCTGCTGCAGCGCAACGGGCTGGAGCCGGGCGGATTGGCCGGCCTGGCCCCGCGGGCGAACCCGCTGGCCGCCCTCTCGGCCCTCCGCGCTGCCCGCCGCGGCCGGATCAGCTACGGGGAACTCGGCCGCCGGCTGGACTTCGGCCAGGTCCGCTCGACTGCGCTGTCCTACATGGGCTACGCCATCAAGGCCGCCGAGCTGGGCTGAACCGAAAGAACCGGCTGAGCGGGCCTTTCGTTGCGTAACGTCCGGTCACAAGCCGTCATTGCGACGTCATGTCCGGCCGCGGAAAAGTCATATGAATTCACCGCGCTCCACAAAGATTCCGGCCTCCGCCACGGGTGCGTAGATTCTTCCGTACCTCCTGCGGGACGAGTGTTAGAACCACTGTTCCCGCCGGAATTGAACTGCCGCGAGGCGTGAGAAGCCTCGTTGAACACTAGCCGGTGATTGCAGTGCCCGAGTCTTCGGGCGCGTCCGGTGCCGTGTGCAACGGGCCGAACGGAAGACCGGAACATGAACCATCGCAACGCCCCTTGGGCGCCCACGGCCGCAGCCGCCGTCGTGCTTCTGGCGCTGACCGGATGCGGCGGCAGCGCCAGTGCGCAGCCGGCAGACGACACCTTCGTTTTCGCGACGGGCAAGGACATTTCCTGCCTGGACCCGCACGTGAACGGCGACATGCCGCAGGCCTCGATCGCCGCCAACTACCTCGACTCGCTGGTCTCGCAGGACAAAGACGGCAAGATCCACCCGTGGCTGGCCGAGTCGTGGGAAGTCTCGGAGGACGGGCTGACCTACACCTTCAAGGTCCGCGACGATGTCACCTTCACGGACGGCACCAGGTTCACCGCCGAGGCGGTCAAGGCGAACCTGGACCACATGGTGGATCCGGACACGCAGTCCGGCACGGCCGGCGGCTACCTCAAGCCGTACAAGAGCACCGAGGTGGTTGATGACACCACGGCCGTGGTCACGCTGAACCGCCCGTACGCGGCGTTCCTTGAGGTGCTGGCCCAGCCGTTCCTCGGCATCGAATCGCCGACGGCGCTGAAGCGGCCGCAGGCGGAGAACTGCAACTCGCCGGTTGGGACGGGTCCCTACAAAATCGTGGACTACGTTCCGCAGTCCAAGGTCTCGCTGGTGCGCAACGACGACTACAACTCGGCGCCGCCGTTCGCGCAGCACCAGGGGCCGGCGCACATCAAGAACCTCGAATGGCAGATCGTGCCGGAGGATTCCACCCGCTACGGGCTGCTCCGCGCCGGCCAGGTGGACGCGCTGGACCTGATGCCGTCGGTCCACTTCGCCGAGGCGGAGGCGGACAAGAACGTCGCGCTGGTGCTGCAGGACCGGCCGGGCAACCCGACCAACCTGATGCTCAACACCACGCGGGCACCGTTCGACGACCTCCGCGTGCGCCAGGCGTTCCTGCGCAGCGTGTACGTGGAGGCCGGAATCAACAGCGTCTACTTCGGCACGGTGACCCAGGCCGGCGGCCCGCTGGCCAGCACCACCAAGTTCTATTCACCGGACTTCGAGGACGCGTACCAGCCGGATCCCGCGAACGCGGCCAAGCTCCTCGACGAAGCGGGCTGGACGGGGCGTGACAAGGACGGCTACCGCACCAAGGACGGCAAGCGGTTGGTGGTGCACTTCCCGTATACGCCGGCCGTCTGGCCGACCGCCCACCAGGCCCTAGTGACCCAGCTGCAGGCCAGCGCGAAGCAGGCCGGGTTCGACGTGCGGATCGAGACGGGCGACTCCGCCTCCGTGAGCGAGCAGGGCAACAACTTCGACTACGACCTGCGCTCCGACTACTGGAACACCAACACTGCGGACGTGCTGCGGATCGTCTTCTCCTCCGAGTACACCGAGTCCGCCGGCTTCGTGCCGAACGGGTCCGGCTTCCGGAACAAGGAATTCGACAAGATCGTCAACGACGCTTTGGCCACCGACGATCCGGCAGTGCGCGAAAAGCTCTACTACGAGGCGCAGCAAATCGTCAGCCGCAATGCGCTGCAGCTGCCCCTCTACAACCAGGCCAGCCAGCTGGCTGTCCGGACGGACCGCTTCGCCAACCTCACGCTGGAGCCCAGCCTGTCCCTGCCTTATATCTACGACGTCTCGGCGGTGAAGCAATCATGAGTGCTGCAGCAACAACCTCCCACACGGGACTTCCAAGAACGACGGCGACCGCCGGGTCCGCCGGGCGGGTCATCCTTAAGCGCGCGGCCGGCAGCGTCTTCGTGCTCTGGGCCGCCGTGACCCTCACGTTCTTCGTGCTCCGCCTGACCCCGGGAGATCCCGTGACCGCCATTCTCGGCGGGGCCGGCTCCTCGCCCTCGCCGGAGACGGTGGCCGCGGTCAAGGCACAGTACGGGCTGGACCAGCCCGTCTTCGTCCAGTACCTGGACTACCTGGCCGGCCTGGCCACCGGGAACTTCGGCACCTCGTACATCTTCAAGGTGCCGGTGCTGGACATCCTTGGGCCGCAGATCCTGCCCACGTTCCAGCTGGCGGGGCTGGCGCTGGTCTTCGCGTGGGCAATCGCGCTCGCCTTCACCCTGCTGACCGTCGGCCGCGGCCGCCTACGGGACGGCATCGGCCGCGGCATCGAGGTCTTCTTCGCCGCGCTGCCACCGTTCTGGGTCGGCATCATGCTCGCCGTGGTCTTTGCGGTCATCCTGGGCTGGTTCCCGGTAGCGGGCGACGACGGCTTCAGGTCGCTGGTGCTCCCGGCGCTGGCCCTGGCCATCCCGCTGGCCGGCTTCATCGCGCAGGTCACCCGGTCCTCCTTCGAAGAGGCGCTGGCGCAGCCGTTTGTACTCTCCGCCCGGGCCCGCGGGCTGTCCGACCTGGCCGTCAGGCTGGGCCACGCCCTGCGGCACGCGATCCTGCCCGGCCTGACGCTCTCCGCGTGGGCCGTCGGCTCGCTGGTCAGCTCCGCGGTGGTCGCCGAGATCATCTTCGCCCGCCCCGGCCTGGGCCGCTCCCTCGTGGACGCGATCATCAACCGGGACCTGCCCATCACCCTGGCCGTGGTGGTCATCATCGCCGCCGTCTACATCGTCGTGAACCTGCTGGTCGATGTGCTCTACCGCGTCATCGACCCGCGCATCACCGAGAAGGGAGCCATCGCATGAGCGTGGCACTTGAACCCACCACCGCCCGCGGAAGCCTGCCGGGCAGCCCCCGGCCCGGAAAACCCGCACCTTCCCCGCGCGGCACGGCGAAAGCCGCGGCAGCGCTGCGGAAGACGCCGATCGGCCTGTGGATCGCGGCGGCGCTGCTCGCCTTCCTGGTGATTGCCGCCGTCGTACCTTCCCTGCTGATCCGGCAGGACCCGTACGTCATCGACCCGGCCACCGCCTTCACAGCGCCCAACGCGGAGCACTGGTTCGGCACGGACCAGAACGGCCGCGACGTGTTCTCGCGGGTGGTCGCCGGCACCGGCCAGTCGCTGCTGCTCGGGCTGGCCGCCACGGCCATCGGCCTGGTGCTCGGCGGCCTGCTGGGCATCACCGCCGGCGTCTCGGGCAAGTGGCTGGACTCGGCGATCTGCCGCTTCGTCGAGATCCTGTTCGCCTTCCCGGGCCTGCTGCTGGCGCTGATCGTCATCGCGGTCTCCGGCACCGGCATCGTCACCGCGGCCATCGCCGTCGGCGTCGGCACCGCACCCGGCTACGCACGGATGCTGCGGACCCAGACGCTGCAGGTCATCGCCTCGCCGTACGTCGAAACCGCGCTGTCGCTGGGCCGCTCGCGCTCGCACATCCTGTGGCACACCATCGTGCCGAACGTCGTCCGGCCGCTGTTCGTGCTAGCCACGCTCGGCGTCGGGCAGGCGATCGTCTGGGCTTCCTCGCTCAGCTTCCTCGGCCTGGGCGCGCAGCCGCCGGCCGCCGAGTGGGGCGCCATGCTCGCCGACGGCCGCAACTACATCCAGCTGGCCTGGTGGATCGCGGCCTTCCCCGGCATCTTCATCACCCTCGCCGCCCTGACCACCACCGTGGTGGGTCGACACCTGCAGCAGCGTCTCGAAGCGGAGGTCTAGGACATGACTGTCACCAAGAACGACGGCGGAACTTCCGTTCCACAGCAGGGTCCGGCATCGCTGCTGGGCATCGAGGGGCTCAATGTCTCCTTCGCGACGCCGCGCGGGCGGGTGGACGTGGTCAAGGACGTCTCGCTGGCGCTGGCACCGGGCAAGGCGCTGGCGCTGGTCGGCGAATCCGGCTCCGGCAAGACGGTCACGGCGCGGACCCTCGTGGGGCTGAACGCGGCCAACGCGAAGGTCACCGCCGACCGGCTCGAGGTGCTGGGACGGGACGCGCTGGCGCTGTCCGAGCGGCAGTGGCGCGGCGTGCGTGGCAAGGAGATCGGCTACGTCCTGCAGGACGCGCTGGTCTCGCTCGACCCGCTGCGCACCGTGGGCCAGGAGATCGACGAGGCGCTGCGGGCGCACGGCGTGCGGGGCAAGGCGGAGCGCCTGGAGCGCGTGCACCAGGCGCTCCGCGACGCCGGCATCCCCGACCCGGAGCTGCGGGCTCGCCAGCGGTCCGGCGAGCTCTCCGGCGGCCTGCGCCAGCGGGCCCTGATCGCGCAGGCGACGGTGCTGAATCCGCAGCTGGTGATCGCCGACGAGCCGACCACAGCGCTGGACGCGACGGTCCAGGCCCAGATCCTGGAACTGCTCGAGGGCCTGAAGGAACAGGGCCGGGGACTGATCTTCATCTCCCACGACCTGGCCGTGGTGGGGCACTTGGCCGACGAGATCGCCGTCATGCAGGGCGGGCGGATCGTCGAGTCCGGCCGCGCCGCTGAGGTCCTAGCGAACCCGCGGCACGAGTACACGAAGGCGCTTATCGACGCGATCCCGTCCGGCGCGGCCAAGGGCACCCGGCTCTCCACCGGCCCGCGGGTCCAGGTCGCCGCCGAGCCCGACCGCGCCACCGAGTTCTCGGAAACGGCCCCCGCCCTGGAGGCCCGCGGCCTGGCCAAGTCCTACCCCGGCCCCGGCGGCACCACCCGCCGGACCGTGGTGGACGACGTGTCCTTCACCCTCGAACGCGGGAAGACCCTGGGCATCGTGGGCGAATCCGGCTCGGGCAAGTCCACCACCGCCCGGATCGCCCTAGGCCTGACCCGCCCGGACGCCGGCACCGTCACCCTCGGCGGCTTCGCCTGGTCCGGCGCCGGAGCGGACGAGGTGAGCGAAGAGCAGCGGCGCCGGCACCGCCCGGACATCCAGCTGGTCAACCAGGACCCGCTGAGCTCCTTCGACCCGCGGTTCAGCGTCGGCAGGGTCATCCTCGATGCCCTCGATGCCGGCTCGATCGGCACACCGCGCGACCGGACCACCCGCGCACTGGACCTGCTCGACCAGGTCGGCCTGCCGGCGTCGTTGTTTGACCGCCGCCCTCTTACGCTCTCCGGCGGACAGCGGCAGCGCGTCGCGATCGCGCGGGCCCTGGCCCTGCAGCCCCGGGTGCTGCTGCTGGACGAACCGGTGTCCGCCCTCGACGTGTCCATCCAGGCCCAGGTCCTCGACCTGCTCGCCGACCTGCAGGAACAGCTCGGCCTGAGCTACCTCTTCATCAGCCACGACCTCGGCGTCATCCACCACGTGAGCGACGACGTGCTGGTGATGAAGGACGGCCGCGTGGTGGAAAGCGGCACCGCGGCGGAGCTGTTCGCCAACCCGCAGACCGACTACACCCGGCAGCTGCTCGCCGCCGTGCCCGAACTCCCCGCCCGCGCCTGACCCGGCGCCGCCCCACCCCTCCAGGAGGAACCGTGACCATCACCGCAGACTCAACCGACGCCACCGCATCCACCCCTTCAGCAGCAGCCACCGCTCCGGCCACCACAGCTTCGGCCCCGAGCTACGCCGAGCTCGCGGCGAAGTACCGGCCGCTGTTCGACGAGATTGCCGCCGGCGCGGCGGAACGGGAAACCAACCGCGAGCTGCTGCACCGGCAGATCGGCGAACTGGCGGCCGCGGGCTTCGGCGCCGTCCGGGTCCCGAGCGAGTTCGGGGGCGACGGCGCCACGGCGCCGCAGTTCTTCCGCCTGCTGGTCGAGCTGGCGGCGGCGGAGTCCAACATCGCGCAGGCGCTGCGCTCGCACGTCGCGTTCGTGGAGGGTCGGCTGTACGCCAACGACGCCGAGTGGCTGCGGAAGGTGGGCGAGGGCCGGATCCTGGGCAACGCGTGGACCGAGACGGGGCCGGTCGCCGTCGGCGGTGTCGGCACCACGATCGAGCGGGACGGCGAGGACTTCCGCATCAACGGCACGAAGTACTACACCACCGGCAGCCTCTATGCGGACTGGATCCAGACGGGCGCGCGCACCGCGGAGGGCCAGGACATCATCGCGCTGGTCAAGGCGGACGCCCCGGGCGTCCGGATCGACGACGACTGGGACGGATTCGGGCAGAGGCTGACCGCGTCGGGCACCACGGTGTTCGACAATGTGCTGGTTCCCGCCTCCGACGTCCTGGTGGAAACCGACCAGGCGCCGTACACCACCGGCGTCTACCAGCTGATCCACGTGGCGACGCTGGCCGGCATCACCCGGCGGGTGGTCCGGGACGCCGCAGCCGCGGTGCGCGGACGCTCCCGCGTGTTCAGCCACGGCAACGGGGTTCCGCCGCGCGAGGACATCCAGGTCCAGCAGATCGTCGGCGAACTCTCGGCCAAGGCCTTCACCGCCGAGGCCGCCGTGGAGCGCGTTGCCAACCTGCTGCAGGAAGCCATCGGGCTGCGCGCGGCCGGGGCCGATCCGGCGGCGTTCGAAGAAGCTGTGCATCTGGTGGAGTTCGGCTCGTCCCAGGCGCAGATCGTGGTGACGGACCTGGCCCAGCGGGCCTCGACGTCGCTGTTCGACGCTTTGGGAGCGTCCGCGGCGAAGACCGAACTGCAGCTGGACCGGCACTGGCGCAACGCCCGCGTCATCTCCTCGCACAACCCCGTGGTGTACAAGTCGCGGATCGTCGGCGCTTGGGAAATCAACGGCACCGTGCCCGAGTTTGTCTGGCGCTCCGGCACCGCCGCCGGCTCCTAACCCGGACCCCGCAGGCACTCCAGCCTCCATCCACCGCCCGCAACCCCCGGCGTCGTTAATTCCAGCCCATCCCCAAACAGGAGCATCCCCATGGCAAAGCCGCTGCACTTCAACGCGTTCGTCATGAACACCACCTCGCACATCCACCACGGCCAGTGGCGCCGGCCGGACGCCGGGCAGACCGAGTTCAACGACGTGGACACCTGGATCGACCTCGCGCAGAAGCTGGAGGCGGCCAAGTTCGATGCCATATTCTTCGCGGACGTGACCGGGCTCTACGGGGACGCGGACGCCGACTTCGACGTCTATGCGCGCGAGGGGCTCCAGATTCCTTCGAACGATCCGACGGTGCTGCTGGGCGCGCTGGCGGTCAAGACCGAGCACATCGGGCTCGCCCTGACGTCCAACGTGGTGCAGAACCACCCGTTCAACTTCGCCCGGCAGGTGTCGACGCTGGACCACATCTCCCGCGGACGGATCGCCTGGAACATTGTGACCGGCATGCAGGACAACGGGGCGCGGAACTTCGGGCTGGAACAGCTGACCGACCACGCCGAGCGCTACCGCTGGGCCGAGGAGTACGTCGACGTGGCCTACAAGCTGTGGGAGGGTTCCTGGGACGAGGGCGCGCTGCTGAAGGACAAGGAGCACGGCATCTTCTCGGACCCGGCGAAGATCCACAAGATCTACCACCAAGGGCCCCGGTACCGCGTGGAAGGCCCGCACCTCCCGTCCCCGTCCCCGCAACGCACCCCGCTGCTCTACCAGGCCGGGTCCTCCGCGTCCGGCCGTACCTTCGCCGCGCGCAACGCCGAGGCCGTGTTCATCATTGCGCCGACACCTGAAGTGGCCGCTCTGCAGATCGCGGACACCCGGCGGCTGGCGGTGGAAGCCGGACGGCGCCCCGAGGACATCAAGTTCTTCCAGGGCCTGTCCTTCATCATCGGCGATACCGAGGCAGAAGCGCATGCCAAGGCGAAGGAGTACGACAAATACGTCAGCGTCGACGGCTACCTGGCGCATGCCGCGCTCGTGGACAAGACCGGACGGGTCTATCCGGCGGACACCCCGCTGTCCGAGGTGGATACAAACACCCGGAAAGGCTTCCAGGAGTGGGTAGCCAAAGCCATCACGGACCGCGAGCCGGTGGTGGGCGACATCGCGCACCTGCAGGCGCGGAACACCCGGGTGGTCGGCACACCGGAGCAGATCGCGGACCGGCTGGATCAGTGGCAGGCGGCCGGTGTGGACGGCATCAACGTCATCAACTGGGTCATCCCGGGCTCCTTCGAGGAGTTCGCCGACCGCGTGCTGCCGGTGCTGCGCGACCGCGGCCTCGCGCAGACCGAATACGCCGAGGGCCCGCTGCGGCAGAAGCTCTTCGGCGCTCCCCTGCTCAACGAGCGCCATCCTGCCGCCCGGTACCGCGGCGCCTTCGCCAACGGCCCGGCCAGCTGGGAGGAGGCCGAAGCCGGAGTGCCCGCGGCGCGGCTCTAACGTCAGGCGCTTGTCGGGAAGAACCCCTCGGGCCCGAAGGCCAGGCGGGCGAACCGTTTCCCCATCAGCTGGTGGGTAACGGCATCCGGGTGCAGCGCGTCAGGCAGCGGAAGGTCGGCGGCGTCCTGCTCGCCGTACAACTGCAGGCCGTCCAGCCAATACAGATTCGGGTCGTCGACGGCCCGCTGGCGGACGACGCGGTCCAGCTCTTCGCGGATCACCCCGAGGGTGAGCTTGCCAGCGGCGCGCTCCGCCGGATCGCCGGTCGCCCGGAACCGGAGCTGTCCAGCCGCAATGGCTTCGAGGTCGAATGCTCCGGGGCCCGGGGTGTCCTCGTGGATGCCGCAGTAGATCGGCGAGACAACGAGGAGGGGCGTGTCCGGGTGTCCATCGCGGATGGTGTCGAGGTACCCGTGGACGGCAGAGCCGAATGCGCGGCGACGCATCAGGTCCGCGTTGACCAGGTTGATGCCGATCTTCACGCTGATCAGGTCCGCCGGCGCGTCCCGCATGGCCCGGGCCGTGAACTGATCGAGCAGGGCGCTCCCGCCGAATCCCCGGTTGACCAATTCGACGCCGCCCAGGCGCGCCGCAATTGCCGCCCAGATTCCAGTAGGCCGGGTGGCGTTGGACCCCTGGCTGATCGAGCTTCCGTGGTGCAGCCACACCGGCCGCCCGGAGGCGGGGGCCGGTTCAATCGGCGCGTTGGTGCGCAGTTCGAGGAGTTCCGTCGTCTCATTGTGCGGCAGCCACAACTCGATGGTCTTAACGCCCTCCGGGAGGTCCGCGAACCTTGTTGTGCACACCGGGCCCTGCACTTGCTCGGCGGCGCCCGTCGCCATGTCGATCGTGACAGTGTTCCCGCCGCTCGTCGCGGCGCTTCCTGCGATCCGGCCATCCACCATCAGGTCGATCACGCCGTCGGGCCGCGGCGGGAGGCCGGAATAGGTAGTCCTTGTGCGCAGCGTGTCGAGCTCGATCTCGGTGGCGGAGGTCCGGACGGCAATCCGCACACCCGAAGGCTGCGTCTCGACCATCTGCAACTGCGGATCGTTGGACTGAGCCCGGGCGCTCGCGGGAAGCCGGTGCGGCAGTACGCCCTGCTCGGTGCGCTCCAGCTCCTGAGCGCCCCGGACGAGGGACATGTCGATGGGCGCGGTGATCGTCCGGTTTTCGATAGTCATGTTCGGTGTTTTCCCATTCCTCGCTGGCTCGGCCCGTCTCCGCCGGCCCCGGCCACGCATTCATCGCGTTCGTCGCGACATCCAACCTACATCTGGCGGACTCTTCCCCGGATGCTCTTCGGCGAAAATATGCGCTGCTGTGGAACCGTCGCGGAGCAGGTTTCCTTAGTAGACGGTGCTGGCCAGCTGGTCGGCCAGGCGCCTTGCTGCGTGGCGCAGTTCCGGAACGCGGGCGACGAGGTCCTCGCGGGATGAGGCATGGACCGGTGCGGTGAGGGCGATCGATTCCGTCGCTGCGCCGGTCCGGGCAGGGACGGCGACGGCGATGCTCACGACGCCGGTCGCGCGTTCATCCTCCGAGTAGGCGTAGTCCTCGCCGGGCGCCGGCAGCCGGCGCCGTAGGTTCTCGAGGGTTGATTCTTCAGGTTCGTACTTGAGCTCGACGGCGGCTGCGAGCACATCAGCGAGCTGGTCCTCGTCCAGGGCTGCGATGAGGATTTTTCCTGCCGCACCGACGGTGAGGGGCAACCGGCGGCCCTGGGGCAGTTCGTATCCCAGGGACGCGGCTCCGACGACGCGTTCGACCAGCACGCGTTCGAAACCGAGACGGGAGTACAGCGACGCGGTCAGGCCGGTATTCCCGGCCAGTTGCTGCAGGATGGGCCTGGCGGATCGCGGCATCGGGTCGGCTTCGAGGAAGACGCGCGCGGCGGGCAGGACCGCCGGACCGATGCGGTAGTTCTTGTCGGTTTGGCTGACCAGGCCGGCGTCCTGAAGCACGCGCAGGATTCGCAGCGTCGTAGGTGAACTCATGCCGCAGTCCTTGGCGATCCGGTTCAGCCGCTGGGGGTGGTCGTAGCGCTGGAGCTGCTCGAACACTCCGATCGCACGCGACAGCGACCGCATGGTGCTGGCACCGCGGGTATCCGATGCCTTGGGTTCGGCCGTCATTCTTTCATCCTACGCAATCTCTTGGTGATTGGCCGCACTTGACCCTGTGATGTGGACCATGCCATCATTTCAATGCACGTTACAAGATTTTATCTAATGAAATTTTAGAACGCTCTACGAAACAGCATCAAGGATTCCCATGACTTCAGTCACAGAAAAAAGGCCGGTGGAGAAAGTGCGCCGCTCCGTCCTCGCGGGCCAGACCGCTCTGGTAGCCGTCGGCGCCTACGTGCTGGCCGAGTCGTTCCGGCTCGGGCTGTGGAACGAGCTCGGGCCAGGCCCAGGTTTCTTCCCCTTCGTGCTGGGCGGCGGCCTCGTGCTGCTCTCGCTGGTCTGGTTCCTGCAGGAGCGCGCCGGCGTCCAGGCTGCCCCGGCGCCTGAGGCCTCTGACACGTCCCAGGTCCGCGCGGTGGTGCTCAGCCTGCTGGTGCTGGCCGCGGCCCTGCCGTTCATCGGTTTTCAGCTGGGCGTGTTTGTGTTCCTGCTGTATCACCTGCGGCTGCGCGCCCGGACCTCCTGGGTCAAGTCGCTGGTGATCTCCCTGCTCGGCAGTGTCGGCGTCTACTACCTCTTTACGCTAGCGCTGCGGGTCTCGCTGCCCGAAGCGGGCCTTGTCCCCCTGAACCTGATCGGACTCTGACGTGGATGTACTGAACGAACTGCTGGGCGGGTTCGCCTCGGCGCTGACGTGGCAGAACCTTCTGTTCGCCTTCATCGGCTGCCTGCTGGGAACCGTGATCGGCGTGCTGCCCGGCATCGGGCCGGTCGCCGGCGTCGCGCTGCTGATCCCGCTGACCCTCAACCTGGACCCCGCCGGGTCGATCATCATGCTCTGTGCGATCTTCTACGGCACCACGTACGGCGGGACGATCACCAGCGTCCTGCTCAACACCCCTGGTGAGGCCGCTTCGGCGATTACCGCCTTGGACGGGTACGCGATGACGAAAATCGGGCGGGCAGGGGTGGCGCTGACCATCGCCGCCGCCGGTTCCTTCATCGGCGGCTCGCTGGCCACGGCCGGCCTGGTCGTCGCGGCGAAGCCGCTGGGCGGACTGGGCCTGATGATCGGCCCGCCGGAATTCTTTGCGCTGGTCGTCGTCGGCATTTCGCTGCTCGTGGCCTTGGCCGGACGGTCCATGGTCCGGGCGTTGATCTCCGGTGCCTTGGGCCTGCTGATCTCCATGGTCGGCATCGACCCCGTCGCCGGGGCCCCGCGCTTCACCTTCGGAATGGAGCGTCTGCTCGACGGAGTCTCTTTTGTCGCCGTCATCGTCGGACTGTTCGGTCTCTCCGAGGTCCTGTCCTACCGTCCCGGACGGAACAAGGTCACGGTTCAGTCCCCGGGCATGCGTTCCCTGCTGCCGACCCGCGCCGACTGGCGGCGCAGCGCCCCGGCTATTGCCCGCGGCACCGGCGTCGGCTTCGGACTGGGCCTGATCCCCGGCATGACCGGTTCGGTCTCTTCCCTGCTCTCCTACGGTGCCGAGAAGAAGTTCTCCAAGCACCGCCACGAACTCGGCCAAGGCGCGATCGAGGGCGTTGCCGGCCCCGAAACGGCGAACAACGCCCACGCCAACGGCGCCCTGATCCCGCTGTTCACCCTGGGTATCCCGGCCTCCCCGACGATCGCGGTGCTCATGGGAGCATTCCTGCAGCAGGGCCTGACCCCCGGCCCGACACTCTTCGCCGAACACGCCGATATTGCCTGGACGATCATCGCCAGCCTGTTCATCGGCAACATCCTGCTGCTGGTGCTCAACGTACCGCTCGTGGGGCTGTGGACCTCCATCCTCAAAGTGCCCTACCCGATCCTGTCCAGCCTGATCCTGATGTTCATGGTCGTCGGCGCCTACACCATCAACTTCTCCGTCTTCGACGTCTTCGTGATGATCCTCTTCGGCGTCGTCGGTCTGGTCCTGCGCAACCTGGACATCCCGCTCGCGCCCATGGTACTGACCCTGGTCCTTGGCCCGCTGATGGAACGCTCCCTGCGCGAGTCCCTCGACATCTCCCGGGGCGACCTGTCGATCTTCCTCGACCGCCCGGTGACCGTGGTCCTGCTCCTGGTCGCCCTCGCGATCGTCGCCAGCCCGCTGCTCAAGCTCCGCAAACCTGCCGCCCTCGCCGCCGAGGACCCCGAAACCTAAACCGCTCTAACACCAACCGTTAAGCACCTAGCAAAGGACAACCAATGAAGCGCATCCTTGCCGCCACCTCAGTAGCAGCCCTCACCCTCATGGCTTCCACTGCCTGCGGCGCTCAAACCTCCTCCTCCGCGGGCGAGGACTTCCCCCGCCAGGGTAAGTCCATCGAGATGATTGTTGCGTTCGCCCCGGGCGGCGCCGTCGATACCGCCGCCCGCCTGGTCCAGCCCGTGCTTGAGAAGGAGCTGGGCACGAACGTCGAAGTTGTGAACAAGCCCGGCGCCGGAGGCCAGATCGGCTACACGGCCCTGACCAGCGCCGAGGCCGACGGCTACACGATCGGTGCCACCGGCTCGCCGTCGGTCGTCGTCACCCCGCTCGACCCGGCCCGCGGCGCGAGTTTCACGCGGGAGGACTTCCAGCCGCTCGGACGCCAGGTCATCGACCCCGCCGTCGTCGCCGTCCAGCCGGACAGCCCCTACCAGAACCTCGACGACCTGCTGAAGGCAGCGAAGGACAAGCCGGACACCATCACCGCGACGACCACCGGCCAGCAGGGCGGCGAGCACTTCGCGATCGCCCAGGTCAAGGATGCCACCGGTGCCGCGCTCAGCCCGGTCCACTTCTCCGAGGGCGCCTCGCAGGCTACCACTGCATTCCTCGGCAAGCACGTCGAAGTCCTCGTGGCCAACGTCAGCGATGTCACCGACCTGGTCAAGCAGGGCAAAGCCAAGGTCCTGGGCGTGATGGACAGCGAACGGGCCGAGGCCCTGCCCGACGTTCCCACCTTCAAGGAGTCCGGACATGACGTCGTCGCCGCCACCGCCCGCGGCTACTCCGCCCCGGCCGGCCTGCCCGAACCCGTCGCGCAGAAGCTCGAAGCAGCCCTGAAAACCGCCATCGAGGATCCGGCCGTTGTCGCGAAGATGGAGGACCTGGGCCTGGCCACCAGCTACCAGTCCGCCGGCGACTACGAGACGTTCTGGGGCCAGCAGGAGACCGACTACAAGACCGTCCTGCCCCTCGTCCAAGCCAAGTAATACCCGAACGAAGGAACAGCATCATGTCCTCCACCGCTGACACCACGACCGTCGTCGATTTCGAGCGGCCCGCCCCGGAACTCATCGCCCGCCTCGCGGCCCTGCCCGCGGCCAACATCGGCGATGCGATGGAGCGCCTCGGCGTCGCCGATTCGGCCATCCAGGCGATCTGGCCCGGAGCCAGACTGGCTGGCCCCGCCTTTACCGTCTGGGTCGCCGCCGGCGACAACCAAGGCATCCACGCAAGCCTCGCCGCGGCCAGCCCCGGCGACGTCGTGGTGGTCAGCGGCGGGGGCGACACCTCCCGCGCGCTGCTCGGAGAACTCATCGGTGAACGGGCGATCTCAGCCGGACTAGCCGGCTTCGCGCTGGACGGGGCCGCGCGGGACGCCGAAGTCCTCGGCGAGATCGGATTGCCGGTCTTCGCCAAGGCCACCAGCCCGGCCGGCCCCTATAAAAACGGCCCGTTCCGGATCGCGGTGCCCATCGCTTTCGGCGGGGTTCCGGTCCTGCCAGGCGACATCATCGTCGGTGACTCCGACGGCGTCGTCGTCGTTCCCCGCGGCCGGGCGGACGAAATCGCGGCAGCGGCCGAAGCGGTCTTCGCGGACGAAGCCGAACGCCGCGCCCGCATCATCGGCGACCGCGCCGCCAACTCCTGACACGCACCACGCTCCACCCGAAGGAAACAGCACCATGAATTGCACCGTTATCGGCCTCGGCGAAGCCGGCGCCATCTACGCCTCCGCCCTGCTGCGCGCCGGCCACCAGGTCACCGGCTACGATCCGGTCGTGACTTCTGCCCCGGCCGGAGTCGGCCTCGCACCTAGCGCAGCAGCCGCCTGCGCCGAAGCCGACGTAGTCCTGGTCCTCACCGGCGCCGGGGCGGCCCGCCCCGTCGCCGCCGAGTGCCTGCCGGCCATGCCTGCAGGGGCCTGCTACGCGGATCTGACCTCCTCTTCCCCTGGCACCATGGAAGAGCTCGGCCGCGGCGCCGGGGACGTACTGTTCGCCGACGTCGCGATCCTCGGACCGGTCATCGCACAGCGCGAAGCCACCCCGCTGATGGCCAGCGGTCCCGGCGCCGCAGCCTTCGCCGACGTCGTGCGCGGCATTGGTGCACCCGTTGAGGTTGTCCCCGGACCTCCAGGGGCCGCGATGGCGCATAAACTGCTGCGCAGCGTCTTCATGAAGGGGCTCGCCTCCGTCGTCGTAGAAGCCGTCAACGCAGGTCGGGCGGCGGGCCTGGAAGATTTCGTCCGCGCCCAGATCACGGGGATGCTCGCCGGGGACGGGCAGGCCGTCATAGAGCGGTTCCTCACGGGCACGCAGAAGCACGCGGCCCGCCGCTCCTTCGAGATGCGCTCCACCAGCGGCTACCTAGCCGAACTCGGTGTCCCTGCGGAAATGACCGAAGCCTCGGCCACCGCGATGGAACGCATGGCCGCGGCCGAAGAAACCGAAAGCGTGGCATCCTGAAAGTGGCCGGCAAGAGACACGGGAAGGACCACTCATGATCGGCGTCTGGGCACTCGGCGCCTACCTGGCCGTGATCATCTTGTGGACGACCCTGCTTAAGCGCAACGTCGGGGAAGCCATGATGATCGGCTTCCTCGTTGCAGCCGGGTTCAACGGGGCGGCCGCGCTGAACGCCGGCTGGACCGCGCTCTACGACGCGCTCACCGACGAGATCGTCTACGCCACGGTCATCTTCGTGTTCATGGGCTACCTGCTGGAAAGGGCCGGAGTCATGGAACGGATGATCAACCTGCTGGACGCGCTCATCGGCGGCCGCAAGGGCGGCTCCGCCTACGTGTCCACCGTCGCCTCCGCAGGTTTGGGCAGCATCGTGCACAACCAGGCCGCCATCGCCGCGACGGTCGGCTCGGTGACCATCCCTTGGATGGAACGCGCCAAGGTCGAGCGGACCACGGCGGCCACCATCGTCGCCGGCAACGCAGGCATGGGCATCACCTTCCCCTTCAGCGCGTCCATGTTCGTCCTCGTCGGTTCCTCCACCGTCGGCCCCCTGCTCGACATCGACACGCTCATCCTTCCCCTGATCGCCGGAGGCCTCTGGTGCGTCCTGCACCGCCTCATCGTCACGGCCATCCTTGTGCACCGCAGCGGCGCCCGCGCCACAGCCAAGGAAAACCGCCCCCTGCTGCTCGAGGCCCTGCGCCGCGGCTGGACCACCCTGCTGCTCTTCGTCGGGGTCGCCCTGCCCATGCTCCTGACAACCGGAGCCCTCGCCAAGATCCTCTCCGGCCACGCAGGGACGGACGTCTCCGACGCCATCAGCCCGATCTTCTGGATCCCCGTTGTCCTGATCGTTCTCGGCCTGGCCCTGGGACGCAGACAGCTGCCCCGCAGCCCCAAGGCATGGGCCCAGCTCATCGGCGACTCCGCACCCAGGTTCGGCGTCGTCGGCATCACCGTTCTCTTCGCCTTCGCCGGCGCGAACGCCCTGGCCACCACCGGCCTGCCCGAACAACTGTCGGGCCTGCTGGACGGCCTCGACCTGCCCGTGTGGCTGCTCGCGGTCGTCATCGGCCTCATCGTCGTCGCCGTCGCAGCCCCCCTGTCCTCCACGGCTACCATGGCCGCCGTGGGCACCATCGGCGTCGCCGCGCTCATCGCCGCCGGTGTCCCGGCCCCGACAGCCGCGGTCGCCGTGCTGATCTTCTCCTCCTGCGAGGCCGCCGTGCCCCCGGGCGGTGCGCCCCTGTACGTCGCGTGCGGCATTGCCGGCGTCGATCCCCTCCACACCTTCCGGCGCATGCTGCTCTACTATGCCCTGCCGCTGCTGGGCATCGGGGTGCTGGTCGCCGCAGGCGTCCTGCCCGTCTAGCAAGGAACCACCATGCTCCACCGCATCGCCCGGACCGTGTTCATCGCCTCACTCTCCACCGCCCTGGCCGGCGGCGTGCTGCTCATCGTGTGGCAGGTCCTCGGCCTGGCCGCCGGCGACGCCGAAATCCTCACCGCCCCGAACGGCATCTTCAAGACCGTCCTGTGCATCGCGGCCTCCGCTTCCGCGATCGCCGCGTACGTCCTCGTCCATGTCAAAGCAGCAAGCCCTACCGCTCAATCGAAAGCCGGGACCCGATGACCGCCGCCGCGCGCGGCGGCCTGCCCGACCGCCGGGAACTCAAAGAACGCCCGGGCGCTCTGGCCGGCACCTCCTGGAACCTGTTCACGGACTCCTCGAGGGGAACGCCGTCCTTCGCCGACGCTGCCGCCGTGGTCGGTGCTGCCCGGTCGGTGCAGCACGGAGAAGTCTTCGGGCTCGATTACCCGGTGGATGCCTTCGCCCCCGGTATGTCCAAAGCCCGCAAGGCTCCCGTCCACACCATCTATGCCAACCATCCGGCCCATCGCGATGACTTCCTCGACGGGTTCTATCTGCAGGGATCTACCCAAATCGACGGGCTCCGGCACAGGCGCGCAGACGACGTTGGCTTCTATGGCGGCGTCCCGGACGACCTGATCCAGCCAGGCACTGAGGAACTGGGCATCCAGGTATGGGCAGACAAACCCATCGTGACCCGCGGCGTGCTGGTCGATGTCGCCGGGTACCTCCAGTCGCAAGGCCGGGAGGTCGATCATTCCGGCGGCCAGCCGCTTCCGTTCGATCTGATTCCCCGGGCGCTCGAAGCCCAGGGTGCGGAGGTCAGCACGGGCGACGTCGTCATGCTCCATACCGGCTGGGCCGAGTGGTTCCTTGGGCTCGACGACGCGCGCAAACGTGAACAGCAGGCCAACGGCCGCGCAACCGGCATGGCGCAAAGCGAAGAACTCCTCAACTGGTCCTGGAACAGCGGGGTGACACTGCTCGCGGCCGACAACTTCGCCGTCGAGTGCCTGCCTCCGGTCCCGGATTCTCCCTTCAGGCAGACGGCGCCGAACGACCGCGGCATGATGCACCAGGAATTCCTCGCCAAGCTCGGGCTGCCCCTCGGAGAACTCTGGCGCCTCGGACCGCTCGCCCGCCGGATGCGGGAGCTAGGACAGTGGCACGCCCTGCTCGTCGTCAAGCCGCTCAATGTCACAGGCGCCACCGGTTCGCCGGCCAATGCCACCGCCATTCTCTGATGCGCATTCTCTGATGCGGCCGCGGTTTACCCCCGCGAGCTGACGTAGCCGCGTTCCTTGTCCACCTGGTTGGCGAGCGGTTCGCCGGCGAGCCAGCGGTCCAGGTTGGCGAGGAACTGGTCCGCGAGGGCGTCGCGCCAGCCGACGACGTCGCCGCTCATGTGCGCCGAGATGTGCACGTTCTCCATGGCCCAGAAAGGGTGGTCGGCCGGAAGCGGCTCCTGATCGAAGACGTCCAGCGAGGCGGCGGCGATCCGGCCGGCCTGCAGCGCCTCGATGAGCGCGGGCTCGTCCACGAGCGCGCCGCGGCCGACGTTGACCAGGTGCGCCGTCGGCTTCATGGAGGCGAGCACCTCGGCGTTGAGCATCTGCCGGGTCTGGTCCGTCAGCGGAGCGATCAGCACGACGTGGTCCGCCCACCCGGCCTGTTCGGCGAGCTCGGCGCTGGGCACCACGGAGCCGAAATCGTCGTCGCACTCCCTCGCCGTCCGTCCGGCGCCCCGGACCTCCAGCCCGACCGCGCGCAGCAGCCGGGCCGTGGCACGGCCGATCCCGCCGGTCCCCACAACGAGCACTCGGGAGCCTGCGGTCGGCGTGAGTTCGCGGTGCATCCACGTGGCCTCCCGCTGCAGGGCCTTGCTGTGGTGCAACTGTTTGTCATGCGCCAGGATGGACGCCAGCACGAACTCGGCGATCGGCCTGTCGAAGGTGCCGTGCGCGTTGGTCAGCTCTACCTCGGAGTCGCGCAGCCCGTCGAACAGCATCGTGTCCACGCCAGCGGCCGCCACGTGCACCCACTTCAGCGCGTCCGCCTGCGGCCACGCATCGCGCAGCGCCGAGGAAAAGAAGTCCCACAGGAACAGGGCGTCCGCGCCGGCGATCGCCTGCGGCAGCTCGGCGGCGGGGGCAACAACGACGTCGGCGCGCGCCTTAATCGCACCCAGATTGTAGGGGCGGGGCTGGCCGTCCTCGGCCAGAATCACCACGCGGGGGCGGGACCCCGAAGCTCGATTAGTCACGGCTCCACGCTACGCGAGCGCAAGATTGTTGACAATAGACAGCTAGGCGGACCCCGACGTGAATAACGGGGTCCGCGGCCGCGCGCCGTTCAGCCGGCCAGGGACCCCACGGGGTAGTTGACAATGACGACGCCCGGCGGCGCGTAGTTAGGCACATCCGCGGCGAGGGCCTGCCCTTCGGGGGAGGACATGGCCGCGACATAGGCCGCCTTGTCGTCGAAGTCCCCCTCGAAGTGGCGAAGAGGGCTCGGCGGGCAGAGTGCAGCACTCGAGCCCAGCGTAGTGATTCGAGCGGCGGCAGGGCACCCTTGATGCCAAACAGCCGGGGGTGTCGACGGATTGTTGACAATAAACAGATGTGACCTACACCATGGGTGCATGACTTCACTTAGCCCCGCGCTCAAGCAGGCCACCCCCGTCGTCGTCGACCACGCCCTCGGCAGCTGGATCTACGGCACGGACGGCAAGGACTACCTGGATTTCACCACCGGCATCGGCGTCACCAGCACCGGCCACTGCCACCCGAAGGTGGTCGCCGCGGCGCGGGATCAGGTCGGCAAGATCATCCACGCGCAGTACACCACGGTGATGCACCAGCCGCTGCTGCAGCTGACGGAAAAGCTGGGTGAGGTGCTGCCGGCCGGGCTGGACTCCGTCTTCTACGCCAACTCCGGCTCGGAGGCGGTCGAGGCCGCGATCCGACTGGCCCGGATGGCCACCGGGCGCCCGAACATCGTGGTCTTCCAGGGCGGCTTCCACGGCCGCACCGTCGCGGCGGCGTCGCTGACCACGGCGGGCACCAAGTTCTCCGCCGGCTTCGCACCGCTGATGGCCGGCGTGCATATGTCCGCCTTCCCCTACGCCTACCGCTACGGCTGGGACGAGGCCACCGCCGTCGAATTCGCCCTGAAGGAACTGGACTACCTGCTGCAGACCCGCACCGCGCCGAACGACACGGCGGCGTTCCTGATCGAGCCGGCCTTGGGCGACGGCGGCTACCTGCCCACCCCTCCGGCGTTCATGGAAGGGCTGCGCGAGCGCGCGGACCGGCACGGCATCAAGCTGATTTTCGACGAGGTGCAGGCCGGCGTCGGGCGCACCGGCAGGTTCTGGGGCCATCAGCACTCGGCGGCGACGCCGGACATCCTGATCACCGCCAAGGGCATCGCCTCCGGCTTCCCGATCTCCGCGATCGCCGCCTCGACCGAGACCATGTCGAAGGCGTGGCCAGGTTCGCAGGGCGGCACCTACGGCGGCAACGCCGTCTCCGCGGCGGCCGGCGTCGCCACGCTGGAAGTGGTCCAGGAGGAGGGGCTGGTGGAGAACTCGCGGCTGCGCGGCGAGCAACTGCAGGCCGGGCTGCTCGAGATCCAGGGCAGGTTCCCGCAGATCGGTAACGTCCGCGGCCTGGGCCTGATGCAGGGCATCGAGTTCACCGGAGCGGACGGCAACCCGGACGCGGCCACGGCCACCGCGGTCCAGCAGGCCACCACCGAGCAGGGCCTGCTGACGCTGACCTGCGGTCCGGCGGGCAACGTGGTCCGGCTGATCCCGGCCCTCGTGGTCACGCCCGAAGAAATCACCACCGGCCTGGAGCGCTTCGAGGCGGCCGTCGCCGTCGCCACCGGAGCCGTCCCCGCGGCAGCGACGGGAGCCTGAGCACACCACATGAGCGAAGCCGTCCTCCCCGACACCACCCGTACCCCGGACCGCCGAGCCGGCAACACCGGCGTCGACCGGCCCGCCGTGCTCGCCGCGCTGGCCGCGGCGGGCATCACCGCCGACGCCTCGCCGCGCCGGCGGGCCGAGTACTCCTTCGACGCGTCCAACTACCGCGTCCCGCCGCTCGCCGTGGTCTTCCCGCGCAGCATCGAGGACGTCGTCGCCGCCGTGAAAGCCTGCCGCGCCACGGGCACGCCGCTGATCGGCCGCGGCGGCGGTACCTCGATGGCCGGCAACGCGATCGGTCCCGGGGTCGTGCTGGATTTCTCCCGCTACCTGAACCGGATCCACCGCGTCGACGAGGCGGCCGGGACGGTTTCGGTGGAGCCCGGAGTGGTGCTGGCCGCGCTCTCCGCCGAGGTGGAGCGCGCGACGGAGGGACGCTTCACCTTCGCGCCGGATCCGTCCTCGAAGAACCGCGCCACGGTCGGCGGCGCGCTGGGCAACGATGCGTGCGGCAACCACTCGGTCCGCTACGGCCGGACGTCTGACCACGTGGCGGAGATCGACGTCGTGACGTCCGACGGCGTTCGGCTCACCGCGGGCGCGGAGGGGCTGCGGGCCACGGATCCCGAGGACACCGCCGCCGCGCTGCGCGCCGCGCAGCTCACTGCCGAGCTGAAGGAGCTGGCGCGCGCCAACCTCGCCGGGTTCCGCACCGAGCTCGGCCGGATCCAGCGGCAGGTTTCCGGCTACCACCTGGCCAACCTGCTGCCGGAGAAGGGCTTCAACGTGGCCCGCGCGCTGGTGGGGTCCGAGGGCACCTGCGCGGTCATCGTCGGGGCGCGGATGAAGCTGGTGCCGAAGCCCGCGAGCGCGCTGCTGGTCTGCGTCGGCTACCGGGACGTGGTCGAGGCCTCGCGGGATATCGGCACCATCCTCGAGTTCTCCCCCTCCGCGGTGGAGGGGATCGACGAGGCGATCGTGGACACCATGCGCTTCCGCCGCGGTGACGGCTCCGTGCAGGGCCTGCCGGAGGGCAAGGCCTGGCTGTACGTCGACCTGGACGGCGACGACCCGGACGAGGTCGCCGCAGAGGCCGAGCGGCTGCTGGCCCGGCTGAGGGAGAACGGCCGGATGATGGACGGCCGCCCGGTCCCCGATCCGGTGGAGCGCGCCTCGCTCTGGCGCGTCCGCGAGGTCGGCGCCGGCCTGTCCTCCCGGCTGTCCACCGGCGGCGAGTCCTGGCCCGGCTGGGAGGATTCCGCCGTTGCGCCCGAAAAGCTGCCGGAGTACCTGGCGGACTTCCGCGACCTGCTGGCCAAGCACGGCCTGACCGGCGTGATGTACGGACACCTCGGCGCCGGCTGCATGCACATCCGGATCACCTACGACCTGCGCAGCGACGCCGGCCGCGCCGTGTTCCGGGCCTTCTCCCGCGAGGCCGCGGAGCTGGTGGTCCGGCATGGCGGCTCGCTCTCCGGCGAACACGGGGACGGCCGCGCCCGCTCCGAGCTGCTGCCGATCATGTACTCCGCCGCGATGCTGAGGGCCTTCGCCGACTACCGCCGGATCTGGGACCCCGCCGGCATCCTCAACCCCGGTTCGCTCACCGATCCGGACCCGCTGGACGCGCACCTGTCGCTGGACGGCGTGCCGGAGCGGCAGTGGCGCACCAGCTTCGACCTGCGCCCGATCGGCGCGGGCGGCAGCGCCAGCGCCGAGACCGACAACCCGGCGGACGAGTCCGGGGCCGGCGCCGACCCGTGGGTGCACGCCGTCCAGGGCTGCATCGGCGTGGGCAAGTGCCGCTCGGACACCGCCGGCGTCATGTGCCCCAGCTACCGCGCCACCCGGGACGAGAAGGACTCCACCCGCGGCCGCGCCCGCGTGCTGCAGGACATGGTCCGCGGCGCCCGCAGCATCGAGGAAGGCTGGCGCTCCGAGGAGGTCCGCGAGGTGCTGGACCTGTGCCTGTCCTGCAAGGCCTGCTCGAGCGACTGCCCCACCGGCACCGACATGGCGACCTACAAGTCCGAGTTCTTCGACCACTACTACCGCGGCCGGCGGCGTCCGCTCTCGCACTATTCGCTCGGCTGGCTGCCGCGCTGGCTCAAGCTCACCGGCCGCATCGCGCCGCTGGTCAACGCCGCGCTGGACACGCCGCTGGGCAAGCTGGCGGCGGCCGCGGGCGGCATGACCACGAAGCGCGCGCTGCCGAAGTTCGCCGGTGCCGGCGAATGGTGGAGGCAGGTGGCCGCGGCCGGGCTGCAGCGCGGAAAGCACGACGGCGGTGTCCGGCCGGTCGCGGGCGGCACCTTGGAAGGCGAGTACGACGGCGGTGCACGCCACCGCGCGGACCGCACCTCCGGCGTCGTCCTCTTTGTGGACACCTTCACGCGCGGCTTCCGCCCGGAGGTCGCCGGTGCCGCCGCGCGGGTGCTCGCGGGCGCCGGACAGCCGGCCGAATGCTCGGCCGACGCGTGCTGCGGGCTGACCTGGATCTCCACCGGCCAGCTGGACACCGCGAAGAAGCTGCTCCGCGGGGCCGTCGAGGCGCTCGACGACGGGACGGACCGGCCGATCGTCGTCGTGGAACCCAGCTGCGCCGCCGCGCTGCGCAAGGACCTGCCCGAACTCGTGCATACCGAGCAGGCCCGCCGGGTGGCCGCCCGGGTGCGCAGCTTCGCCGCCTATGTGGGCGAGCTGGCCGCGGGCGGCTGGAAGCCGGCGCCGGCGGAACCGCTGCCGGAGCAGGTGGTGCTGCAGACGCACTGCCACGAGTACGCCGTCTTCGGCGCCGCAACCCAGCGGCAGGCCCTGGCCGCCGTCGGCATCGAAGGCGTCACCGATGCGACCGGCTGCTGCGGTGTCGCCGGCAACTTCGGCTTCGAGAAGCAGCACTACGACGTGAGCATGCAGGTGGCCGAGCACGCCCTGGCCCCGGCCCTGCGCGGCAGCGGCACGGACGTGCCGGTCCTGACGGACGGCTTCTCCTGCGCCATGCAGGTCAACCAGCTCGCCCCGGACAGACCCGGCCGGCACCTCGCCCAGCTGCTCGATCCCAAACCTGACCAGACCACTGACAAGAAGGACTCTCCCGCATGACAACTGAGACCGCCCCCCGCACCGACGCAGCAACCTCGCAGGAGGCGCGCGACGCCGTCGCCAAGGTCAGCACCGGCGTCTTCATCGACGGCGAGTGGAGCGAATCCGCCTCCGGCGCCCGCTTCGACGTCGTCAATCCCGCCACCGAGGAAGTCGTCGCCACCGTGGCCGACGGCGGCCCGGAGGACGCCCGCCGCGCCATCGAAACCGCCGGCCGGGTGCAGAAGGAGTGGGCGAAGACCGCGCCGCGCGAGCGCAGCGAGATCCTGCGCCGAGCCTACGACCTGATCATGGCGCGGCAGGACGAGCTGGCGCTGGTGATGACCACGGAGATGGGCAAGCCCTTCGCCGAGGCCAAGGGCGAGGTGGCCTACGCCGCCGAGTTCTTCCGCTGGTTCTCCGAGGAGGCGGTGCGGATCGGCGGCGACGTGACCACCACGGGCGACGGCAAGAACCGCATCCTGGTTTCCAAGGAGCCCGTCGGCCCCTGCGTGCTGGTCACCCCGTGGAACTTCCCGCTGGCCATGGGCACCCGCAAGATCGGCCCGGCCATCGCCGCCGGCTGCACCATCGTGTTCAAGCCGGCCAACCTGACCCCGCTGTCCTCGCTGGCGCTGGCGGACATCCTCATCGAGGCCGGTCTGCCCAAGGGCGTGCTCAACGTCGTCTGCACGTCGAAGGCCTCCTCCGTGGTGACGCCGTGGATGGAGAGCGGCATCGCCCGCAAGGTCAGCTTCACCGGCTCCACCGAGGTGGGCGTGAAGCTGCTCGAGCAGGCGGCCAAGCACGTCATGCGCTCCTCGATGGAGCTCGGCGGCAACGCGCCGTTCATCGTGTTCGAGGACGCCGACCTGGACCGTGCCGTCGAGGGCGCGGTCGCCGCCAAGATGCGCAACATGGGCGAGGCCTGCACCGCGGCCAACCGTCTGTTCGTGCAGCGGCCGGTCGCCGAGGAGTTCGCCCGCAGACTGGCCGCGCGGCTCGGCGCACTCACGGTGGGGGACGGCGCGAAGGATGGCACCGACGTCGGACCTTTGGTGGAAGAGAAGGCCCTGGTGAAGGTGCAGGAACTGGTGGACGACGCCGTCGCCAAGGGCGCCACCGTGGTCTGCGGCGGCTCCCGTCCGGAACGCCCCGGCTACTTCTACTCCCCCACGGTGCTTTCCGACGTCGATCCGGCCGCGGACCTGATGAGCGAGGAGATCTTCGGCCCGGTGGCCCCCGTCATCCCCTTCGACACCGAGGAGGAAGTCACCCGGCTGGCCAACGACACCCCGTGGGGGCTGGTCGGCTACCTGTTCACGCAGGACGTGGACCGAGGCTTCCGGATGGGCGAGGCGCTGGAGGTCGGCATGGTCGGCCTGAACACCGGCGTCGTGTCCAACCCGGCGGCGCCGTTCGGCGGCATCAAGGCCTCCGGGCTGGGCCGCGAGGGCGGGCGCGTGGGGATCGAGGAGTTCCTCGAGTACAAGTACATGGCCGTTCCACGCGGCTGAACATTTCCCGTCTAGACATCACGGAGGCTTGAGTGGAACCAAACGGCATCGCCCCCATGCTCTTCTCCATCGGGGAGTACGAGGCGCGGCTCGCAGCGGTCCGGCTGCGCATGGAGGACCAGGGCCTAAGCGCCCTGATCGTCACCGATCCGGCCAATATCTATTACCTGACCGGCTACAACGCCTGGTCCTTCTATACTCCGCAGATGGTGTTCGTGCCGGCCCAGGGCGACATGATCCTCTTCACCCGGCAGATGGATGCCAACGGCGCGTTCCGCACGGCCTGGCTGCCGGAAGAGTGCATCGTCGGCTACCCGGAGAGCTACATCCACCGGCCGCACATCCACCCCTTCGACTGGGTCGCGTTCGCGCTGCGCGAGCGGCACCTGATCGCGCCGGCGGCCAAGGGCTGCGTGGGCCTGGAGATGGACTCGCACTTCTTCGCGCCGAAGGCCTACCGTGCACTGGTCAACGCCATCCCGGAGTGGACGCTGGTGGACAGCTTCGAGCTCGTGAACTGGGTGCGGTCCGTGAAGTCGCCCGCGGAGATCCAGTTGATGCACAAGGCCGCGGTGATCACCAACAATGCGATGGCCGCCGCCGAGGAGGCCATCCGTCCCGGGGCCCGGCAGTGCGACATCGCGGCCGCGATCACGGAGGCGCAGATCTCCGGCACCGAGGAATTCGGCGGCGACTACACGGCCATCGTGCCGCTGCTGCCGACGGCGGAATCCGCCGACACCCCGCACTTGACCTGGAGCGAGCGGCGGCTGCGCGGCGATGAGGCGGTCGTCGTCGAACTCGCCGGCGCCTACAAGCGCTACCACGTCCCGCTGAACCGGACCTTCCTGCTGGGCCAGCCGTCCGCGGAGCTGAGCCGCGTGGCCGAAGCCACGGACGCCGGCCTCAACGCAATGCTGGACGTGATCGGCGCCGGCGTGCCCGTCCGGGAGGTCGCCGCCGTGTGGAACCGCACCATCTTCGAGTACGGCTACGAAAAGGACTCGCGGCTGGGCTACTCGATCGGCATCGGCTACCCGCCGGACTGGGGCGAGCGCACCATCAGCATCCGCAGCGAGGACGAGCGGGGCCTGGCCGAGAACATGACCTTCCACCTGATCTGCGGGATGTGGATGGACAACTACGGCTACGGCCTCTCCGAATCCATCCGCGTCACGGCGACCGGCGTCGAAACCTTCACCACCTACAAGCGGGGCCTGCTCCCCATCAACAGCTAGGACTTCCTATGACCCTGCGCAACCTTCCCCTCGGGGCACGGGCCGGCAACCTGGTCGGCTCCGTCATCGACTCCAGCACGTCGCTGCTGGCCAAGCAGACCCACGACATCGTGCGCTTCGCGATGGGCGCCCCGGCGGAGGAAGCCGTGCCCGTCGAGCTGTTCAACAGCGTGCCCGCCGCCGTCTACGACGCCTCCTCCTACACCTACGGCGCCACGGAAGGCGAGCCGCACCTCATCGACGCGCTCACGGACTATTTATCGACGACGGCGGATCCCACCGCGCGTGAACGCATCACCATCACTTCGGGCGGCATGCAGGGGCTGGACCTGGCCTTCAAGATCTTCGTCGACCCCGGCGACCTGGTGGTCGTGGAGAGCCCGACGTACACCAACGGCTCGGCCACCGCGCTCAGCTACGGCGCGGAGCTGCTGGAGGTCCCGGTCGACGAGGACGGCATGGACGTGGACCAGCTGGAGTCCCTCGTGGCCGCGTACGGCAAGACGCCGAAGGCCATCTACACCATTCCCAACTTCCAGAACCCGTCGGGGACGACGCTCTCGCTGCCGCGCCGCAAGCGGCTGCTGGAGCTGGCGCATGAGTGGAACACCGTGATTGTCGACGACGACCCGTACGGCCTGCTGCGCTTCGAGGGCGAGGAGCTGCCCACCTTCAACCAGCTCAGCCCGGACGATCCGCTGATCTTCTCGGTCCGCACCTTCTCCAAGATCCTCGCCCCCGGCCTGCGCGTGGGCTGGGTGGAGACCGACCCGGAGCTGCAGCGCCTGGTCATCAACGCCAAGCAGGCCATGGACACCTGCACCAACGTGCCGGCCCAGCACCTGGTGGCCGAGTTCATCCTGCGCGGCGGCCTGGACGACCACCTGGCCTGGCTGCGCCGCGAGTACCAGGGCCGCAAGCACGCAATGCTGGAGAGCATCGGGCGGCATCTCGGGGACCGCGTGCGCACCACGAACCCCGACGGCGGTTTCTTCCTCTGGGTGACGCTGCAGGGCGAGGACGCGAAGATCAACACCCAGCGGCTGTTCGACATCGCGCTGGCCGAGGGCGTCGCCTTCATCCCGGGCCCGGCGCTCTCCCCCGGCGGCCGGTTCACCGACGCCTTCCGGCTCTGCTTCGCCTCCTCGTCGCCGGAGCGCACCGAGACCGGCATCGTCCGCCTCGCCGCGGCCATCGACAAGGCCCGCGCCGAGGTCTCCTTCGGCACGGCAGCCTCCTCGGGAGCGCGGTAGGTGGCGCCGGCCCCCCGCGAGGCAGCCCAGCGCGCGCTGACTGCCACCGAGCAAGCCGTCCTCGACGCCGTCGACCTGGGCCGGATCGTAAACCTCGCCGCCCGGCTCATCGGGGCCGGCGGCGAGAACCCCGGGGACACCGAGGCCGCCACCGTCGCCGTGCTGGAGGCCGCGGCCCGCGAGCTGGGCCTCGAAGTCGCCATCCAGCCCGCGGCCCCCGACCGCCCGAACATCCTCGTCACGCTGCCGCCGCCCGCTCCCGCCGGGACGGCTGCGGAGACCGGCGTCCCGGGCCCGGAATCCGGCGCGGCGCGCGGCCTGATGTTCCTCGGCCACTCCGACGTCGTCCCGGCGGGGCCCGGCTGGAGCCGCCAGCCCTTCCAGGCCGCCGTGGAAAACGGCCGGCTCTACGGGCGGGGCGCCACGGACATGAAGGGCGGCCTCGCCGCGGTCCTCGGCGCCATGGCCGCGCTCAAGCAGGCGGGCGCCGAGCTCTCCGGCCCCGTCACGCTGGTCTGCACCGTGGACGAAGAGGACCTCGGCCTCGGCATCCGGACGCTGGCCGCCTCGGCCCTCCCCCATGACTACCTCGGCTGCGTCGTGGCCGAACCCACGGACCTGGAAACCGTCGTCGGCTGCCGCGGCGACAGTTACCTGGAACTGGAAATCACCGGCCGCCCCGCGCACTCCGGCCGCCCGGCGGACGGGCGCAACGCCATCGCCGCCGCCGCCCGGATCTGCGAACTCATCCGCGCGGACCACGAGCGGCTGCAGCAGGACCAGGACGACCTCCTCGGAGCCGGCAGCTGGAATGTCGGACTGATCGAAGGAGGCCAGGGCACCTCGGTGGTGGCGCCGTCGTGCTCCCTCTCCCTGGACCGCCGCCTGATGCCGGACGATGACCCGGACCGCATCCTCGCGGACCTGCTGGCCCGGATCCGCGAAGCCGGCATTGACACGGACGGGATTTCAGTCACCGGCCGCGTCAGCATGCAGATGCCAGGCTTCCGCACCCCCGCGGACCACCCGCTGGTCGCCGCGGCCGTGGCCAGCGTGGAAGCTGCCGGGGGCAGCACCCGGATCGGCGGCTGGACGGCCGCGTGCGACGGCGGCTTCATCGTCCGCGACTTCGGCGTGCCTGCCATTGTGCTCGGCCCGGGCGGCCTCAACGACCAAGCCCACCAGGCGGACGAATCCGTCGGCCTGGACGAACTGTCCATCGCCGCGCGTGCCTACGCCCTGCTCTGCCTGCGTACCCTGACCAACTAGGAGCACTCCATGAGCACTTCCGAATCCCTGCGCAACAACCAGCCGGAGCCCAAAACGGCGCCGGGCGCCGAACCGGGCACGCCCGAGGGCAAGCGCACGCTCAACCGCGCCATCCTCGGCTCGGCCCTGGGCAACGCCGTCGAATGGTTCGACTACGGCGTGTACGGCTACCTGACGATCTTCATGGCGGTGAACTTCTTCGGTTCGGAGGAGGGCGACGGCGGCCTCGGCGTCACGCTGACCCTCGCCACCCTCGCGCTGTCCTTCCTGGTCCGTCCGCTCGGCGGCATCATCCTCGGGCCGCTCGGCGACAAGGTCGGCCGGCAGAAGGTCATGGTGCTGACGGTGATGATGATGACCCTGGCCACCGGTGCCATCGGCCTGCTGCCCACGCTGCAGACCGTCGGCGCCCTGGCCCCGGTCCTGCTGCTCCTCTGCCGGCTGGTACAGGGCTTCTCCGCAGGCGGCGAGTACGGCGGCGCCGCGGTCTACATGGCCGAATCCGCCCCGGACCGACGCCGCGGCTTCCTCGGCTCCTTCCTGGAATTCGGCACCACCGTCGGCTTCATGCTGGCCGCCGTCGTCTGCACCACGCTGATCACCGTAGCCGGCGAGCAGGCCGTCCAGGACGGACTCTGGCGCATCCCGTTCCTGCTGACCATCCCGCTCGGCCTGACCGCGCTGTGGATCCGCACCCGGTTGGGCGAAGCCCCGGTCTTCTCCGAGGCCTCCGCACAGCACGAGACCACCCGTTCCCCGCTGCGCCACGTGATCGTCCACAACTGGCGCCAGATCCTCGTCCTCGCCGGCTTCGTGGTGCTGCTCAATGTCGCGTTCTACCTGATCCTCGGCTACATGCCGACCTACCTGAGCGGACAACTCGGCCACAGCACGGCCCAGGGCAACTGGATGCTGGTGGGCATCATGGCGCTGATGCTGGTGGCGATCCCGCCGATGGGCGCGCTGTCCGACCGCGTCGGCCGCAAGCCGCTGCTGCTGGCAGCCGCCGCCGGGTATGCGCTGCTCTCGGTCCCCGCCATCATGCTCCTCGGCATCCCCAACCTGCTGCTGCAGTTCGTCGGCCTGGCCGTCCTCGGCCTGCTGCTGGTGGTCCTGGTCTCCTCGGTCTCCTCCACCCTGCCCGCGCTGTTCCCCACCGCCGTGCGCTACAGCGGCTTCGCCATCGGCTACAACTTCTCGACGGCGTTCTTCGCCGGCCCGTCCCAGACCGTCGCCAACCAGCTGATCGAAACCACCGGCAACCAGCTCGTGCCCGGCTGGTACATGGCCATCGCCGGCGTCATCGGCTTCGTCAGCATCCTCTGCATGCGCGAGACCTCGCAGGCCACCCTGCGCGGCGAAGAACTCCCCGGCCTCCCGGAATCCACCGGGCTGCCCAGCCTGCGGCATGTCGAGTTCAACCGCGAGGACGCCCGCGCCCGCCGCGAGGCCTTCCACAGCGCCTAGGCCAACCGCCCGCCGCCGGCCCGACAGGGATCGGCGGCGGGCTTCGCCGAGCCTGCCGCACCGCACGTTCCGCCGTCCCCGCCAACCCGCTCACGATGCGGAGCCTGCCAACCCACCCCGAGGGCACCCGCCCTAAGCTGGGTAGCATGACGGCGACGTTCGCATACCAAGTGGAGATCCTGCATCTGCTGGTCTCCCCGCGCCATGCCTACTTCGGCCGCGCCCGGGACGGCGCCGCCGACGTCCCCACCTCGGACCTCGACCAGGTCGAGGTGGTCGCAGGGAAAGGCATCGTCGGCGACCGCTTCTTCGGCAAGGCCGCGCACATGGACGCAGCGGTCACGCTCATGGCCATCGAGGCTCTCGAGTCCATCGCCGCCGAGCTGGAGGCGGTGCCCTTCGACCCGCTCCTGGCCCGGCGCAACGTGATCCTCAGAGGTGCCCAGCTCGCCCCGCTGGTCGGCCAGGAATTCACCCTGGAATCCGGGGGCGACTCCGTCACCCTGCGCGGCGGCCGGCAGGCCCACCCCTGCGTCTGGATGGACCGGATGCTGGCTCCCGGAGCCCATGCCGCGATGCGCGGACGAGGCGGCATTCGCTGCCAGCCCCTGGCCGGCGGTCTCCTCCATCGCGGTCCGGCGACGCTCCTGAGCCCCGTCCCGTTGGAGCCCGAAGAGGCTGGCGCCCAGGCCCTGCCCAGGAAGACACGGCTGCCCTAACCAGCGAAAACCAGCCCAGCCAGCCTGCAGCCCGCGAAAACCGGGCCAAAACCAACCGGCGGCCCGCGAAAACCAGCCCCCTAGCCAGCCAGCAGCCAGCCTGCAGCCAGCCCCAGCTAACGCGTCATTATCGGCCGCTAATTACCCGCCGCCCCTGAGCCGCCGCCACCAGGTCCGCTTGGGCTCCGGCTCGGGTTCCGCCGGGGTCGCCGCGCGCCGGGCCTCGCGGCGCTCCTGCCAGCGCCGGACCTCCCCGTCCACGTCGCGCGTCTTCGTGATGACCGGCGGACCGCCCTGGAGCTGGCGCCGGGCGTCGATGACCCGGGCGTTGAAGTCCTCGACGATCTCGCGGACCTGCTTCTCGGTGTACACGCGGTCCAACGTGGCGTCGAGTTCGGCATCCTCGGTGCGCAGCAGGATCGCCTTCGGCCCCAGCCCGGTCAGGTTCTCGCGCTGGATCAGCCCCTTGACCCACCAGTCCGGATCGTTCCCCTGCCCCAGCCCGGGGATCGGCTTGCCCGCGTACTTCAGGTTGTCGAACTCGCCGCGGGCCATCGCGTCGCGGATCAGGTAGTCCGCCCTGGCGGCGCTGCCGAGCTTGCGCCGCTTCTCCTCGAGCTCCTCCTCCGCGGCCGCGGCCTGCGCCTCCGCGGCGCTGCCGCCCGAGGCCCGCACGGAACGCACCTCGGCCGCCCGTTCCAGCCGCCGCTTGTATTCGTCGGACGCCCTGCCCATCAGGCCACTCGCCTCCAGCTATCTCGAGGTTGCCGGTTCGCCCGTTACGCTACCGGCTCCGCAGCCGCGCCCGCGGCACCCGGCACCACGCCGCCGTCGTTCTCCGTTGCGTTCTCCAGCGCCCGCATGCTGCTGGAAATCTTCTCCACCGCATCGTCCATGTGGTGTGCCAGCAGCTTGTGGAACAGCGGCACGTTCGCCGCCCCGATCGCATCGGCGATGGCCTCGTGCTCGGCCAGCCGGTCCTCCGGGGTGTAGCCGGTGTCCTCGAGCGCCGCCATGCACATCCGGGTCTCCGTCATCAACGTCTGGTGCATGCGCGAGAGCCGGCCGCTCTCGGCCATCCTGACCAGCAGCTCGTGGAACTCGATGTCCAGATCGCTCAGGACGCTGCCCCGCTCGCCGGCGGCGACGGCCTGCGCCATCTTGTCCGTCACGGTCCGCAGCGCGGCCGCAACCTTCTCGTGGATGCCGACGACCTCGATAACCTTCAGCCCGGCGGCGCGTTCGACGGCGGTGCGCGCCAGGTACATGTCGGCAATATCGTCCGGGCCCAGTTCCGTCACGAAAATGCCGCGGTTCCGTATGCTGACCAGCAGGCCTTCCTGGGTCAGCCGCTGCATCGCCTCGCGCAGCGGCCCCCGGCTGACGCCCAGCTCGCGGGCCAGGTCCGCCTCGCCGAGCTGCTGGCCCGGCTGCAGTTCGCCGTGCCCGATGGCGTAGCGCAGCTTGCGCGCGATGATGGCCGGCGTGGACTCCTGGACCAGCGGCTCGATGAATCGGTGTGCCATGGGCTTCCTTGCTCTCGGCAGTGGCTGCTGAGCAGGCGCCGGAATGCCGCCGCCTGTCCATTGCAGACAATCTTACAACTGCTTCGGCGAGCCGGGCCAGAAATGCTTAGCCGCAAAAGCGCCGCGGGGCGGATGCACCGGATTCAGTGCGCCCGCCCCGCGGCGTAGTGGATCTATTGAGTTATGGCCCCAACGAAGTGGTGGGCCCGTGAAGGAATTCAGCCCTAGCCTGGCGAGGAGCTAAGCCCTAGGCGTTGACCAGCTCGCCGGCTTCGGCCAGCTCCAGGCCGAAGGCTTCGGCTACCGAGCGGTGGCGGACCTGGCCTGCCGAGACGTTCAGGCCCGCGGCAAGCGCCGGATCCTTGGCCAGCGCCGCGTCCACGCCCAGGTCGGCAAGCAGCGCGGCGTAGCGCAGCGTGACGTTGGTCAGCGCGTAGGTGGAGGTGTTTGCCACGGCGCCCGGCATGTTGGCCACGCAGTAGAAGAGCGAGTTGTGCACGGTGAAAGTCGGATCCTCGTGCGTGGTCGGCCGGCTGTCGGCGAAGCAGCCACCCTGGTCCACCGCGATGTCCACCAGGACGCTGCCGGGCTTCATCTTCGCGACCAGCTCGTTGCTGACCAGCTTCGGGGCCTTGGCGCCCGGGATCAGGACAGAGCCGATCACGAGGTCAGACTCCACCACGGAACGCTCGACCTCGAGGCTGTTGGAGGCCACGGTCTTCAGGCGCCCGGAGTACTGGGCGTCCAGCTCGCGCAGCCGGTTGACGTTGATGTCCAGGATGGTCACGTCCGCGCCCAGGCCCAGCGCCATAGCGGCCGCGTTGGTGCCGGCCACGCCCGCACCCAGCACGGTGACCTTGGCCGGCCGGACGCCCGGCACGCCGCCGAGCAGCACGCCGGGGCCGCCGGCGGGCTTGGTTAGGGCCGTGGCGCCGACCTGCACGGAGAGCCGCCCGGCGACCTCGCTCATCGGGGCGAGCAGCGGCAGGGCACCGTTGGCGCTCTGCACGGTTTCATAAGCGATGGCGGTGACGCCCGAGTCGAGCAGCGCACGCGTCAGCTCCGGCTCGGCGGCCAGGTGCAGGTAGGTGAAGAGAACGAGCCCGTCCCGGAAGTGGCGGTACTCGGAGGCGATCGGCTCCTTGACCTTCATGACCATCTCGGCCCGTGCCCAGACCTCGTCCGCACCGACCACGATCTCGGCACCGGCAGCGACGTACTCGGCGTCCTCGATGCTGGAGCCAACTCCGGCGCCGGCCTCGATCAGCACCTGATGCCCGCGGCCACGCAGTTCGTGCACGCCGGAGGCCGTGATGGCCACGCGGAATTCGTTGTTCTTGATTTCCTTGGGAACGCCGATGATCATCGGGGTGCCTCCGTTTTCGTGGGTGGAATTCTGTGCCGGAACCGGCCGTGAATCAACTGTAGAGGCGGAAATTACGACGCCGGCCGCTCCCCTTCGCGGGCACCGCGGCGCCGGTTGTGGCAGCGTGCGGCGACCCGCCGCCGTCGTCCGTTCCCGAAGCCGCCATGATCCGCGGATCGGCGCGGAAGATCAGGCCTCAACCGGTCCCGCCAGCCGAACAGGCGCTGTGATGGCTACCACAGCTATGCTGGAAGCTGCAATCGACAAATGTCGAGTCGCGGCGCAGCAACTGTCGCCCGTTGTCTACGTGGCCCGGACCATTCCCGGGCCGCCGTCGACCGGGGCATTGCCGCCAGGATCCGTTTCTACAGGAGAGTGCGTGCAGAACCTCAGCACGGAACAGGCCGTCGAGTCGATCGCCCGGACCCTGGACCACGGCGTCTCCGTGGAGGACCTGGACGGCGACCTGATCGCGTACAGCAGCCACCGAGCCTCGGCGGACCCGGTGCGGGTGAACTTCCTGCTGACCAAGAAAGTGCCGGAGGACGTCAGCGCCTGGCAGCTCAGCCACGGCATCGCCACCGCCGTGCGGCCCGTGGTGGTCGGCGCCAACGAATCGCTCGGCATGCTCGGCCGCGTCTGCGTGCCGCTGCTGGTGCGCGGGTTCCGCGTCGGCTACCTCTGGGTCCTGCAGGAACCTGGCGAAGCACCCGACTCGATTCTGGCCGGGTTGCCGCAGGTCCGGCCGCTGTTGGACGGCCTGGCCGAGGAACTGCTGGACACCAACACCCCGGAGTCGGAAGCCCGGCGGCGCCGCGAAGCCCAGTTTCTCGCCGCCTGCGCCGGCGACAGCGCGGCCATCGAGGACGTGGCCGGCTGGCCGGAAATAGGCGGGCGGGAGCCTTGGGCCCTCGGCGTGGTCATGGAGCGCATTGATGACCCGGACGTGGCGATGGCCGAGCTCGCGGACCCGGAGGCGGCCGTGATGCTCCAGCGCGTCTCCGCCCTGCAGGCCACCGTCGGCATCCGGCCCGCGCTCTTCAGCGCCGGCGCCCCACAGCATGCCGTGCTGCTCTTCCGCGACCTGGCCGGACGCGCCGACCACCAGGAGGTGCTCCAGCGCTACAGCCACGAAATCTCGCTGCGCGGCGGGCACCCCGAGCGGCCCGACATGCTGGGCCTCAGCGAACCCTTCACCGACCTGCGCCGACTGCCGACCGCGTACCGGGAAGCGACGACGGCGGCGCAGGCGGCTTCCGTGGATCCGCGCGTTGGGCATCTGGTCGACTACCGCGACACCGGCGTGTATCAGTTCCTTGCCGAGGCCCGCGGGCTCCTGCCGGCCGGATCCGTGCATTTCCGCGAACTCGCCGAGCGGGACCGGAACGGCGAACTGCTGCCCGTCCTCGAGCTGCTCTACGACACCGACGGCTCGGTCGCCGACGTCGCCGCCGGACTGCACCTGCACCGCAGCAGCGTGTACAACCGGCTGGCCAAAGTCCGCTCCATCATTGGCGCCGACCCACTCAAAGGCCATACCCGGCTGGAGCTGCACCTCGCCCTCAAAGCCGCCCGGTGGTCCCGCCGCCCGCGCCTCACGGAATAAGCGGCAGGCTCCCGGCTCCCCCACCCGGCGCCAGTACAACGCATCCCAGGCTGAGAACCCGCGGTGGGTCCGCATCCCGGGCTCAGAGGTCTGTCCCCTCAACCCCGTTAGGCCTCTGTTCGCGCCTGCCGGCTCGGCGTCCGTGTGAGCCTCCCAGCTCGCAACCGGTGCTTTCCTCCCGGCTTTGTCGGCCCACGTCCCGCTCTTGTTACGCGCGGGTATTCGGATCCAGAACTCGGTGTATCTAGAAGGGCGGCGGCGTGGTGTCGTTGAAGGGGTCCGGTGGCGGGGGCGGTGGCGGTTTGATGCCGTGGCTGACCCAGGACCCGTCCGGGTAGCTCGTGTAGGTCTGTCCGGTCCTGGTCTGGTGGCGGATCACCCCGTGTGGTTCCTGGGTGGTGTGCCAGCCGTCATTGTGCTTGGACAGGTGGTCGGGTTTGCAGCGCAGGGCGAGGTTGTCCAATTCGGTTTTGCCGCCGTGTTCCCACGCCAGCGTATGGTCGAGCTCGCAGTGCTTCCACTGGGTCCGGCAGCCCAGCCCCCGGCAGGTCCCGTCCCGCAGTCGCACGTGGCGTTTGAGCCATTCGGGCGGGTGCCGCATCTCCCGGGCCACCATGACCGCTTTGTCGTGTTCGTCGGTGATGACCGGCAGCCACGTTTTCGCCAGGCCCGCGATCCTGCGGGCCATTGCGGGCGGGATCGGCCCGTACCCGGCCAGTTCGCCCGGCTCGTCCCCGCCCGCGGCGGTCGCCAGCGGGATCGTCACCGCCACAAACGATTTCACGTTCCCGCCGCCCCACACCTCACCGGCACAGGCACCCCCGGCAACGCCGTCACCGGCAGCGGCGGCACCGGCTGCGACGTGACCGGCCTGGGCGGCACCGGGAGTGCCGTCACCGGCCGCGCCGCCACCGGCCTGGGCGGCACCGGGAGTGCCGTCACCGGCCGCGGCGCCACAGCGGCCGTCCATGACGCCGGTGAGGGTGTCCGTTCCGGCCCCGTTCCCGCCGGCCGGCGGGAGGACTGTGGCCCCGAAGGCCGTCCCGCTCCCCATCCCGTTCCTGTTGCCGTTTCCGTTGCCGTTCACGGGGGCGAAGCAGCGGCTGCTGCTGTCGACGGGGCCGTGTTCACCGGTTTCGCCGGCAAGGCCGGTGAAGACGTCGGCGCGCAGCTGGGCCAGGGTGCGGGTTTCTCCGTCGAGGGTTTTCAGGTGTTGGGCGTGCTCCTGCACCAGGTTGTAGACGGCCATCGCGGTATCCGCGCCGGTATGCACGCTCAGTTCGGCCATCCCGTCTTCCTGCGGCCGGAACCAGAGCCCGCGGTGCTCCATCGCCCTCGTATGCCGTTCGTCCAGGGTCTGCGGGTGCAGCCGTTGCCGTGCCGTCCGGGCCCGGTCCTGCACGGTCTCGCGGACCACGTGCTCCGCCCCCGGCAAAACCTGCGCCTCATACTCGGCTAGTACGGCGGCGGGCAGGTCGCGGGAGCCGCGCACGATCGCACTCGCCCGCCCCAAATCCACGCGTCCTTCGCCCATCGCCGCCACCGTGCCCGGGAAGTGCCCGCAGAGCTGGACCGCGTCCGCGAGCTGCGGGGCCAGCGTGTTCCGGGACTGGTGCAGGTGCGCGCTGAGCTCCTTGACCGTGCCCTGCTCGTAGCCCTCCGGGCCCATTAGCGGGGATCCGGGCTCGGTCCGGCGGCCGGCGAACTCGCCGAGTCCGACCACCCGCAGCGACTGCAACCACGCCGTGGCCTTCTCCACCGCGGCCAGGTACTCCAGCAACACCCCGTCAGAGAGTCCGGACAGGTCCTGCCGCGCCAGCACCACCACCAGATCCGGCGGTGCGATGTCCCGCCACGCCTGAAACCACTCCACCGGCCCGTGCTCCACCAACGCCGGCGGCTTCGGCCGGGCCGCCTCCCTGGCCCGCTCCCGCTCCGCCCGCCGCCTCGGCGACAACGCCCAATCCGGCACCTCCTCCCCATCCCCAGCCTCATCCGCCGCCGGTACCGGCTCGGACGGCGTTAGGGGAGGTTCGGCTTCGCACGCTGCAGCGGGATCTGCCGCAGCGTCATCCTGCGCAGCCGCCATGTCTTTCTGTGCGGGGGCGGTAGCGGACCCGGACGCGGCAGGTTCAGTCAGCTCCCCGGGACCAGCCGCGCAATCAGCGGCCACGGCTTCCGCGGGGCCGGACTCGGCACGCCCTGGATCCGCGCCGCCAGTGGCAGGGACGGAACCGGACGCGGGGGAAGCGTCCGGGGCCTGCGGGGCGGCAGCGGGCCCTTCCGGTGCGGACGCGGCCGCGGGGGTCTCAGACCCCGGAGCGGCGGAAGCGGGGCGCGTGTCGTTGCTGTCCCGGTCGTCGGGATCACCGATCGGTACCGTGACGCCGTCCTTGTTCCTGCCGGCAGGCGACACCTTGCCCGGCCGGCGAGGCAGCTGGGCGCCGCAAAGGCCATCCGGATCGGAGGAAGACGGGGGCGAGGCAGACGGAGCAGCGGCAGGCGGATCGGAGCCAGTCGGATCGGAGGAACACAAGCCTTCCGCTCCTGCGCCCTGAACCTCGCCCGGATTATCCAGGCCCGCGATGTGCAGAGTGCCCAACGTTGGATCTTCTACGACACGCAACTGATCGCCGGCCCCAGGCGCCAGGTCCGGATACATCCGCCGCAGGCACTCATCCAGCAGCGCCCTATGCAAGTGGTACTCAAAAAGAGAAGACGGCCCAACCGGCGCAGCAGAGAACGAGGCATTGACCTGCCGCTTCCTCGACCGCTGCTTCCCGAAGTCCTCCATGCACCAACACTATGAGCTGGCTCCGACATTATTTCGGGACTGCGGCAGAGGCCTTCGGGAAACGAATACCGGGATGCGTGACGATGCATTGTCCTGCCGGGGCACTCCTGCCTGGACACTTCGCTCTCAACCGAGCAAGGCCGCGGAGGCGCCAACGCCGTCGTTCGCAATCCTTCTGTCGGAGGAGCTCGGCAAGGACGGCCGGGACTCATTTGAGAAGATCAACGACCTGTGATGGCCAGATGCGGCGTGGTTGACGTCCTGGTCGACTTGAACAAGATCATCCTCCAACTGCGGCGGGGACCGGCGGCGGGCCATCGTCGTGCACTATGACCGACGTTGACCACTGGTTCGCCGTCATCTTCTTCCACTGTCAGTGCGCGCTGACATAATCGGAACCAGGTGCCCCAGCGCTCCGGCACATGCATGCAGCGACCCTCGGTAGACAAGGCGGACTTGATGAGCAACCCCGCGTCCCCCGTCAGCACTTCCGCTGACGCCCACCTCGACCCAGACCTCGCCCAGCTGCGCCGGCTGGCCGCGGCGTACGGCGTCGGCACCACCTTCACTGGCTGGAACGGGAAGCCGCAGCAGGTGGCGCCCGGGACGCTGGTCAAGGTGCTGGCCGCCCTCGGTGTTCCGGCCTCGTCCCCCGAACTGGTGGACGGATCCCTTGCCGACGCGGAACTGGAGCCCTGGCGCCGCATGCTGCCCCCCGCCGTCGTTGTCACCGCGGGAAAGGAAGCCCTGGTCCCGGTGCACGTGCCGGACGGGACACCGGTGAAGCTGCGGATCGTCGCCGAGGACGGGCGGGAGCACACCGCCCGGCAGCGCGACGTCAGCGTGGAGCCGCGCGAGGTGGATGGTGTGCTGACCGGCCGCGCCACCTTCGCACTGCCGCGGGACCTGCCGCTGGGCTGGCACACCCTGCATGCCGAGATCGAGGGCGCCGCGGCCCAGACCGCGCTGATCGTGGTGCCGGACCGGCTGGCCACCACCGGGATGCTGGAGCAGCGCCGGGGCTGGGGCCTCGCCGCGCAGCTGTACTCGGTCCGCTCCAGTCGTTCCTGGGGGATCGGGGATTTCGGCGACCTGGCGGACCTGGCCGCGCTCAGTGCCGAGCGCGGCGCGGACTACGTGCTGGTCAACCCGCTGCACGCGGCCGAGCCCGCCCCGCCGCTGCAACCCTCGCCCTACTCGCCCTCCACCAGGCGGTTCTTCAACCCGCTCTACCTGCGGATCGAGGCGATCGACGAACTGGCCTACCTGGAGCCGAAGCAGCGGGAACAGGTGGAGAAGCTCGCGGCCAAGGCGCAGCGGCTGAACCGCAGCGCCGGGCTGCTGGACCGGGACCAGGTCTACGCGCTCAAGCTCGAGGCCCTGGAGCTGCTTCACCAGGCCGAGCGCTCCCCCGCGCGCGAGCAGGCCTACCGCGCGTTCGTCCGCGACAGCGGCTCCGGGCTGGAGGACTTCGCCCTCTGGTGCGCCCTGCGCGAGGAGACGCCCGCGGACGATCCGTCGTGGCGCGACCCGGCGGCGGCCCCGGACACGGCGGCAGCGCAGGCGAAGCGGCGCAAGCTGGCCAAAAAGATCGGCTTCCACATGTGGCTGCAGTGGCTCTGCGACGAGCAGCTCGAGGCGGCGCAGCGTGCGGCGAAGCTGTCCGGGATGCGCCTGGGCGTGGTGCACGACCTGGCGGTCGGCGCGGATCTGTCCAGCGCGGACGCGTGGATGCTCCGCGGCGTGCTGGCGCCCGGGGTCAGCGTGGGTGCGCCGCCGGACATGTACAACCAGCTGGGGCAGGACTGGTCGCAGCCGCCGTGGCACCCGAAGCGGCTGGCCGAGGCCGGCTACGTGCCGTTCCGGAACATGCTGCGCACCGTGCTGCGTCACGCCGGCGGCGTGCGGGTGGATCACATCCTGGGCCTGTTCCGGCTCTGGTGGGTGCCGGAGGGGAACCTGCCCATCGACGGTGCCTACGTCACCTACGACCATGAGGCGATGATCGGCATCCTGGCGCTGGAGGCGCAGCGCGCCGGCGCCGTGGTGATCGGCGAGGATCTGGGCACCTTCGAGCCGTGGGTGCGCGACTACCTCGCGGAGCGCGGCATCCTGGGCACCTCCATTCTGTGGTTCGAGAACGACGGCGGCGCTCCCCTGCCGCCCGAAAAGTACCGGATGCAGTGCCTGGCCAGCGTCAACACGCACGACCTGCCGCCAACCGCCGGCTACCTGTCCGGCGAACATGTGGCCTTGCGGGACGGTCTCGGCCTGCTCCAGCAGAGCGCGGCCGAGGAGCTGGCCGGGCACCGGAAATCGGTAAGTGCCGTGCTGGAGGTTGCCCGCGAGCGCGGTCTGCTGCCGGACGGCGAGGCGACGGAACAGCAGCAGATCGAGGCGCTGCACCTGCTGCTGGCCCAGACGCCGTCGGTCCTGCTGGGCGTCGCGCTGGTGGACGGCACCGGCGACCGCCGGGTCCAGAACCAGCCCGGCACCACCGCCGAGCAGTACCCCAACTGGCAGGTGCCGCTGGCCGATTCGGCCGGACAGCCGGTCCTGCTGGAGGATCTCGAAGGGGACCCGCGCTTCAATGGCCTGCTGGCCGCCGTCGAAAACGCCCTCCGGCAATCGGACGCTCCCGGGCGGCGCTAACGCGGGGCACATGGCCCTCCGGCATCGAGGCTCACAGGTGGAACTGGATACCCCCGCCCGGTATCATTGTCAGAGGGCGGGGAACGGCGACCAGGCCGTTGGCTGCTCGAAGAAGGCGGCTCCGGCTAGCAGGAAGGCAGGCATGGCGGACCACATGTTCGTGATTCCGCGCTGCCCCGCGCCTTTCCGGCACAGCTCGATGCTACTGGTCGGCCTGCTGGCGGTAATCGCCGGCATCCTCGGGATGCATACGATGGGCATTTCCCACCAAGCCGCGCCCGGACACGCCGCCGTGGCCTCGGGCCAGCCCGCTTCACCTGACGCCGGCAGTTTCCACGGCTCCCACACGGACCACGGCACTCCGCACGCGGACGACAGCTTCCACACCGCCCGGAGCGCCTCGCGCGACGCGGGCAGCATCCACACGTCCCAAGGCGTTACTAATTCCGCCGCCACCCTCACAACCGCCGATCCGGACCTGCATTCCGCAACCTGCGCCGGTCCCTGCGGAGGGGAGCACACGATGGAAGCCGCGTGTGTCTTCCTGGTGGTGCCGACCGGCTTGCTCCTGGCCTTCCTGCTGCAGCGGCATCACGTGAGCGGCGCCCATGGACTGCGCGCACCCCCGCCTTCGCCCTCGTGGATCCGGGCCATTCCCAGATCACCTTCGTTGCTGGAACTTTCCGTCAGCCGCACGTAGGCCGCCTGTTTGATCCCGTTACGGGAACGGCCTATTTCCGCATGCCCTGCGCGTGCGGCCTCGACAGACACCCAAGACTTACGAAGGACCGATCGCTATGAAGCGTTATGCAGTCATCGCCTCTTCCGCCGTCGCCGCTGCCCTGCTCCTCTCCGGCTGCGGCTCGGACACCGGCTCCGATTCCTCCGCCCCGAACGCTGGCCAGCAGGGAGCGGCCCCGTCCGCTGCGGCATCCGGATCCGAGGCGGCACAGGCGGGCGCCGCGTTCGCCCAGGCGATGATCCCCCACCACGAACAAGCCGTGGATATGAGCGAGATGATGCTCGTCAAGGACGGCGTGGATCCAGAGGTGAAGCAGCTGGCCGAAGACATCAAGGCGGCTCAGGGCCCCGAAATCGAGAAGATGCACAGCTGGCTCGAGGCCCGGGGACAGCCGACCACGATGGCGGGCGGCAGCGACCACAGCAGCCACTCGAGCATGAGCGGAATGATGAGCGACGCCGACCTCGACAAGCTCAGAGGGGCCGAAGGAACCGACGCCTCGCGGATGTTCCTGGAGCAGATGATCGAGCACCACGAGGGCGCCATCACCATGGCCGAGCAGGAAGCGGCCAATGGATCGGATGCCCAGGCCGTGGTGCTGGCCAAAAAGATCGTGGCAGACCAGCAGGCTGAAATCGACAAGATGAAGGGCCTGCTCGCCGGGCTCTGAGTCCTCCCGCCGGCGCGGCTGCCCAGGCGCGCAACCACGCGTGCCCGGGCAGCCGCCCCACGACCCCTTCTGCTTCAACCTCCACGGATTCAACTTCTACGGAGAAACATGAAAGCCCCATTTTCCAGGCTGCCCGCAGGCGCGCGCCTGGTCCTGCCCGCTGCGGCCGCAGCGGCGGGCCTGCTGCTCAGCGGCTGCGGCGGCACGGCCGCCCCGCCCTCGAACGCGGCAGCCGAGTCCTCCGGCGCGACAAAGGCCGCGGCAGCGGCCGCCGAACTCTACGGCCATGTGCATGGCATCAGCGCCGACCCGCAATCCGGACGCGTGCTGCTGGCAACACACAACGGCCTCTTCGAAGCCGGTTCCGGATCGGCGGCGCCGCTCAGCCCGGTCATCGACCTGATGGGCTTCGCCGCGGGCGACGGCCAGTTCTTCGCCTCCGGGCACCCCGGCCCCGGGTCGGACCTGCCCGAACCTGTCGGGTTGATCCGCTCCTCTGACGGCGGCCGCACCTGGGAGCAGCTGTCCAGGCAGGGCGAGTCGGATTTCCACGCGCTGACCGCCACGGGCTCCGGTGTCATCGGCTTCGACGGGCAGCTGCGCATCACCGAGGACCTCGAAACCTGGCAAACCGTGGACGCCGGCTTCCACCCGTACAGCCTCGCCGGAACGCCTACCAGTCCGGTGGTGCTCGCGACCACCGAGCAGGGCATCCACCGGTCCGATGACGGCGGCAAGACCTGGTCCTCCCCCGAGGACGGGCCGGTCCTCCTGCTGACCGCGTTCGCGGACGATGCCACGGTGGCCGGCATCGCGCCCGACGGATTGGTGTACACCAGCTCCGACGCCGGCCGCTCCTGGCAGAAGGCCGGGAACGCCTCCGCCCCGCCCGAGGCCATGACCGCCGGAATCGGAGAGGGAGGCAAGCTGCTCGTCTGGGTCTACACAGCCAACGGGCTGGAGTACTCCGACGACGGCGGGAAAACGTTCGCGCCGCAGGGCACCTGAGTAGGCGCTAGGTCCGGGTGTTAACGCTGGCAAGCGCGGCGCCCCTGCATTGCCCCTCAAGTAAGTAAGCAGCGACAGCCGCGGCCCCAGGGCCGCGGCTGTCGTCATCTCTGTGGCGCTCACTGTGTGAGCCGTCCTAGCGGATCCGCTCCGGGTCAAGGTCGATCCTGCGCAGCAGCTGCGCGTTGAGGGCCACCACGATGGTGGAGACCGACATCAGGATCGCGGCGACGGCCGGCGAGATCGCGACGCCGGCGAAGGCCAGCACGCCGGCGGCCAGCGGCACCGCGACGATGTTGTAGCCCGTCGCCCAGACCAGGTTCTGGATCATCTTCCGGTAGCTGGCCCTGGACAGGTCGATCATCGACAGCACCGCGCGGGGATCGTTTCCTGCGAGCACGACGCCGGCCGATTCCATCGCCACATCGGTTCCCGCGCCGATGGCGATGCCGACCTCCGAGCGGGCCAGCGCCGGGGAATCGTTGACGCCGTCGCCGACCATGGCCACCTTCAGGCCGCGCTGCTGCAGTTCGGTGACCTTCTTGTCCTTGTCCTGAGGGAGGACCTCGGCGAAGACCTCGTCGATACCGAGGTCCCGGCCCACGGCTTCGGCGACCTGGCGGGCGTCGCCCGTGATCATGGCGACCTTCACGCCGCGCTGCTGGAGCGCCTTGACGGCGGCCCGGGATTCGGGACGGACCTTGTCTTCAAGGGCCAGCCCGCCGACAATCCGGCCGTCGTGGACCACGTGCAGCACGCCCGCGCCGCGTTCCCGCCAGGCGTCGGTCTGTGCGGCAATGTCCTGTGGCTCGGCCAGGCCCAGTTCGCGGAGCATGTTCGGCCCGCCCACGGAGACCTCCGAGCCGCCAACGGTGGCCCGGACGCCGCGGCCGGTGCGGGAGCTGAAATTGCTGCCGGCCAGGCCCAGCCCTTGGGCATCGGGGTTCTCGGCGGCGACGCGGACGATGGCGCGGGCGACGGGGTGTTCGCTGTCGGACTCGGCGGCGGCGGCCAGCGCCAGCAGCTCGGCCTCGGAAACACCGCTGGCGGGGGCGGTCCCGGTGACGGCGTGCTCGCCTTCGGTCAGGGTCCCTGTCTTGTCGAACAGGACCACGTCCACGGTGCGCATCCGTTCCAGGGCCATGCGGTTCTTGATCAGCACGCCGGAACGGGCGGCACGCTCGGTCGAGATGGCGATGACCAGCGGGATGGCCAGCCCGAGGGCGTGGGGGCAGGCGATGACCAGGACGGTCACGGTGCGGATGACGGCCTCGTCCGGGCTGCCGAGCAGCAGCCAGGCGGCGAAGGTGATGATGCCGGCAACCAGCGCGAAGTAGAACAGCAGGGCGGCGGCTCGGTCGGCCAGCGCCTGGGCCCGAGACGAGGACGCCTGCGCCTCGGCGACCAAGCGCTGGATGCCGGCCAGCGCGGTGTCGGAGCCGACGGCGGTGATCTCCACCCGTACGGCATTGTCCGTGGCGACGGTCCCGGCGACCACGGTGTCACCCGTTCCGCGGCCGACGGCCTTGGACTCGCCGGTGATCATCGACTCGTCGAACTCGGCCTCACCATGAATGATCCGCCCGTCCGCGGGCACCCGGGCTCCGGAGCGCACCAGCACGACGTCGCCCGTGCCCAAGGAGGCCACCGGCACCGTGGTGACGCCGCCGTCGTCGTTAATCCTGTCCGCTTCATCCGGAAGCAGGGCGGCCAGCGCATCGAGGGCGCCCTGCGCGGAGCCCAGCGCCCGCATCTCCATCCAGTGGCCCAGCAGCATGATCACGATCAGCAGCGCCAGTTCCCACCAGAAGTCCAGGTCGAAGCCGCCGATCCCCAGGCTCGTGATCCAGGAGGCGACGAAGGCGACCGTGATGGCCATGGCGATCAGCAGCATCATGCCCGGCTGGCGCGACTTCAGTTCCTTCAGGCCGCCCTTCAGGAACGGGGTGCCCCCGTAGAAGAAGATGACGGTTCCCAGCACCGGCGGAATCCAAGCGGCGCCGGGGAAATCCGGAATGGCGTAGCCGAGGATGTCGGCGAACATCGGACTGAAGAACACCACCGGGATCGACAGCAGCAGGGACAGCCAGAACTTGTTCTTGAACATCGCCGTGCTGTGCCCGGCGTGTTCGCCGTGCGTGTGGACGGCATGCTCGTCGTCCACCGCCGAGTGCGCCTGGCCGGCAGGCATGGCCTGCCCGTGGGTGTCGTGGTCGGTCATCGCCGGGCCGTGGCCGGAATGGTCGTGCTGCGAATGCGGGGTTTTCATGATGCGGCCTTCCGCTGGGATTCGTTTGGCTCTTCGGCAGTCTGGGAGCAGCAACTGCAGCCGGAGGCTGATTTCCCGGTCAGGGGCAGTACGCGGTCGATCGACGCGCTCATGATGATCTCCTCACACAGCATTCGTTGGCGGCGCGGGGATCGGGGGCGTCAGGCCACTGGATGGCGCTCCGCTGCCGCGGCGGTGAGGACCTTCGCTGCGTTGGAGTCCGTCGGACTCGGACGCTGGTTTCCGGTACTGCCGAATATATACCCCTAGGGGGTATATATCAAGAGTTGATTGGCATCGCCGCACGCCCTGACCAAGCGCGGCTCGGTGTCGCGACGGAACCGATGTCAGGCGTAAAAGCTGGCGAGGAGTTCGATGACGTCCTTGCGCGCCGGGGGCGGATCGGCCTTGGACCAGGCGACGTAGACAGGCAGCGGCGGAGCGTCGCGCACGAGACGGTAGACGAGGCCGGGCCGCCGGTATTGGTACGCGGTGGATTCGGCAGTCACGCCGCGGGCTGCGCCGGTCGATATGACGGTAAGCCAGTCGTCGACGTCCTCGATGGAGATGCTCTTGCCTGGACGCCGCTCCTCCGGCCAGAGCTCCAGCCGTGTGCTTCCGGTTCTCAGGTCGAGCGCCACCGGCTTGTCGGCGAGCTGCGCTAGCGAGACGGTCCGCTTGCCGGCCAGGGGGTCGTCGGAGGCCATCGCACAGTAGCGCCTCTCGTGCCCGATCAGCACAAGGTCCACGGCCGCTGTGTCGGGAACGCGCCGCAGGATGGCGAAGTCGCTGGTGCCTTCGACGAGTCCCGACGTCGGCGAGTTGGTCCTGACCAGTCGCAGCTCGCTGTGCGGGAACACCACCTCCCATCGACGCTGGAATTCCTGCGTGTGCCGGCCCAGCGCGGACCAGGGATACCCGATGCTGACGGTGCCGCCGCTACCGGCAGCCTCCCGCTGGAGCTCCGCGACGATCGACAGGGCCCGGCGGGCTTTCCGGATGGCCCGCTCCCCCGCGGTGGTCGGCTCGACGCTGCGGGTGGTGCGGTGCAGGAGCCGTACGCCGAGGGCACGTTCCAGCGCGGCCACGTTCCGGGAAACCGCGGCCTGCGAAATGCCCAGCTCGATCCCGGCGTCGGTAAAGCTTCCGGTTTCGACGACGGCAACGAGGGATCGCAGGTGGCGCAGCTCGACGTCCATGGGACGAGTCTATTCATACGTGCAGCGCATAGACACCCGCGTCCATGCATTATGCGAATGCTGGCCGGCGGAGCAGACTCGGCGCATGGAGCAGAAAGAATCTTTCGCCCGCGGACGCAGGGCCGGCGTCATCACCCTGATGGGCAGCGCCTTGTCCAACCAGCTGGGTGCGGCCAGCGGTTCCCTTGCCTTCCCGGTGCTCGGCCCCGTCGGGGTCGTGGCGGTGCGCCAGCTCATCGCCGCCGCCGTACTCGTCCCAGTGGTCCGGCCGCGCCTGCGGTCCTTCACCGCGCAGCAATGGTGGCCGGTGCTGCTCCTCGCGCTCGCGTTCGGAACCATGAACCTCAGCCTTTACGCAGCCGTGGAGCGGATCGGGCTGGGGCTCGCCATGACCCTCGAATTCGTGGGCCCCCTGACCGTGGCCATCGTCGGCGCCCGCCATTGGAAGGCCAGAGCGTGCGCCCTTCCCGCCGCGGCCGGCGTCCTGGCGATCACGCAGCCCGGGCCGTCCACGGATTACGTCGGCATCATGCTCGCGCTGACGGCGGCGGGCGGCTGGGCCGCCTACATCATGCTCAACAAGACCGTGGGGGCGCGCATCCCCGGCGTCCAGGGCACCGCGGCCGCCACGGGCGTCTCCGCCACCCTCTTCCTGCCCGTCGCGGTGATCATTTTCGCCACGCAACGGCCCGACGGCGCCACCCTCCTCTTCGCAGTGGGTGCGGGCATCCTGGCGACCGTTGTCCCCTACACGGCGGATCTGCTGGTCCTGCGCCGGTTCCCGGCGAACCTCTTCGGGATCCTGATGAGCATCAATCCGGTCTTCGCGGCCCTGGTCGGCGTCTTCGCCCTCCACGAAGCGCTCAACACCGTGCACTGGCTCGGCATCGCCCTCATCGTCGGCGCCAACGTCGCCGCGCTGCGGCTGAGGGACGGTGGCCGCAGCGCCGCCGGCCGGCCCTAACCGGGGCTGCCCGTTCCGCCCTTGACCTCCCATGCAACCGGACTAGGCTTGGCACCAGGCGCCAGGTACGTCATTTCCGCAGTTCAACTCCGGTTGGAGAGGACAAACAAGCGTGGAAGCAACGGCAGCAAGCACCGCCGGCGAGATCATGACCAGCCCCGTCATCACTGTCACGGCCGAGACGCCGGTGGACCGGGTGGCCGGGCTCCTGCGGCGGCACCGGATCAGCGCCGTTCCCGTGGTGGACAACTCCGGAAATGTCGTGGGGCTGGTTTCCGAGTACGACCTGCTCGCGCGGAGCGGCACCACCGCCGGCCAGCTGATGAGCAGCGAGATCGCGACGGTCAGCCCGGAGACCTCGATCGACACCGTACGGAAACTCCTGGTGGACCGCCATTTCCGCCGGATTCCCGTGGTCCAGGGCGGACAGCTTGTCGGCATCGTCAGCCAGGGCGACATCATCGCACTGATGGCGACCGAGTGGATCTGCGGCGCGTGCGGCGAGGCGGTCCGGGGCGACGAGCCGCCGGAAAAGTGTCCCCGCTGCGGCAGCGCGGACCAGTTCAGCTTGCAGGAGCAGCTGCCCGGAACCTAGGGCCGGGGCAAGAGTAGACGCAGGAGCGGCCATGAGCGAAGAAGTGCAGGATGCCCGGCAACTGACGGACTACTACGCGCAGATGGTGCTGATCCGCCGGTTCGAACTGGTGGCGGACCAGATGTACAAGCGGGCCAGGATCGGCGGCTACTGCCACCTCAACCTCGGCGAGGAGGCGACCGTCGTCGGGCTGATGGCCGCGCTGCGGGAGCAGGACTACCTCTTCACCACCTACCGCGACCACGGCTACGCGCTGGCCCGCGGCATGGAGCCCGGCCGGGTGATGGCGGAGCTGTTCGGCAAGTCCACCGGGGTGGCCAAGGGCCGCGGCGGCTCCATGCACATGTTCGATGCCGGGCTGCACATGCTCGGCGGCTACGGCATCGTCGGCGGCCAGATCCCCCCGGCCACCGGGGCCGCCCTCGCCCTGACCTACCGCACCACGGCGGGCCCGGAAGCCGGCGCCGTGCTCTGCCAGCTGGGCGACGGCACCACCAACATCGGCGCCTTCCACGAATCCCTCAACCTCGCCGCTATCTGGAAGCTGCCCATCGTCTACGCCATCGTGAACAACCGGTTCGGCATGGGCACCGCAGTGGAGGCGGCCTCCGGCGAGCCGGACCTGTACAAGCGCGGCGCCTCCTACCGGATTCCCGGCGAGCGCGTGGACGGCGGTGATCCCGTCGCCGTCCGGCAGGCCGCCGAGGCCATGCTCACCCGAGCCCGCGAGCAGCACCAACCCGGCCTGCTCGAGCTGATGAGCTACCGGCTCAAGGGCCACTCCGTCGTCGACCCGGCCAAGTACCGTTCCCAGTCCGAGGTGGAGACCGCCCAGGCCGCCGACCCGGTGCCGGCGTTCCGTGCGCGGCTGCTGGAAGCGGGCGTCCTCACCGAGGATGCGGCCAGGGAGATAGAGGACGACGCCGAGGAGAAGGTGGGTGCCGCCGTCGCGTTCGCCGAGAACTCACCCGATCCGGCGCCCTCCGAGCTCTTCGACTTCGCCTACGCCCAGGACGTGCCCAACGCGCCGCGGGCCCTGCCGGGCGACCCGCTGGAGGTGGAGCCGTGAACGCCGAGCCAGCCCCGATCACCTACCGCCAGGCGCTGAACGACACCCTGCGCGCCGAGCTCACCCGGGACCCCAACGTCATCCTGCTCGGCGAGGAGATCGGCAAGTTCGAGGGCTCCTACAAGATCACCGCCGGCCTGCTCAAGGAGTTCGGCCCGGAACGCGTCCGCGACACCCCGATCGCCGAGGAAGGCTTCGTCGGCGCCGCCATCGGCGCCGCGATGCTCGGTTTGCGCCCCGTCGTCGAAATCATGACGCTGAACTTCAGCCTGATCGCGATCGACCAGATCGTGAACCACGGCGCCAAAATCTACGGCATGTTCGGCGGGCAGACCCCGGTGCCCATCGTCATCCGGTTCCCGGGCGGCGGCGGCCAGCAGCTGGCGGCCACGCACTCCCAAAACCTCGAGGTCTGGTACGCCCACGTGCCGGGCCTGAAGGTCATCGCCCCCTCCACGCCGGCGGACGCCAAGGCCATGCTCACCGCTGCCATCCGCGACGACGATCCGGTCATCTTCCTGGAGAACCTCGCGCTCTACAACACCAAAGGCGTGGTCCCGGACGGCGAGCAGGTCGCCGAAATCGGCCGCGCCGCCGTCGTCCGCGAAGGAACGGACCTGACGGTCATCACCTACTCGCGCGGCACCCTGATCGCCCTCGAGGTGGCCCGCCGCTTCGCCGACGAAGGCATTTCGCTGGAGGTCGTGGACCTGCGCAGCCTGCGCCCGCTGGATCGTGCAGCCTTCTGCCGGTCGGTGCGCAAGACCAGCCGCGCCGTGGTGCTCGAGGACGACTGGCTCAGCTACGGCGTCGGCGCCGAAATCTCGGCCACCCTGATGGAGTGCGCCTTCGACTACCTCGACGCCCCGGTCCGCAGGGTCGCCGCGGCCGAGGTGCCGCTGCCCTACGCCAAGCCGCTCGAACTCGCCGCCCTGCCCGACGCCGAGGACCTCGTCCGCGTGGTGCGCGAAGTCCTGGCCGCAACCGGTTTCCACAGTTAGGTGACAGCCATGTCGGAAATTTTCATGCCGCGGCTCTCGGACACCATGGAAGAAGGTGTCATCGCGCGCTGGACCAAGAAGCCGGGGGACGCGGTGAAGGCCGGCGAGGTCATCGCCGAGATCGACACGGATAAGGCCACCATGGAGCTCGAGGTGTTCGAGGACGGCGTGATCGAGCAGCTGCTGGTCGAGGAGGGCGCCACGGTGCCCATCGGTCAGGTCGTCGCGCTGATCGGCACGGGTGCCCGTGGCACCGGCGGCGGGACCGGCGGTTCAACAACGACGGCGGCGCCCGCCGTGGCGGGGTCCGTCACCGAGGGCGCGGCGCAGGAAAAGGTCGGGGCGGAACCCGAGCCGGGCCAGGGACCGGTAGAGCCGGCCGGCGCGGGGCAGGCTGCCGGCGGACGGGCTGCCGGCGCCGAAGGACAGGCCGCCCGGGAGCCCGGGGCCCGCGTGCCGATGTCCCCGCTGGCCCGCAAGATCGCCCACGAGCACGGCATAGATCCGGACACGCTGGCCGGCTCGGGACCCGGCGGACGCGTGGTGCGGCAGGACGTGGAAGCCGCCATCGCCGCCCAGGCTGCCGGGGGCGCAGCCGCAGCGCAGCCGGCCGCAGCGCAGGCGGTCGCAGGCACACCCTCGGCCCGGCCTGCCGGGGCTGCAGAAGCCGGGCAGGCCGCCGGTCCCGAAGCCGGGGCAGCCGCCGGTCCGGCGGGCGCAACCCGGCCGCCCGCCGTCGTCGCCGGTCCCGCCGCCGCCGCGGTGCCGGGGGTGGAAACCGGGCAGGCCGCTGAAGCCACCGAGATACCGCTGACCCAGATGCGCAAGGCGACCGCGCGCCGGCTGACGGAGAGCGCCGCCGTCCCGCACTTTGACCTGATCATCCCCGTGACGGTGGACCCGCTGCTGGCCTTCCGGGCGGACATCAACACGCGGCTGGCCGACGACGGCGTCAAGGTCAGCGTGACGGACCTGCTGGTGCGGGCGGTGGCGGTCACGCTGCGGCGGCACCCCAAGGTCAATTCGTCCTGGGCCGGGGACAAGATCCTGCAGCACCACCATGTGCACGTCGGCATGGCCGTGGCCATCGAGGCCGGGCTGATCGTGCCGGTCATCCGGGACGCGGACGTCAAGGGCCTGGCCGTGCTGGCGCGCGAGAGCAAGGAACTGGCGGAGAAGGCCCGGACCGGCAAGCTCCGGCCCGAGGAATTCAGCGGCGGCACCTTCACGCTCAGCAACCTCGGCATGTTCGGGATCGAGCAGTTCACCGCGGTGATCAATCCGCCGGAGGCCGCCATCCTGGCGGTCGGCGCGAGCGTGGCCGCGCCCTACGTGGAGGAGGGCGCCCTGCGCGAACGCACTGTGATGCGCCTGACCATGACCTCGGACCACCGGGTGCTCGACGGCGCCGTCTCCGCGGGGTTCCTGCGGGATCTGAAGCAAACGCTGGAGGAACCGCTGCGGATCCTGCTCTGAGATAGCTTGCTAGACTAGGTAAGCCCCAAAAACACCCCACGGCGCGTCCGCATGCCCAGCAGCGGTGCGCAAACAGCTGCCCGGCACGGCGCAAGGAGATACCTCACTTTCATGACAGCCCTGGCTACCGAGTCCTTCCATGACCAGCTCTTCGACCGCCGCTACGACCCGAACGTGGCCGTGGTCAACCAGCTCTGCGACAGCCTGCAAGAGCAGAAGCCGGGCAGCGAGGTCCCGTACGTCGATCCCGGGCACAACGTAGAAGAATGCCGGATCATCAGCCTGTTCTCGAATATCGGCACCGCATCTCCTTCCGGTTTCATCACGGCCGGGGACGACGACGCCGCGACACGCCTTCTCGGCGTGCACTGGCAGCTGGGCCTGCGGCCCGAGTACGTCATGCCCTGGAACGTGCACCCCTGGTTCGTGCCCGGCCAGCCCAACGGCAAGCTCTCGCCCCAGCAGGTCACGGCGGGCCTGAAGCCGCTGCTGAAGTTCCTCGCCCTGGTGCCCCGCGCCTCCGCGCTGGTCGCCCACGGCACCGAGGCCCAGCGGCTGGCGGCGCAGCTGCTGAAGACCGAAGCCCCGCTGCTCTGGCGTCGCGGCTTCAAGACCTACAAGGTGCGCGCCCTCAGCGGCCGCTCCTTCGCCGGCTCGCCGGAGCGCCAGGCCCAGTGGCTCGGCGACATGAAGGACGCCTACGGCGACGCGATGGCCCGCACCGGCCTGCCCCGCCGCATCAAGTAGTCCGCAACCGGTCGGGTTCGGCCCGACCATTCGACGACGGCGGCGCCCGCCTTCCGCTCCCCGGCACCCTAAGGGGTGGGCAAGGGACCTCGGGCGGGCACCGCCGTCGTCAGTTGGAACTGCGGAAGGCCGCTGCCGCTAGTTCGCGAAGACGTCCTGCAGGGTGTCCTGCGGCGACCACAGCGCGACCGAATCGCCCGTGTTGTTCAGGACATTGGCGTCCCCGCCGTTGTAGTAGGCCTCGGCGGAGTTGGTGCCCGGCCCGGTGTAGACGCGCAGTTCGGCGCCCGGTTCCAGCACGTAGCCCTCGCCTACGGTCAGGATGTTGTTGGCCGCATCGCGGAGGATGTAGCCGCTGACGTCCACGCTGCGGTCGGTGGTGTTGCGCAGGACCACGTGCTCGCCGGTCTCGGCCTGCACGTCATCGCCGGCCGGGTTGTTGACGGCGCCTTCGATCTCGATCCCGGTGCTGGCCGGGAACGGCTTGTTGCCGTCCACGTAGCGCATGGTCTGGATCGGGAAATCACCGGTGACGGCGTCCACGCCGAGGTCGATGGAGTGCTGGACGGCTTCCGGCGAGTTGGCCGTGTAGACGCCGATGATGAGGCCGGCGGCCTTGGCATCCGCGACGTTCTGCTCGGTCAGCGTGCGGTAGTTGGTGCCGACCGAGTCGACGAAGGTGGCCCAGGAGTCCAGCACGGACTTGGCGGGAACGATGCTGGAAAGCTGCTGCAGCTCGATCTCCGGGGCGATCTCGGCGAACTTCCGGTTAGAGGCCTCGTCGAAGCCGAGCACCTGGATCTTGTCCGCGGCGACCAGCTTCTTCCACTTCGCGTCCGTGCGCAGTTCGTCGGCGACCAGCTGCTCCACGCCGGGAGAGTTCTTCGGGGACTTGATCTCGATGTAGACGCCGGTGTTGATGGTGGCGACCTCGGCGGCATCGTCCAGGTGCGGGATGCGCTCCCCCTCGAACTCTTCGCCGAAGTAGGAGCCCGCGTCCAGCTGTTGAAGCTCGGCCCAGGTGAAGGACGTGATCGGATCCTTGGCCCGCTCCGGGAAGACCTCTTCCACGTTGGTGGTACGGGCCGGGGTGTCGTCGTGGAACAGGAACGGCACGCCGTCCTTGCTGAGCTGGACATCGATCTCGAAGAAGTCGGCGCCGGAGGCGCGGCCGTCCTTGAAGGCGGCGACGGTGTTCTCCGGTGCGGTGCCGGCCGCACCGCGATGCCCGATGATGAGCGGTGAGGTTTCGGCAGCGGCTTCGGCCGGAGCCTCAGTCTCCTGTGCCGTGGCGGGCGCAGCGAACAGGGTGAGTCCGACGGCGGCGGCGGCCGCGGAACTGGTCAGGGTCTTGGTCAAGCGGGATGGCATGCGTCGTTCGAATCCTTCGTCGTGGTGGTTGTTTCCCCTTCGCGATGTTCACAGCCGAGTCCGTCCGGAAAGACAAATGCCCGTGAACTCAAGGTGAAACGAGCTATCGGTGGGCGCGGCTGCCACTGAAATAACTGGATTTTCAGGCTTTTAACAGGTTCTACCCCGGGTTTCCTCAAACTCCGTCCCTACATTTGAATTACCTCATCAAGGTGCGAGTGATTGAAACCCCGGTGGCCAGGAGCTTCCCCCATCTCCTGGCCGCCGGGGTTTCCCCTTGTCCGGGATCGGCCCTTACCTGCGCCTTCCCGCCGGCCGGAACCGCGGCGCCTAAGACTGGCGGAGCCGAAGCCCCGGGCACGCAGCAAGGCCCCCTGCCGCTGGCAGGAGGCCTTGCCTGGTTGGGCGGGTCGAGCTAGAAGGCCGACATGTTGTTCCAGCCCCTGCTACCGATGACGTTCCAGGTCAGCCAGCGGCCTTCCCCGTTGCCCCGGTAGAGCCACAGCGAGCCGTTCTTATTCCGGGCAAGCACATCGGCGTTGTCGTCGCCGTCGAAATCGCCGGCGCTGAAGATCGACGTCATGGAGTTCCACCCGGTACCGATCTGCTTCCAAGGCAACCAGCGGCCCTTGCCGTTGCCCGGGTACAGCCACAGCGTCCCGTTCTTGTGCCGGGCGAGCACGTCGGCGTTGTCGTCGCCGTCGAAATCACCGGCACTGAAGATCGCCGTCATGCCGTTCCAGCCCGTGCCGACCTGGACCTTCTTGAGCCAGCCGCCGTTCCCGTTGCCCGGGTAGAGCCACAGCGTCCCGTTCTTGTGCCGTGACAGCACGTCCGTGTCGCGGTCCCCATTGAAGTCGCCGGGGCTGAAGATCGACGTCATGGTGTTCCAGCCGGTGCCGGCCTGGATCCGCTTCAGCAAGCGGCCTTCGCCCGTGCCTGGATAGAGCCATAGCTTGCCCGCCCGGTCGCGGGCGAGGACATCGGCATCGCCGTCGCCGTCGAAGTCGCCGGGGCTGAAGATCGACGTCATCGTGTTCCAGCCGCTGGCGCCCATCTTGATCTTCGGCAGCAGACGGCCTTCCCCGTTGCCCGGGTAGAGCCACAGGACGCCCTGGCTGTCGCGGGCGATGACGTCCACGGCGTTGTCGCCGTTGAAGTCGCGGTTGTCGGAGATCCGGCCGGATGAGCCGCCCGGAGTCTCCCCGCCGGGTTCAGCCGGGTTCTCGGTGCCAGGATCGCCCGGATCGCCCGGGTTCTCCTCGCCCGAGCCGTCTGCGGCTTCGAAGGTCCACGCACCGATGTCGCTGACGTTCCCGGCCTGGTCAATCGCGATCGCCCGCAGCGTGCTCGCCCCCGTGACCTCCATGGGGCCGGAATAGGACAGGCTCTGGTCCGTGGGCTGCGATCCGTCCAGCGTGTAGTAGATCGCCGCATTCTCACTGGCGGTCAGGGTCACCAGGCTGCCCGCGGCGAGTGTCCCGCCCGCCGGATCAGCTGTGACGGCCGGAGCCGTGAAGTCCAGCGTGTAGGTTTCCGTGACGATGTCCGAGGCCACGCCGTTGAAGGCGATGAACTTCAGGGTGGTCGCACCCTCGGCGGTGATGTCGATCGGACCCGTGTACAGCGTGCTGTCCGTGTCCGGATCGGTCCCGTCGGTAGTGAAGAAGATCTGCGCCCCTGCGGGATCGGCCGCCAGCTCGATGGCCTGCGGTGCGGCGAACGTTCCGCCGGCCACGCTGGCCGCTGCCGTTGCGGGAGCCGGAGCCTCCGCGCCCGCCGTGCGGCCCTGGACGATGAACTCTTCGGTCTCGCCGACGATGGCCGGGGAGTCCAGTTCGGCCCCGGTGCCGTCGGTGAGCTGCTCGATGCGGAAGACGTTGGTGTTGAACGGGCTGCCGACAACGGCGTGCGGCGTGGTGCCGTCGCCCAGGTAGCCTGCCGGCGCACCTTCGGTCCAGCGCAGGAACGGCCCGATCTTGGCCTCAAGCAGCGGCGTGAAGTCGCCGTTGCCGTTCATGCTGCCCAGGTCCTCGGTGAAGTTGATGTCGCCGACCTCGTCCGCGGCCACCTCCAGCACTCCGTACGGATGGGTGATCCGGTACGTGGCGCCGGGCACGAAGACCCCGTCGCCACGGACCCGGATGCGGCCAAATGCCACCTGGTCGCCGTCACGGACTTCCTCTGCGGCCCACGCGGCCTCAGAGGCCAGGGTCAGTCGGATGTCTTCCGCGCCAATCGTCATTTCCGCATCCGCGGCCCACCAGAACGCTTCACCGGGGAAGTTGTCCGGGAAGGACGCCGGCTGCGCCGGATCGGGCAGTACGTCGACTATCGGGCAGAGCGGATCATCCAGGCACAGCTCCAGCCGGACCGGATCCTGGCCTTCCCAGCCGTTGTCCTCAAGCCACTGCGGGAAGCCGTGGTCACCGACCGGGCCGACCGCCTTGAGGTTGTGGATGACGTAGCGGAAGGATCGGATCTCCCCGGCTGCGCCCGTGCCGTCGACCGACACTGCGCGCAGCGTCGCCGTGCTCGCGATGGTGAACGGGTCGCTGTACAGGCGGGTGCTGCCCTCGGGCTGGCCGTCCGCGGTGAACCTCGGAGCGGAGCCGTCCAGCGTGTAGAAGATCGATGGCGCCTCGCCCGTCTGGGTGGTTCCGGTCAGGGTCACCGTCTGGGGCCCGGCCATCGGGCCCTCGGCCGCAGGTGTCGCCTCGATCCACGGCTTGGTGGCGTCGAGTTCGTACGTCTCGCTGTAGATTTCGGTGGTCTCTCCCGTGGCCGGGACCACGGCGAGGTACTTCAGCGTGGTCGTGCCCGGCGTATCGAGGGTAACGACGGCGGCGGCGTCCTTGTTGCCAGCATCCGGAACGTACTCGAGGCCGTTGACTACCGCGCCGGCCTCGCCCACCTGCGGGTCGGTGCCGTCGGTCGTGTAGACGATCTTGGCTTCCTCCGGGAAGGAGGCCTGGATCTTCACGTCCTGGGCGGCGTTGTAGAGCCCACCGCGCTTGTCCACGCCGGCTTCCAGCGTGGCGATCTTGCCCTGGACCGCGAAGAGGTCCGTCTGTGCGGTTGCCATGGCTCCGCCCGCGGTGAAGACGCCCTCCACCCGGAAGAAGTTCGTGCCGTTCGGGCTGCCAACCACCTGATGCTGCACATTCGGGTCACCGATAAACCCTTCCGGCGCGGCGGGCGCCACGGCGGGATCCCAGCGCAGGAACGGGCCGATGCTGCCGTCCAGCGGCTCGTCCCAGGTGCAGGGCTGCTGCAGGCAGCCGATGTCCTCAGTGTGGCGAACGCGTCCGCGGTCGTCGGCGACCAGAGTCTCGGTGCCGTAGGGATGGGTGAACGTATAGCTCTGGCCAGGCACGCCGTCGTCAATGCGGATCCGCAGGCGGGCAAAGCCGTTCTGCTGGCCCGCGGCCACTTCGCCGGCACCGCCGAACGCGGCCTCCTGCGCCAGGACCAGGAGGGCCTGGCCGCCGCCGGGCAGATCCATCTCGGCCTCGGCGGACCACCAGAAGGACTCCTCCGGGAAGTTGCCCGGGATCGCCAGCGGCTGGGTGTTGTCGTAGTCGACGCCGATCACCGGGCAGCCGACGGCGTCGAGGCACAGCTCCAGGCGGACCGGATCCAGTCCGGCTTCGGGGATGCCGGTGTCGCCGTACCAGTACGGGTAGCCGTTGTTCGGGTTAACCGGGCCAACGCCCTCGGGTGCAACATTCAGCGCGGCCGGGAGCATCCCGCCCGGACCGGCCTGTGCGACGGCGGGCGGCAGGATGCCGAGCCCGGAAACAAGGACGGCGCCGGTGGCAGCTACTGCCGCTGCCTTCCGCCGGAAATGCCAGTGCACGGCAGGCCTGCCGCGCAGTTCAGGTTGTGACGTCATGAATCCCCCTAGTGCGAATGTTGCCCCTTGCGGAAGCGGGCGATCGGCCCCGGCTCCCGCCACTAGACTTGCTTCGCGACGCTGGAAAATCCTTGCAGCAGCCTCCCGCGAGCTGCGGAGGCACCGGTTCACAGCGTTTTAACAGCTTTCGTAAAGCCTGTGTCCAAACGGCAGTCCTACGGTGGAACCACCTCTTGAAGAGTGCGAGTGGTGTCAAAGCACCGGCTGGCAGGAATTCCCCCCAACGTCCTTGCCAGCCGGTGCTTTTCTCGTTCCCACAGGAAAATCCCATGCCCGGCGTCGTAGGCTGCACCAAATCTCATACCTACGGCGGATGCCCGGAGCCCGTCGGGTTACTTATGCTCTTTGCGGGGCGCCGTCGAGGGGAGGGCCCCGGCAGGACCGGCTTTTCGCCGGAAATAGGGGGACGCATGGAATTCGATCCGGTGCTGTGGGTCATGGCTCTGCTGAGCGCCGGGCCGTTCGCCCTGGCTGTCACGGCGGGCGCCATCGTCAGCATCTTCCGCAGCCATTTCAGCGGCCCGAGGACGGCAGGGTGGATCCTGCTGGTCGTGCTCCTGCCGCTTCTCGGCCCTGCCTTTTGGTTCGGCCGCCACCTGCTCCAGCGGCTTCCAACCGGCGTTGCCCGGACCCCCGGTTAGCGGCAGATGTTCGCGCGGCGTGACGCCGCCGCAATCACTGCGAAACACCGCACCGCCATGATGGCTGCATGACGCGCCGAACCACAACCAACGCCCACACCGACCTGCTCTGCAGCGCCTGCGGCCAGTTTCCCGAGCCGCCCAAGTCCCGCCTCGTAGTGGCCAACCTTGCGGCAGTGCTGCCCATCGAGCTGCTGGTCCATGCCGCCGTCCTCAGCGCGGAGCTGCCCTACTTCTGGAAGGTCCTGACCCTCGCGGTCACGACGACGGTGCTGGTCATGTGGGTCGCCGAGCCGTCCGTCGCCCGTTTGCTGCGCCGCTGGCTCCATGCCGCGGCACTCAAGCACCGCCGTCGTTATGACGCCGCTCCCGCGCTGTGGCGGGCCCGCACCGTCGTCGACGACCGCCCCGGCTCGCTCGAACGCATCACGCACGCGCTGAGCTGCCTGGACGTCAACATCCTCAGCATCCAGGTGCACCCGGTGGTCGGCGGGGCGCTCGACGAGTTCGTCCTCTCGACACCGGCGGGCACCACCGAGCAGGACCTGCTGGATGCGCTCGAGGCCGGCAGCGGCCGCCGCCCGCGGGTCTGGACCACCACCGCGCTGGCCCTCGCCGACGGCCAGACCCGGGCGCTTGGCCTGGCCGCCAAGGTCGCGGCCGATCCCGACGCGCTGCCGCACGCCGCCGCGTCGCTGCTCTCTGCCGTCGTCCTGGACGACGACACCGCGCGCAGCCTGCCGCTCCTGCCGAAGGACGGCACGGTCTTGAAAATCCCGACCGTGTGGGGCGCCCCGCTGCTCCTATCCCGCCCGGACGAGCCGTTCACTCCCGCCGAATCCGCCCGCGCCCACCGGCTCGCGGAACTGGCGGAAACCGTACAGCTTACCGGGCGGAGCCAGCGGGAGTGACCAACCCGACGGCCCGGGCGGTCAGCTCCACAGAGCGCAGCCGCTGCTCCACCGTCGGGGCCTGGTGCGCGACGATGAGCTCGTCCGCGTCGGCGTGCTTGGCGAAACCCTCAAGGTATTCGCGGACCGCATCGGGCGTCCCCACGGCCGTGTACTTGACCATCTGCTCCACGTGCTGGCCCTGCGGCGACTCAAGCACCATGTCCGCTTCCTCGTCGGTGAACTTCCGGCCGCGGCCGAACAGCAGCCCGACGCGGGCACGCCGGACCACCTGGAACTGCGCCTGCGCGTCCTCGTTGGAGTCGGCGGCGATCGCGTTCACGCCGGCGATCACATAGGGCTCGGCCAGCTGCTCCGACGGCTGGAATTCGCGGCGGTAGGCTGCCACGGCGTCGTTCAGCGCGGCCGGTGAGAAGTGCGAGGCGAACGAATAGGGCAGCCCGAGCGCGGCGGCCAGTTTGGCGCCGAACAGCGACGAGCCCAGGATGTAGAGAGGCACGTTGGTCCCCTTGCCCGGCGTCGCATCGACCCCGGGGATCCGCGAGTTGCCGGTCAGGTAGCCCTGCAGCTCCAGCACGTCCTGCGGGAAGGTCTCGGCGCTCATCGGGTCCCGCCGCATTGCGCGCATGGTCTGCTGGTCGCTGCCCGGCGCCCGGCCCAGGCCAAGGTCGATCCGCCCCGGGTGCAGGGTCTCCAGGGTGCCGAACTGCTCCGCGATGGGCAGCGGCGCGTGGTTGGGCAGCATGATGCCGCCGGCGCCCAGCCGGATCCTCTTGGTGTGCGCCGCCACGTGCGCGATCAGCACGCTGGTCGCCGAGGACGCGATGCTCGCCATGTTGTGGTGCTCGGCGTACCAGACCCGCCGGTAGCCCAGTTCCTCGGCAAGCTGCGCCAGCCTGACGCTGCCGTCCAGGCTTTCCCGCACCGTCTCGTCCTTGCCGATCGTTGCGAGGTCGAGGATGGAGAGGGGAACAGTCATGTCGCGGACCGGCCTTTCGTCGTCTTGTGTGGTGTCCGGACGCGGGAGCGGCGGACACTGGAGACAACGACGCCGGTGCCCCGGTTATTTCAGCCCGTCCCGGTGACGGGGCGTACGTACCGCTTTGCCGCCCGTCCTAGCTGGTTAAGCCCGGTGTCTGATGTGGGCCGGTTTCTGATGTCGGGTATAGGTGGTGTTATCACGTTTCTACCAAGGAGGCGTCGCCGGTTGCAGTGGCCCGTCGCCGAAGGGCCGGGTCCAGCCGTCGGTTGATTCGACCGGCGCCACTGCGGGAGGCGCCGCGGCAGTGCCCAATGGCGGAGACAGTTCCAAAGGCGGGCTCGAACCGTCACTCCCTCGTGCGGGGACAGCCGGTCGTTCGGCGCGTTTGAGGTCGGGCGGGAAGCGGTATCTGTTGCGTCGCGGGACTTGTGAGGGGTCGATGTAGGCGGGCGGGATGAACCACGGTATGCCGTCCATCGATTCGATGATCCAGTCTCCGGCGTGGACCAGGTGATGGTGGAAGGAGCAGAGGAGCACGCCGTTTGCGACGGAGGTGCGGCCTTTGTGCTTTTTCCAGTAGCGGATGTGGTGGGCTTCGGTCCAGTGGGCTGGCATGGTGCAGCCGGGGAAGGCGCAGCCCTTGTCGCGGGCGACGAGGGCGCGGCGCTGGGCGGGGGTGAAGAGGCGCTGGGCGCGTCCGATGTCGAGGACTTCGCCTTTGCCGCCGAACACGATGGGGATGAGGTCGGCGTCGCAGGCCATCTTGCGGACCGTGCGGGGTGTGATGAGTCCGGTGAAGACGGCCTGGCCGGTGGTGCCGGCTTCGGTTTTACTCATGAGGTCCTGGTAGTCGATGGTGACCATGACCTGCGGGCGGTGGCCCTCCGCTGGCGGGAAGCTTGTCCGTGGACAGCGCGATCTGGCAGGCTCCGACCAGACCCTGGAGCAGCAGTTGGGGCCGGGTGGGATTCGGCCAGCCCGGGGGCGGTCCGGCTTCTCCGGCGGGATCGGCTGCCGCTTCGCTTGCCTCCCCGGCGGCGCCGTCGGTGAGGTGGCCGGGGCTGCTGTCGGTGGCCTGGAGGTTGCCGGCTTCGGGTGAGAAGGTGGTTTGCAGGCGCGGGTTGGTTGCCGTGTTCATGGCGGTGATCAGGTGTTCGTACTGTTCATCCGTGGCTCGCACTTCGAAACGGTGCAGGCCCCAGCGCTTCCCTTTCACAAACACACCCTGCTGGGCGGTGAGCTGTTCGGTGCTGGGTTCGCGTCCGTCCGGGTCGATGGCAGCTTCCCAGCTCCGGGCGACGATGCGGAGCGTATCCAGGTCCGCCTCCGCCGCCTGCCGGGTCAGCTGTTCCTCCATGGCGGCCAGGTGGTCCGGGGCGGCTACCGGGCGGATGCGTTCGAGGGTGTCATGGATGAGGGTGGCGGCCGTGCCGCCGATCTCCGATGCCGCCAGCCCGGCTGCGAGGTGTTCGTACTTCGGCGGGGCCTCGCCGCCGGAGATGAGGGTGTGCGGCATGGTGCCGGCACCGACGCGGATGCGGCGGCGGGCTTCGGTCCGGCTGATCCGCAGCCGGGCCCGGAGGTAGTCCGCGGTGTCCCGGAATTCGGTCTTTGACTCCGGGTTGCCCGGGTCCCGGCCGAACAGGCTCGCTACGCCCTGCTGCTCGATGGCATGCGCGCCGGTGACCTGCAGTTGCTCGACGGTCCTGGAGAAGTCCTCGAAGAGTCCCACGCATTCGGCCAGCACCCCAGGGGTCTCAAGGGCCGCCGCCTCGCGGAAGACCGCGGCGAATTCCTGCAGTTGGTCGCGCATCGAAGCGAGGAAGCCGGTGACTTCCTCGGTCGCTTCGAATGCCGCTATTGCCATGCATTAACGCTATTGAATGCCTATCCGAAGTGCACCTGAAATTAGGCCATGTGTAGGGCAAGTGGGAATCACCAATCAGCCGGAAGCCACTTTCCAGAAGCGGGTGAGTGGCTTCCCGTTCGCTGAGCTTGGAACAGGCCATTTCCAGGCGGCGGGCATGGGCCCAGCATGCCGATCAGCCAGAGCCGGAAGCCCCAATAGGGCCTGCAGCGCGAGCCGCCGTACCCGCAGCCGGCGTTCGCGAGGGACTGCCTCAATGTGAGACTTCATAGGACTTGGTCAGCTAGATGGGCAGGCCGGCGTTCGCCTTCAGGTTCTTCATGACGATGGTCGACTGCAGCTTCTCCACGGCCGGCAGGTCCGTGAGCTCCTCGTCGTAGAACTTCTGGTAGGCCGCCAGGTCCGGCGCGACGACCTTGAGCTGGTAGTCGATGTCGCCGAAGAGCCGCAGGGCCTCGATGATGTGCGGATTGGCGCTGACCTTCGCCTCGAAGTCCGCGAGGGTGGCCCGGTCCACTTGGCGCAGGCTGACGAAAACGATCGCCTCGAAGCCGAGCCCCAGCGCCCCGGCGTCGAGGTCGGCCCGGTAGCCGCGAATGACGCCCTTGGACTCCAGCTCACGCAGCCGCCGGTGGCAGGGAGCCACCGTGAGGCCGATCTTCGATGCGAGCGCAGTAGCAGTCATTCGCCCGTCCTGCTGGAGCTCGCGCAAAATACTTCGATCAATTGCATCTACCACGCAAGAACCTTACCCTTCAGCCCGCATGTTGCGCGAAAACAGCAAGCACTTCCGCGAGCGTTTTCCCTACAGTTGGCTCGTCGCCAACTTCGAAGGAGTTCCCCCGTGGACCAGCAGCTGTACCTGGGCTTCGCCGCCGTCGCCATCACGCTGGCCTGCACCCCGGGAGCGGACTGGGCCTACTCCATCGCAGCGGGCCTGAACCAGCGCAGCTTCGCCCCGGCCATCGCCGGGCTCTGCAGCGGCTACGTGGTGCTCACGCTGCTCGTGACGGCCGGCGTGGCCGCCGTGATCGCCAGCGTGCCCGCCCTGCTGGGGTGGCTCACCGTCGCGGGCGCCGCCTACCTGCTCTGGCTGGGCTTCAGCACCGCACGTTCCTGGCGCGCGGCGGCGTTCTCGAGCATGGAGCAATCCGGGTCCTCGCGCCTGCGCAGCTTCTTCCGCGGCCTGGGCACCAGCAGCATCAACCCGAAGGGGCTGCTCCTGTTCCTCGCGCTCGTCCCCCAGTTCATCAACCCGGCGGCTGCGCTGCCTGCCCCGGTGCAGCTGGGCGTCCTCGGGCTGTCCTTCGTGCTGATGGCCGCCGTCGTCTACGCCATGGTGGCGCTGGCGGCAAAGAAACTGCTGCAGTCCCGGCCCGCCGCCGCCCGCGCCGTCACGCTGGCCAGCGGCCTCATCATGATCGTCCTCGGCGCAGCCCTGCTGTTCGAACAGGTCGCCCCGCTCATCGCCGACAGCCCGCTCCTGGCCGCCTCTTCGTTCTGACACAGCCGGGACTCCGGCAGGTGAAAGACTGCTGGGAGAACGAAGACCGACAAGGGGAACCCCTGACCGCCTGTACATGACTGGCCGAGGGGCATGAAAGGCAATGGCACATGGGTTATGTCTTCCTGCTGCTCGCAATCGCCGCCGAAGTCTTCGGCACGAGCCTGCTGAAATCGACCGAAGGCTTCAGCAGGCTGTGGCCAACCGTCCTGTGCCTCACGGCCTACGCGGCCTCGTTCGCGCTCCTCGCGCAGGTCGTCAAGAGCGTGCCGGTAGGAGTGGCTTACGCCCTCTGGTCCGGCCTAGGAACCATAGCCATCGTCGCCATCGGTACTGCCTTCCTGGGCGAGCCCATCAGCCTCGTTAAGGTCCTCGGGATAGGCCTGATCGTGGCCGGGGTCGTGGTGCTCAACCTCGGCGGCGCGCACTAACCTGCCGGCCGCCGCCCGCAACTTCGGCCGACCGCCTACAGTCTGTCAGTAGCCGGGCGTAGGGTGGGCCCATGCGGATCGCGATCATCGGAGCAACCGGCAATGTAGGGACCGCTGTGCTGCGGCGGATCAAGAGGGCGGCGGCCACACGCCCCGGAGGTGTGGAGCTGGTGGGCATCGCGCGGCGGCTGCCGGACACGTCCCGGGAACCGTACGACGGCGTGGCCTGGCACAGCATCGATGTCGCCTCGGAGTCGGCGCGCGAAAAGCTGACGGCGGCACTGGCCGGGTGCGACGCCGTCGTACATTTGGCCTGGCTCCTCCAGCCGAACCGCGACGAAGAGTTCATGCGCCGGGTCAACGTCGACGGCACGGCCAACGCCCTGGCCGCGGCCGCGGCCGCAGGCGTGAAGCAGTTCGTTTGCGCCTCCTCGCTCGGGGCGTACAGCCCGGGGCCGAAGGACCGGCCGGTGGACGAGAGCTGGCCCGCGCGCGGCATCGCGAGCTCGCACTACAGCCGGTTCAAGGGCGAGCAGGAGGCGCTGCTGGACGGCTTCGAACGCAGCCACCCGGAGATCAAAGTCGCCCGCCTGCGCCCGGGCCTGATCTTCCAGACCGACGCGGGCTCCTCGATCGGCCGCTACTTCCTGGGCCGGGCCATCCCCAAGTTCTTCCTCAACAAGGTGCGCCCGCCGCTGCTGCCGTTCCCGCGGGAGTTCGTGTTCCAGGCCGTCCATTCCGACGATATTGCCGATGCGTACTGGCGCGTTGTGGACCAGGGCGCCAGCGGGCCCTTCAACATCGCTGCGGACCCGGTGATCACTCCCCAGCTGCTGGGCGGATTCCTCGGCGCCAGGCGCGTGCTGCATGTGCCGGTGCCGCTGGTCCGCGCCTTGGTGGGTGCGGCATGGTCACTGCGCCTGGTGGCCATGGATCCGGGATGGGTGGACATGGCCCGCTTCGCTCCGGTGATGAAGACCACCCGGGCCCGTGAGGAGCTGGGCTGGGTTCCCGCGAAGACCTCGCTCGAGGCCCTGCAGGAGGTGCTGGACGGTCTGAGCTCGGGCGACGGGGTCGGCGGGTCCCCGGTGCTGTACGGCCGCGGGGACCTGGAGTCCGCGGAGCCAGCCCCGCGCTGAGCCGGGCCGCTCCCGGACGGCAGGACTGGCCGCATGCGGCGAGGCATCGGAGGCAGGCTTCCGGCGCCGGGTAACACGAAAGCCGGCGGCGAACCGCCGGCGACCCGTCCAAAAGACGGGCCGCCGGGCATGCTGCTGGCTGGTTGTGCGCGGGCTGCCTCCTACCGGGCGGACCAGCCGCCGTCCATGGTGTAGCTGGCGCCGGTGACCATGGCCGCGTCGTCGGACGCCAGCCAGGCCACCAGCGAGGCCACTTCATCCGGTTCGACCAGCCGCTTGATGGCGCTCTCGGTCAGCATGATCTTGGCCAGCACCTCCGTCTCCGGGATGCCGTGCAGCCGAGCTTGGTCACCGATCTGCTTCTCCACCAGCGGCGTGCGTACGTAGCCGGGATTGACGCAGTTGCTGGTCACGCCGTGGGGGCCGCCCTCCAGGGCGGTCACCTTGGACAGGCCCTCGAGCCCGTGCTTGGCCGTGACGTAGGCGCTCTTGAAGGCCGAGGCGCGCAGCCCGTGCACGGAGGAGATGTTGATGATCCGCCCGAACTCGTTTGCGTACATCTTCGGCAGCGCCGCCCGTACCAGCAGGAACGGGACCTCCAGCATCAGTGTGATGATCCGGCGGAAGTCCTGCGGGTCGAACTCCTCGATGGGGCTCACCCGCTGGATGCCGGCGTTGTTCACCAGGATGTCCACGCCGTCCAGCGCCTCGGACAACCGGGCCTCCGAGACTGCTTCCGGATCCAGCAGGTCCACCACCCAGGCGGAGCCGCCGAGCTCGGCGGCGGCCGCCTCGGCCCCCTCACGGTCTCGGTCGGCGACGACCACGTGGGCCCCTCGGGCGGCCAGCGCCTTGGCCGCGGCAAGGCCAATCCCGCCCGCGCCGCCGGTGACGAGCGCGCGGCGGCCCTTCAGCGCCTGCCCGTCCGCGGCGGTCACCGGGCCGCCTGTGCGTTGGTGTCGAGTCCGTGCTTGCGGGCGTCTTCGGCGTCCACATCACGCAGGGACAGGCCCTTGGTCTCGCGCAGCGTCAGGACCGTCGCGGCGGTGATGGCGCAGGCGACCAGGACGTAGACGGCCACGGCAACCCAGCTGCCGGTTTCCTGCAGCAGCGCGGTCGCGATGATCGGCGCCAGCGAACCGGCCAGGATTGAGGTCACCTGGTAGCCGAGCGAGACGCCGGAGTAGCGCATCCGGGTCGGGAACATCTCCGCCATGATGGCCGGCTGGCCGGCGTACATCAGGGCGTGGAAGCACAGACCGATGGTCACGGCCAGGATGATCACCAGGGGGTTGAGCGTGTCGAACATCGGGAAAGCGAAGAAGGCCCAGGTCGCGGACAGGACGGCGCCGACCAGGTAGACCGGCTTCCGGCCCAGCGAATCCGCCATGCGGCCGACCTGCGGAATGACCAGGAAGTGGACCACGTGGGCGATCAGCAGCGCCAGCAGCAGCTGGCTCGTGTCGTACTGGTGCACGGTCTTCAGGTACACGATCGTGAAGCTGACGATGATGTAGTAGATGATGTTCTCGGCGAACCGCAGTCCCATGGCCTTCAGGACGCCCTTCGGGTACCGCTTCACCACCTCGAACACGCCGTAGCTAACGGACTTCTCGGACTCCACCTGTGCACGGGCCTCAAGGAAGATCGGTGCCTCGCTGACATGCGTGCGGATGTAGTAGCCGACGATGACGATGACGGCGGACAGCCAGAACGCCACGCGCCAGCCCCAGCTCAGGAACTGGTCGGGCGGGAGGATCCAGGACATGCTCAGCAGGACCAGAGTGGCCAGCAGGTTGCCCACCGGCACCGCGGCCTGCGGCCAGCTGGCCCAGAACGCGCGCTGCTTATTCGGGCTGTGCTCGGCCACCAGCAACACCGCGCCGCCCCATTCGCCGCCGACCGCGAAGCCCTGGATGAACCGCAGGATGACCAGCAGCGCGGGTGCCCAGTAGCCGATCGAGTTGAAGCCGGGCAGGCAGCCCATGAGGAAGGTGGCCACGCCGACCAGGATGATGGTGACCTGCAGCGTGTGCTTGCGGCCCAGCTTGTCGCCGATCTGGCCGAACACGATGCCGCCCAGCGGCCGCGCGACGAAGCCGACGGCGTAGGTCAGGAAGGCGGCAATGATGCCGTCCAGCTCGGAGCCGGTATTCGGGAAGAAGAACTGCCCGAACACCAGCGAGGCGGCGGTGGCGTAGAGGAAGAACTCGTACCACTCCACCACCGTGCCGACCATCGAGGCGGCAACAATCTTCTTCAAGCCCGATCGCTCCGTCTGCGCGGCAGCCGCGGGTTGGTTCACGCTCATGCGAGCACTCCTTTGTGTCCTTGACTTGCTGTAAGTTTTGTGACGCGAGACACGCCAATGGCCTCACTCGAGTATCGACTGAGACCGAGTGTGCAGCAATGACTACTTCCGCAGACTGAGAGTGCAGAATTGCAGATATGGGAACGTCGCCAGCGCCCAACCCCGACGACCTGCTGATCCTGCTCGCCGTGGCACGCAGCGGGAGATTTACGACGGCGGCGGAGGGCTTGGGCCTGAACCACACCACTATTTCGCGCAGGATTGCGGCCCTGGAGAAGGTGCTGGGCGGCCGGGTGCTGGCCAGGACGGTGGGCGGCTGGGAACTGACCGAGCTGGGCCGCCGCGCGGCCGGAGCCGCGGAACACATCGAGACCGCCGTCGCCAGGATCCACGAAGGCGAGAAAGAAACGGACCAGGTTTCCGGCGTCGTCCGCGTTTCCGCCACTGACGGCTTCAGCGGCTACATCATTGCCCCGGCGGTGGCCATCCTCCGCCGCACGCACCCCAACCTCAGCGTGGAGATCGTCAACGTCACCCGGCGGGCGCTGCAGCACCGCTCCGGGCTGGACATCGAAGTGGTGGTCGGCGAGCCCCAGGTGCACCGGGCCGAGGCCGTCTGCCTGGGCCAGTACATGCTCGGAATGTACGCATCGCGCAGCTACCTCGAGGAGAACGGGACGCCGGCCGATGCCCGCGAGCTCACCCGGCACGGCCTGGTCTACTTCGTCGACTCCATGCTGCAGGTCGACGCGCTGGACGCGCCGCGCCGGCTGGTGCCCTCGATGCAGGACTCGCTCAGCTCCACCAACGTCTTCGTGCACGTCCAGGCCACCCGGGCCGGCGCCGGCATCGGCTTCCTACCCTGCTTCATGGCGGACCCCCATCCGGACCTGGTCCGGCTGCTGCCGGACGACTTCGCCGAACTGCTGCCGTACTGGATGGTGCTGCGCCCCGACTCGCTGCGCCAGCCCGCCGTCGCCGCCGTCGCCAGAGCCCTGCGAGCGCGGACCGCCGCCTTCGAGCCCGAACTGCTCGGCCGCGGCCCCGGCTCCGGCACCGGCACCTGACCGCACCGGCACCGGCTGCCGCCCAGGCCGCCTCATGCCAGCCCGCCTCCCGCTGCCGCCCAGTCCGCCTCATGCCAGGTCGCCTCCCCTGCTTGCCGGCCCGCCTTGCCTCCCGGCCCGACTCATCGAGCGACCCCCTCCCGGCGACGGAAACGGTGCAGGTCTTGCCGACGGCCCGGGATAAAACCGCTCGTCAGGGGGCTTGCCGCCTTCCAAGAACTGCACTTCTTCCGCCAAACCTGCACGTTCCCCGTCGCCCACGAGCCCTGCCTGCTCCGACCCGGCGGCATTGAAGGCGCTTAAGCGGGTGAGCCCCCGGCGTTGGCCGGGGGCTCACCCATGGGAGGGATCAGGGCAGGGTCGGCTCCGGGATCATCCGGCGCCAGTCCGGCGCGTGGTCCGGCGCGTGGTCCGGCGCCAGGTCCTCGCCCGGGTCATGGTCCCTGGCGTCAGGGCCGGTCGCGGTCCTCGCCGGGTTTGTCGACCGTGGTGATCGATCCAGTCTCCGTCGGCTCGGCGAAGGGCACGGTGCTGGGGACCGTCACCGCTCCCCGGACCGGGCCGATCCGCCGCTGCCGGAGCGGGTCGCGCCTCAGGTCGGCGTAGAGGGCTACGCAGAGGCCGATGATGATGATCACGAACGGGCTGGCCGCGAGGATGGTGAAGGTCTGCAGCGCCCCGAGTCCGCCGACGAACAGCAGCACGGCGGCCACGGTTCCGGTGAGGATGGCCCACATGAGCACCAGCGGGGTCCACGGTTCCTTGGTTCCCCGCGAGGAGAGCGTGCCGAGCACCAGCGAACCCGCGTCGGCACCGCTGATGAAGAACACAGCGGTCAGCACCATGACCACCAGCGCCGCGCCGAAGAAGAACGGGTACTGCTGCAGGGCGGCGAAGAAGCCTGCGGCTTCGTTGCCGGTGCCGGCGATGTCCACGCCGCCGAGCTGCAGGTGGATGCCGGCGCCGCCGAAGATGGTGAACCAGATCATGCTGACGGCGGTGGGGACCAGCAGCACGCCCAGCACGAACTCGCGGACCGTGCGGCCCCGCGAAATCCTGGCGATGAAAGTGCCCACGAACGGCGTCCAGGAGATCCACCAGGCCCAGTAGAAGATGGTCCAGCTGGCCAGCCACTCATGTCCGCCGAAGACGCCGGAGTTGAAGCTCATCTCCACGAAGTCCGAGAAGTAGGCGCCGACCGAGGCCGGAATCAGGTCGAGGATGAACACGGTCGGACCGACCACGAACACGAAGACCACCAGCACGAAGGCCAGGACCATGTTGGTGTTGCTGAGCCACTTGATGCCGCGGGAGACGCCGCTCGCGGCCGAAATCACCACGCCCACGGTCAGCACGCAGATGATGATGATCGGCACAGCCGTGCCCGGGTCCTCCTGGAACTGCCCGGTCCGCAGCAGGGCCAGGCCGGCCGCGATCTGGAGTGCGCCCAGGCCCATCGACGTTGCGGAACCGAACTTGGTGCAGATGATCGCCAGGATGTCGATCGGCTTGCCCCAGCCCTTGTCCTCGATCCGCTCGCGGCCGAACAACGACTGGAACGGCGAGCTCATCAGGTTGCCGCGGCCCATCCGGTAGGTCGAGTACGCCAGCGCCAGGCCAACGACGGCGTAAATCGCCCAGGGGTGCAGGCCCCAGTGGAAGAACGTGTAGGCCATGGCGGTGCTGGCCGCCTCCTGGCTGCCGGGCTCGACATTGGCGAACGGCGGCGGCGACGCCAGGTGGGTGACCGGTTCGTACACGCCGAAGAACATCAGGCCGATCCCCATGCCGGCGCTGAACATCATGGCCACCCAGGACAGCGTGGAGAACTCGGCCTCCTCGCCCTCGCGGGAGAGCGGGATGTTGCCGTAGCGCCCGAAGGCCAGCACCAGGGAGAAGACCACGAACCCCGTGGCACCGAGCACGAACAGCCAGCCGAACGACGTCGTTACCCACGCCAGCGCGGCGGCCGCCGCGGTCTCCACCGCCTCCGTGAAGAAGATTCCGAGCAGGCAGACCACCGCGATGATGCCTACCGAAACCCCGAAAACTGTTTTATCCACCGTCGCGAATCCCTTGGCGGGAGGAGCGGAAACGGTGTCCCCCAGCCTGGATTGTGCGCTTTCACCGGACGGTTCGTTGCTCATGAATACCTCGCTGGTAGCGGTCGGTTCCTTGCCCGGCGGGACGGAATGTCCACTCTTTCCTCTCTTCGACGCCGGCCTTTTCCTTACGTATAGTTTCAGCCATGGACGAGCACGACGCACCGCTTCCGAACATTCCGGCAGAGTCTGCCAGGACAGGCGACTACGGCCGGACGGACTTCGGCGGGCACGGCAACGTTTCCAAGAACGACGCGCGGGTCCTCGCCTATGACGAATGCGATGCGGGTAACGCTTCCATCAGTGTCGTGATGGCCAGCGCGGCGGTGTCGACGCACGTCGGGGCTACCTTGCTCAGCATACAGAACGATCTCTACGACCTCGCCGCCGACCTGATGCAGCCGACGGACAGCGAGGAGCCGGCGCAGGCACGCATCGTGCCGGGCCACACGGAGCGGCTGGAGCGGGCGATCGAGCACTTCGCGCAGGACGCGGAAGACCTCAGCGGCATGATCCTCCCCGGCGGCACGCTCGCGGCGGCGCTGCTGTATCAGGCCCGGGCCACTGTGCGGCGGGCCGAACGCGCCGTCTGGGCGGCCGTGGAGGAATTCCCGGACAGCGTCAACGCGGAGTGCGCCCGCTACCTGAACCGGCTCTCGAGCCTGCTGTTCGTCCTGGGCCGGGTCGCCAACGCCGAGCACGGCGACGTGATGTGGGTGCCCGAAGCCTCGGTCCGGCCGGCCGATCCGGAGCCCGAGGTCGGCGAGGCCTGAGCCCCGTCCGGCGGCCCGGACCCGCGTTCGGAGCAGGGCACCGGCTGTAACGGACGTCTCATCCACCAACCCGCCCCGGCTATCCTGAAGTGATGACAACCACAGCGCCGGCGGTTTCCGCTGCGTCCCCTGCGCCCCCGGTGGCCCCGGTGCGTGCGCTGGTCCGCGGGCTGTCGGTACTGAACGCCTTCGACGAAGAGCATCAGGCGATGCGCGCGGCGGAGGTCGCCGCGCGGGCGGGCCTGAACCGCGCTGCCACTGCCCGGGTCCTGCGCACTCTCCACCAGCTCGGCTACGTGCGGATCAGAGGCGACAAGTTCTTGCTGACCCACAAGGTCCTGGAACTCGGCCACGGCTACATCTCCGGCGTTCCCCTGGCGGTTTCCGCGCGGCGCCGCGCTGAGGAGCTGACCGCGGCCTTCTCCGAACCCTGCACGGCCGGAGTGCTCTCCGGCGCCGAGGTAATCTGCATCGCCGGCACCCGCGCCCCCGGCCTGATCCGCAGCGGGCTCTCGGTCGGGGCCCGGATTCCGGCGCACGCCTCTTCCATGGGCAAAGTCATGCTGGCCGACCTCAGCGACGAAGAGCTGCGCCGGGTCGTCGGGGACCGGCTGAGCCGACTCACTGGCAACACCATTGGGCGCCTTGACACCCTGCTGGAAGAGATCCACACCGTCCGCTCCCGGGGCTACGCCACCAATGACAGCGAGCTGCAGCCCGGCCACCGCACCATGTCCGTGCCGGTCCGCGGCCCGGACGGCCGGGTCGTCGCCGCCATCGGGGTCAACATGCTTCGTTCCGGGCCGGAAGCCCTCGAGGCCGCCACCGCCGAGTACCTCCCGCCGCTCCAGGCCGCGGCCCGCCGAATCGAGGAGGACCGCGCCCGCTTGTCACACGATTAACCGGCCGGCGGATGGTCTTGGAATACTGGTACGGCTCGCTCGAGCAACCGAACCCGGTCGCGCCGGAAGGAAAGCCCACGTGAACGACCAGATTTTCCAGTACATGGCCATGGTCCTCTATATGGCCGGCATGCTCGCAATAGGCTGGTGGGCGTACAAGCGGACCAGCGACCTCGACGACTATATGCTCGCCGGCCGCGGCCTCAAGCCGGGCGTGGCCGCGCTCAGCGCCGGCGCCTCGGACATGTCCGGCTGGCTGCTGATGGGCCTGCCCGGCGCCCTCTATGTGAACGGCCTCTTCGAAGCCTGGATCGCCATCGGGCTGACCGTCGGCGCGTGGCTGAACTGGAAGTTCGTGGCACCGCGGCTGCGCTCCTACACCGAGGTCTCGAACGACTCCATCACCGTGCCGAGCTTCCTGGAGAACCGGCTCAAGGACAACTCGCACATCCTGCGCGTCGTGTCCGGCCTGATCATCCTGGTCTTCTTCACCTTCTACGTTTCCTCCGGCATGGTGGCCGGCGGCATCTTCTTCGAATCCTCGTTCAACTCCACCTACACCATCGGCATGCTGCTGGTCGGCGGCGTGACCGTGCTCTACACCCTCTTCGGCGGCTTCCTCGGCGCCAGCTACACCGACGTGGCACAGGGCCTGCTGATGTTCGCCGCCCTGCTGGCCGTGCCCATCGCCGGCCTCTTCGCCACCGGCGGCCTCGGCGCCACCTTCGACTCAGTCCGCGAGGCCGACCCGGCCCACCTGAGCCTCTTCGCCGGCGGCGCCGTCGCCGGCATCTCGGCCGCGGCATGGGGCCTGGGCTACTTCGGCCAGCCGCACATCATCGTTCGCTTCATGGCGCTGCGCTCCCCCGGCGAAGCCAAGGCCGCGCGGCGGATCGGCATCGGCTGGATGGTCATGACCGTCCTCGGCGCCACGGCCACGGCCCTGATCGGCATCGCCTACTTCCGGCAGAACCCGCAGGCCACGCTGACCGATCCGGAGTCCGTCTTCCTGGACCTTGCCCAGATCCTGTTCCATCCCTTCATCGCCGGGCTGGTCCTCGCCGCCGTGCTCGCGGCCATCATGAGCACCATCTCCTCGCAGCTCATCGTCTGCTCCTCCGCGCTGGTCGAGGACCTGTTCAAGATCGTCGCGAAGCGCGAGGCCTCGCCGAAGACGCAGGTCATGCTGGGCCGGCTCGGGGTGCTGGTCGTCTCCGTCGTCGCGGCCGTCCTCGCCTGGAGCCGCAACGACACCATCCTCGGCCTGGTCGCCTTCGCCTGGGCCGGGTTCGGCGCCTCCTTCGGCCCGACCATCCTGCTGTCGCTGTTCTGGCGAAAGCTCACGATGCCCGGCGCCCTCGCCGGCATGGTGGCCGGCGCCGTCACCGTCTTCACCTGGGGCAACTCGGAGCTGACCGACACGATGTACGAGATCGTCCCCGGCTTCATCCTCAACGTCGTGGTCGCGGTCGTGGTCAGCCTGCTCACCTTCCGGCACAAGCCGGAGATCGAGGCGGAGTTCGACGCCGCGCTCAGCGGGCTCAAGCCGGAACCGGTCGGCGCCGGCGCACGCTAGGCGCTAACGACGGCGGGGCCCGGCCGGGTGCCCGGGGCCTCCTGGGCGTTCACTCGCGCCACAGTAGCCGGCGGGGGCACCGGAAGCGGTGGCCCCGCCATCGTCGTCAAGGTCAACACCGGAAACCCGTGCCCCCGCTGTCGTCATTGACGCCCCAAGTGGTTTGCGCTTCCCAATCACTTGGTGGATACTGGTGCCCTGCCCTACGTCCAAGGGAAAACCATGTCCTTGCCCCGCGCCATGCGACCCTTCGTCCACCGCGACTACCGCGTCCTGATCGCTGCCCTGGCGATCTCGATTTTCGGCACCGGCATGTGGGCGGTTGCCATGGTCTACCAGGTCATCCACCTCGGCGGCGGGCCGGTGGAGCTCTCCATAGTCGCGACCGCCTCCAGCATCGGCCTGCTCGCGTTCGTGCTGCTGGGCGGCATTGCCGCGGACCGGCTGCCGCAGCGCCGGCTGATCATCGCCGTGGAGGCTGCCAACCTGCTCGCGGTCGGCACTGTGGCGGTGCTGGCCGTTACGGACCTGCTGCAGTTGTGGCACCTGGCCGCCGCCGCATTCCTGCTCGGCGTCGGCGCCGCGTTCTTCTTTCCGGCCTACTCGGCGATCCTGCCGCGCATCCTGCCGGCGGAGGACCTGCTGGCCGCCAACGGGATGGAAGGCACCATGCGCCCGCTGCTGCAGATGGCGGCGGGGCCCGCCGCGGCCGGCATGATCGTGGCCGCCTTCTCGCCCGCGAGCGCGACGGCCTGGATCGCCGTTTGCCATCTGTCGGCGCTGGTCATCCTGACCTTCCTGAGCCGCGCGGTGGCGTCAGCCGCGCCGGCGGCCGCGGAAGGACCGTCCGGCGAGATTGGCCCAACCGACGCGGGCGGCCCGGAGGCCGCAGCCGGCCGCTCATCGGTCTGGCGCGACCTGCGCGAGGGCGTCGCCTACACGGTAAAGACCCCGTGGCTGTTCTGGACCCTGCTGTGGGCCGTCGTCTACGTGCTGCTCTTCATCGGGCCGATCGAGGTGCTGCTGCCCTTCGCCGTCGCCGACCAGCTCGGCGGGGACTCCAGCACGTTCGGCTTCCTGCTCGGCACCTACGGCGCCGGCGGGGCGGTCGGCGCGCTGGCGACGGCATCCTTCCGGCTGCCCCGGCGCTACCTCAGCGGCATGCTGCTGCTTTGGGGCGTCGGCTCGGTCCCGCTGGCCATCACCGGCTTCGCCACGAACTTCTGGGTACTGGCCGCCGCCCTGTTTGTCGTCGGGCTAACCGGGGGCGCGGGCCAGGTCATCTGGGGCACGCTGTTGCAGCGCCGCGTCCCGCCGCACCTGCTCGGCCGGATTTCCAGCCTGGACTTCTTCGTCTCCCTCGCGCTGATGCCGGTATCGATGGCACTGGCCGGACCGCTGGCCGCGGTGGTGCCGATCTGGCTGATCTTCCTGGTGGTCGGGCTCATCTCGCCCGTGCTGTCCGTACTCGCCATCGCCTGCGGCGGCATGCTCAAGGACGAGATCGCCCATCCGCTGGACCGGGAGGCGGCCCCCGTCGACTGACCGGCTTTGCCATACCTAGAGCTGCTATGCTTCAATGCGTAGTAGATCTAGGTATGGGAGGCGCAGTGCGCATCGATAAGGACCTGGTCGCCGCTTCGGCCACCCCGCTGGTGCTGGGGATCCTGGCGGAGGGCGACCTGTACGGCTACGCGATCATCAAGCGGGTGAGCGAGCTGTCGGCCGGGGGCATGCAATGGACCGACGGGATGCTCTACCCGCTGCTGCACCGGCTGGAGCGGCTCGGCTATGTCTCCTCCTCGTGGGGAACATCCGAGGCCGGGCGGCGGCGCAAGCACTACGCGATCACGGCGGCGGGCCGCGAGGCACTCGCCGACCGGCAGGAGCAGTGGGCCGTCGTTGCCGACGCGCTGCGGCAGGTCTGGCAGTCCGCCCAGCTGCCGCCCGTCGTGACGGAGGGGTGGGCATGATGGAGGCGCACGCGGAACTGGAGGCACAGATCGGGCGGTGGCGCGGGTACGTCCAGCGGCGCCAGGCGATCTCCCCGGCGGACCTCGACGAGCTCGAGGACCACCTGCGCGAGCAGATCGCCGACCGGCGGGCCACGGGGCTCGACGACGAGGAGGCCTTCCTCGTCGCCATCAAGCGCATGGGCAACCTCGACGCCGTTTCCCGGGAGTTCGCACGCGAGCACTCCGACCGGCTGTGGAAGCAGCTCGTCCTCGTCCCCGAGGACACCGACGACGCCGGCGCCGGGCGCTGGCGCGAGCTCGCGGTGGTCCTCGCCCTGGCGGTAGGCGCCGGGCTGACGGTCAGGGCCGGGATGGCGTGGCTCGGCGACGGGACCGCTTTCGTCCGCAACGCCGGCCTGCTCGTCATCCCGTTCCTCGCCGCCTACTTCGCCTGGAAGCGGCGGCTCGGCGCGCGGCCGGTGGCGGTGCTGCTGGCCGGATTTGCCGCGCTGGCGGTGGCCCTCAACGCCTACCCGTTCTCCCCCAACGGTTCCACTGAACTGCTCGCCGCGCTGCATGCTCCCGTGGTGCTCTGGCTGCTGGCCGGGATCGCGTACGCCGGCGGGCGGTGGCGGTCCGACAACCGGCGCATGGACTTCGTCCGCTTCACCGGCGAGCTGGCCATCTACTACACGCTGCTGGCGCTGGGCGGCGCCGTGCTGATCGGCCTGACCTTCGCGTCGCTCCAGATCGTCGGCGCCGACTTTGAGCCGGTCCTGGAGGGCTGGATCCTGCCGTTCGCCGTCCCCGGGGCGCTCGTCGTCGCCGCCTGGCTCGTCGAGGCCAAGCAGAACGTCGTCGAAAACATCGCGCCGATCCTGACCCGCGTCTTCACGCCGCTGACCATCGCCATGCTGCTGGCCCTGCTCGCCGTACTCACCGCCGCCGGCGGCTTCGCCGAGGTCGACCGCGGCCTGCTCATCCTGATGGACGCAATCCTGATTCTGGTCCTGAGCCTGCTGCTCTACTCCATCTCGGCGCGCGACTCGCTGGCCGCGCCCGGGCTCGTCGATGCCCTGCAGCTGGTCCTCGTCATCGCCGCCCTCGCGGTGGACGCCGCGATGCTGACCGCGATGCTGGCGCGGATCGCGGAGTTCGGCTTCAGCCCGAACAAGATCGCGGCGCTGGGCCTGAACCTGCTGCTGCTCGTGCACCTGGTCCGGGCGGGCTGGCTCACCCTCGGGTTCCTGCGCGGGCGGCGCCCGTTCGGCACCCTCGAGCGCTGGCAGACCCGCTATCTCCCGGTCTACGGTGCCTGGGCCGCCGTCGTGGTCCTGGTCTTCCCGCCGCTCTTCGCCTTCGCCTGATCCGCGATCCGAGACCTGCGGGGGGGGATCGTCGTTGAAGACCCGCCAGTACGTTTGGCCGGCAGGCACAGCCACATGGCGGCGGGAGCAACAAGCTTCCGCCGCCATGTGCGGGACCGGGCTGCGTCGCCCGGCCCCGGAACCGCCGTCGTTATTGCAGCCGGACTAAAGCGCAGAGACCTTTTCCCGCTCGGGCTGGACGCGGCTCCGGGCAGGGCCCAGCATCCGCACGGCAACCGCGGCCACCAGCACAACCGCCCCGACGCCCAGGTACAGCTGGACCGGACTCCACGCCGCGTCCAGCAGTGCGCCAGTGATCATCGGCGCGACAATGGCGCCGGCACGGCCGATGCCAATGGCCCACCCCACGCCGGTGCTGCGCGTGCGGGTGGCGTAGAGCGAGGGGGTGATGGTGTAGAGGCCAGCGATGCAGCCATTGATGAGCATGCCCACTCCCACGCCCGTGACGAAGGCCAGCGCCAGCATCGCGGCAGTGCTGATGAACAGGACCATAGAGGCCGCAGAGAGCACGGCGAACACGATGAAGACTCCCCGGCTGCTCCATTTGCCCGCCAGCACGCCGTACAGAATGGAGCCGAAGGTTCCGCCCAGGGTGAGCATCAGGCCGCCGACAACGCCCTGCTGCTCGGTCATTCCGGCCTCCACAAGGAGCCGCGGCGTCCAGCTGTTGACGAAGTAGAAGCCGAACATCGTGGCGAAGAAGGCCAGCCAGATCAGTAGGGTGGTCCGGCGCTGCTCGGGGGCCAGCAGTTCACCCACCCGGTTCCGGCCGGGGGCCCCGGCATCGGCCGCGGGCGTGGCGGCCAGCTCACCGACCGCCGGCTGGCCCAGGCGGCGGGCGATCTTGTTGAGACGCTCGACGACGTTGCGGGGCCGCTTCGCCAGGAGGAAGTCCACCGATTCCGGCAGCAGCACCGCGAGCAGCGCCAGCGCCAGGGCCGTGGCGGTGCCGCCGAAGATAAAGACCGAGCGCCAGCCATAGCTGCCCTGCAAGGCCACCGCTGCCATGCCGCCCAGTGTCGCGCCTACGCCATAGCCGGCGGTGTAGATGCCGATGCACAGTCCGCGCCGCCGGTCGGAGGAGTACTCACTGGCGATGACGTTGGTGCAGGCCAGGATGCCGCCGACACCGAGCCCGGTGACCGCGCGCCACAGGCCCAGCTCACCGGCGGAGTGCGCCGTGGCGGACAGGAACATGCCGCCCGCGGCCAAGGCCAGCGACACGAGGATCAGCGGGCGGCGCCCGAAGGCGTCGGCGAACGGGGCCAGGCCCAGCGAGCCGATGGCCATGCCCACCAGTCCCGCGCTGAGAAGCAGGCCGAGTTCGGTCCCGCTCAGGCCGAAATCGTTGGTCACGCTGGTGGCGGTGAAGGCCATGGCCATCACGTCGAAGCCGTCCAGCGCATTCAGCAGGACGCAGAGTCCGATGATGAGCCACTGGTACGGCGACATGGCCGACTGGTTGATCCGGTCGCGCAGTTCCATTCGTTCTTCCTTCTTGTGCAGCCGGAGTCCGGCGTCAGGATACGTCGATAGTGATGATGGCGGGGCCGGCGGGCGAGGCGTCCGCCCTTGCGCCGGTTTTCGAGGTGACGCCGCGGGAGACGCAGCAGCACATCTTTTCCGTGGCCTTCTGCTGGCGCTCGCTGTAGAACACGTCGCGGTGGTCGATGCCGCCGTCGAGCGCCAGGATCCGCACCTCGCAGAGGCCGCATTCGCCCTTGCGGCAGTCGAACATCATGTCCGCTCCGGCGTCTTCGAGGGCCTCCAGCATGGAACGGCCCTGCCCGACCTTCGCCTCGATGCCAAGCCGGGGGACCTTGACGATGAACTCCTCCGGGTCGAACCAGCCGCTGTTGCCGAAGGTCTCGTAGCGCAGGTTCGGGGAATCGAGCTCGCGCTCGGACCAGGCCCGGCGGACGGCGTCCATCAGCCGGATCGGCCCGCACATGTAGAGCTCCGTGTCCAGGTCCGCCCCGGCAACGAGTTCGTCCACCTTCAACGAGGTGCCCTCGTCGTCGACATGGACCACCAGGTTCTCCCCGTGCCGCTCCTCCAACTCGGCCAGGTACGCCATCGCGGCGCGGCTGCGGCCGGCATATACCAGCGTGTAGCTGGCCTTGAGCCGCTGCAGGACCGCCGCCATGTTGGCGATGGCCGTGATGCCAATGCCGCCGGCGAGCAGGAGGTAGCGCTCGGCACCCACCCGCAGCGGGAAGTTCTGCAGCGGCTGCGTGATCTCCAGCTGCTGCCCGGTTTCCAGCCCGTGCATAAAGACCGAGCCGCCGCGGGACTGCGGAGCCCGCATCACGCTGATCACCAGGCGGCCGGCGTCGTCGGACTCCACCACGGAATAGGAACGCTTCTGCTCCTCCCCGCCGATGGTGACCTTGACATCGATGTGGGACCCCGGTTCCGCCGCCTTGGGCAGGGCGGGTTCCAGCACAATGCGCCGGATGTCCGTCGCGACGGTGTGGATTTCGACGACGGTGGCCCGCTGCCAGACTTCGGTATTCGTTGCTGCCATTGTTCTCTGCCTGTCTCTCGATCGGCCGGCTCAGGCGGTCGGGACCAGGCGGCCCTCGGCGTCGAGCATCCGCTCGATCAGCCTCCGCACCCACATGCCCCCGGCGTCGATGTTGAGGTTGTAGAACTCGTAGTCCGGGTTGGCGTCGATGGCTTCCTGCTGAGCCTTGAGCATCTCCTCGTCCTCGCCGAACACGCCGTGCACGCCGTTGCGCAGCTGGGTCGTGATGAGCTGGCTCTCCAGCCGGTAGTTGCGCATAAACGCCCAGAAGTAGTGGCAGGATCGATCAGTTTCCGGGGTGATCGTGTTCATGACGAAGCCGTTCACGCCCTGGCTGCGGTCGCCCTCGGGTGCCCCAGTGCCGGCGGCCGCCACACCGACGTCGATGCAGATGGTGGACGGCGCCTGGAAGGTGATGATCTGCCAGCGGTCCACCCTGCCCTCGAACCCGGGGAACTTGTCCCGCATGTTCTTGAGCCAGAACGGCGGCGCATCGATGTCCAGCATCCACCGCGAAACCGTGACGGTGTTGCCGTCGTGCGAGACGACGAAGTCGGACTCGCTGAGCTCCTCCTGGCCGATCGAGGACGAGTGCACGAACTCCTCGTGCGTGAGGTCCATCAGGTTGTCCAGCACCAGCTGGTAGTTGCACGGCGCATGGATCGTCTCGCCGTCCCCGGCCCACTCCTCGGAGGACATCTGGTGCATGTCCGGCACCAGGTCGGGGTCCGCCTTGGTCGGATCACCGAGCCAGACCCACACATAGCGGTGACGCTCGACGACGGGAAAAGACGGGACGGTCGCGCTCGGGTTGATCGTCTCCTGGGCCGGCATGGACATGCAGCGGCCCGCGGAGTTGTAGACGATGCCGTGGTACGGGCACTGGATGCCATCCTTGCCGACGGTCTTTCCCATCGACAACGGGGCCAGCCGGTGCCAGCACGCGTCGGCGAGCGCCACGGCCTTGCCGTCCTCGGTCCGGTAGAGCGCCACCGGGCGGTTGGCGATCCGGCGGGACATCGGAGTGCGCGTGACCTCGTGGTCCCACGCCGCCACGTACCAGGCATTCAGTGGGTGCCCGAGGACCTTATTGGTCGTCGAACTCTGGGATTGGACAGCGGTCACTGCGGATCCTTTCGGCTGATTCAACTATCTATCTCCATAGATAGTGCTCTGGGTCACCAGAATAACTATCGATATAGTGATTTGCAACACCCGCGAGAAGGAGCCTGGAAGCCCGTGAGCCTGCGATACGCCCTGCTGGCGCTGCTCAGCGTCGAGCCCATGACCGGCTACGACCTTTACAAGGAATTCGAATCCTCCGTCGGCCACGTCTGGCATGCGCCGGATTCCCAGATCTACCCCGAGCTGCGACGCATGGAGAAGGACGGACTGCTCGAGGGTGAAGAGGTCGCCTGGGGCCAGCGGGGGAAGAAGCGTCAGTACCACATCACACAGGCAGGAACAGAGGCCTTCCGGGACTGGATGAACGGGACCCTCGAGTACTCGCGCGAGCGCGACCCGGCCCACCTCAAAGCGGCCTATCTGGAGTGGGCCGCGCCGGAGGCCGCCCGCGAGCAAATGCGGGCACACATCCGGCACCACTCGGCCCAGCTGGAGCAGTGGCGGGACAAGGTCCGGGAAATCGAAGAGGGCAGCAGCCCGATGCTGGCCCGGAGGCTGGCCAGCCTGCCGACCTCGGACCGGGAAAAAACAACGGCCTTCAAAAAGTTCACCTACCAGGGCCTGATTTCCCGGGCCGAGCAGGAAATCGCCTGGGCGCAGCAGGGCCTCGCCCTGATCGACGAGCTCTATCCCGGCAGCTGACGGCCGCCCCTTCTCGCCTCAGCAAAAACCAGCTAGTGTTTCCGGCAATCCCGCCGAGGTTGGAGGAAGCCATGGATACCGTCAGCGTCCGGTACATCGTCGAGGACATCGATGCCGCCGTCCGGTTCTACACCGAACTGCTCGGCTTCGAACTGCGGATGCAGCCCGGCGGCGGATTTGCCATGCTCACCCGCGGCAGCCTGCGCCTGCTGCTCAACACCCCGACAGGTCCGGGAGGCGCCTCGCAGCCGATGCCCGATGGCCGCCGCCCGGAGCCCGGCGGCTGGAACCGGATCCAGTTCGAGGTCGGGGACCTGGCCGCCGAGGTGGACAGGCTCCGCAGCCAAGGTGCCAGCTTCCGCAACGACATCGTCTCCGGGATCGGCGGCCGGCAGATCCTGCTGGAGGACCCCGCCGGCAACCTAATCGAGCTCTTCGAATCCGGCCGCCCCGACGCGCCGTAGGCGCCCCTAGCCCGAGTACTGCTTCCGCAGGTCCGCCTTGCGGATCTTGCCGCTCGCCGTGCGCGGCAGGTCATCCACGATCACCACGCTCTTGGGGATCTTGTACCGCGCAACCCGTCCCGAGAGGTGGTTGATGACGTCGTCGCCCGTGAGCTGGAAGCCGTCCCGAAGGGTGACGATTGCCCGCGGGACCTCTCCCCACTTCTCGTCCGGAACACCGATCACCGCGACGCTGCTCACCGCCTCGAGCTCCACGATGACCTGCTCAACCTCGGCCGGATAGATGTTTTCACCGCCGGAGATGATCATGTCCTTCAACCGGTCCGAGATGAAGAGGTAGCCCTCGTCGTCGACATAGCCCATGTCCCCGGACCGGAACCAGTCGCCGTCGGCGTAGCTGTCCGCCGTGGCATCAGGACGCTGCCAGTATTCCTTGATGACGTTGGGGCCCTGGATCTGGATCTCCCCCACCTCACCCGGACCGGCCGGCCCGCCCAGCGGGTCCACGATCCGGACGTCGGTGAAGAAGTGCGGCAGGCCGGCGGAACCGGCCTTCTCCCGCGACTTGTCCGACGCGAGCGTGGTGGTGCCCGGCGCGGTCTCGGTCATTCCGTACCCGTTGGTGAAGGACAAACCACGCGCCTCATAGGCCTCCAGCACGCGCATCGGAACCGCGGAGCCGCCGCACGTCAGCTTGTTGAGCGAACTGACATCGGTGGTATCCCACGCCGGATGTTCACAGATCAGCTGGAACGTCGTCGGCACGCCGCTCAGGGTGGTCACCTTGTACCGCTCCACCAAGTGCAGCGTCCGCCCCGGATCGAAGCGCGGCTCCAGGATGACGGTGGCGCCCTTGAGCAGCGACGGCAGCACTCCCATGCCCAGCGAGGCCACGTGGAACATTGGCGCAATCATCAGCGACACATCCTTGCTGGACAGATCGAAGTCCACCAGCACGTTGAAGCTGTTCCACGTCATGTTCGCGTGGGTCAGCAGGGCCCCCTTCGGGCGGCCCGTGGTCCCGGACGTGTAGAGGATCATGGCCGGATCATCGAGCGCCACCTCAAGGTCAAGGTGCGTGTCGGCTCCGGAGGCGATGACGTCTTCGAAGAGTTCGACGGCGGCGCCCGCCCCGTCTTCCGGCGCGCCTTGCGCCGCGGCGTCCTCCACGACGATGCGGCGCTCCACCCCGGTATCCCGGGCCCCGCCGACGGCCAGCCCGTCAAGGCTGCGCGCGTTGACCAGGATCCGGCTGCCCGAATCCTCCAGCGCGAACTGGATCTCGGGCGGCGCCAGCCGGGTGTTCAGCGGAACAAAAATGGCGCCTAGGGTGCCGCAGGCGAAGAACGTCTCTAGGAAGGCCGCATGGTTTTCGCCAAGGTAGGCGACCCGGTCGCCCTTGGCAACGCCGCGGTCCGCGAAAGCATTAGCCAGGCGATCCACGCGGCTGGCGAAGTCCGCGTAGCTCAACTCGGCCCCGCTGCTGACGAGCGCCACCTTATCGGCGAACTTCCTCCGCCTGCGGTGGATCCACGTCCCGACCCCTTGGTTGTGCATCGTTACACGTACCCTTCGCTATTCGTTCCGACGACGGATCTGAGGACCGAGTCCCTTCACCAAACGAGCCGGTGAGTCCCGTCACATGTTCGTACCCATACGTTAGGAACTATTGATTGAATAAGTCAATAGTTGTGAAAACGCTGAATACCGCCCGCGGAAATCAAAACCGTTGACAACTTCAATCGATAGTGATGCACTGTGTTTCGCACCACACACATCCCAGACCCTTCGATCAGCGTGGATCAATAGGCCACAGTTATTTGAGCTTCAGACTACATAACTGGCGTCCATTGTCCGGCACGAACCTGATCCGGCCGGACCCGGACGGTCAGCATCCAGCCAAAGGAACCACAGGAAGACCCGATCATGCACAAGATCTTCAAAGCCGTCGCGACTTTGACCGCGGCCGGACTCCTGCTCACTGCTTGCGGCGCCAGCCCCAATGCGCGCACTAATTCGGCGAATGCCGAAGGTGAGGCCCCCGATTCCCTCGTCTTTGCGGTTGTTCCGACCGACGACAGCAAAGAGCTGGAGAACAGCTTCAAGCCGATTGTGGAGGCGATCGAGAAGGAAACCGGGCTCCCGACGAGCATCGAGGCGGTGAGCAGCAACGCGGGCGTGATCGAGGCCCAGGTGGCCCAGCGGGTAGACGTCGCGACCTACGGCGCATTCTCCTACTACCTGGCCAAGGACGTCGCGGACGTCACTCCGGTTGCCATGGACCAGCGCACACCGGAATCCGGCTCGGGCGCCGTGCAATCCCTCGGCGTCGTTCCTTCCGGTTCGGATATCGGCCAGCTGGCGGATGTGAAGGGCAAGGACGTGTGCTTCACCGACCCGGCTTCCAGCACCGGTTACCTGGCCGCGGCGGCGGGCATGATGGAAGCCGGCATCGACCCGGAGAAGGACATCAACCCGATCTTCGCAGGATCGCATGATGTTGCGGTGACCCAGATGCTCGCCGGCGACTGCGACGTAGCCTTCGTGGCGGCCACCTTCATCACGGACTTGCTGCCGGCCCGCGGCATCCTCCAGGACGGCGATGTGGAGACCGTCTGGACGTCCCCGGACATTCCTGGCACACCGCTCGTCGTCGGCAACTGGTTGCCCGAGGAACTGCGCACCAAGATCACCGAGGCCGTTTTCAAGTACGACGCCGTCACCGGGGCCGAAGCGGGTCTCTGCCCGGACAACCAGCGCGAGGCGCCCGAGGCCTGGGGCGACGAGTACGCGGGCCAGATGGCCTGCGAGTGGGGCGGCACCGGCGCTTTCGCCTTCGAGCCTGCTTCCGAGGCCGATTTCGACTCGATCCGCGAAATCTGCGAAACCACCCAGGCCGAAGTCTGCCGCAACGAGTAGTCCCCAAGGAGCCACACGATGACCGCCGCCACCCGCCGCCCACACATCACCGAAGCCCAGGCCGCCGCACCCGCCGCCGGCGCTGCGGACATAGCACCGCCCAGCTTGCTCCTCCAAGGACTCGGCATGAGCTTTGGCGGAAAACAAGTGCTTGGCAACGTCAATCTCGAGGTCCGCCCCGGACAGTTCCTGGCCCTCGTCGGCCCCTCGGGTGCAGGCAAATCCACGCTGCTGCGCCTCATCAACGGCAGCCACCGCCCTACCGCGGGCTCTGTCTCCGTGCTGGGTGCCGATCCTGCTACCTGCAGCCGGAGGGATCTCCAGAAGCTGCGCACCCGGGTGGGCTTCGTCTTCCAGCAGTTCGGCCTCGTCGGGCGCCTCAGTGCCCTAGAGAACGTGCTCATGGGGACCTTGGGATCCCTGACGATGCCGCGCTACGGCATTTCTACGTACCCGAAGGCCCTCCGGGAAAGGGCCGTGGCGAACCTGGAGCGTGTGGGGCTAGTCAACGAGCGGTTCCAGCGCTGCGATACGCTCTCCGGCGGCCAACAGCAACGCGTGGCCATCGCGCGAACGCTCATGCAGGAAGCCGAGATCGTGCTTGCGGACGAACCTGTGGCGTCCTTGGACCCCAGCGCCAGCCTGTCGGTGCTCACTACTCTGAAGAAGCTCAGCGCCGAAGATGGCTTCACCGTGGTCTGTTCCCTGCACCAGGTGGACCTGGCCCTGCAGATCTCGGACCGGATCGTTGCGGTCCGTGGCGGCTCGCTCATTATGGACACCCCCACCGAAGCAACGTCGGAAGAGGCCATCCGGGCGATTTACCAGCAGGCGGGGGATCAACCGTGAGCAGCACGATGCAGGACAATCCCGCCGAGGCGCGGCCGCTGCGGGGCGGAAGCGCCGACGGGGAAATCGTCACGGTGACGACCGGACCGTCCGCACACCGGACCGGCAAGTGGGCGGGCGTCTCGGCCGCAACGCTGGGCATCCCTCTTGCCTACCTGGCGATCACCGCCTTCGGTACCTGGTGGATCGACATCCGACCATCGGCTCTGGCCGCGGGCGTGGGCGACATCGCACGGCTCCTCGAGCGAATGCTTCCGCCCACCACGGGTCCGCTCCCGGACCTGTTGGCGCTGGCGTTGGAGACCCTCTGGATCGCCATCGCAGGTACGGCCATGGCGACTCTCGCTTCCGTGTTCCTGGCCGCGGCCGCCTCACGCCGCTACACCGGGCCCAGGGCAGTCCAGTGGCTCGCCCGCGCGATCATCATCGTGACCCGCGCCGTCCCGTCACTGATCTTCGCCATCCTCTTCGTCCGGATTTTCGGCCTGGGTCCGCTCGCGGGCGGCCTGGCTATCGCCTTCCACTCCGTCGGCATGATCGGCAAGATGATGGCGGACAGCTTCGAGGAGCAGGATCCTGCCCCGCGTGAGGCGATTGCCTCCGTCGGTGCCACCCAGTTGCAGAACTTCGTCTCGACGACCCTGACCCGCGCCCTGCCCGCGCTGGCGTCGCTGGTGCTCTACCGGCTGGACATCAACATCCGCGCCTCGGCGGTACTGGGGCTCGTGGGCGCAGGCGGGATCGGCGTAGCCCTCCAAACGGCCATCGGCTCGTTGAACTATCAGCGGGCGGCGGGCATCATCGCCGTGATCGTGGCCATGCTCCTGGTCCTGGAGCTGGTCTCCTACGTGGTGCAGCGTGCCGTTGCCGAACACGCGGACGAGCATACACAGTCGCAGCTGCACCGGGCAGGCACCCACCCTGCCACGCCAGGCTGGGACCGCGCCCGCGCACTGAGGACCGGCGGTGCCGTGGCGGCCGCCCTGCTCTTTGTCTACTCGCTGAGCCAACTCTCCCTCAACCCGGCACGGCTTGACCAGGCGTGGGAGAACGCGCTGGCCCTGCTCTCCGGCTTCGTGCCGCCGGTCTTCACCGCGGAAGTCGCCCTGGGTATCTTCGAGAGCGTCATCATGGCCCTCACGGCCACGTCCTTCGGCGTGGTCCTGGGACTCGCGATTGCGGTGCTGTCCACCCGCCACCTCGTTCGTTTCGAGCCCCTTTCCCTGGCCCTGCGAGGCATCGTCGTAGTCCTGCGGGGGATCCCCGACATCATCTACGCCCTCGTTTTCGTCGCAGCCCTGGGCCTCGGTCCCTTTGCTGGTTTCCTGGCCTTGTCCCTCTCCTGCACCGCGCTGGCCTCCAAGTTCTTCACCGATTCGCTGCAGAATGTCGACCCCGCTCCCCTGCGCGCCCTCGAAGCAACCGGGGCCAGCCGGCTGCAGGTATTCGTTAGCGGGGTGTGGCCGCAGTTCGTGCCCAGCTTCATTGGGAACAGCCTGTTCACATCTGACCTGGCCCTACGCGAATCCGCTGTGCTGGGCATCGTCGGAGCCGGAGGGATCGGTTTCCTCCTCGACGAATCGGTCGCCACTCTTCACTACCAACAGACCGCCGGCATCCTGATCGGGCTGATCGTCGTCGTCGTAGCCCTCGAGTCCGTGGCCCGCTGGGCCAGAAGAAAGGTCATCTGACATGGGCCAGTGCCCCGTAGGCTTCACCGCTGCCGTGCAAGAGCGGCCGGCGGACACCCGAACAGCCAGCGAGCGCGGGTCCGAATGGTCGCCGGCTCTGGACGAAACGTTCGGCAGCGCCCACCAGGACTACGCCCGGCTGCGCCGGAGCAACCCCTTTCCCTGGAGCAGCGATTTCGGCGGATTCTGGTCCGCCACCACGTACGAGGACATTGCTCGGGTCGCCCAGGACGACGACCTGTTCATCACCTCAGTGCAGAACGTCGTGCCGCATGTGCCCCGCTCATCGCGCCGTCCCCCTTTGCATTTCGATCCGCCCGAACACACGGCGTACCGGGAGGCGATCGATCCGGTCCTCCGGCGGTCCTTGCTGCGCAATCACGAGGCCGCCTTCCGGGCGAGCGCGGAAGAGCTGCTGGACGGGATGCTCGCCGGAGACGGCGCGGACGGGGTCCGCGACTTCGCCGCTCCGTTCGTGATGGACTGCTTCGCTGCGTTCCTCGGCGTCCCTTCCTCGCTGACGCGGCACATCAGGGACATCGGTGTCCGCTACGCCTTCGCCATCCAGGACATGGACAACGAGGTGATCGGCGAGTGCAGCGCGGAGCTGTACCGGATTGCGGAGCAGGTCTATCGAGACCGTGTGTCGGCCGGCGCCGACCCGCGGCGGGACCTCGTCTCCAGCCTCCACCACGCTGCCCTTAGCCCGGACAACCACATCACCGAAGGGACCGCCATCGCCACCATCCGCCAAATGATCGTGGCAGGAATGGGCGCTCCCCAGGCAGTACTGGGCAGTTGCGTGGTGCATCTGGCCCAGGACCAGGACCTGCAGCGGCACCTTCGTGAGCATCCCGAGGAGCTTCCGTCCGCGATCGAGGAGTTCCTCCGCCTGCATGCGCCCTACCGGGTGTTTGCCCGCACCGCGCGGCGGGACACGGAGTTGCACGGACGCCTGGTGCGCGCAGGCGAGCCCATCGCGCTGATCTTCCCCTCTGGCAATCGGGACGGGACCGCCTTCCCGGATCCGGACACGTTCGTGCTGCGCAGGCCCAACAACTCCCATCTTGCTTTCGGCCGGGGCGCCCACAAATGCCCCGCGGCCACGATGGGCCGTCTGGAACTACTCATCGCGCTGGAGGTACTCCTGGAACGCACCGAAGCCTTCGCGCTGGCTGGCGACGTCGTGATGATGAACTGGCTCGAGTACGGACCACGCTCCGTCCCCCTGCAGTTGGCAGGACGGACAGCGGCAGGCAAGCAGGCGGCGTCGTAGTCACCGCGATGGCAGAATCAACGCATGTCCACTCCAGCGCCGAGCCTGCCGCGCTTCCAGCAGGGAGCACGCCCCCAGCAGCTGCTGACCGTCCTGCTGGGAGACTACTGGCACGCACGCAACGAGCCGATCCCCTCGGCGGCGCTCGTGGAGTTGCTGCAGGGCTTCGATGTGACCGTTACGGGGGCGCGTGCAGCCATTCAGCGGCTGGCCCAGCGAGGCTTCCTAGTGGGGATAAAGGCGGGACGCCAGACGGCCTACGCGGTGCCGACCATGAGCCAAGACAGGATCAATGCGCACGTGCGCTCGCTCTTCATGAGCCACCTGCCGCAACAGTGGGACGGCGCCTGGACGCTTGTCGGCTATTCCCTCCCCGAGGATGCCAGGGGCACGCGGCGGGCCCTGCGCGAACAGCTGCGCCAACTGCGCTTCGGGAACCTGTACGACGCCCTCTGGATCCGGCCGGGCGACCATTTGGCGGCGGTTCGCGACTTGCTGGACGGCCTCGGCAGCGCGCTCGATCCCGAACACGTTACGGTGTTCACGGGAGCACGACTGCCGGAGGGAACGGGGCTGAGCGCGGTAGCCTCCGCCTTCGACTTGCCGGCCTTGGCCGAGCAGTATCGCGAATTCCTGGACCGTTGGGAGCCAGTCGCTTCGCGGCTGCAGGACGGGCTGGAGGCCGCCCTCGAGGTCTCGCCCGAGGCGGGAGCCAGGCCGGGGGACGCGGCCCTCCGCTTGCGCACGTCGATCATGGCCGACTGGCGCACGCTGCGCAGGCTCGACCCCCGCCTGCCGCACGAACTGCTTGGCGAGGACTACCCCATGCATCGGGCTGTAGCGGCCTGCTGCGCCATCTACGACGCCCTCGGGCCGCCGGCGGAAGCCGCCTTCCGCCGTATCCTGCGCGCACACGATGGGCATCTGGCCGAGCTGGTCACGCACCACACTTTCGCAGCCTCTGCTTCACTGCTTTCCGAGGCGTAGGCGCGCCGCGCAATTACACGCGGCGCAACAGCACCTTTCCCCTTATCTCTTTCGCATCGCAGCCGGCCCTTTCATGAGCCGTGCCGCTGGAAGGATTTTCCATGCCCCAACATACGTCCGGTCCGTTACGTCCGTCCCGGAGACCACGTAGACTCTTGGCGGCCACCGCAGCGGCCTGCCTCGCACTCCCCTTAATCGGCGCCGCTACGTCAGCCGTATCGCCGCCTTCCGCGAAGGCCGCTCCTCTGGCCGGCAGTGCCGCCGTCGAAAAGCGCGGCACGCTTCCCGGCGGAGGTCGATATGTCCTCTTCGAACCCGCGCAGTGGAACGGCATCGTGCTGGTATGGAATCCGGGCTACGGCAGCAGCGGTGCCCCGACAGCCGCCGCCGGACCCACGAACCCGGTCAAGGCGTGGCTGCTGGACCAGGGCTACGCCCTTGCCGGAACCACCGCATCCTCCGGCGGCTGGGCCGTCGAGGATCTCGTCGCTAACCAGCCTGACGTTCTCCGGATTGTCAGCGCAGAGCTCGGCGAGCCCGAGGAAGTCATTGCCTGGGGTGAGTCCATGGGTGGCCTGACCTCCGCCGCCGCCTTGGAAGCGCACCCGGAACTCATCGATGCCGCATTGCCGTTGTGCGGCTCGGTCTCCGGCGCGGTTCCAATGCTGAACGGTGGCCTGGACGGCACGTTTGTGCTCAGGATGCTCCTTGCACCCGACGACGAACGGCTCGAACTGGCCGACGTCCGGAACGAAGCCGCGCGCCAGGCGGCCTTCCGCGAGGTGCTGGAGGAAGCACAGGCCACCCCCCAGGGCCGGGCACGTATCGCTCTTGCCGCCAGCGCGGCCCAGATACCCGCGTGGACCCAGGCCTCGGACCCGGAGCCTTCAAAGGGAGACCTGGCAGCGCAGCAGGAACAGCTCTACGCAGCATTCATGTTCGGGGTGGTTTCTCCCCGGCAACCGCTGGAAGCCCGCGCCGGCGGAAACTTCTCTTGGAACACAGGGGTGGACTACGGGCAGTCGCTTGTCCATTCGGGCAACGCCCAACTGGTCCGTGCCCTCTACCGCGAGGCAGGCCTGTCCCTGTCCGAGGACCTCGGCACCCTCGCCTCCAGCGACCGAATTGCGGCCGACCCGCGCGCCGTCGCCTACATGCAGGAGAACGCTACACCTGAGGGCAAACTCTCCGGGCCGGTGCTCACCCTGCATGAAACGGGTGACACCGCACCGACCGTGGCGCAGGCCGCGACCTACGAGGACCGCGTGCGGGCTAACGGCGACAATGCGCTGCTCCGGCAGGCCTTCGTGGATCGGCCGGGCCATTGCGACTATGCCGATGCGGAGATAGCCGCCATGGTCACTACCCTCCATGAGCGCCTTGACGAGGACCATTGGGCCGATTTGGCACATCCTGCCTCCCTGAATGCCCTGGCCGACAGGATCACCGCGGAGAGCGGCCTCGAGCGCGGAGGCTCCTTCGCCAGCTACGCACCGAACAGCATGCTCCGCCCCGAACGGGAGGTACAACGATGACCAGAATTATCCAGACCCCAACCAGGAAAAGCCGGGCGGCAAAGGCCCTTTGCCTGGTCGCCCTCATGGCCTCGGCAGCCCCACTGTCCGCGGCACCCGTTTCCGCTTCTCCGCCAGCCTCCAGCCCCACTGCCGTGCCGTTCACCGGAGATCTAGCCCCGGGAAAGGAGCTCATCCGGGAAGGCACCTTGGGCGGCGAGGCTCCCTATTCCCTCATCAAGCCTGCCATCTGGAACGGCGCCATCGTCGTTATGCCGGGCCGCCCGGACCTTGCCGGTGTCACCGCACGGTGGCTGGTCGAGCAGGGCTATGGCGTGATCGGCTACGACTTCACGGCCAACTGGGACCTGGAACTGAACCGTGACAATGCGGGTGCCGCCGTCAAAGTGTTCACGACCGTCGCCGGAGAGCCTGAAACCGTTGTCGTGAACGGCAGGTCGCAGGGAGGGCTGACCACGCGCATTATCGCCGACTCCCGACCGGAATGGCTCGACGGCGCCCTGCCGATGTGCGGCGGCGGAGCGGGGTCCGTCAGCACCTGGAACTATAAGCTGGATACCGCGTTTGCACTCCGGGAGCTCGTGGATCCGGGCTCACCGATGAGGATCCAAGGTATCACCGACCGCCAAGCCGAACTCCAGGCGATGAATGACCTGGTGGCCACGGCGGCGTCCACCCCTGAGGGACGGGCCCGTGCCGTGCTCGCAGCGGCCCTTGGAAAGATCCCCGCCGTGGATCCTGCAACCGACAGGGAAATCCCCGAGACGGACCTGGACGCCCGCATCGACCGGTACATCGACCATCTGCCATTTGCCATGGGCTCCCACGTCCGCGCCGGATACGAGCAGACGGTCGGCGGCGTCTTCTCGTGGAACACCGGCGTGGACTACGTGAGGTCGTTGAAGGAGTCCGGTCGATGGTCCGAGATCATGGCTGCCTACCGGGCCGCTGGTATCTCCCTCGAAGAGGATCTGGATGCGCTTGCCTCCGCGAAACGGCTGTCCGCAGACCCTGAGGCAGTGGCCTTCGTTGAACGAACCGCAACTTTCACGGGTGAGCTCTCAGTCCCTGTGTTGTCCCTGCACACTAACGGCGACGGCGCCGGGACCACGGCGGACGACCAGGCCTACGCGTCGGTGGTCCGCTCGACCGGCTCCTCGCCGCTGCTACGCCAACTGTTCGTTTCGGCTGATGGCCACTGCACCTTCACCCCGGCCGAAGAAATCGCTTCCCTTCAGGTACTCTTCGAGCGGATAGAAGACGGCCGCTGGGGCGCCACGTCCCCGCAGGCCCTCTCCTCCGTGGCCGCCGAGGTGAAGGCCCGTTCGGAGCTGGACCTGGGCGCGTCCCGTTTCACCCAAGTCTCCACGGCCGGCACGCCCGCCCGCATGTGGGATGCACGGGACTGGGGAAGCTACAGCCGGTAAGACTGGCGGTAAGGCCCGGCGCCAAGCCGGCAATGGCGTTGTTGCTGCCCCGAAGTCTGTGGCGGCAACAACGCCTCCTCCGTTATAGGCAATGCCTGTCCAATCGCTCGGGAGGGGCTGCCCGCCGTCGTCGCTGCCTTACTGCTGCGGGAGCAGCGCTGCCATGTCCGGCTTCTCGTCGATCAGGCCATCTTTGAGGGAAATGTCGGCGATGGCCTCGAGGGAGTCCGTGTTTACCTCCTGGGCGAACTTCGGCAGGGTGAGCTGCTCGATGATGGCGGGGTCCAGCTGGGTGTAGGTCGGCAGGATCCCGCGGACCTTGTCCGGATTGGCGTCGGCGAAGGCCTGCGACTCCTTCATGGCGGCAGTAAAGGCCTCGGTTTCCCCGGACTTCTGCTGGGCGATCTGGTCCGAGGTGAAGTAGACGGCCACGGTGAGGTCGTCCACGGGATGCGCATAGTTGGAGAAGACGGGGGTGGCGCCGTCGCCCTTGGCCATCGTCACGAAGGGCTCGACGGCGGCGATGGCGTCCACGTTGTCCTGCTCCAGGGCTGCGCACATGTCCGGGAAGGGCATCTCCACGTAGTCGATGCTGGCGGCGTCTCCCCCGGCTTCTTGCACGGCCGCGCTGATGGTGGAGTCGGAGATATTGTTGAGCGTGTTGACCGCAATGCTCTTGCCGGCCAGGTCCGCGATCTCCTTGATGCCGCTCTCCGGCTTGACCATCACGGCGGCGAAGTCCGCATCCTGGTCGCCGGTGGAGGAGGAGCCGCTGGCGAGGATCTGCAGCGGCAATCCCTTGGACCGGGCGATGATCAGCGACGTTACGTTGCTGAAGCCGAAGTCCATCTGTCCGCTGGTGATGGCCGGGACGATGGCGGCACCGCCCTGGGCAGGCGTGAGTTCGACGTCGAGCCCGTGCTTTTCGAAAATGCCCTCCTGCACGCCGAGGTAGATCGGGGCGACGTCAACGATGGGGATGACACCGACGGTGACGGGTGTGAGGTTCCCGCTGGCCCCGGAAGACGCAGCCGCCCCCTCCCCGCCCGAGGGGCTTCCCCCGCCGCAAGCGGTCAAAGCAAGGACCGCCGTCATCGCCAGAGCCGCACCGAGTTTCTTCATGCTTGTACCCCTCACACCTTCCCCGCGCACGATTGTGCGTTGCGCCACATACTAACTATTGCCATAGTGAGTGGTCAACGGCGGCGGGTTGCACCTTCATCAAGGTCCGACCGGGAACCCAAGACGGAGGAACTGATCTGCCCGTAGGCGGGGAGCAAGTCACGTCCAATTTAATCGCGTTGCCGCGGGGGCACGGTGAGGCTGTGGTCAGATGGGACAATGCGCGTTGACATTTCCCCGGAGGAACTGGGGCCCAAGGACTTCTACAAGTTCCTCACGTCGGTGATCATCCCGCGGCCCATCGCCTGGGTATCGACGATCAGCGCCGACGGCGTGCTGAACCTGGCGCCGCATTCGTTCTTCACCGTGGCGTCCACCGATCCGCCCATCGTGCAGTTCACCCCGACGGCCCGCAAGGACAGCCTCAACAACGCGGAGTCGACGGGCGAGTTCGTGGTCAACTTCGCGCCGGAGGAGTTGTTCGCGGACATCAATGGCACGGGCACCAATTTTCCGCCGGAGGTCAGCGAGTTCGACGCCGTGGGGTTGGGCACGGAGCCGAGCCTGACCGTGCGTCCACCGCGGGTGGCCGAGTCCCCCGCGGCCCTCGAGTGCCGTGTGCACGAGATCATCCCGGTGGGCAATTCGTGGCTGGTGCTGGGGCGGGTCCTGCACGCCGCCATTAATGAGGAGATGATGGAGGGCGGCCACCCCGAGGCGACCCGGCTGAAGCCGCTTGCCCGCCTGGGGCGCAATGAGTGGAGCCGGCTGGGGGAGATTGTGCGGATCGACCGGATCCCGTACCGCGACTGGCCGAAGGACCAGCTGACCCCAAAGGACCGGAGCTGATCTAGAGCTTTTTCCAGGCGGCGATCGCGGTCTTCTTGCGGCCGAAGAGGAAGTAGGCGGTGGGACCTATGAAGCTGATGAACGAGCCCACGGCCCATGCCGCCTTGGGTCCGTTGATCTCCGCGGCGGGCCGTTTCCTCAGGTCGCTCAGCGCCGCGACCATGAGGCTCAGCTGGACGCCGATGGAAAGGAGGACGGACACCTTCTGGGCCGTGGTCAGTTCGTTCCAGGACTTCTTCTGTCGCATGGCTGCTCCCTGTCATATTCGCTGGTGAGCCCAGTGTACGGTCAGCGTCGGTGGGCATAATAGGGCCCATGAGCATCATCAAGATCAACGCCATCACCGTGCCAGCAGACTCCGGCGACGAGCTCGCCAAGCGCTTCGCCGCCCGCGCCGGGGCGGTGGACAACCAGGACGGCTTCGAGGGTTTCGAACTGCTGCAGCCCACCGACGAACGGACCACCTGGCTGGTCATCACCCGGTGGCGCGACGAGGAGTCCTTCGAAACCTGGAAGAACTCCAAGGCCTTCGGCCGCGGGCATGCGCAGGCCGAGGGCGAGTCCCCGCACAAACCGGTGGGCATGTCCGCCGAGCTGTGGAGCTACAAGGTCGCCGGGGGCTCAACCGGCCGGCAGGCGTAGCCCGGCCGGCCTAACCGGTCAGCCGTCGGTGCGCTGGTAGCTCCAGGGCAGCGAGCTGACGTCCAGCCGGTGCCGACCCCCCGCCCGGGGGCCGGCAGAGGCGTCGGCATCGGGATAATCCGCGTCGCCGGACCAGAGCACCAGTCTGCGTCCGTCGGCGTCCGCCCGCTGGCGGCTCTGGTAGGTCTCGGGCTCACCCGTCCGGGCGCGGCCGAGGGCGGTCTCGACGTTGGCACAGCCGGAGAGCCAGTGCAGCGTCACCCAGGTGGGCGGGATCAGGGACATGGCTCCGGCGGCATGCCGGGACAACGCCTCCCTCGGGCTGAGCCACGCATAATCCTCGAGCTCTCCCACGTTCAGGACGATCTCCTGTCCAGGCACCGGCGCGGGCGCAACAAAAAAGTAGGTCCGGAAACGGCGCGGCTGTACGGAGTCCGGAATCCACACGGACAAGTGGACCAACTGGTCGGCGTGCACCTGAAGCCGGGTCTCTTCCCAGGTTTCCCTGACGCCGGCGCGGCGGGCGGCGAGCACTTCATGCGCATCCGCCCTGCCGCCGTCGTTGGCGTCATCATGCCCGCGGGGACCAAAATCCTCCGGATCCACCTTGCCGCCCGGAAACACCCAGGCGCCGGCGAAGGAGCCGGTCTGGGGCCGCTCCAGCAAGAGCACCTCAAGGCCGCCGGGCACATCCCGCAGCAGTACCACGGTGGCAGCAAGAACCGCAGGCGGCATGATCGGGCCCCTTCTTTTCGACGCGCACAGCTGGCTCCAACGTACATTGCCCGCCGCTGCCCCGCGCAATACGAGGCGGAGGCGAAGAGCTGAAAACGTTGCGGCGGCCGCGAATATTCGGGCGGCCGCCGCTCAAATGGTGGATGAAGCTTAGTTGGCCGGATCCAGCACGAAGTTGTGAGATGACTTCGCGGCCGGAGCCGTCGGCCTTGTCCTGCGGGTCAAGGACCAGCTCGGGCTTGACGGCCGAGGCGATGTCGTCGGACAGGTGCTCATCGCCTACGAAGTAGAGCTGGGCGGTGATCTCCTGGTACCCCTCGGCATGGACCTTGACGTGAATGTGCGCCGGGCGCCAGGCATGCCAGCCGGCCGCGGCGATCAGCTGGCCGCAGGCACCGTCCGTCGGAATCTGGTAGGGAGCCGGCTGCATGGTGTTGATCTGGAAGTAGCCGTCGGCGTCGGCGACGACAGTGCCGCGCAGGTTCCATTCGGGCAGGCCGGGCGCGTACTGCGAGTAGAAGCCGGCGTCATCGGCGTGCCAGATTTCCACGATGCCGCCGGGCAGCGGTTCGCCGGCCACGTTGGTGATGCGGCCTTCCCAGAGCAGCGGCGTGCCGGACTCGTCTTCACGCATCGGCAGGGTCGCCGGCGATTCCAGCTTCGGTGCATCCGGGACGTAGTAAGGACCCTCGATGCTGCCCTTGCTGCCCTCGCGGCTCTCGTTGGCCACTTCCTCCACGGAGTGCTCGACCCAGACGTCGAGGAACAGCGGCCATTCGCCGTCTTCGCCGACCTTGATCAGCCAAGCCTTGAAGGCGTTGTACTCGTCGTACGTCACCTTCTCTTCGAGCACCGTATCGTTGACGGCCTTGACGAGGCGCGAGGCCAGGAGGTTGACGCGCTCCTGGCTGGTGCCGGCGGCGAACTTCTTGTTTTCGTGGAAACGCTCCGTCGCCTTCGCGCCTGAAGCGGCGGCAGTGGCTTGGGTTTCAGCAGTCATGTCGGTTCCTTCTCTCGTACTGTTCCGGGCCCCTTCGCCCGGCAGCGGCTGCTCGAACGTGCTGCAGCCGGGCAACCCCAACAGTGGGCCCGGGCACATCTGATTTTGCCCTGCAGTAACCGTAGCCACATTTTTTAGGACCAACAAATACAAATATCCCGCCGATTAGTATCAATCACGTCTCAATCCACCCCTAGGTCAAGCCTAGGGGTGACCCTAGTGTGAGCCGCGCTTCCTGCTGGAACAGTTGTCGCTAAATGTCGAGCAGCATGTGACAGCCACCACGCTACTCAGTGGTGGTGGCCATAGATGAAGGAGACGTACATGACCCGGACACTGAGCGCTGTCGGCGCAACACTGGACGATGCCGTCGTAGAGGATCACGAGAACGGAGTTCATCGGGCGAAGCGGAGCATCTTCACGGACGAGGAGCTGTTCGAGCTAGAGATGAAGCACATCTTCGAGGGCAACTGGGTGTACCTGGCGCACGAGAGCCAGATCCCGGAGATCGGGGACTACTTCACCACGTACATCGGCAGGACCCCGGTGGTCATTTCCCGCTCCAAGGACGGCGAGCTGAACTGCCTGGTCAACGCGTGCAGCCACCGCGGCGCGATGCTGTGCCGGCGCAAGACGGACAACCGGACCAACTTCACCTGCCCGTTCCACGGCTGGACGTTCAACAACAAGGGCAAACTGCTCAAGGTCAAGGACTCCCGCGGCGCCGGCTACCCCGAGCAGTTCAACAAGGACGGCTCGCACGATCTGACGAAGGTCGCCCGTTTCGAGTCCTACCGCGGGTTCCTCTTCGGCTCCCTGAAGGCAGACGTCAAGCCGCTCGAGGAGCACCTGGGCGACGCGACGAAGATCATCGACATGGTCGTGGACCAGTCCCCGGAGGGCCTGGAGGTCCTGCGCGGGTCCTCGACCTACACCTACGACGGGAACTGGAAGGTCCAGGCCGAGAACGGCGCGGACGGCTACCACGTCTCCGCCACGCACTGGAACTACGCCGCGACCACGGCCCGGCGCACCGCGGGCGAGTCCACGAACGAGACGAAGGCGATGGACGCCGGGACCTGGGGCAAGCAGGGCGGCGGCTACTACTCGTTCGAGCACGGCCACCTGCTGCTGTGGATGTGGTGGGGCAACCCCGAAGACCGCCCGCTCTACGAACGCCGGCAGGAACTGGCCGCCGAATTCGGCGCGGAGAAGGCCGAGTTCATGGTCGGCGCGTCCCGCAACCTGTGCCTGTACCCGAACGTGTACCTGATGGACCAGTTCTCCTCGCAGATCCGCCACTTCCGCCCGATCTCGGTGGACAAGACCGAGGTCACGATCTACTGCATCGCCCCGAAGGGCGAGTCCGACGCCGCCCGCGCGAACCGGATCCGCCAGTACGAGGACTTCTTCAACGCCTCCGGCATGGCCACCCCCGACGACCTCGAGGAATTCCGCTCCTGCCAGAAAACCTACCTCGCCGAAACCGCCAAATGGAACGACCTCAGCCGCGGCGTGGCACACCAGCTCAACGGCCCGGACGAACAGGCCCGAAAGATCGGCATCAACCCGCTCTCCAGCGGCGCCAAGACCGAAGACGAAGGCCTCTACCCCGTCCAGCACGGTTACTGGGCAGAAACCATGCGCAAGGCCGTTGCGGCGGAAGAAGCCGAAGAACGCGCTGCACAGGCCCAGAACTAGCCCGGATAAGGATTCCTGCCATGACTGTCACCATGTCCGAAAACAAGGCCGCCACTCTCGAGGGCATCCGCGAGTTCCTGTTCCGGGAGGCGCGGTTCCTGGACGACCGGGAGTTCGAGCGGTGGCTTGACTGCTACCACCCGTCCGCCGAGTTCTGGATGCCGGCCTGGGACGACAACGACGAACTCACCGAGGACCCGCAGCGCGAGATCTCGCTGATCTACTACTCCAACCGCGGCGGCATCGAAGACCGCGTCTTCCGCATCCGCACCGACCGCTCCAGCGCCACCAGCCTGCCCGAACCCCGCACCGGGCACAACATCACCAACGTCGAAATCATCGAACAACGCGACACCGAAGTCGACGTCCGCTTCAACTGGTTCACCCTCTACTACCGCTACAACAACGTCGACACCTACTTCGGCACCTCGTACTACACCATCGACACCTCCGGCACCCAGCCCGTGATCCTCAAGAAGAAAGTCGTCCTCAAAAACGACTACATCCACCACGTCGTGGACATCTACCACATCTGATTCCCTGGCCTGAAAGGAAAATCCTCATGACCTACAAGGTTGCATTGAGCTTCGAAGATGGCGTCACCCGGTTCATCAAGTGCGGACCGAACGAGACGGTCGCCGACGCCTCCTACAAGGCGCGCATCAACATCCCGCTGGACTGCCGCGACGGCGCCTGCGGCACCTGCAAATCCCTCTGCGAATCCGGCACCTACGACGGCGGGGACTACATCGACGAGGCCCTCACCGACGAGGAGGCCGAGGCCGGCTACGCCCTGCCGTGCCAGATGACGCCCAAGAGCGACCTGGTGCTGCAGATCCCCACTACCTCCGACATGGCCAAGACCGGCGCCAGCACCCACAGCGGCACTATCACGGAGATCAGGCGCTACTCCCCGACCACCATCGGCTTCAGCATGGCGGTCGAGGACCGCGCGGCGCTCTCCTACCTGCCCGGCCAGTACGTGAACATCCAGGTCCCGGGCACGGACGTCGAGCGGTCCTACTCCTTCAGCAACGGCCCGGACACCGAGGACATCTCGTTCCTGGTCAAGATCACCGAGGGCGGGGCCATGTCCACCTACCTCAGCGACCGGGCGGAAGTCGGAGACACTCTGGCCCTCACCGGCCCGATGGGGTCCTTCTTCCTCCGCGAGCCCAAGCGTCCCGCGCTGCTGCTCGGTGGCGGCACCGGCCTGGCGCCCCTGCTCGCGATGCTCGAAACCATGACGACGACGGCGCCCGGCCAGCCCGTGCACCTCATCCTGGGCGTGACCACGGATGCGGACCTGGTGGAGCTGGACAAGCTTCGCCACTACGCGGACACCATCGAGGGCTTCACCTGGGACTACTGCGTCGCCGACCCGGAGAGCGAGGCCCCGAACAAGGGCTACGTCACCGCCCTGATCGAGCCGACCCACGTCAACGACGGCGACGTCGACGTGTACCTCTGCGGCCCGCCTCCCATGGTCGAAGCGGTGCGCGGCTTCCTGAAGTCCGAGGGCATCACGCCGGCGAACTTCTACTCCGAGAAGTTTGCCCTGGCCACCGCTCCCGCCGCCGGCGACCTCGTCGGGGCCTCAGCGTGAGCACCGGCTCCGCGGCTGCCTCAACGGAACGGCCCGAACGGGTTTTTCCGGGACGGTTCGACGGCAAGGTCGCCATGGTGACCGGTGCCGCGCAAGGCATCGGGCTGGCAGTGGCGCGCAGGATCAGCGCGGAGGGCGCCGCCGTCGTACTGGTTGACCGCTCCGAACTCATCCACGAGGTCGCCGCGGAACTGGCCGCGGCCGGGGCCAAGGCTACCAGCGTGACGGCCGACCTAGAGCGATTCGCCGGCGCCGAAGCGGCGGTGGCCGAGGCGGTGGCGGCGCATGGCCGGATCGATGTGCTGGTCAACAACGTCGGCGGCACCATCTGGGCCAAGCCGTACGAGCACTATGCCGCCGAGGAAATCCAGCAGGAAATCCAGCGCTCCCTGTTTCCAACCCTGTGGACGTGCCGCGCGGCGCTGCCGCACCTGATCGAACAGGGCGCGGGCGTGATCGTGAATGTCTCCTCGGTGGCCACGCGCGGCGTCAACCGGGTGCCCTACGCTGCCGCGAAGGGCGGGGTGAATGCCCTGACGCAGTCACTGGCCCTGGAGGCGGCGCCGCACGGCATCCGCGTCGTCGCCACCGCGCCCGGCGGCACCGAGGCGCCGGTGCGGAAGGTCAAACGCGGGCCGGAACCGGAGCAGGAGCAAGAGAAGGCCTGGTACCAGCAGATCGTGGACCAGACGGTGAATTCGTCGCTGCTGAAGCGCTATGGAAGCCTCGATGAGCAGGCCGCGGCCATCGTGTTCCTGGCCTCGGACGAAGCCTCGTACATCACCGGCACCGTCCTGCCCGTGGCCGGCGGCGACCTCGGCTGAACTGTGCCGCGGCGCACATCGGGCTAATCTCGTAATCTATGGTCCACCGGAATCACCACAGCCTGTTCGTCGGGCGCCTGCAGGAGCTCTCCGTTCTCGGGGAGCTCCTGCAGGACGTTAAACGGTCCCGGCCCAGAATCGCCGTCCTCACCGGGCGCAGCGGTACGGGCAAGAGCGCCGTCCTGGACAAGTTCCTCGCCGACCACCCGGAGCTACAGGTCCTGCGGTCGGGGGGCCTGGAGTGGCTGCGTCCCGCGCCGCGATCGGGGCTGGAGCGGGTAGCGCGGGGCGGCGACCCGGCCCGGCTGGTGGCCTCCCTCCAGGAGCAGGGACCCGTCGCCGTCGTTCTCGAAGACATTCAATGGGTCGATGCCGAATCCGTGCACGAACTTCTCCAACTGGCGGAAGACCCGTCCGCCGGCGCGCTGCTCCTGCTGCTGACGCTGGACAGCGGCGCGGCGCTGGACCGCGCCACCGCGCGCCATCTGTCCGGCCACTCGATCTCCAAACTGGCGCTGGAGCCGCTGTCCCCCGCGGAAATCCGGGAGCTGCACGAGCTGCTGACCGGCCGCACCCTCGCCGGCCCCGCGGCCCAGCAGCTGCGCCGCCACACGGGAGGCAAGCCGGGCTATGTCCGCGAACTGGTACCCGAGCTGCCGCCCGCCTTCGCCAGCGTAGGCATGAACCGGCTGCCGGCGCCGTCGTCAACCGCCGCACAGGTGGCGCGCGAGCTCGAGGGAGCGTCCGACGAGGCGCGGGCGCTGATTGAAGCGACGGCCATCATCGGACAGTCCGGCGACCTCTTCGACATCGCCGCGATCGCCGAAATTTCCCGCCCGCTGGCCGTCATGGACGCCGCCGTGGCGACCGGTCTGCTGCGCACCGAGTTCACCGACAGCGCGCATCTCCTGGATTTCCGGCTCCCGCTGTTCCGGGCCGCCGTCTACGACACGCTCTCGGGGGAGCGGCGGGCCGCACTGCACCGGCAGGCCGCCCGTGTGCTCCCGGACGAGGCCCTGCAGCTCTGGCATCTGGCGCGGTCCGCCCCGGACGCTGACGACGCACTGGCGGACCGGCTCGACGAGTTCGCCGCCAGCCAGGCGTCCAACGGGGCGTGGGCGGCCGCCGCCGATGCCCTGCTGGAGGCCAGCCGGCTCAGCACGCAGGCCCGCAACCGGCAGGGCCGCCTGGTCCGTGCGGTGGACGCGCTGGTGGGCGCCGGCCGCCTGGTCAAGGCCATCCGCCTGCTCCCGGCACTGGAAAGCATGCCGGCGTCGGCCGAACGGGACGGCGTGCTCGGCTACCTCGCCGCGTGCCGTGGGCGCGAGGCCGAGGCCCGGTTCCATCTGGACAATGCGTGGCGGCGCAGGCCGTCCGGGGACCGCGCCACCGGCGCCAGGATCGCCCAGCGCCAGGTCATTCACGCGCTGGCCCGATGGCAGGGAGCCGACATCGTCGAATGGGCCACGCGTGCAGTGGAGCTTGCTGAGCCCGGAAGCCCCACCGCCATCGAGACCAAGGCCATCATCGGCCTGGGGCTGGCTGCCTCGGGGCAGCCGGATGCCGCGCGCAGGCACTACGAGGCCGTGCTGGCCGACGCCCCGCCGGGCGCGCACAGCCAGCGGGTCCTGCTGGGCAGCGGCTGGACCAGGCTGGCGTTGGACGATCCGGAAACCGCGCGGATGCAGCTGGAAGCCGCGGTGCCCAGCGAGTACCGGTCCGGTTCGCTGCGCATCTCGCTATGGGCCAGCGCCTGGCTCGCCCGGACGCACTTCACCCTCGGCGACTGGGACGCCGCCCTCGCCGTCGTGGGTACGGCGTCGGCCCAGCTGGAACGGGCCCAGCTGGACCTGCTGCGGCCGCTGATCCATTGGACCGCCGTCCAGATCCACGCCCTCCGCGGCAACCCAGTGCAGGCCAGGGAGCATCTGCTGCTGGGCGCCGCCTTGGCGGAGAATTACGAGAGCATGGTCAGTCCCGCACTGCTGGCCCACGCCCAGCTGCTGGAAGCGGCCGGCGACTACCAGGGCGTGGTCCGGGTGCTGGCTCCGCTGGCACAGACCCGTTCGGCGCAGCTGGCCGAACCGTTCTTCTGGATCTGGCAGGATACCTATGCCAACGCCCTGGTGGTGCTGGACCGGGTAGACGAAGCCTCCGCTTTCCTGGCGCCCTACGAGAGCCTCGCCGCGGAGCGCCGGCACCGCACCTCGCTGTCGCAGCTGAGGTCGGTCCGCGGGCGAATCCACGCGGCCAAGGGCGACCTGGACGCGATGCGCCGCTCGTACCAGAGCGCCCTCGGACAGCTGGATACGCTGTCCGCCCCGTACTACCGGGCGCGGGTGCAGTACTCGTACGGGCAGAGCCTGCGCCGGGCGGGAAAACGGCGGGAGTCGGCGGAGCAGCTGGCGGCCGCCCGGCAGGCCTTCGTCCTGCTGAACGCGCAGGTCTACGTGGCGCGCTGCGACCGCGAACTGGGGGCAAGCGGAGTGGACGTGCAGCGCCGGGACGATCCCACCGGCAGCTCGCTCACGGCACAGGAGGAAGCGGTCGCCCTGCTCGTCGCCCGGGGCAAGAGCAACCGGGAAGCGGCCCAGGAGCTGATCGTCTCGGTGAAGACGGTGGAATACCACCTCACCCGGATCTACGCGAAGCTGCAGATCCGATCCCGCACCGAGCTGGCCGCGCGATACCGGCCGGAGGACCCTGCCTAGGGCTTCCATCCTCCGGCCGGTCTCGCCGGCGCTCTTGCTGAGGCGGTCCTACTTGATCGAAGAGGGGTGCTTCGCCAGCGGAATCACGTCGATATCCATGTACGGGAAGAGCGGCAGGCCGGAGAGCAGTTCGTGCAGCTCGTCATTGCTCTCGACGTCGAATACCGAATAGTTGGCGTACTCGCCCACGACGCGCCAGATGTCCGCCCAGCGGCCGTCCTTCTGCAGCTCCTGCGAGTAGGCCTTTTCCGTCGCCTTGATCGACGCCGCCTCCTCGGCGGGCATGTCGACCGGCAGGTTCACGTCCATTCGAACCAAAAACAGCATGTGCTTCCCTCTATTCGTTCTATTCGTTCTATTTGTTCTATTTGGTGTCCTGGCGGTAATGCGCCAGCTTGGCTTCGTCGATGGCTGCGCCGACGCCCGGCACCTGCCGGACGCTGATGGCGCCGTCCCGGATCACGATCGGCTCGGCCAGCAGGTCGTCGCTCATGTCCAGGAAGTTGGAGAGCTCGCCGGCGCGCCGGGAGGACGCCTCGTGGGCGGCGCCGAACGTGACGGTGGCGATAGTGCCGATCTGCGTGTCGATCTGGTTGCCCATGGTCACGTCCACGCCCAGCCCGGTGCAAAGCCCGAGGATCTGGGTGGCTTCGGTGAAGCCGCTGCGCGCGGTCTTGATGCAGATCGCGTTGCAGCCCCCGGCGAGCAGTTCGCGGGAGACGTCCCCCGCCGTCGGGACGCTTTCATCCCCGACGACCGGGATCGGCGACTTGTCCACCAGCCGCTTCCGGCTCATCGTTTCCTTGGCGTCGCACGGTTCCTCGAGCAGGGACAGGCCCAGCCCCTCGGTCCGGCGCAGCACCTCGAGCGCCTCGTTGGCCGTCCAGCCGCGGTTGGCATCCAGGTAGATGTCGGTGTCCTCGCCCAGCCCCTCGCGGAGCACGTGGCACGCCTCGATGTCGAGGGCCAGCGGACGCCGGCCGACCTTCAGTTTGAACGTGTTGATGCCGTAGTCGCTGCGGAAGCGCAGCGCCTCGTCCAGCAGCTTCTGCGCCGGCTGGAAGCCGAGCATGTGGCTGACCTGCATCGAATCGGTGTAGCCGCCGAGCATCTGGCTGACCGGCATCCCCGCCGCCTGGCCGAAGATGTCCCAGAGGGCGATGTCCAGCCCGCCCTTTGCGGTCTGGTTGTGGATGGTGCGGCCGAGCACCTGGTGGATCTTTTCCCGGTCCAGCGGGTCCAGCCCGATGATGCCGGGGGCGAAGATCTTGTTGATCACGGAGACGATCGAGTCCTGCGTCTCGCCGTAGGTGTACGGGCGGGGCGGGGTGTCCGCACTGCCGACGATGCCCTCGTCCGTGTGCACGCGGATCAGCACGTGGTCCGCCTCCGTGACCTGCCCGCTGGCGAACTTCAGCGGCTTGTTGTACGGGATGGAGTAGGGAATGGCCTCGATGCGTTCGATTTTCACGACGTCTGGTCCTTCGTGGGTTGGGAGATTTCCTGCATAAGTTCGATGAAGCGCGCCAGCATCGGCCGCTGGTCGCCGGCCCGCCAGGCGACGGCAAGTTCAACCGCCGGCGGATCCGCCAGCGGCCGGAACACCGTGCCCGCCAGCGAGAAGGTCCGGGTGGCCGCCGGAATCAGCGCCACCCCCGTGCCCGCCGCCACGAAGGACAGCAGCGTGGAGGTCTCGCGCGCTTCCTGCACGACCGCGGGCGCGAAACCGGCCTTGCGGCAGGCCTCCATGAAGATCCGGTAGACGACGGAATCGCGGGGATAGGAGATGAACTGCTCCCCCGCCAGCTGCTGCAGCGACAGCTCCTCCTCCGCTGCGAGCGGGTGGTCGTGCGGCAGCGCGGCGATGAGTTCGTCCCGCTCCAGCGGCCGCAGTTCCAGCCGGTCCGAATCCACCGGGGGCCGCAGCACGCCCACGTCCAGCGCGTGTTCCTCCAGCCCGGAGATCAGTTGCGGTGTGAGCATCTCGCCGCGAACCTTCAGCTGCAGCCCCGGCAGCTGCTCCTTCGCCTCGCGGACCACCCGTGGCATCAGCCGGTAGGTGGCGGAGCCCGTGAAGCCGATCCGCAGTATGCCCTTCACGCCGCTCCCGACCTGGGCGACATCGGATTCCAGCGACTCGAGCTCCTCGAGGATTCTCCGGCCGCGCTCGAGCAGCAACTCCCCCGCCGCCGTCAGTTCGACCTTGCGGGTGGTGCGCTCCAGCAGCAGGGTGCCCAGTTGTTCCTCCAGCTGCTTGATTTGCTGCGACAGCGGCGGCTGCGCCATGCGGAGCCGGTCGGCCGCCCTGCCGAAGTGCCGTTCCTCCGCCACCGCGACAAAGTAGCGCAGATGCCGCAGTTCCATCGCCATTCGCTCCTTCGTCTCGGCTCCCGGTCGTCGTCCCAGATTAGGCCGCCGGGAAGCCTTGTTGGAAATACATATTGACCCTTGATTGATATTCGGGACGTCTCAAATGTAACGTCGCGCCCCCGCGCCGGATAGCCCCGGAGGAAAAGTACGACGGCGGCATACGGCCTTCCGCCAGGTCCTCGCCGGGGGCAGGATGGGCCTATGTGGATTGGCTGGATAGAGTTCGACCTCCTGCTGGGAGACGTCCATTCCCTGAAGGAGAAGCGGTCGGTGATCCGGCCGATCATCGCCGAGGTGCGCAAGCGCTACGACGTCTCCATCGCGGAAGTCGGCCAGCACGACCTCTACCGCCGGGCCGAAGTGGGCATCGGCATGGTCGCACCGGACCGCGCCCACGTGGTCGAGGTGCTGGACGCCGCGGAGAACCACATCGCCTACCGGCCCGGCGTGGACCTGCTGAGCGCCCGCCGCCGGATCGTCTCAAGCGACGATTGACGGCGATTGACGGCCTACGCCCATGTGATGGACCTGGCACGTGCCGCCGGTCCATGCTTGCTACGGTAGGACGAGACCCGCGCCACAGCCCTGGAGGAACCGTGACCATGCCCGCCACCGAAGAAGGATTCGCCAGCGTCGAGGACCTGATCCGCCATCGCTACTCCTTCGACAAGGCCTCCCAGCACCTGGGCATCGAGGTTGTCTCCGCCGAAGCCGGCCGCGTCACCATGGCCATGGACGTCCAGGACAGCATGCTCAACGGACACGGCATCCTCCACGGCGGCTACCTCTTCACGCTCGGCGACACGGTCTTCGCCTTCGTCTGCGAATCCCTCGGCCACCCCTCGGTCTCCCGGCAGGCCGAGATCACCTACATCGCCCCGGGCGGCGCCGGCTCCCGGCTCATCGCCAGCGGGGTGGAACGCACCCGCTACGGCCGCAACAACATCGTCGACGTGACCATCGAAGACCAGGACGGCCAGCACCTGGCCGAGGTCCGCGTCTTCGGCGTCTTGGTCCCCAAAAAGTAAGGAACCCGCATGGTCCAGGTCCCCGACGTCGTACTTAACAACGGTGTCAGCATTCCGCAGCTCGGTTTCGGCGTCTTCCAGGTCCTCCCGGGCGAAACGCAGCAGGCAGTCGAGGCGGCGCTGGAGGCCGGCTACCGGCACATCGACACGGCCGCCGCCTACCGCAACGAAGCCGCCGTGGGCGCGGCGATCCGGGTCAGCGGGCTGCCCCGCGAGGAGCTGTTCATCACCACCAAGCTGCGCAACGGCGAGCAGCACATGGCACGCGGGGCCTTCGACAGCAGCCTGGCCCAGCTCAGGCTGGACTACGTCGACCTGTACCTGATCCACTGGCCGGTCCCCTCGCAGGGGCGGTACGTGGAGGCGTGGAAGGAACTGGAAAAGATCCAGTCCGACGGCGGCGCCCGGGCAATCGGGGTATCGAACTTCCTGCCGGAGCACCTTGAGACCCTGCTCGCGGAAGCCCGCACCACCCCCGCCGTGAACCAGCTGGAAATCCACCCCAGCCTGCAGCAGGCCGCCGCGGTGGAGAAGAGCCGCTCCCTGGGCATGGCCGTGGAGGCCTACAGCCCGCTCGGCCAGGGCGTGGACCTGGACCATCCCGTGATCACGTCCCTGGCGGAGCAGCGCGGTGCCACCCCCGCCCAGATCATCCTCGCCTGGCACCTGGCGCAGGGCACCATCGTGATACCCAAGACCGTCAATCAGGCCCGCATGGCCGAAAACCTGGCCTCGGCCGGGCTCACGCTGACGGCCGAGGATGTGGCGGCCGTGTCCGCGCTGGAGGCCGGCAACCGGGTCGGCGCGGACCCGGCGACGGCGGCGTTCACCCAGCTCTAGCTAGCCAGTCCGGCCCACGTGCGAGGGCTGCCGGTCCGTCACGTCCGTGGCCCGGCCTCCAGTATCTCCTTGAGCTGCCGCAGGTCTTTGCGGTTTTCGCGTCGCATCGCCGCGGCCATGAATGGGCCGGCCAGCTTCGAGAAGCCCTGGGGCATCCCGGCGTTCCGGAGGGACATTCGGGTTTCCGCGGGCCCCAGCTCCTCCCAGCGGTAGATGGTTTCCATCGGAAACGGGCCGTGCGCGGTCCGCATCACCAACCGGCTCCGCGGCATCCACTCTTCGACCCGGTAGGTGTAGGCCAGCCGCCTGCCGAGGAAGCAGGCAACAAACGCGATCTCCGATCCGACGGCCAGCGGCTTCGGCGTGCGCCATTCGACCTCGCGGATGTTGGCGTACCAGGAAGGCGCGCGGTCCGGATCGGCGGCAAAGCCGGCCACTTCCGCAAGCGGACGGTTGATCACGGCTTCTGTAAGGACATCTACCACGTTGCCCATTCAGCCATTCCCGGGCCGCCGGTGCAAGGCAAGTGGTCAGCGCGGGCGGTACTGGGTAACCATCGGGCAGTCGAACGGGTCGCGGGCGGAGAGCCCGACCTTATTGAGGTAGTTGATGACGATGCCGTAGGACTGCGGGAGGGTCGCCTCGGTGTACGGGATCTTGTGGGCGGCGCAGTATCCGCGGACGATCTCGCTGGCCCGGGCCAGGTTGGGCCGCGGCATGCTGGGGAAGAGGTGGTGCTCCACTTGGTAGTTCAGGCCGCCCATGAAGGCATTGATCGCCCGGTTGCCGAACCGGGTCCGGCCGGTGATGTTGCGGCTGGTCAGCACCTGGCGGCTGAGGAAGTCGATCTTCGAGCCCTCGGGGATCAGCGGCATGCCCTTGTGGTTCGGCGCGAAGGACGCGCCCATGTACACGCCGAAGACCGCGAGCTGGACCCCGATGAAGGCGAAGGCCATGCCCAGCGGCAGCACGTAAAAGATCACCGCGATGTAGGCGGCGAGTCGGGCGAAGACCATCGACAGCTCACGCTTGCGGCCCTTAATGGACCCCTTGGTGAAGAGGTAGCGGATGGAGGTCGCGTGCAGGTTCAGGCCCTCGAGAGTCAGCAGCGGGAAGAACAGGTAGCCCTGCCGGCGCGTCAGCCAGGCCATGAATCCCTTGCGTGCCTGGGCCTGCTCGGGGAGGAAGGAGATCGTGTCCTGCTCGATGTCCGGGTCCTTGCCCAGCGTATTGGGATTGGCATGGTGCCGGTTGTGCTTGTTGGTCCACCACTGGTAGCTGATGCCGACGAACAGGTTCGCCAGCACCCGGCCGAAACGGTCGTTGGCCGGGCCCGACTCGAACACCTGCCGGTGCGCCGCCTCGTGGGCGATGAACGCCAGCTGGGTGAACAGGATGCCCAGCACGCCGGCGATGATCAGCTGGAACCAGCTGTCACCGAGGAGCACAAAGCCGGTGGCCGCACCGGCGAGGCCGAGGCAGAGGGCGATGAACAGGGTGATGTAGAACGACCTGCGGCGCCGGAGCAGGCCGGCCTCGCGGATAGTCTTGATGAGGCTGGAGTAGCTGCTCGAGCCCGCGGTGCCGCGGGCGGGGCGGACAGCTGGGCGGGCACTGGGGGCAGTTGCGGTAATCGTCATGCGGCCTTCAGGGGATCGGATTCGACTTCCCAGCCGCGGAAAAGGGCGATCGCCCTGCAGATGTCTGCCAGTGTAGCCCGGGAACCTGCACGCCGGCTGAACAGACCGCAAATTTCTTGGACAGGACTCCCAAGCCCGCACAACGGCGCCCGTCGCGGCCTTGGTCACGGGCCGACGAAATCATGCTGTACAGTTAGTCGCGTAGTTGTTGTGTTGCGCATTTGATTTTGAGCAACAGGCTCCTCCATCCGGAGGACTTGTGCTTCTCTGAACGGCGGCAAAACGAACACCGCTGCAGGAGGCCCCGAAAGACGGGGCTTGGACAAACTCCGAGGAGTACAAAATGGCAACTGGAACTGTGAAGTGGTTCAATTCCGAAAAGGGCTTCGGCTTTATCGCTCCCGATGACGGATCGGCCGACGTTTTCGCCCACTACAGCGCGATTGAATCCAATGGCTACCGCGAACTCCGCGAAGAGCAGAAGGTCGAGTTCGAGACCACCCAGGGCCCCAAGGGCCTGCAGGCCGCGAACATCCGCCCCCTCTAAGGACGGCTGGGCGGCTCACGCCGCCGACTGAGCTTTAGGAAGCCGGTCCCTCTTCGGAGGGGCCGGCTTCCTTGTTGTCCGAGGCAGGGGAACCTTGCACACCCCTCTGCTCGTTATTCTGGCGGGAAGGTGAGGTGGGGATGCAGACTAGTCTTATGCGTGAAATGTCCGTTGATGCCAGCGCCGCTGATTTCGTCTCCGAGGTTGTGCCGCAGCTCCTGCTGATCGGAGGCACTCTTGTGCTGGCCTTGTGGCTGGCGTTCGCGCTGGCCTGCTGGCTGGTGGTCCGCCGGATCCGGCGTTCCAGGAAGATACGGCAGAGCATGCGCAAGGGACAACTGATGATGCGGGTCGCCACCGGGGACCCGTCGAGGCGGCAACTGGCCAGGCTGAGGATGCAGCTGCAGCGCTCAACCGAGGCGACGGAGCGCTCACTCGCCGCAGCCTCGGGCCAGGGCCGTCCCGTGGGCGAGCTGCCGGCGGTCGCGCTGAACCTCTCCCGGGCCGAGCAGGCCCTCGATGCCCAGCTGCATTTGGCCGAACGCGAGCCGGACCCGCAGTTGCGCAGGATCCTGGTTCCCGGCATGCAGAAGGAGGTCGAACAGCTGTGCGGGCTGGGGTCCCAGCTGCGGCAATCAGTCCTGGAGACGGGGCACACGGTCAGCGCCGCGCGGCTGGAGCAGGTCGGTCGGCATCTGGCGATGGAGCTGGATGCGCTGCAGACCTGGAACCAGTCCTACAAGTCCCGCCAGCGCCACTGACCCGCCGCGAAGGAGCATAATGTCGATCGGACGGCGCCTGGGGCGCATCATCCGGGCCAACCGCACCGCGCGGCAGCAGCCGGCGGCGGATCCGATGCAGACGCTGGATGAAACCTACGCCAACCAGCTGGACCTGCTGGACCAGGCCAGCCGCAGCGCCGCGGACGTGGCGGCCAACAGGCGCCGCGTCGAGCTGCTCGCCGAACAGGCCGCCGCCGAAGTGGCCGCCCTGGACCGGGCCGCGGAGCAGGCGGTGGCGGCAGGCAACGACGACGGCGCGCGGCAGGCTTTGCAGCGGAGCATCGCCGTGCGCAAGCGGATGGAGACGCTCACCGCCCAGCGGCGGCAGCTCGATGACCAGGTCCGCGGGCTGGAGCAGACCCTGCTGCGCCTGGAGCATCGGATCGAGGATTCCCGGCTGCACTACCAGTCGCTGAAGGCCACGCACAGCGCGGCGCAGGCCGCCCTCGGCATGCAGGAGGCGGTCAACTCGTCCGGCCGGCAGGCCGCCGACGCGCGGGAAGCCGCCCGCCAGGCCGAGCAGGAGGCCCGCACCCTGCAGGCCCGCGCCGCCGCCTACGAGGAGCTGTCCTGGTCCGATCCGGACTCCCCGCAGGTGCGCCAGGCCTTCGAGGAACTCGAAACGCGGATGGAGGCCGAAGAAGGCCTGCGGCAACTCAAGGACCGGAAGGGCCTCAACCCCGGCCCATCGGCGTGAGCCGCCGCCTCATCGTCACCGTGCGGTGCCACCCTCATCGTCACCGTGCGGTGCCACGAGGACCATCGTCCGCCAGCAGCGGCGGCTGTCCCCAGGCGCCCCGTGCCTGCTCGAATGCGTAGGCTGCGCGCAGCACCAGTGCGTCCGCGTGCCGCGCCCCCACCAGCTGGAGACCGATCGGCAGGCCGGACGAGGTCAGGCCGCAGGGCACCGACACCGCCGGCTGCTGCGTCATGTTGAACGGGTAGGTGAACGGGGACCACTCGGCCCACCGTTTCAGGCCCGAACCCGGCGGGACCTCGCAGCCGACGTCAAACGCCGGCAGCGGCATGGTCGGCGTCGCCAACAGGTCGTACTCTTCGTGGAAGGCGCCCATCTGCTGGCCGAGCGCCGCGCGCACCGCGTTCGCATCCAGGTACTCGTCGACGGTGACGGCCTGGCCCTGGCGGCAGACTTCCAGCAGCGCCGGATCCAGCTCACCCCACCGCCCTTCGGGGTAGCCCCGGATCACCTTGCCCGCGCCGGCGAACCAGAGCGTGTGGTACTCCCCCAGCGGGTCCCGCAGCCGCAGGTCCGCCTGTTCCACGTCGGCGCCGAGTCCGCGAAGGAGCCTGACGGCGGCCTCCACCGAGGCGGCGACCTCAGGTTCGACGTGGGCATAGCCGAGGTCCGGGCTGTAGGCGATCCGCAGCCCGGCCACTCCGTCGCGCAGCCCGGCCAGGAACGACCCGCGCGGAGCGGCCAGCGCCGACCAGTCCCGGCTGTCGAAGCCGGCCAGCACATCCAGCATCAGCGCATTGTCCTCGACCGTGCGCGTCATGGGCCCCGCATGCGCCAGCGTGCCGTACGGCGTCGGCGGATACAGCGGAATGGTCCCATAGGTGGGCTTCAACCCCACGATCCCGCAGAAGGATGCCGGGATGCGGACGGAACCGCCGCCGTCGGTCCCCACGGAGAGCGCACCCATGCCCAGCGCCACCGCCGCCGCGGAACCGCCCGAGGAGCCGCCCGACGTCTTCGACGGATCCCAGGGGTTCCCGGTATTGCCGGTCAGCGGGCTGTCCGTCACGCCCTTCCAGCCGAACTCAGGCGTGGTGGTCTTGCCCAGGAACACGGCGCCGGCCCGGCGCAGCGCGGCCACCGCCGGGGCGTCATCGGTCCAGGGCTGGTCCGGATCGATCAGGGTCGAGCCCCGCAGCGTGGGCCAGCCCCTGGTCAGCAGCAGGTCCTTGATCGAGGCCGGCACGCCGTCCAGGGCCCCGGCGGGTTCGCCCCGCAGCCAGCGTGCCTCCGATTCCCGTGCGGCCGCGAGCCCGTCGTCCTCGGCGATCAGGCAGAAGGCGTTGACCTCGTCGTTGAGCGCGTGGATCCGGGTCAGCGCCGCCTCGGCCGCCTCGACGGGCGAAACGGACTTCGCCCGGTAGCGGGCCAGCAGTTCGGCAGCGGACAGGTCCGCTAACGACGTCGTTGCAGCAGTCATGCCGGGTCTCCTCCTTTTGCGGTGGCCGGGTCCGCGGTCCGGAACAGCCGGCCCAGTCCGTCGACGCGGCCCAGTCCATCCAGTCTGCCGGCGATCCGCAGCCCCTCCCACACCGTTACCTGGTTGGCGGTGAGCACGGTCTTGCCCACAGCCTGCTCCAGTTCATCCAGCCACGCCAGCGAATGCACCGCGGTGTCCGGCACCAGCACGGCTTCGGCATCCGGCCGGTCCGCGGCGGCCGCCATCCGCGCGATCTCCGGCAGGCCCATGCGTCCGGCCTCGCCCGCCGCCGGAATGCCGCTGCTGTCCAGATTGACGACGGCGATCCCCGCCTCCGCGAGGAACGTCCGGAAGTGCCGGGCCAGGTCTTCGGGGTAGCTGGCCGCCACGGCTACCGTACCCAGGCCCAGCCGCTGGACGGCGTGGGCAAAAGCGAGGGAGGTCGACGACGCCGGACGCCCCGCCGCCGCGGCGAGCTCGGCGGCCTGCTGGCGGGCGCCCCCTAAACCGAAGACGAAGGAACCGGAGGTGCACGCCCACATGACGGCGTCCGGCCCGAACGCCGCCAGCCGCCGGACGCCGTCGAGCAGGTTGACGGCGCTGCCCACCCGGCGCAGGGTGGCGACGGTGTGCTGCACGTCGCCGCCGGCCGTGGTGACCAGCGGAAGCCGCAGCCGGCCCGCCAACTGCCGCTCGAGGGCGGGGAAGTCATCCTCCGCCCCGACCCCGGGGTAGAGGAGTCCGATGACCGGGGCGGCCGCGCGGTTCATCGCGCCGCCCCGTCGGCCCGCACCGCGAGCAGCCGCTGCCCGGGACCCGCCGGCTCCAGTCCGAGGTAGTCGAGCGCGGCCCACATGGCTGCCTGGTTGGCGGTGACGAGCGGCTTGCCCAGATACTCTTCGAGCGGGGCGATCAGGTGGTAGGTCGGCAGGTTGGTGCAGGCCACGACGACGGCCTCGGCCTCGGGGCAGTCCGCCGAGGCGATCAGTTCCGCCGTGCGGGCATAGGGAACCTTCCAGATTTCGCCGGCCAGGCCGAGCATCGAGGCACGGCGGACCTCCAGGCCGCCCTCCGTGAGGAAGTCCGCGAAACGCTGGGTGACCGCGGCCGTGTAGGGACAAGCGACGGCCACCCGCCGGACCTTGAGTGCGGACAGCGCCGCGAGGATCGCCCCGGAGGCCGTGACCAAATGGGGCAGGCCTGCGGCCCGGACCGCCGAGACCAGTTCCCGTTCCCCCGCCACGCCGTGGACGAAGGACGCGGACGTGCAGGCGTAAACATAGCAGTCCGGCGAAACGGCGCTGATCCTGCGGGACGTCTCGATAATCATCTCCGGGCGCGCGAGCTGCTCGGCCTGGGCGATGTCGACCGCGGAGGGTTCGAACGGCGAGCGCGCGAAGTAGAGGTCCGCCTGGCCTTCCGCCCACCGTCCCATTTCGTGGTCGAGCGCCATGTCGTACGGGGCGACGACACCGATCTTTTTGAGCACAACCGGGCCGGGCGGAACCATTGAGGCCAGGTCTTTCAGCATGTCCACCACCGCCGAGATCGTTGATTGTTGACAATCCTAGGGGATGGGCCGCTAGGCTCGCATCAACTATTTTGGCGCTGGAGGATCCATGGACCGTTTCCTGAAGGTATCGCTCGAAAAGCGCGGTGTCTCCTGCCTTGCGCGGCTGCTCGATGCCGAGGCACCGCGGACGGCCGCGGCCGTGTGGGACGCCCTGCCGCTGTCCGGGCAGGTCTTCCACGGCAAGTACGCCCGCAACGAGATCTACCAGCTGGTGCCGGCCTTCGCGCCGGTGGAGCCGGGTCCGGAAAACACCACCGTCACCCCCATTCCCGGCGATCTCTGCTACTTCACCTTCAACGCAGACATCCTCAACACCCCGTCGCATGGCTACGGAGCGGGCGACGCGGTCAGCACCCCGGAGGCCATCATCGACCTGGCCCTCTTCTACGGGCGGAACAACCTGCTCCTGAACGGGGACCAGGGCTGGGTTCCCGGAAACGTCTTCGCCGCCGTCGTCGAGGGACTGGACGAAATGGCCGCTGCCTGCCAGAGCATCTGGATGGACGGCGCCCGCGGTGAAACCCTCACCCTGGCCCGTCACGAAGGCGGCTCCGAGGACGCGGACAGTTAGATGGCGCCGAATCCGCTCCGGCCCTGATTGTCAAGCCCCAGTTTGGGTATTGTTGGCACCCAAAGTGCGGCTTAGTGTGACTACACCATCGGAATGGCCGGTGGCGGGGAAGGCTCGGGGCGAGCATTCAATCCACTCGTTGGGAACCTGCCTGGTTCCCAAAAGGACCGCCCAAAGCGCTACTGCGGGAGGGTCCTGCACTCACAAGGCGGCACGCTTGATGAAGGGCCGGGGGCTCGTGCCGTTCGGGAAGCGGCACCGCGGGCGATGGGCCCAAATGCCGGCGGATCCCGGCACCACGAGGAAGCATCGCGATGAGAAAGTCACCCACGTGGCGGCTGCTGCTGCTCATGGCAGGAGTAATGCTGGGCTTGATCGCGGGACCGGGCGTGGCGGCCCCGGCCGCCGCAGCTGAGGTCTCCAAGGCCGCCGCCCAACGACTGACCTTGGCGGTCAGCAGCAATGGCAGCTACGTCGTCCAGGGGAAAAACTACAAGGACAGCGTCGTCGACGTCTGGATCGTCATGGTCAGCGGCCGCGACCGGGTCGTCGACCACCGGCGCGTCCGCCCCGGGGGCGACGACGACTTCACGATCCGCGGCTGGGGCCTGGCCTGCAGCGAGACCTACCAGGCCGTGAGCTACAGCCGCAAGGACGACTGGGACCGGAGCGCCCGCGAGCGCGTCCGCTGCGACCGCTGAATCCGTCCTGGAAGTCGAACGGCACAGGTACGGCGCAGGCGCAGGACAGACATGGAAGGAGGGAGGACCGGGTCCGCCGGTCCTCCCTCCTGGTCAGCCAGCGGGTTCCGGCAACCGGGGCGAGTCGCCGGAATCCGGGTCTCTGGCTGCGTCTACTGTCGCTGGCGGCACTTGGAAAAGCCTTGCATTGGGCCTGCTGGCGGAATCTTGACGATTGCTGGCAGGAATCGCGGCCATGGAACGTGACCGGGCCGGTGTTGACATCAGTGTCAACGCCACGAAGACCCGACCCGAAAGAAGGAGCCATGAGCCTCCAACCCGCGGAATACTGGCTGGACATGCACAACGCCCAACTGCGGCTGAAGATGGCCGAGGCCGAGCGCCTCCGCCGCCGCAAAGAGGCCGGTGTGCGTCCGGCCCGGCGCAGCACGCAGTGGCGGGCGCGGCTCGCAGCCCTCGCCACCCGCGCGGCTGTTGGGGCCCGCCGCTCCCCCGCGGCCTCGGGTGCCAGCGGCACCGCAGCAGCAGGCGCGCGAGGTGGCACAGCTGCCGCCGGTACCCGCCGCGGCAGCCGGCCGGCCGCCGTCGGCCTTTCCCCCTGCCCCGACTGACGCGGCCATCCCGGCCGCTCGCCCTTGACCGCCGGCCCGGACAACCGCCCCGTCGCGGAAGGCTGTCGTTCGCCGCCGGAAAGGAGGACGATTAAGGGACGAGGTGAAGGAGGTGCGCGATGTGCTACGCCTCGAATAGGGATTTCGGCTGGCGCTTCAGGAAAGAAGCGGCAGGTAAGCCGGAAAAGCGCGACAAGGATGAGGACGTCCGCGTCGAGTCCTGGACCGCAGCGGATGACACCACGGTGCAGGCGTTCCTGGACAAGGCCAAGGCAGGCGAAGAGGAAACCGCCAGCGACCGGACCCCGTAGCCGGGGTCCGGCCAGGAGCAGCGAAGCCCCGCGGGGAGATCCGCGGGGCTTCGCTATGTCCGGGGTCGTCAGGCGAGGCGCCTGCGGACAATCTCGCTGACGGCCTTGCCATCGAAGCGGCCGGCGACCTTGGCAGTCACGGGCTTCATCACGACGCCCATTTGGCGCATCGACGGCTCCGTCCCGTCCGCCTTCAGCCCGGCGATGACCTCGTCCACGATGGCTTCGACGTCGGCCTCGGACAGCGGTTCCGGCAGGTAGGCCTCGATCACCTCCGCCTCCGCAAGCTCGGCCGCCGCGCGCTCGGCCTCGCCGGCTTCCGTGTAGATGCGGGCCGTGTCGCGCCGCTTGGCCGCTTCCTTCTGCAGCACGGCCGTCGTCTGGGCGTCGTCCAGCTCGACCGGCGTCTTGCCCGATTTCTCCTTGGTGCCGATTTCGCCCAGCACGTTGCGCACTGTGGTCAGGGCAATTTTGTTGCCCGCCTTCATGTGGGCAACGACGTCGGCCTGGAGCCTTTCCTTCAAAGTCGCCATGGTGTCCTCGCTTTTCTCGTCCTGTCCTTACTCAGGATTCTCGCACTCTCAGCAAAGGGGCGCGCACACCGGCCGGCGCCGCGAACGCCGTCGGACGCCGCCGGAGGCCGCCGGACGCCGCCGGACGCCGCCGGACGCCGCCGGACGCCGCCGGACGCCGCCGGACGCCGCCGGACGCCGCCGGACGCCGCCGGACGCTAGGAGCACCGTCTTGGCGCTGAACCGTACGGGCGAAAACGCTGCAGGCCGGGCGATTCGTAAAGCTTGCTTCCCATCCCCGTAGCTTCGGCTTAGTTAACTGTTTACCCTGCGCTGAAACGGTGCCAGAGGCTGGCCAATCCGGCCCGCCTCACATCACCGCTCCGGAGGTTCTTCGTGCGCCCTAGTTCCCCTAAACGATCCGCCGTCCCGCTCGGCCTGGCCGCCGGCACCCTGGCACTCACCGTCGCCGGAAGCCTGCTCTCCCCCGCCGCGACGGCCGCTCCCGGCCAGGCTCCGGCCGAAACCGACTCCGCCGCCGCTGCGTTCCGCGGCGCTGTCGAGGTCGTCGACGGTCCCGATGACGACCAGCAGGTCATCGACGGCGCCGTCTTCGACGACAAGAACAAGAACTCCAGGCAGGATGCCAACGAGCCGGGCGTCCCGGGAGCCACCGTTTCCAACGGCCGCGACGTCGTCACCACGGATGGCCAGGGCCGCTACGAGCTGCCCGCGTTCGACAACATGACCGTCTTCGTGACCCAGCCCCGCGGCTACCAGGTACCCGTCGACGAGGACAACGTCGCGCAGTTCTTCTACCACCACCTGCCCGAAGGCTCACCGGAACTGAAGTTCGGCGGCCTCGAGCCGACCGGAGCACTGCCGGATGCCGTGAACTTCCCGCTGGCCAAGAGCGCGCTGACCCAGTCCCCCGAACAGCACTGCGTCATCGGCGGCGACATCCAGACCTACGACCAGGAAGAGGTCGGCTTCGCGAAGGACGGTGCGTTCGCCGACCTGGCCGCCCGCGACGACTACGCCGGCTGCGGCGCCCTCTTCATCGGCGACGTCGTAGGCGACGATCTCTCGTTGTACCCGCAGACCCGGGAGCTCGCCGGTATGCTCAACGGCCCCGCGCGCTTCCTGCCGGGCAACCATGACCTCGACTTCGACGCCACCAGCGGCGAGCACACCTTCGATACCTTCAAGGCGAACCTCGGCCCCGACTACTACTCGTACGACGCCGGCAAGGCCCACGTCGTCGCGCTGAACACCGTGGAGTACCCGACCAAGCATCCGGCGGCCAAGGGCGACTACAACGGCGCGCTGGACGACCAGCAGCTCGAGTGGCTGCGCAACGATATCGCGAAGGTGCCGGACAACAAGCTGATCGTGCTGGCCGCCCACATCCCGCTGCTGGACTATGCGGACCAGGGCAGTGCCAAGCACCAGGTGGACCAGGTCGCCGAGATCTACGAAATCCTTGAGGGCCGCGAAGCCGTGGCACTCGGCGGACACACCCACAGCATCGAGAACATGCGCACCGGCGATTCCCTGGAGGGCTGGGACAAGCTCTTCGGCGTCAAGGGACTGCCCTTCCCGCACATCACGGCCGGTGCGATCTCCGGCGACTGGTACTCCGGACGCACCGCGGACGGCAATTACCCGCTGGGGGTCCAGCGCGACGGCGGCCTGCCCGGCGTCCTCACCCTGGACATCAAGAACAACACGTTCCAGGAACGCTTCACGGTCCGCGGCGAAGACGATTCCCTGCAGATGGCCCTGGGCCTGAACACGCCGCGCTACCGCGACTGGTATGCCGCGAACCTGGCCAAGAAGGGCTCCGCGCCCGAGTTCGCCGATCCGACCGCGGTCTCGAAGTCGGACCTGGCCGGCGGCACCTGGCTGACCACCAACTTCTGGATGGGCAGCACGGGCTCCACGGTCAAGGTTCAGATCGATGGCGGCGAGACCGTCGAGGCCGACCGCACCCAGAAGATGCAGGGCGAAGGCCAGCTCGTCGGAGCAGAGTGGTCAGACCCGGTCGCCGTGCAGGAGCAGCTGGTCAACGGCGGTAGCCTGGCCGACCGCATGATGCACCTGTGGCGGTTCGAGCTGCCCTCCGATCTGAGCGTCGGCGAGCACACCGCCAAGGTCACGTCGACCGATGCCTACGGACGCGAGTTCACCGAGAGCCTGAGCTTCCAGGTGACCGAGTAACTCCCGGCCCGCACCTTCGGACCGGTGCCGGCGCCGATCGAAGCCGCTGCGGCTCTCGGTCGTCGCCGGCACCGGCGCTTATTTATCGTCGTGCCTGCTCACCGATCGGGGTAGTTCACGAATCTTTGGACGTCGCGAAGCTGTTGCTGAAGCTCCTCTATGGCGCTCTCGTACCGGGCGAATTCCAATCTGCGGCGCCTTTGCTCGAGACAGCTGGCCCACAGCGCGAAGATGCCCAGCGGGACCGCGGCCAGGCACCCCCAGCCGGCCATCGTGAAAAAGTCCAGGGCCACGGGAACCGCCTGCTGGAAGCCGCGAAGATCATTCACCCCGCCGACAACATTGGCCATCAGGGAGTCCAACGGCTTCAGGTAGTCCCCGACCAGCGGCGTCCCCGCCAGTGACGGCGCCGACAGCGGCGCTCCGGCGGGCCAGCGCAGGTCGATCGGATGGGCCAGCACATAGATCCCGGCACCGATGCTGGCCGCCACAAAAACGCCCGCCGCCCCGAGGGCGGCCCAATGCAATGTGCGCGGATACCAAAAGCGCAGTAGCAAGGCTGTCCCGAGGGCCAGCGACCAAATGAGGGTCTGCAACCCGCTGATGCTGATTCCTGCCAGAATATCCACTCAGAACAACCGCCTTAACTGCGCCCGTGGCTTTCTTCCTGACGACGTTACGGGCGCCCGCACAAAGGAGCCCCGGCCACAAATGGCCGGGGCTCCTTCAATCTATCGAAAACGCTTCTAGATTGCCGTAGCGATCCAAATGATCAGGGCAATGGCAGCCAGAATGCCCACGATTGTCCAGATAAGGTTGCTTCCGCGCATTATGCTTCCTCCGTTCTCTCTATTGATCACCATTCTGCCCATAGAAAGCACACTTATGGGTGCAAGACGCGAAATCAATCCAGTGGGCTGTCTCACGCCGGGGATCACATCGGTCGGTTCGGCCCTGTCGTCGTCTTAGCTGACCGTCCTGGCACTCACGTTCGTGATGGCGCGGGCCTTCGCTTCAGCCAACCGCACGGCCTTACGGCGTCGGAGCGGGCAGATTCCTCCTGCCTAAGGCCCGAGGCCCAGTCCGCGGAGCTGCCGCCAGCCGGGGCCCAAGACCGCGGATCAGTGGTGCAGCTGCATCCGCTGGAGGATCGTGGCCGAGATCTCCTCGACCGACATCGAGGCGGAGTTCACAAAGGGGATCTGGTTGAACCGGTACATCTCCTCGGCGTTGCGGAGTTCGTGGCTGCACTGAGCCAGCGAAGCATAGTTGCTGTCGGGCCGCCGCTCCTTGCGGATCTGGCTGAGCCGGACCGGCAGCGAGGTCAGCCCGAAGCACTTGCGGACAAACGGCCGCAGCGGGTCCGGCAGCGTCTGGTGGACAAAGTCCTCCTCGACCAGCGGGAAGTTGGCGGCCAGGATGCCGTGCTGCAGGGCCAGGTACATCGTCGTCGGGGTCTTGCCGCACCGCGACGGGGCGATCAGGATCAGTTCCGCGCGTTCCAGGGCGCGGATGGACTGTCCGTCGTCGTGCTCTATCGCGTATTCGACGGCGGTCATGCGGGACTGGTACCGGATCGCGTCGCCGACGCCGTGGGCCTTGCCCGGCTCGCCGCTGGCCGGGGCATGCAGCGCGTCCTCCAGCCGGCCTATGTGCGTGCCGAACAGGTCCAGGAAGTGCCCCTTGCTCTGCGCCAGGATCTCCCGGATCTCCCGGTTGACGGCGGTCGAAAAGACGATCGGGCGCGGGCCCGAGGACGCGATGCCGTTGATGACCTCGATGACGCGGCAAGCCTCCACAGCCGTGGTGATGAAGGGGATGGTCCGCCGTTCGAACCTGTGGCCGGGAAACTGGGTCAGCAGGGTGTTGCCCAGGGTCTCGGCGGTGATGCCGGTGCTGTCCGAGAGGAAGAAGACCACGGGGGCGGGGCCGCGCCCGGCCCCCGCGGTTTCCTCATGCGTTGCGTCGGACACTTAGACCGCGGACGGTTTGCCGGTCTTGGCCAGGCGCAGCCAGGTCTCCGTCACAGCGTCGGGGTTGAGCGAGACCGAGTCAATGCCCCGCTCCAGCAGCCATTCCGCCAGGTCCGGGTGGTCGCTGGGGCCCTGGCCGCAGATGCCCACGTACTTGCCGCGGGCGCGGCAGGCAATGATCGCCATCTCCAGCAGCTTCAGGACCGCCGGGTTGCGCTCGTCGAACCCCCCGGCGACGAGCGCCGAGTCCCGGTCCAGGCCCAGGGTGAGCTGGGTCAGGTCGTTGGAGCCGATGGAGAAGCCGTCGAAGTAGTCCAGGAACTCGTTGGCCAGCAGGGCGTTGGCCGGCAGCTCGCACATCATGACGATCTCGAGGCCGTTTTCGCCGCGGCGCAGGCCGTTGGCCGCCAGCAGTTCGGTCACGCCCTTGGCCTCGTCCAGGGTGCGCACGAACGGGACCATGAGCTTGATGTTGGAGAGCCCCATCTCGTTGCGAGCGAACTTCAGTGCCTCGCACTCGAGTTCGAAGGCCTGGCGGAAGGAGTCCGAGAGGTACCGGGAGGCGCCCCGGTAGCCGATCATCGGGTTTTCTTCGGTCGGTTCGAACGCCGGTCCGCCGAGCAGGTTCGCGTACTCGTTGGACTTGAAGTCCGAGAGCCGGATGATCACCGGCTCCGGGGCGAAGGCTGCCGCGATGGTGGAGATGCCCTCGGCGAGCCGCTTGACGTAGAAGTCGCGCGGTCCGTCGTAGGCGGCGATCCGCTCGCGGATTTGCTGCACCGTGTAGTCCGAGAGCGCGGCGGGCCGCTCGATCTCGCCGTCGAGGGCCAGCAGGGCGTTGGGGTGAATGCCGATCTGGCGGTTGATGATGAATTCCAGCCGGGCCAGGCCGACGCCGTGATTCGGCAGCCGGGCGAAGCTGAAGGCCTGTTCGGGAGTGCCGACATTCATCATGATCTTCACCGGAGCCTCGGGCATCGTGTCCAGCGAGGTCTCGTGCAGCGTGTAGTCGAGCAGCCCCTGGTAGACCCGCCCGGCCTCGCCTTCGGCGCAGGAGACGGTCACGGGCGTGCCATCGGCCAGCACGCGGGACGCGTTCCCGGTGCCGACCACCGCAGGGATGCCCAGCTCGCGGGCGATGATGGCGGCGTGGCAGGTGCGGCCGCCCCGGTCGGTGATGATGGCCGCGGCCTTCTTCATGATCGGTTCCCAGTCGGGGTCCGTCATGTTCGCCACCAGGACGTCGCCCTCCTCGAAGGAGGCCATCTGGTCGATCGAGGTCAGCACGCGCACCTGGCCGGCGCCGATGCGCTGGCCGATGGCGCGGCCTTCGGCCAGGACCTTCGAGCGTTCGTTGAGGACGAAGCGGGAAAGGGTGCCGCTGGCCTTCCGCGACTCGACCGTCTCGGGGCGCGCCTGCAGGATGTACAGTTCCCCGTCCACGCCGTCTTTGCCCCACTCGATGTCCATCGGGCGGCCGTAGTGGGCCTCGATGGACATCGCGTGACGGGCCAGCTGCTCGACCTCCGCATCCGTGAGGCTGAAGCGGCCGCGCAGTTCCCTGGTCACCGGCACGAAATCAACGGTCCGGCCGATTTCCTGCGATTCGGTGTACGTCATCTGCAGGGCCTTCTCGCCCAGTCCGCGCTTGAGGATCGCCGGCCGCCCCGCCGCGAGGGTGGGCTTGTGCACGTAGAACTCGTCCGGGTTGACCGCGCCCTGGACCACGGCTTCGCCCAGCCCGTAGGAGGACGTAATGAAGACGGCGTCGGTGAAGCCCGATTCGGTGTCCATGGTGAACATGACACCGGAGGCACCGATGTCGGAGCGGACCATGCGCTGGATGCCGGCAGAGAGCGCGACCTCGGAGTGCGTGAAACCGTGGTGGACCCGGTAGGCGATGGCGCGGTCGTTGTAGAGCGACGCGAAGACGTCCTTGATGGCCAGCAGCACGTTGTCGATGCCGCGGATGTTCAGGAAGGTCTCCTGCTGGCCCGCGAAGGAGGCATCCGGCAGGTCCTCGGCCGTGGCGCTGGAGCGCACCGCCCAGGAAACCTCCGACTCGTTGCCGTGGCCCTCGGTCAGCTCGGCGTAGGCGCCGCGGACCTCCTCCTCGAACCCGGCGGGGAACGGAGCCTGGCGGATCAGGTCCCGGATAGCAGCGCCGGCCTTGGCCAGTGCCGTGACGTTGTCGCTGTCCAGGTCTTCGAGGATCGCGGCGATGCTGGCTTCGAGGCCCGACTCGTGCAGGAAACGCCGGTAGGCGTCCGCCGTCGTCGCAAAGCCCTCCGGGACCCTGACCCCGGCAGTTGCCAAATTACGGATCAATTCCCCGAGCGAGGCATTCTTGCCGCCGACCTGTTCAAGGTCGGCCAGCCCAAGTTCGGTGAACCAGAGAACGTCGGTCATAGTGTGGTGCTCCTTGTGAGAAAACAGCGCTAAACGTGTGGACAAAACTTTGGCGGGCTACTGGGCGTCCGCTGCGGCGGCCCGGCGGGCCTCGGCCTCGAGCTTGGCTTCGGCCTCGAGGTCGGCCTGGAACGCCTCGTAGCGCGCCAGGTGCGCCGGGCGGCGGCGCAGCATGAGCCAGGCGATGCCGAGGACGACGAACCAGAGCGGGGTCACCAGCAGCGCGGTGAGCGTGTCCGGCTGCGTGGTCAGCGCCCAGAGGACGAAGGCGAAGAACGCGAACACCACCCAGACCATCGCGATGCCGCCGGGCATCTTGAACTTGGACTCGTCATGCAGCCGCGCCCGGCGCTTCCGGAAGGCGAGGTAGCTGGCCAGGATGATGGACCAGACGAACATGAAGCAGACCGCGGAGACCGTGGTCACCATTTCGAACGCCAGGGCGATGTCCTTGCCGGCGTAGAGGAGGACGACGCCGGAGAGCAGCAGGACGCAGGACACGAACAGTGCGTTCTGCGGAACCTTGCGCGAGGAGAGCTTGCCGAGGACGGTCGGAGCGTCGCCTTCCTGCGCGAGGCCGTAGACCATGCGGGAGGTCGAATAGACGCCGGAGTTGGCCGAGGACATCGCCGAGGTCAGCACCACGAGGTTGATGATCGTGGCGGCCATGCCGAGTCCGGCCAGGGAGAACATTCCGATAAAGGGGCTGCGGCCCGCCTCGAACTCGGTCCACGGGGTGACGGACATGAGGATGATCAAGGCGCCGACGTAGAACAGGAGCACACGGATGGGGATGGAGTTGATGGCCTTGGGAAGGTTCTTCTCCGGGTCCTTGGCTTCCGCCGCCGTCGTACCCACCAGTTCGATGCCCACGAAGGCGAACACCGCGATTTGGAAGCCCGCCACGAAGCCCATGAACTCGTTCGGGAAGAAGCCGCCATGGCTCCACAGGTTGCTGAAGGCGGCCGGGCCGGCCGGGGACTCGAAACCGGTGAAGATCATGATCAGGCCGGTGACGATCAGCGCCACGATGGCGACGATCTTGATCATGGCGAACCAGAACTCGGTCTCGCCGAAGGCCCTGACGGTGGCCAGGTTCAGCAGCAGCAGGACGGCCACGGTGAAGATGCCCGGGATCCAGAGTTGGATGCCCGGAATCAGTTCGTCGGCGTAGCCGGCGATGGCGATGACGTCCGCGATGCCGGTGACGACCCAGCAGAACCAGTAGGTCCAGCCGGTGAAGAACCCGGCCCAGGGACCGAGCAGGTCAGCGGCGAAATCGCTAAAGGACTTGTAGTGGAGGTTGCTCAGCAGCAGCTCGCCCATCGCCCGCATGACGAAGAACAGCATGAAGCCGATGATCATGTAAACGAAGATCACGGAGGGGCCGGCCGCCGAAATGGTCTTCCCCGAGCCCATGAACAGGCCGGTGCCGATCGCACCGCCGATCGCGATCAGCTGGATGTGCCGGTTGGATAACTGCCGCGCGAGATGCGGCGGCTCGCCTGTCGTGGTGGATGCATGTGGCGTAGTCATGAGGAACTCCATGGTTCAAGTGGCACGGGCGCACCACGTTGATTAGGTTCCTCCCCACTCTGTATTGGACCTGAGAGATTCCGCGCCCCCTGCTTGCGCAGGAGCCGCTTGCACCGTCGGTGAGACAGGCTGCCGCCTGGCTGCTTTCCAGAGTTGCCTAGCCGCGGCGGTACATGGGCCTGAGAGATTCCCGGGGAGGGTTTGCTCCTACGGCGCCTGCCGAATGTACCGGCAGGACTCTCCCGCCGCAGATCGTAAGCATTATTGACTTATGGGTGACTGGGATCACAACTCAGAGTAGAGTGCGGCCCGGCCTCCCGCAAGCCGGTTGCGTGAAGGGCGTCATATTCCGGAAACAGAGTCCGGCGGCCCGCCGTGCAAAGCTGTCAGCCCCGTTCGGCGAACGGCGGCACGTGGTGACCTGGCCCGAAAGGCCTGAACCAGTCCTCGAACTTCATCGACGGAGCCCCTTCGGGGCTGGCCTCCGGATCATTTTCGAAGCCGTCCATGGCCGGGTCGAAAAGCATCATGGAGTCGGCGAAACGCAGGAAGAAGTGTTCGAGCCCGGCCACCCAGTCCGGCGGCAGGTCGGCCTCGAGCTCCAGTTCGTCGGCCAGGAATTCCGCCTCGGCGAGAAGGCAGCGCAGCCCGAGCTCCTGGGCCACGCAGGACGGTTCCTTCCAGCCGGCGGCCAGGTTCATCGTGAGGTCGGTGCAGACGGTGAGGAACCGGGCCGCGAAACGTGCGTCGTAGTGGTGCGCGTACTGCGGCGGCAGGTTGCCGAGGACGTAGGTCTCGTCAATGTCCCTGGCCGTCGGTTCCCGGCCCCTGAGCAGGTCTATGTCGTTGAACAGCTCGTCGATCATGCCGGCGCCCGCATGCCAGAGCAACCCGGCCAGCACCCGGGCCCGGTGCCGCGACAGCTCGCGCTCCGCCTCGGGCGCCGCGGCATCGTAGCCGAGCCGCTCGAGAGCGATCCCGCCAGCCCGGCCCGCGGCTTCCAGCAAGGTGGCCACGGCGTTGCCGCTGATTCCGGTGTCCGCCGGCTCCCGCCCGCCCTCTGCCCCGGCGGCATGGGGCATAACGGAGTCCGCCACCCCGTGGCCCTCCGCCGGCTCGACCTTGCCGCGCAGGATCCGGATGCCCGGGACATCCGCCGCGATGGCCAGCGGATCCATGGCAACGGCGAGGGCGGCGAACAGGTCAGTCGAGGCCAGAGCCACGTGTTCGGGTGTTTCGGCTTTGACGACGGCGTAGCTCCGCAGCTCCCCCGGGTCGGTGATGTCCACGTCTATGGCGATGTGGATCGACGCCGCGATGGGCCTCTCCGGGTCATTCATGCGTAACACCCTACTCCCGCTGGCGCCTGCCACGACGGAAAGAAGCAGGCCCGGACTGGTCAGCCCTCGCAGCCGACCCCGTCGCCGTTGCCGTCGAACTTGGTGCTCCAGCCGGGGTCGCCCACCCGGATGGGCGCTGCGCCGCGGGCCTTCACCTCGGCGCAGTTCTTGTACTCGATGGCTGGGAGGGTCACTCCGCCGCCATCGGCCGGGACCCGTTGGTCCGCGCAGGATGAGGTTAGGACCTTCTTGATGGCGTCGTACTCGGCCCGGGTCATCCAGAGACCGTACTTGGCTTTCACCGCGGTCTGCAGGGCAACGTACTCGCAGCGGAAGCCCTTGTTCGGCGGCAGCCAGGTCGCAGCGTCGCCGTCGCCCTTGGCGCCGTTCGTGGGACCGTCGGCGGCCCTCAGGTTCAGCGGATCGTTGGCGAACGCTTCGCGTTGTCCGGAGGAGAGCTTCCGGGCGCCCTTCTGCCACGCATCCGAGAGGGCGACGACGTGGTCGATCTGGACCAGGGTGCTGGTCTTGTTGCCGCGGACAAAGTCGATCGTCTTGCCGGTGTACGGATCGGCAAGGGTGCCGGTCAGGACGACGCAGTCCTTGGTGCCGGGCTTGAAAGTCTCGTTGGCCAAGTCGCGGGCGAGAACATCATTCCGGGCGTCGCAGCCATTGTGGTCCGGATCCAGCCACCCCTCGCCGAACTGCTCACGCGAGTATCCGGTCTTCGGGGCGCGGCCCTTGACCGGGATCGTCGCGAGCTGCTCCAGCGCGGTACCGGCCTCGGCCGCCCCGGCCGCCGCCGGCACTTGGGCGTCGTAGCCCGGAGTACAGGCCGCCAGCGATGCGGCTGCGAGGAAGGCAGTGGTCAGGGAGAGGGCACGACGGCGGAAAGTCTGCATGATCCTTCGGTGTACGGGGAGACCCGGCGGATCCCATCCTCCAGCCTATGATCCCGTCGCCCGAACGCGGGGCAGGCTCGCTCTGCACGGACGTCTGGGAGTCCGCGCTGACAGCCCCGGACGGAGATGGGCGCCGGCGGTGTGCGCACCTTAAAGCCGCAGGATCCAATGAGCCACAAAGGCGCGTAACCGGCGCGGCCGGTCACGGACAACCTGCTAGGGGGCGGGATCGGAGTCTCGCTCCGGCGGATGGTGACCAGCGGCAGCGGCGCGTACGTCGCCCTCGTCGTGCCCACCCTTCTTCTTACCGAAAGGCAGCACCTTCAGCAGCGGGTGCAGGACGGCCATAACGACGAGGCCCCAGACGAGTCCCAGGATGGCCGAGCACAAGGTGTTCACCAGCCATGCCAAGGCGCCGCCGGCCACCGGGATTGCTGCGAAGGGGGCCTCGAGGACGTGGACCAGGTCGTACGGCGCATGCCAGCCGAGGTCGTGCGCCCCCTGGAGCATGATGTGGCCGCCGACCCACAGCATGGCGATTGTCCCAACGAAGGTGATCGCACCCAGCACGGCAGGCATGCCCTTGACGAGCAGCCGGCCAAAGCGCTGCGAGCCCGCGGAGTCCTTGGTAGTCAGGTGCACGCCGATGTCGTCCATCTTGACGATGAGCGCGACGGCGCCGTACACGAGCACCGTGATCGCGATCGCCACGACGACCAGGATGACCGCCCGGACCAACAGGGACTGGTCGGCCACCTCGTTCATGGAGATGACCATGATCTCGCAGGACAGGATGAAGTCGGTCGTGATCGCACCCTTGACGACCTTGCCCTCCGCAGCCCGGCCCCGCTCAACGGCCGGAGCCTCTTCGCCACCGTGGTGCCCGCGGAGCCTGTGCCAGACCTTCTCGGCACCTTCGTAACAGAGGTAGGTGCCGCCCAGCATCAGGATGAACGGGATGACCGCCGGAATGAAAGCGCTGATGAGCAGCAGCGCCGGAAGGATGATCAAGAGCTTGTTCCGCAGCGAGCCCCAGAAGATCTTCTTGATCATCGGCAGTTCGCGGGACGGGTCCGTCCCGGACACGTACTGCGGCGTGACGGCGGCGTCGTCGATCACCACGCCCGCGGCCTTCGTCCCGGCCTTGGCCGCTCCGGCGGCGACGTCGTCTACCGAGGCGGCCGCGATGCGGGCCAGGGCTGCGACGTCGTCGAGCAGGGCGACGAGACCGCCGCTCACAGGTCTCCCCCGAACTGCTCGACGGCGGACTGCTGGGCGCGGCTGGCACGTGTGATCGGCATGCTTCGAGTATAAGTTGGCGACCGGCTCAGGCGGGCAGCCGGCGCGGAGTTGGAGCCACGATCCGGAGGACGCCGGGTGGTCGCAACTGCCGCTGGCTGAGCCGAAATCCGGCCCACCGGCCATGGCTGAATTCGACTTCAGGAAAGCCCGCGGATAACACCGGAAATGTTCCGGACACCCGCTCGAACAGGTAAGGACCACCGATGGAACAACTTTTGACGATCATGCCGACCCTGCTGACCGCAGCGGCACTCCTCATCACCTTTGCAGGGATGGCGTGGATCCGGGGACGGCAGAGGAAAGTCCTCGCCGAGGTCAGGGCCATGAGTGACAACCAGCTGCGAGAGCTGCCCCTCGCCGACCTTGCCCGGAAACGCCTGAAGATCGGGTCGCTGAGAGGGCGTCAGCCGAAGAAAACATCCACATCGAAGTCCAGTTCTCCCGCATCAAGGACGCCCACTGAGGAGCTTGACCTACTGCCGCGGCGAATCAGTCGTGGCATGCCTAGCCGGCGAGCGTGCCGCTAACCGTAGTTTTCCAGCGAGGCATCCCTGGCGAGTTCGGGGACGGCTGGTCCAGCCCGGGCGTCACGGCCTGATTGACTCCCACCGGGTCTTCCAGTTCCTGCTCGTCAACCAGCTGCCCTACGAACTCACCGTCCTGCGGGAGCCCGCACGGTGAGCCGGCCCGCAGTTCCATCCTGCCCGCTGATCGGAAAAGGCCTCTCGAGGTCAATGCACGAGCGTACTGAGCCAGATAATGATCAAGCCCAAGGCCGAGGTAGTGGCGGCGTTGAGCAGCCGGAGCGGCCAGCGTTTGCGACGCCGGGCGGCGTTGGCGTAGCCCAGCACAGCGAGGATCCCGACACCGACCCACAGGGCGACGTAATAGGCCACGTACTCGTCGAGTACTCCGGCTGTGGCCAGCAGCAGGAAGAAGGCCGGCAGGAGCATCGCAAGCACCATGCCGGCCGAATGCCGGGCGGTGTCTAGGACCGTAGCCCAGACCGCCTTGCGGGGGCGCTCGGCCGACCGATTGCCCGCAACCACACCGGAGTAAATGTGGGACAGCCAAAAAACGCCGACGGTACCGAGGGTGAACAGGAAGACTTCCAGGTCAGTCTCGTATTTCCAGCCGACGGCAATCAGGGCGCTGACCAGCACCGTGCCGTAGATGGCGTGCTCGGTTTCGTAGGTACGCAGCAGAGCGGCCGCGGGCCGGGCGACGCCGTGCGCGGCGCGCCGGGTCAAGCGGCGGGCACGTGATGGCAAGGTCACTGCGTCGGAATCGATCGCGTCAGGATTGGCACCGGCCATTGCTGTCCTTCGCACGGCTCTTGCCCCCACTTGATCCTACGGTAGCGGCCCGGGCTGCCGCGGTCCAGAGGACGCGTTATTTAGGCGCTGGTACCAGCCAATAGCCGCGCAAACAGTGGAGCCTAGGGGAATCGAACCCCTGACCTTTTCATTGCGAACGAAACGCTCTACCAACTGAGCTAAGGCCCCGAGTAACTGCGTAGATCATATGACCGCCGTGGCCGAATCACCAAAACCGAATGCAGCGAGACCCCCGCTCCATCCGGCAGGCATCCGGCTGGATCGGGGGTCTTCAGCTGTGAACAACCAGGTTGGATCCTTGCGGGATCCGTCCACAGATCGTCGGCGGGGTGGGCCGGTTTCACTGCACCTTGGCGGGCGGAAGCTTGTGGCTCGTCCCGCGTTGCACCCAATTCGAGCACCACGGCAGCAATCGGTGCAATAGTTGCCTTATCGGTTGGTCAATCTGATCAACGATGAAGCGGGACACCGGACAGGGAGTGGTCAGATTGCAGCAGCTGGACCCGACGGACCGCCGGATCATCCTTGCGTTGGATGAGGATCCGCGCATTCCGGTCATGCTGCTCGCCCAGAAGCTCGGGCTGGCGCGCGGCACGGTCCATTCCCGGATCGAGCGGATCAAGGCGGCGGGCATCCTCCGTCCCCATTCGGCGCGGATCCTCCCGGAGGCCACCGGACGAGGGGTGATGGCCATGGTGAGCGCGGAACTGGACCAAAGCAAGCTCAACAAGGCCGTCGAGGCGCTGCGAAAAATCCCCGAGGTCCTCGAATGCCATGCCCCGGCCGGCGACACGGACCTGCTCATCCGGGTGGTGGCGAAGAGCCCGGACGATCTCTATCGGGTCAGCGAGGAGATCCGGCTCTGCCCCGGCATCACGCGGACTTCCACACAGATGTTCCTCCGCGAGGTGATCCCGTACCGGACCACGGGACTGCTCCAGGAGGACTGAGTCCGCAAGACCGGCCCCCGGAGGGGACGGCTGTCAGGCGAAGAATTGCACCAGGACGCCGATGGTCCAGATGCTGCCGGCGGCAAACGCGCAGCCGAGCTCCACAATGATTCCGATCCCCATCGCCTTGAGGGCGACCCCGCTCGAGGTCAGGGCGCGGCCGAAGTCGCGCTGCCGGAGGAACTCGCTGAGCAGCAAGCCCGCCGCGAAGCCGATGAAGAGGCCCAGCACCGGGATCACGAACATGCCCACCAGTCCCACGACAATGCCGACCACGATCGAGTGGTTGGGGATCCTGCGGGCCTTGAGCCGTTTCCCGGTCAGCACGGCGCTGGCCGTCATCCCGATGGCCACCAGCACCGCGCCCAGTCCGAAGACGACCCAACCGACCGTGTTCTGCAGCACCAGCGCCCAGATCAGCAGGCTAATGGCGATGGTGATGCCGCCGGGCAGGACCGGAACCACGATGCCGGCGACGCCGACCGCGATGAGCAGTCCGCAGATGACGGTGGTGATGATCTGGGCTTCCATACGCCCAGCCTAAGCGGCTTCGCGGGCCTCTTCCGCCTTGGCGGCACGTTCGCGCCGCTTCCGGCGCCACAGCAGGAAGACCAGCACTCCCAGCAGCAGGATCGCAATAACGACGGCGGCGGCCGGCGAAGCGAGCACCAAACCCAGCCATGCGGCTACTGCCGCGAGGCCGACTGTGGCATAAACCACGGCCCAAATGATGCTGCCGGCCACAACGGCGGGCAGGAAGCGGACCAGGTGCATGCGGGCGATGCCTGCGCTGGCAATCACCGCCGTCTGCAGGCCGATGGTGAGGAAGCACAGCGTCACGGCGAACGGCCCGAACCTGTCCATCAGGCGTTCCGCGCGCTTCATCACCGGGCTGTCGAGGTGCTTCTCGAGGGACGTGCGGCGGGCACCGGCGGCGGCGCCGCGGCCCAGCCAGTAGGTCGCGTTGGAGCGGACCATGGCGCCGCAGAAGAGGGCGAGGATGGCCCATCCCAGCGGCAGCTCAAGGAAGATGTCCATCGCCCTCCTTTCCGCGGATGCCGGCCCGTTAATTCTACCGTCCGTAGAATCGGCCGGATGACCCCTCCGCGGCGGTAACGTCCTGCGCGGCGACGATTATTCCGCCGCTACGGCCCTTACCGCACGCCCTTGATCTTGACCACGAACACCGCTCCCAGCAATCCGATGACGGCCGCGAGCACGAACAGGGCCGTATAGCCGCCGAGGTACAGCACCACGGGAGCCGCGACCAGCGGGGCGAAGACCTGCGGGGACGAGTTGGCGATGTTGATGACGCCCAGGTCCTTGCCGCGGTCGGCGGCGCTGGGCAGCACCTGCGTCAGCAGCGCGAAATCGACTGCGAGGAACATGCCGAAGCCGGCGCCCAGGACGGCGGCGGCGACCAGCGCCGTCGGCCAGGTCTGCCAAAGCGCCACCAGGATCGACGCCGTCGCGATGGTCGCGGCGGAGGCGATGACAAACGGCTTCCGCCGGTCGATCCGGTCGCTCCAGGGCCCGCCGATGACCGCGGTGACGATGACCATCAGCGCGTAGATGCCGGTCAGCAGCAGCACGCCGGCCGCCGGGTCGGGGTGCCCCACGGCGTCCTGCAGGAAGAAGAACAGGTAGAGCGTGAACAGGTTGTTGCCCAGGTTGACCAGGAACCGCGTCAGCCAGGCCCAGCCGAAGTCAGGGTGGCGGCGCGGGGAAATGTAAAAGCTCTTCAGGAACCGGCCCCAGGCAAACGGCGGACGCAGCGCCGGGTCCAGCGGCACATCACGGCCCTTCACCAGGAACATCACCACGCTCAGGAGCAGGAACACCGCGCAGTAGATGTAGCCGAGGACGAAGCCGCCGGCCAGGTTGGCCAGCACCGCCCCGAAGACGATGCCGACGGTCTGCCCCATGGCCGCCAGCCCGCCGACCTGGCCGCGCTGCAGCGCAGGGACCCGGTCCGGAATGCCTGCCGTCACCGCGGCGTAGGCGCCGTTGCAACCCGCCTGCACCAGGCACCAGGCCGCCACCATGACGGCGATGGTCGGGGCGCCGGCCAGCAGGAGCAGGGCGGCAAAAGCCAGCAGCGCGCCGCCCAGCACCCAGGGCACCCGGCGTCCCAGCGCCGACGTCGTACGGTCGCTGAAGGCGCCGGCGATGGGATTGGCGACCAGCGAAACGGCGGCCCCGAAACCGGTGGCCAGCGCCAGGACGGCCTCCTTGTTGGCCGCATCGAAGGACTGGGCCTGCTGCGCGAGGAGCACCTGCAGCGGACCGAAGAAGGCCGCGTTGATGCCGACGTTGACGAGGATAACCCCCGTGATCCAGCCGGGGCCGACCCGCCGCGTCGGTTCGGCGAAGGCGGCCGCCGGCACCCCAGCGCCGGGCACCCCTCCGGGACTGGTCATGCGGGCGCTCCTAGATCCCGGCGAACTGCATGATGAATCCCATGCCGACGCTAGCCACCATCGCGACGATGAGCAGCCAGACAATGGGCGTGCGGAATTTGCGCATAGTCTTCATGATCCACAAGTCTAGGTCCCCTGCGGGCCTATCCCACCGGGGCCCTTCCGGCCCGCTTGGCCAGCTTCTTCAAACCGTCGGAAACCTTGACCGGCTCCGGCCAGCGCGGCGGCAGGTTGTCCCCCAGCGTGACCCCGCGCAGCTTGCGGCCGAACATCGGCACGACCCATTCGTGCATCCAAGCCCGCTCGCGGCGCAGCATTTCCCGCCAGCCATAGCGCTCCATCGGCCCCAGCGGCCGGATTTTCAGGGTGTGTTCGACGCCGAGCAGCTCCAGGACCTGCGCGGCCATGTACTTGTGTCCGGCAGGCGACATGTGCAGCCGGTCGGAGTCCCACATCCGCTTGTCCTGGTAGGCGTCGAATGTCCAGTGGTCCACCAGCAACGCCCCGTACTTGCGCGCTATGGCCCGCACCGCCTCGTTGTACTGCCAGTTCCGCCGGCGCATCGGTTCCAGCACCGACGGCAGCATCACGTCGAACCCCGTGAAGAGCACCAGCCGGGCACCGGTCGATGCCAGCCGGGCCACGGCAGCCTCGTACTGCTCCAACAGCTCGTCCATGTCCTTGCGGATCTCCAGGATGTCGTTGCCGCCGGCGTAGAACGTGACCAGCGTGGGCTTCATTGCCACGGCCGGCTCCAGCTGGTCCGCTACGATCTGGTGCAGCCGCTTGCTCCGCACGGCCAGGTTGGCGTAGCGCAGCTCCGGATCCTTCTTGGCCAGCTGTTTGGCCAGGCGGTCGGCCCAGCCCCGCACCCCGTTCGGGAACTTCTTGTTCCGGTCGCCCACGCCTTCGGTGAAGCTGTCCCCCAATGCGACGAATACCTCTGGCACCCGACCCACGCTAACCGCGGACGGAAAAGGGCCGGGAAACTCAAGATGAATTCCCCGGCCACCGCCGGAATCCGGCCCGCCGGACGGCCGCGCTGCAGCCGCCGTCGCTGAACACGCGCGGCTTCCCGGCCCTATGCTTGGAGCCATGATGCCGGATAAGACTCCCACCCCTCCCACCATCGCCGTCACCGGTGCCTCCGGCCGGCTCGGCGGCGAAACGGCGCGCCTGCTCGCCGCCGAGGGGATCCCGCTTCGCCTGGTCCTGCGCGACGCCTCGCGCGCGCCTGCGCTTCCGGGAACAACGACGGCGGTGGCCAGCTTCGGGGACCCGGAGGCCTGCCGCCGGGCGCTGGAAGGCATCGGGACGGTATTCATGGTGTCAGCCGCGGAATCCGAAGACCGGCTGCAGCAGCACTTCAGGTTCATCGACGCCGCCATGGATGCCGGCGTCGAGCACATCGTCTACACCTCGTTCGCCGGCGCCGACCCCGATTCGACCTTCACCCTGGCGCGGGACCATTTCGCCACCGAAGAGAAGCTGCGGGAGACGGGGGCCAAGTTCACCCTGCTGCGCAACAACTTCTACGCAGACATCCTGCCCGACTTCGCGGACCGGGACGGGGTGATCCGCGGGCCCGCCGAGGACGGGCGGGCGGCGTTTGTGGCCCGGTCCGACGTGGCCCGCGTGGCCGCCGCGATCCTGCAGCAGCCCATCCCGCACGCCGGCTTCACCTACAACCTCACCGGCCCCGAGGCCCTCACGCTGGCGGAGGCCGCGGCCATCCTGACCGAGGCCACGGGACGGCAGCTGAGCTTCCACAATGAGACGGTGGAGGAGGCCTACGCCTCGCGCGCACATTACGGCGCCCCGGCATGGCAGCTGGATGCCTGGGTCAGCACCTACACCGCGATCGCCCGCGGCGAGCTCGCCAAAACCACCAACGACGTCGAACTGCTCACGGGCCAGGCTCCGCTCAGCCTGCACCAGTTGTTCTCGCAGCCCTTGAACTGACGCCGGGGTGGCCTCAGCGGGGCGGAACCGGCTCAGGCGTTCCAGAGTCCGTAGGAATCCGCGAGCGAGGAGATCTTCTCGGCGCGGGCCAGGCGGGGCAGGTAGGAGCCGTCGCCCACCACGGCCCCGGCGGCGTGCGCATTCAGCAGCTCGTGCGCCCAGCGGATCTCGGACTCGCTCGGAGAGAGGCCCTTGTTGATGGTGTCCGCCGCCTCGAGTAGCAAGCAGAGCTTCCCCGTCATGCCCATCGATGCCGTGACCTTGCAGGCCTCCAGCAGGTCTTCGCCCAGCATTCCGACGCTCGGTCCGTCGATCGGGCCGGGGAGCTGGCCCACTCGGGAGGCGATCACGAGCCGCGAGCGCGCATAGGCGAGCGCCATCGGTTCGTCGCTGGCGCCCGTGTCGCGGCGGAAGTCGCCGACGCCGAACGCCAGGCGAAAGGTCCCGGGGGCGCTGGCGATGGCCGTGGCGTTCTCGATGCCGACGGCGGATTCGATCAGCGCGACCACCGGCGTGCCCGCATTCAGCCGCATGGCCGTGTGGGTCACCTGCTCCGGACGCTCGGTCATCGCGAGCATCACGCCGCGGAGGCCCGGCGCCTTGGACAGCGCGGCCAGGTCATCGGCCCAGTAGTCGGTTTCCATGCCATTGACCCGGACCCAGGCGGTCATGCCGTTCGACAGCGCTTCGACCACACGCTCCCGGGCCTCGGCCTTGCCCGCCGCGGGGACTGCATCTTCCATGTCGAAGATGACGGAGTCGGCTTCGGAGGCAAGGGCAGGGGCGAAATTGGCTTCGTCGGCAGCCGATGCCAGGAGCCAGGAACGGGAGAGCTTCGCCGGCAGTGCTGCTGCGCGGCGGTTTCTGATCGTGGGCATATACAGAGCCTACTTAACCCTCGCCCGCCCTGCTAACACGAGGGCGGTACTCTGCGGCCAACGTCACCTCCGGAAAGGCGCCGCCGGATAGGCTTTGGCAACCACCGCCGTCGCGGCCGTCTCCTCGCGGCTCTGTCGTCCATTTGCGCCGCGGGTTAGAGCCCCGGTGATGGGGGAGCCGGTGGATTAGGGTAGGTGCTATGGCGCAGCTGAAACCCCGCACCACGGACGCCCTGCCGGAGACCGAATCCCGGCGGCTCGCCCGCGCTCTGGGCGAAAGCGACGACGTTACCGTCTTCGTCAATGGCACCACGGTGAAGCTGCCCGCCGAAGCACGGGACGCCGTCGTCGATGTCCTGCGCCGCCTGGCCGACGGTGACGCCGTCATGGTCAGCTCCGCCGAGGGGCTGCTCAATACTTCCCAGGCGGCCGAGGTTGCCGGGATCTCCCTGACGTACATGCGGAAGCTAACCGACTCCGGCACCATTCCGGTCGAGTACCGCGGCACCCACCGGCGGATCCGGCTGCGCGACGTCCAGGCCTGGCTCGAGTCGCGCGCGCAGAAGCAGCGCGAGCAACAGCAGCCCGGGCAGCGGCCCGCAGACCCTTAGCCGCCGCCGCTTCCGATGGAGTATGCTGGTTCATCCTGGTTAAGCAGTAGCCGGATCCTTTCGTCTTTAAGGAATCCGTGGATCTGCACAACCCGCCCGCCGAATACGGCGCCGGTTCCATTCTTTACCTCCTCACCGCTGCCGCCGCCGCCCTGGAAGGCACCGCGGACGAGGCGCTGGCTCCGCTGGGCATGAACCGGCAGTCACTGAGCCTGCTGGAAAAGCTCGCGGGCGGCCCGCTGAGCGCCGCCGAGCTCACCCTCCTCGCAGGTTCCCCGGGCGAAGACATCAAGGCGGTCCTGTCCAGGCTGGAGTCCCGCGGCTACGTCGACCGGCCGCGTTCGGCCGGACGGAGCACCGGATACGTACTGACGGACAAGGGGCGCCGCGCCGCCGCAGCCGCCCAGCTGGCTGTCGGCCGTGCCACCCACGTCGCCGGCGCCGCGCTGCCGGAGCTGCGGCCACAGCTGGCGGCGCTGATCGAAGCGTTGGAGTCCACCGGCCGAGGTGAGGAACCCCACGCCGCGGACGAGGAATGAATCCCCCGGGCCTCCGGTTGTCATCCGTGTACCAACCACTTGGCTTAGGAGATTCATGAGCATCAAGGTCCTCACCCTCGTCGGCAGCCTTCGCGGCGCCTCCGTCAACCGCAAGCTGGCTGAAGCGGCCGCCGCCGTTGCCCCCGAAGGTACCGAGGTGACCCTGTACGAGGGGCTGGCCTCCGTCCCCTTCTACAACGAGGACCTCGACGTCGAGGGCCAGGTACCGGCCGCCGCGGCAGCCCTGCGCGAGGCGGCCGGCGAGGCTGACGCCGTGCTGTTCGTGACCCCCGAGTACAACGGCACCACCCCGGCCGTGCTGGCCAACGCCATTGATTGGCTGTCCCGTCCGTACGGCGCCGGCGCCGTGAAGGACATGCCGGCCGCCGTGGTCAGCGCCTCCCCCTCCGGCTTCGGCGCCCAGTGGGCCAACGACAACACCCGCAAGGCCCTCGGCGTTGCCGGCGCGAAGGTCCTCGAGGACGTGTCCATCACCGTCGGCGGCCGGTTCGAGGTCTTCGCCGAGACCCACCCGAAGGACCACGCCGAGACCGCCGCCGAACTGGCCGGCGTTGTTTCCGCACTGGCTAGCGCCCTGGAGCCGGCCAACGCCTGATTCCGTCTCCGCCCCGCGCCGAGCCCGTGGGCCCGGCGCCGCTTCCCGAAAGGGGCAGTGGCGCCGGGCCTTCGCTTTGCGTTTCCCTTTGCTTCCGCAACCGCCTGCCGGCCGTCCCAGCCAAGGCCTAGGCTGGTGACCACCACGACGACCCTGGGAGAACAGTGACTGGACAGACCGCACCCCTGCTGGACCTGCGCAACGGCGCCACCATCCCGCTGCTGGGCCTGGGCACCTGGCCGATGAACAACGCGGAGACCGCCGACGCCGTCGAACACGCCCTGGGCTTGGGTTACCGCCTCATCGACACGGCCGAGAACTACGGGAACGAGGCCGGGGTCGGCGAAGGCGTCCGCCGCAGCGGGCTGCCCCGCAAGGACGTCTTCATCACCACCAAGTTCAACAAGGAGTGGCACAGTTACGACGGCGTTCGGCGGGCTTTCGAAGCCGGCGCCGGGCGGCTGGGGGTCGAGTATGTGGACCTGCTGCTGATCCACTGGCCGAACCCGGGACAGGACCGGTACGTGGACGCCTTCAAGGGCATGGCCGCGCTCCTGGAGGAGGGGCTGGTCAGGGCGGTCGGCACCTCCAACTTCAAGCCTGCCCACCTGCAGCGGCTGTTCGACGCCGGGCTGGTGCCCGACGTCAACCAGATCCAGCTGGACCCGCGGCACACGCGCGCCGACCTGGTCGAGCTGCACCGCGGGCACGACATCGCCACCGAGGCCTGGAGCCCGCTGGGCCGCGGCGGCTCGCTGCTGCGGGAGCCCGCCATTACCGCACTCGCCGACAAGTACAACCGGACGCCGGCGCAGATCGTGCTGCGCTGGCACACCCAGCAGGGCTTCGTCGCCATCCCCAAGTCCGGCCGGCCGGAGCGCCTCGCCGAGAACCTTGCCGTCTTCGACTTCACGCTCGACGATGCCGAGGTCCGGCAGCTGTCCGCGCTGGACACCGGCGTGGCGGATATCTACGACGCGGACGAATTCGGGCACTGAGCCCCGCGGCGGGCAGGCCGGCGCTAGCGGGATTCGGCTAGCGGGATTCGGCCAGCTGCCCGGCGACCGCGGCTGCCGGTTCGATCGGGGCGCTGAGCGACTTCGGCTTGCGCAGCACGGCGATCGCGACGGCGCCGAGGACCAGCGGCAGGATGAAGACGAAGTAGATGTTGCCCGGGACCCAGCCGGCGTCGACCAGCGCCCCGGCGACGATCGGGGAGACGATGCCGCCGGACCGGCCGATGCCGCCGATCAGGCCCACCGCTGTAGCGCGGATGGAGGCGTCGTAGTAGACCGGGCCGATCGAGAACATGCCGGCGATGGTGGCGTTGCTCAGGACGCCCAGCAGCCCCGCGAGCACGAGGGCCGTGCTCAGCTGGTTGGCGAACAGAGCGAACACCGCGAAGGCAGCCCCGGCCAGCACGAAGAAAACGGCCAACGTGCGCTTCAGGTCAAACCGGGAGCCGAAGTAGGCAAAGACGATCGAGCCGAGGATGGAGCCGACGCTGAAGAGCACGCCGGCCGTGATGCCCTGATTGGCAGAGTAGCCGGATTCGGTCAGCAGGCGCGGGGTCCAGGAGTTGGCGAAGTAGAACGAGCCCATGATCATCATGAAGGCGAAGGCCAGCAGGCTCGTCTTGAGCGCCTGCCCGTTGGAGAAGATCGCGACCAGCTTGTTGGATGGCTGTCCCGTGGTTACCGGGGCGGCGGGGAGTGCGGCAAGGGCGGGCTGTCCGAGGCGGGCGAAGATGCTGTTGATCTTCTCCAGCGCGCCTTCCGGCCGCTTGGCGTTCAGGTAGTCGATCGACTCGGGCAGCCACTTCAGCACGATGGGCAGCATGATGAACGTGATGATGCCGCCGAAGATAAAGCCGGCGTGCCATTCGAAGCGGGTGAGCAGCGCCGCGACGATGATGCCGCCGAGCACGCCGCCGATGGGCAGGCCGGCGCTGTAGAGGCTGACCGCGGTGGCGCGGCGCCGGGCGTTGGAGTATTCGGCAACCAGGACGTTCAGGCTGGTCTGCATGGTGCCGGCGGCCACGCCGGTCACGACGCGAAGCGCCAGCAGCGTCTCGTAGTTGGGCGCGAAGGCCGAGGCGAACATGCCGGCGGTGATCACCGCGGTCGAGAGGATGATCGTGTTCCGGCGCCCGATCTTGTCGGCAATCTGCGCCACGAAGATCGCGCCGATGGCCATGCCGGCCAGGGCGGCACTGAGCAGCAGGCCCAGGTCCCCGCCGCTGAGGCCCCAGGACTCGGCGATGGCGGTGGCGCTGAACGCCATGACCAGCACGTCGTAGCCGTCAATGAAGTTCATGGCAAGGCAGATGGCAACAATGCCGATCTGCGCATTGCTCATCGGGGATGCTTCGATCCGAGCCTTGATATCCATGGTCGTGGCCTAACTACCTCGAATTACTGTCCGACCGTTCGGTCGTACGTACCCGGACGATGTTACGGTAATGCGGGGCAGCTCACAATCCCTAGGTCACCCACGATCGGCCCCGCTGAAAGGTTGGTGCTCCCCGTGCCCCGTTCCGAGGCCGTCGAATTCCGCAGCTACTGGCTGCGCCGGGCGCTGCAGTTCCATGGACAGCTCTGGCACCTGCACGCCTCCCCCGAGATCTCCTCCATCCAGTTCGGCGTGCTCACCTTCGTCCGCGACCATCCCGGAATCGGCCAGCGGGAGCTGGTGGCGCTGTCGCAGCTGGATAAGTCCACCCTCGCGGAGCTCCTGGCTCGCATGCAGAAGAGGGGCCTGCTGCGCCTCAGCCGGCACGCCACGGACAAGCGGCGCAACAGGGTCGACCTGACCGAGGCCGGCGCCGAGGCCGTTAAGGAGCTGGAGGCCAAGGCCCGGGCGGTCAACGAGCTGCTGGTCGCCGGACTGGACGAGGCGGAGGCCCGCGAGCTGGACCGGCTGCTGGGCAAACTGCTCGCCGCGGAGCAGGCAAGAGCCGCGTCCTTGTCCTGACGCTTGCTGAGCGCTTCCGGCCGTCTCCGGCCTTCTCCTGCCAGCCTCAACGCACGACGGCGCAGGGCGGCTCCCGTAAGTCCGGGAACCGCCCTGCGCCTTGTCCTGCGTCCGCTCCGGCGGTTACTGCACCGTCATCGCGGCCACGTCCGGGGTCTTCTCGACGTAGCCGTACTTGACCGTCAGTTCGCCCATGTCGCTGAGCACCTCGGTGGGCAGCTCGGCGTCGAAGGTTTCCATCTTCAGGCCCTTCGCCACTGCCTCGTCCATCCCCATGAACTCCGGCAGCACGGCGCGCACGCCCTCCGGGTCCGCCTCCGCGGCGGCAAGGGTCTCGGTCACGGCGGCCTTGAAGTCGGCCACGATCCCGGGATTCTCGCTGGCGAAGCTGCCGCTGGTGAAGGTCACCATGGTGGGCAGGCCCGGCAGCGCCTTCTGGTTCGGGTAGCCCAGCAGCTTGTAGTCCTTGTTGGCCAGCGCCTTCGCCTGGAACGGCTCCGGGATCCAGATGGCGTCCACGTTGCCTCGCTCCAGCTGGGCTTCCATGTCCGGGAACGGCATCTCGCTGAACTTCAGCGCCTTCGGGTCGCCGCCGTCGATCGCCGCGCTCTCCATGATGGTCAGGTCGCCCTGGGTCTTGAGCGTGTTAACCGCGGTGGTCTTGCCCGCAAGGTCCGCGAAGGACTCGATCCCGGAGTCCGCCTTGACCACTACGGCGTTGATGTCCTCGCCCTCGACCTTCGAGTTGCTGTAGCCGGTGACGATCTTCATGTCCAGGCCCTTGTCCACAGCGGTCATGACCGAGAGCGGATTACCGACGGCGAAGTTCATGGTGCCGGTGGACACGGCCGGCAGCATGGCCGCGCCGCCCTGGCCGGTCTGGAGCTCGACGTCCAGCCCGTGCTTCTCGAAGATGCCTTCGTCGATGCCGTACTGCATGGCGCCGGAGGGGGCGATGGGCAGGACGCCGACGGTGACCTTCTGCAGGCCCCCGCTGGCCGCCGCCTCGCTGCCGGCGGGCTCGCCGGAGCCGGAGGGGGAACCTGAACCGCAGCCGGTCAGGGCGAGCGCTGCGATCGCGCAGCCGGCCAGCAGTGTGGCAAAGCGCCTCTTCATAGTGATGCCTCTTCCTTGAGGTGGTTGGTGGTTGGTGGCTGCTACTTGACCAGGACGGCGTTGACGTCCGGGGCCTTCGAAACGAAGTCGTACTTCTGCATCAGCTCGCCCAGCTTGGTCATCTGCTCGGTCCGCAGTTCGCCGGAGAACTCCTCCATGTTGATCGCCTGGGCCTTTGCCTCGTCGATCTTGAGGAAGGTCGCGACGGTGCTCTTCAGCCCCTTCTCGTCCGCCTGGGCCGCATCCAAAGTCTCGGCGAGCGCCGTCTTGAAGTCGGCGACGGCCTCCGGGTTCTCCTGCGCGTACTGACCGGAGGTGAAGGCCACCATCGTCGGCAGCCCGGGGATGACGTCCTGGTAGTTGTAGCCGAGCAGCTTGTTATTCTCGTCCGCCAGTGCGTTGGCGACGAAGGGCTCGGCCATCCACGCCGCGTCGATATTGCCGCGCTCCAGCTGCGCCGGGGCGTCGGGGAAGGCCACCTCGCTGAACTTCACGGCCTTCGGGTCCCCGCCGTCCTGCTCGACGGCCTCCATGATGGTCAGGTCGCCCTGCGTGTTCACGGCGTTCACGGAAACGCTCTTGCCCGCCAGGTCCTTCCACGAATTGATCCCGGAATCCTTCTTGACGACGACGCCGGTGATGTCGTCGCCCTCGGCCTTGGAGTTCGAGTAGCCCGAGACGATCTTCATGTCCAGGCCCTTGTCCACGGCGACCAGGACGGAGAGGGGATTGCCGATGCCGATGTTGATCGTACCCGTCGAGACGGCCGGAAGCATGGCCGCCCCGGCGGAGCTGGTCTGGAACTCGATATCCAGGCCGTGCTTCTCGAAGATGCCCTGGTCGATGCCGTACTGCACGGCGGCCGACGGGGCGATGGGCAGGACGCCGACAACAACCTTGGTCAGCTCCCCGTTGGCGCCTTCCGAGCCGGCCGGAGCCGCGCCGCCGGACGGGGAGCCGCTGCCGCAGCCCGTCAATACCAGCGCAGCGACAGCCGCGACCGCAAGCATCTTGCCGAAGTGCTTCTTCATGCTCTGCTCCTTGTAGTGGTGGGCCGCTGGTCAGGCGTAGAACCGGGCGAGGAATTCGGCGACGACGGCCGGACGCTCTTCGCCCTCGATCTCGATGGTGTTGTTGGTCTTGATCTGGACACCGCCCTTAACCTCGGTGACCTCGGCGATCGCGGAATGCATGCGGACCTTCGCGCCGACCTTGACCGGGTTGGTAAACCGGACGCGGTCCAGGCCGTAGTTGACCTTGGTCTTGACGCCCTCTACGTCGAACAGCTCGCTCCAGAACGGAATGATCAGCGACAGGCTGAGGAAGCCGTGGGCGATCGGCGCGCCGAACGGGCCGTCCTTGGCGCGCTCCGGATCGACGTGGATCCACTGGTGGTCGTTGGTCGCCTCGGCAAAGGTATTGATCTGCTCCTGCGTGATCTCGATGTAGCTGGTGTAGCCAAGGTCCTTGCCGACCAGGCCGGGCAGTTCCTCGAACGTGACAACGGTGTTGCTCATGGGATGGCTCCTCGTGGTGGATGCGGGTGGAATTCCGGCGTTTGCCGGTCTAGCGGAAGGCCCCGGTGCCGGTGATCGCCCGGCCCACAATCAGGGCGTTGATTTCGTGCGTGCCTTCGTAGGAGTAGACGGCTTCGGCATCCGCATGGAAACGTGCGACGTCGGTGTCCAGCGTGATCCCGTTGCCTCCTACCAGCTCGCGCGCCAGGGCGACGGTTTCCCGCATCCGGGCGCAGGTGAACATCTTGGCCAGCGCGGAGTTCTCGTCCTTGAAGATGCCGGCCTCCTGCTGCTGGGTCAGCCGGACCACCATGCCGAGCGAGGACGTGACGTTGCCCAGCATTGTGGCGAGCTTCTCCTGCACGAGCTGGAAGCTGGCCAGCGGCTTGCCGAACTGCTCGCGCCCCATCACGTACCGCACGGCCGCCTCGTAGGCGCCCGCCTGCAGCCCCGCGGCGATCCAGGCGACGTCCGACCGCATGTTGCGCAGCAGGCCGGCGACGTCGGCGAAGGAATTGACTCGCTGCAGGCGCTCGGATTCCGGCACCCGGACGTTCGTCAGCGTGATGTCCGAGTTCTGCATCATGCGCAGCGCGGTCTTGCGGTGGATCTTGGACAGCTTCACGCCCGGCGCGTCGGTGGGCACCAGGAACGCCTTGACCTGCCCGTCCGCCTCGTCGCGGGCAAACACCGCAAGCACGTCGGCCGAGACCGCCCCGCCGATCCAGCGCTTGTGCCCGTTGATGACCCAGTCCCCGCCGTCGCGCCGCGCGCTGGTGGCCAGCCCGCCGGCAATGTCGGAGCCATGGTCCGGCTCGGTCAGCGAGAACACGCCCTTGTACTCGAAGGAGCGGATCAGCGGGTCCAGCCGCGCCACCTGCTCGTCGCTGCCGCCGAGATTGACTGTGGTGCGGAACAGGCCGGACTGGGCGTTGTAGAACGTCGCCACGGAGGCGTCGGTCCGGGCCAGCTCGAAGTTCCGGAAGCCGGTATACAGGCCGCCGGGCACCGCGCCGCCGGCCGTCAGCTCCTCCGGGTCCATCAGCCTCAGGTCGAACAGCGGCTTGGTGATCTGGTAGGGAAACTCGCCCTGTTCCCAGTAGTCCGCCAGCAGCGGCTTGACCTGCTGGTCCAGCACCGCCCGCAGCCGGCCCAGCACGGCCAGCTCGGCCTCGCTGAGCAGCGTCGAGAAACCGTACTGGTCCGAAGGATAGAACCCCGTCTGCTCCTGCACGCCGGCGGAGACGCTCACGACTGCCCGCCCGCGCCCAGGCCCAGCAGCCGCATCGCGTTGTGCTTGAGGATCTTCGGCCGGACCTCGTCCTTCAGCGGCAGGTCGGCAAAGGCACCCAGCCACTTCTGCGGCGTGATCAGCGGGAAATCCGTCCCGAAGAGGACCTTGTCCTGCAGCATTGAGTTGGAAGCCCTCACCAGCGACTCGGGGAAGTACTTCGGCGACCAGCCCGAGAGGTCGATCCACACGTTGGACTTGTGCGTGGCGATCGAGTTGGCCTCGTCCTGCCACGGCACCGAGGGGTGCGCCATGATGACCTGCAGCCCCGGGAAGTCCGCGGCGACGGCATCCAGCAGCAGCGGATTGGAGTAGGCCAGCTTGATCCCGTAACCGCCGGGCAGGCCCGCGCCCATGCCGTTCTGGCCGGTGTGGAAAATCGCCGGCAGGCCGATCTCCTGCAACGCCTCCCAGAGCGGGTAGAACTCCCCCTGGCTGGGGTCGAAGCCCTGCAGGCTCGGGTGGAACTTGAAGCCCCGGACCCCGTAGTCCTCCGCCAGCCGCTTGGCCCGCACGATCGCCTCCGATCCGGTCAGCGGGTCCACGGAGCCGAACGGGATCAGCACGTCATTGTTCCGCGCGGCGCCTTCGACGATGTCCTCGATGCTGTTCGGTTTGTGCGAAAGCTTGGTCCGCGCATCGACGGTGAAAACGACGGCGGCCATGTTGAGCGCACGGTAGGTCTCGGCGATGCTGTCCAGGGACGGCGTCCGCTCCTCCGCCTTGAAGTACGCGCTGGACGCGTCCATCAGCGCCGGGGGCAGCGAACAATGCCCGTGCCCGTCGATCTCCACATGCACGTGCATGTCGATCGCATCCAGCGCCGCCGCATCGACGCCGAGCTCGTACGCCTTGACCGCCACTACTTGCTCCCCGCCGTCTCAGGCTGCAGTTCCGCCGGCAGCTCCGGAAACTCCTCGCCAACGGTCTGCAGCCGCTGGCCGAACAGATCGTCGAACCGCTCGCCCAGCGCCTCGTAGGTCCAGCCGCCGTCGCGGTACTCGGTCGCCACGGCCTCCGGGTGGGACCACAGCTGCAGGCGGTCGCCGCCGACGCCGATCGCCTGGCCGGTGACATTGGCGGCCGCGTCGGAGGCGAGGTAGGCAACCAGCCCTGCAACGTCGTCGGCCGTTCCGAAACCCAGGTCCTTGCGGAAGAAGTCCGGCATGGCCTCTCCGCGCTCATCCGCCTCGACCGCCTTCTGGAAGAAGGGCACGGTCTTGGTCATCGCGGTGGCGGCCACCGGGATGACGGCGTTGGCGGTGATTCCGGCCTTCTTCATCTCCAGCGCCCAGGTGCGGACCATGCCAACGATCCCGGCCTTGGCGGCGGCATAGTTCGTCTGGCCGAAGTTGCCGCGCTGGCCCGTGGGCGAGCCGATCGTGATGATGCGGCCGGGGATGCGGTTCTCCTTGAAGTAGGCGTAGGCCTCGCGCACGCAGGTGAAGGTGCCGCGCAGGTGCACGTTAATGACGAGGTCGAAGTCCTCGTCCGTCATCTTCAGCAGCGACTTGTCGCGCAGCACGCCCGCGTTGGTGACCAGGATGTCCAGCCGGCCGAAATTGTCGACGGCGGCAGCCACCAGCTGCTTCGCGGTCTCCGTCGAGCCGACGGGGGCCACCACGGCCACGGCCCGGCCGCCGGCCGCGGTGATGCCGGCAACGGCTTCGTCCGCGATCTGCTGGTCAACGTCATTAATAACGACGGCGGCGCCCTGCTTCGCCAGTTCCTGTGCGTAGGCCAGGCCAAGCCCGCGGCCGCTGCCGGTGACGATGGCTGCTTTTCCTGCCAGTGACATAACGTAAGCTCCTTTGCTCAGGTCCCGGCCCATGGCCAGGACCAGCGTGCGACTGTTCCAAAATCAATGACAACGTATACCATTGATAAAGTCAACAGATTTTCGGCAGGACCTGCCCGAGTAAGATGCGAGGAACCATGGCGATACAGAAGACGGCAGAGCCCCGCTCCGGCAGCGCCACCCAGGCGGCGGAGGCAAATGGAGCGGCCACGGGTCCGGAACGGCTTATGGCCGCCGAACTCGCCGATGAAATCGAGTTCCTGACCGCTCGGGCCCGCTCCGTCGGCTCCAGCCGGGCGAACCTCACCCTCAAAGAGCTGGACCTGAAGGTGCGCTCCTACTCCGTGCTGTCGCTGGCCTGCAGCGACCTCAACCCCTCACAGCGCGAACTGGCCGACTTCCTCAGCCTGGATCCCAGCCAGATCGTGGCCCTCGTGGACGAGCTGGAACGCCGCGGCGCCGTCACCCGGGAAGCCGACCCCCGCGACCGCCGCTCCAAGGTCATCGTCGCCACCCCGGAGGGACGACGGCTCTACAAGCAGGCCTTCGACCTCGTGCGAACGGCCGAAGAGCACTCGCTCGGCGAGCTCAGCCTCGAAGAACGCGACCTGCTCCGCACCTTGCTCAGGCGCATCGCCTTCGAAGCTGCCGACTGACTTCAATCCACTGTCCCGGCGTTGGACCGGTCCCCGTCAGCGCTTGACCAGCAGGTTGGGATGCAGTTCCCGCCAGCCGTCCTGCTGCAGTCTGGACGAATCGAAGCCGTCCGTCACGAGCATGGCCCGCACACCGTCAATTCCGGTCGCCACCGGGGCCTTCTCTGAGCAGCCCGCGACCCAGGACGAGCCGTCGCGCTGCCCATCGATCACAATGCACGCCGCCGACGCCGCCCCATCGGCGGCCGGTTTCGCCGCGTAGAAGGCTACTCCGTCGGACTCGGCCAGGAACCGGGAGCTCGCGGCGTCCAGCTCCGCCGCTTTCAGGTATGCAGGCAGCGCGTCGCGGGGCGCCGCCTCGACCTCGAACGCGCCCACCCCTTCCGGACCACCGCAGGCCGCCGCCACCAGCGCGGCCAAGCCCATGACCGCCGCCAGAACCATCCGCTTCATAACCAGCCTCTCCCCCGGTTCCACCAACCTAAGCGCAGCCCAAGTGCAGGGCGGCGTGAATCCGGGCTTCTTTTCGATAACGGTTCCACCCGGACACGCCCACCTGCCACCCACCGCCTGCCTGCTTGCTTGCCAGCGAAGCCGTCACCGTCTGCCTGCCTGCTGCCAGCGAAGCCCGGCATCGCCTGCCTGCTTGCTTGCCAGCGAAGCCGTCACCGTCTGCCTGCCTGCTGCCAGCGAAGCCCGGCACCGCCTGCTGGGTCCCACCACCGAGCTCTTCCAACCAGGATCCCCCAGGCTGCCTCCGCCCCACGGTCGATTCCTCCTTAGCCGGCCCCCGCCGTCGTAATCCCCCATACGCGAATGGCAGTTGCCCTCCCCCACGGAAGGGCAACTGCCATCGGGATACTGCTGGACCGCCTCGGAACGATCGACGGCGGTCAGGCCTGCCGCGCGGCTGCGGGGCGGTGTCCGGCTTTGGCGAGCTGGATCTGTTCGTAGACGTGGTGGCGTAGTTCGGTGAAGCGGGGCAGGGCGCGGGTGTTGAGCTGGTCGCGTTCGTCGGGCAGGTCGATGGTGATGTCTTCCTGGACGACGGTCGGCGAGGAGGACAGGATGATTACGCGCTGGCCGAGGTAGACGGACTCGTCGATGTCGTGCGTGACGAACAGGACGGTCACGCCGAGCTTGCGCCAGACGGTGCGGATCAGGTCCTCGAGGTCGGCGCGGGTCTGCGCGTCGACGGCGGCGAACGGTTCGTCCATCAGCAGGACCTCGGGCTGGTAGGCCACGGCCCGGGCGATCGCGACGCGCTGCTGCATGCCGCCGGAGAGCTGCCACGGGTAGGACTGCGGCACGTGCGCCAGTCCCACGGCTTCCAGGGCGTCGTCGACCAGGCGGTCGCGTTCGGCCTTGGGCACGCCCTGGTTCTTCAGCGGCAGTTCAACGTTCTCGCGGACCCGCATCCAGGGGAACAGCGAGCGGCCGTACTCCTGGAACACCACGGCCATCTTCTTCGGCGGGCCGACGACCCTGGTGCCGTTGAGCAGCACCTCGCCCTCGGTCGGGGCCATCAGGCCGGCGATGCATTTGAGCAGCGTGGTCTTGCCGGACCCGGACGGGCCGACCAGGCAGGCCAGCTCCCCTGCGCGCAGGTCGAAGGTGAGGTTGCGGACGGCCTCGATGTCGCCGCCGTCGGTCTTGTAGACCTTTTTCATGCCGCGGACCGAGAGCATTGCCTCGTTCGCGGGGAGGGTCTTGCCGGCCGGTGCCGGGGTTGTCTCAGACTGCATTTTCTACCTCTCGCAGGCCGTGGTACCAGCGCAGGATCCTGCGCTCGGTGAATTGGAAGATGAACGACATGGCCACACCGATCAGGCCCAGCACCACGATGCCGGACCACATTTCCGGAATCGCGAACGAGCGCTGGAACTGCACGATGGTGAAGCCGAGCCCCGACGAGGAGGCGAACATTTCGGAGATGACCATCAGGATCAGGCCGATGGACAGGCACTGGCGGACACCGGCCATGATCTGCGGGCCGGCGGAGGGCAGGACCAGGTACTTGATCCTCGCCCAGCCCCGGATGCCGTAGGTGTGGGCGCTGTCGGAGAGGACCGAGTCGATCGCGCGGACGCCTTCGATGGTGTTCAGCAGCACCGGCCAGACGCAGCCGGAGATGATCACGACGACCTTCATGCCGTCCGTGATGCCCATCAGCAGCATCAGGACCGGCACCAGCACCGGCGGCGGGATCGCCCGGAAGAACTCTAGCACCGGCTCGGTCAGGTCCCGCAGCCACTTGATCGAACCGATCAGCAGGCCCGCCACGATGCCGATGATGATCGCCGCGACCACGCCGACGAAGAGCCGGCCGAGGCTGGGCAGCACGTCCGAGACGATCCGCTCACCGAACCAGGTCTCGCCGAACTTCTCCGCCAGCACCCCGGGGGTCGGCACGAAGAAATTCGTCTCGCCGAGGGTGGAGGCCCACCAGATCATGACCAGGATGACCGGCAGCGCCAGCGCGTACCCGATCCCCTTCAGAATTTTCATACGATCACCTCGGAACGGATGGACGAGTGCCAGGACAGGGTCTTGCGCTCGATCCAGCGCATCAGCAGGTTGATCAGCACGCCGATCAGGCCGGTCGCCAGGACCAGGGCGTACATGCCCGAGATCGCGCCGCCCGACTGAGCCAATGCGATTTCGCGGCCCAGCCCCGGCGAACCGATGACCAGTTCGGCCGTGATCGCCAGGATCAGCGCCACCGAAGCGGCCAGGCGCACGCCGGTCATCAGGTACGGCAGCGCGGTCGGGAAGACCACGTACCGGATCCGGGCCACCCGGCCCAGCCCGTAGGACTTAGCCGTGTTCATCGCCACGTTGTCCACGTCCGTCACCCCGTACAGCACCTGGATGAAGACCTGCCAGAAGGAGGCATACACGACCAGCATCAACGTGGACTCGATCTTCACACCGAACAGCAGCACCGCCAGCGGGATCAGCGCCACCGACGGAATCGGCCGCAGGAACTCCACCGTGGAATTAGTCAGCTTCCGCAGGAACGACGACGAACCGATGATGAAGCCCAGCACCGTGGCCAGCACGATCGCGATCACCAGGCCCAGCAGCCAGGCCAGCATCGTCTCGCCCACCGCAACCCAGAAAGCCGTCAGGCCGAAATCGCGGGCCAGGGCCCCGATCACCTCGGACGCCGGCGGCAGGAACCGCGGCTCGACAATACCGACCCTGGGCACCAACTCCCAGATCAACAGAAAGGCCAGGATGCCGGCGATGCCCAGCAACTGCTTGCTCGGCATCTTCCTCGCCGGGCGCTTCGGTGCGGCGTGCGCGGCACCGCTCTTGTTAACCGCCTGCGCCGTCATACCGATGCGGTCCTCGGTCGTTTCATTTCCACTCCTTCGTGCCCCCTCAGCGAGCGGGATGCCGCGTCAGTGTTCGCTTATTGAACAGCTGTTCACTAGCTAGTGTGAGATGACCCACCGAGTGGCGTCAAACACGGCGTGATGATCGTTACACACAAGATATTCCGTGACGCAGGCCGACAAATCAAGTTGAAAAACTCAATTGTTTGTGATTCCACGAAAATTCCGTCGCGCGCACGCCGGGCAGACGACCACCGCTGAGGGCCCTCTGGCACTTGCCGCAGCCGACCGGCGCAGTAGCGTTTGACTTGACGGGGTGAGTCACCGGTCCGAAGTAAATGCGGATGAACGCGCCCCCGCTCGCCGCAAGAGGGGGATCCGACGTGGAAACGATGAAGATGAAGCGGGCTCTCCCCGCTGTCGCCGCTGCCCTGCTGACGCTTGCGGGCTGTGCGCCGGCGGAGCCGCCCGCCACGTCACCGGCCACGACCCGGGCCAGCGCCACTGTGGGAGCATCCTCGGACGCCCCGGAGCAAAGCCCGACCTGGACGACGCCAGTGGCGACCGGAAGCGGGCCGGTGTTGTCGCCGCCCGGCACGCAGGACAGTGCTGCACCAGCAGCGCTGACGCTTTACTACGTGGCGGTGGACGATGCCGGCGGGTCCGGCGAAGCCATCGGCTGCGGCGACAGCCTGGTGGCGACCTATACGGAGCGCCTGAGCACTCCGGACAGAGTTCGCGAGGCGATGGAACGGTTGCTCGCCGACAAGGGGCAGTTCCTTGGAGAGTCGGGACTGTACAACGCGCTGTACCAATCCGACCTGTCCTTCGTCCGGGCAAGCACGGAGGCGGACACCGTCATGGTGGAGCTGGAGGGCCAACTGCAGTCCGGAGGAACGTGTGACGACCCTCGAATCGAACGCCAGCTGGAACAGACAGCGGCGACCGCTGCGGGCACGGGGACGTCCGTGGTCCTCGTCAACGGCGTCCCGGTCGAAGAGCTGCTAAGCGGCAAATAGCGGCCGCTTTCCTGGGAGGCGATTGTTTTTGGACAGGGAACTGGCCGGAACCGTTGGGGGGAGTTCCGGCCAGTGGCTTATGGGGTTATTGAGGTAGGAGGGTCACTGCCAGGCGTGGTCCGCCCAAGCCGCATCCCGTGAGTAGTCGCTCCCGGTCAGGTTCCACAGGTCGCCGTCCGGTCCGTGCGAGGCGAGCCCGCCCATCTCTTCGAGGGCGTCGGTGCTGGTCTGGTCAGTAGTTTCGGACGAGCGCAGGTAGACGGCGTTGGCCGACGTAAACGGGGTCATCTTCTTCTCTTCTCCAACAGAGCGGATTCAGTATCAGGCGTCCACGCGCGGGCGTAGATTCCCAAGGCTGCTTCTTCCCACATCGTGAAGCCAAGCCGATTCATCATGTAGTGCGACTGGCTGAACATAAGGTTCTGGGCGCTGCGGCTCACCCGGGACTTGTCAGCCCGGTAGAGGTAAGCATCAATTGCCCGCTTCCAGCGGCGGCGCCAGTTCTGCACGGAGCCTTCGGCTGCTGTCGCTGCCATCAGGCGGTGCATCGGGGCCGTCCTCGGGGCAAGACTGGCAGCCAGACCGGCGCGCGCCTTTGCAGCACCGCGCCCGAGCTCCAACGTCGAGACCCTCAAATGGTTGTCCCAGCAGTAGTTCCAGGACAGCCTGCGCCGGTCCGGCCACTGGGCGGACTTCGGGCCGTTCATCATTGCCCAGGCGGCATCCGAGAGCAACAGCGCTCCCAGGGCCGTCCGCCCCTGCGACTTGCTGAAGCGGCCAACCGCCCAGCTCGCAAGTTCAGATGAAAGCTCGAAGACCTCCTCGGCCAGAACCAGGCCATCGGCGCCGCCGAATCGGTCCAGCTCCGATTCGTGAACCATCGACACCGGCTCAGGCCCGACCAGGCCGGCCAGGTCCTCGCAGTTCGGAGGCAGTACGTAGTTCTGCTGGATCCTGGCAGTGGGCACGGCTTCAAGGAGCCGGCCCCGGGCCGCCAACTCAAACCTCTGGAGGCTATCGAGGGCTGAGCGGTGGCCCAGGAACCGGACCTTTATGTGAGGCCCCACCTCATCAACATGATGACCGAAGTACCAGCGGCCCACGCCTTCGCGGCGAGCGTGGGCCACCAGCGGCGTAACCAGTTCTCCTATGACGGTTTCGGCTACGTCCTGTCTACCCGTGTATATAGACAGGACCCACCAGTATGATTTGAGACTGAGCGTTTCCGAGGTGCGGATGGCTGTCAGCTGGCTCATGCGCTTCTCCTTGGTTAGCTCGCTGGTGGTTGGGGAGGAATAGCCTGGCCGTCCTGGTTACAGGATCAGCTACATGCTGGGGATGGGGCGGCTTTTTACCAGTCCCAGGCTGCGACCGGTGTGCTGTTGGGCTTAGGCCCTTGCTCGGCTACCACTGCAGGAGTGGCTGCCGAGATCGCACCGAAGGCAACCAGCAGACCTGCCGTGATGCTGGCGATCCTCTTGAACATGTCATTCCCCTTTTGGGTGTGAGTGGCAAACCATCGGGGAATGCCCCCCGACAACTTCAAGAGTTCCGTGTCAGCCCGGGTGGTGTCCAGCCGGAGGAGGGGCAGGAACCGGACATGCACACATTGGGACAGGCGCCGGCGGGTGTCCGCTTGATGCCACCGGTGATTGACCCGAAAATCCCTTGAGATTCCAAGGTTTCAGCACCAAAGGTATGATTTGAACGTGCCTACTTAAACCGATTGGCAACAACCGGACATGGCATTCACTTACCAGTCTCAAACCAGCCGAGGGGGCAGCGGATGCTGAGCGGCACAGCCTTCGAACTGTACGAACACGCCGTAGCCAATCCGGAATGGACGAAAGAGTCTGCTTCCACGGCGTTGGGCTACACGATACGTGACCTCAACGCCGCAATCGCGGAACTAGTGAGCCGCAAGTTGCTGCAGCAGCCGGCACCGCATATCGAGGCCTTCATCGCCATCCCCCCGGACGTCGCGCTCTCCCAGCTGGTGGACGCGGACGAGCGGCTGCTGATCGACTTGCGGGCCAAGATCAGCGGACACCGCAGCGATATGGCCGCCCTGGTTCCCTCGTATCTGGCGGCGCGGAAGAACGTCGGCCTCGATTCGACGGTTGAGGTGCTGGAGGACCCCGGAGTCATCCGCAAGCTGCTGATCGACTACGGCCGCGACGTCAGCGAGCAGGTCCTGATCAGCCAGCCCGGCACGGGCTCCACCGCGGAAGTGCATGAGGAGAGCATCCAGAAGGACCTGGAACTGCTCGGCCGCGGGGTCGTGCGCAAAAACCTCTACAGCACCAGCACGCTGGACCATGTGCCGACCCGCAAGGCCGTAGCAGCCACGGCTCCGGCCGGGCTCGAATACCGGACCCTTCCCTACGTGCCGCTGAAGGTGCTGATCTTCGACCGGAACCTGGCCCTTGTGGCCCGCCAGCTTTTCCCCGACGACCGCGGGGCGCTCGTGGTGCGCGACCCGAAGCTCATCCACGTCTTCACCCATCTGTTCAACGTGGCCTGGGAGCTCGCGACGCCCTACAACTCGGACGAGGACAGCCCCGCCGCCCAGCTGAACAGCGTCCAGCAGTCGATCCTGCGCGGCATGGCCTCGGGCCACTCCGACGAAGTGATCGCCCGCCGGCTCGACATCAGCGTCCGGACCTGCCGGCGGCACATCGCCTGGATGCTGGAGCAGCTTGGCGCCGAAAGCCGCTTCCAGGCCGCGCTCAAGGCCAAGGACGCCGGCTGGCTCTGACCAGGACGGACCGGCCTGCCGTCAGCCCGGGAACCAACCACGCAAAGTAAACAGGAGTTGCCCCTAAGGCAACATGGCGGGTTATCCTGTGTGAGTGACAGCACATCAGCCGACTGCGCCCGCCGATCTTTCCACGGAGACCGAGGTCGCTCTGGAGCGCGCCGCGACCTCCCACCGCCACCACGAGCTGTTTTCCGAGCGGGCGTCCAAGATCAAGCAGTCCGCGGTCCGTGACGTCTTCGACATCTCGCTGCGGCCGGGGCTGGTCTCGCTGGCCGGGGGCAACCCGTTCCTGCAGTCACTGCCGCTGGAAAAGATCGGCGGGATGGCCTACAAGCTCGTCACCGAACACGGCCTCACCGCGCTGCAGTACGGCGGCGGCCAGGGCATGGAAAAGCTTCGGGAACAGATCTGCGAGGTCATGGCCGAGGAAGGCATCACCGATGCCGACCCGGGGAACGTCGTCGTTACCGTAGGATCCCAGAGTGCGCAGGACGTCGCCTGCAAGGTGTTCTGCAACCCCGGGGACACCGTCCTGTGCGAAGATCCGACCTACGTCGGTGCGCTTAATACCTTCGAAGCCTACGAGGTCAACGTCGAAGCCGTCGCCATGGACGACCGCGGGCTCGTTCCGGATGAGCTCCGGCGGCGCATCGCCGAGGTCCGCTCCGCCGGCGGCAACATCAAGTTCCTCTACACGATCCCCAACTTCAACAATCCCTCGGGCATCACGCTGGCGGCCGAACGGCGGGAAGAGATCGTGCGGATCTGCCAGGAATCGAACATCCTGATCATCGAGGACAACCCCTACGGGCTGCTGCGCTTCGACGGTCGGCCGATTCCGCCCCTGCGGGCGGGGCATCCGGCGGACGTGATCTACATGGGCTCGTTCTCCAAGATCCTCGCCCCGGGCCTGCGCATCGGCTGGGCGCTGGTGCCGTCCCACCTGCAGCGCCGGTTCTACCTGGCCAGCGAAGCCGTGACGCTGTGCCCGCCCACGCTGAACCAGATGCTGGTGTCGGAGTACCTCGACGGGCACGACTGGCGCGGCCAGATCACCACCTACCGCGACCTCTATGCGGAGCGCTGCCTCGCGATGCTTTCCGCGCTGAAGGAATTCATGCCGCCGGGGGTCACCTGGACGCGCCCCGAAGGCGGCTTCTTCGTCTGGGTGACGCTGCCGCCGGGAATCGACACGTACCCGCTGCTCCACCGCGCTATCGACGCCGGCGTCGTGTTCATCCCGGGAGCCGCATTCACGCCGTCGGACGAGCCGTCCAACCGGCTCAGGCTGGCCTTCAGCGCCGTGGCAGGCGACCGGATCCGCGAGGGCGTCCGCCGGCTGGCCCCGGTCATCGCCGAGGCCATCGAGGCGGGAGAGGCGCAGCTGCCTGAGGACGCCTAGCGCCGCTTCTTCAGGTACCGGTGGTACACGTACCGGCCGGCGAAGTAGAGGGCGAGCACCAGCACGATGCGCAGGATGGCGTGCATGCCCGGGAACAGCGCGATGAAGACGTAGCTGAGCAGGAAGATGAATAGCATCGCCCAAAGGGTGCCGCGCCAGTCGATGCGGGGGATGCCAGGGTCGTCGCGGCGCGTGGGGCGGTTGTTGCTCATGCCTCCCAGTCTGTCACAGACGTGCGGTGCTTCCGGCGGCTCAGCGCTCCACGAGGATGCCGTCGAGGTCCGCGTAGAGCATCGCGCCGGGACGGAACTGCACGCCGGAGAATTCCACCGGCGCGTCCACTTCGCCTGCCGACTCCTTGGCACTCTTGCGGGGATTGCTGCCCAGCGCCTTGATCCCCAGCGGCAGGCCGGCCAGCACGGCACGGTCCCGGACGGCGCCGTTGATGACGACGCCGGCCCAGCCGTTCTCCACGGCCGCCGCGGCGATCAGGTCCCCCATCAACGCGGTGTTGAGCGATCCGTCTCCGTCAACCACCAGGACACAACCGTCGCCCGGGGAATTCAGCACGGACTTCACCAGGCCGTTGTCCTCGTGGCAGCGGATGGTGCGGACAGGCCCGCTAAAGGTCGTGTTCGCGCCAAGGTCCAGGAACTGCAGCGGGACGGACTGCAGTTCCTCGCCGCGCTCGTCGTAAAGGTCGGCAGTCTGTACAGCGGTGCCGGTCGTCTCGGTCATCGTTCGCTCCTCCTCGCCACTGCTGTCGATCATAGCGAACGACGGTGCCGCGGCTTAGTCGAGCAGGAGCGCCGGCTCCTCCATGATCGAAGCCACGTCCGCCATGAAGCGCGCGGAGAGGTCCCCGTCGACCACGCGGTGGTCGAAGGAGCCGCCCAGGGTGGTGATCCAGCGGGGAATGACCTCGCCGTCGAGCACCCACGGCTTCTGCTTGATGGTGCCGAAGGCGACGATGGCCACTTCGCCCGGGTTGATGATCGGCGTGCCGGTGTCGATGCCGAGCGCGCCGATGTTGGTGATGGTCAGCGTGCCGCCCTGCATCTCCGCCGGCTGGGTCTTGCCCTCGCGGGCCCGGGTGGCCAGCTGGTTCAGCGCGATGGCCAGTTCCTTCAGCGAGAGGTCCTGGGCGTCCTTGATGTTGGGCACCATCAGGCCGCGCGGGGTGGCCGCGGCGATGCCCAGGTTCATGAAGTGCTTGACCAGGATCGCATCGTCCGTCCAGGTCGCGTTGACCGAGGGGTTGCGCGCGGCGGCCCAGATGACGGCCTTGGCCAAGATCAGCAGCGGGGAGACCTTGATCCCCTCGAAGTCCCGGCTGGCCTTGAGCCGCTTGACGAACTCCATGGTCCGCGAGGCGTCGACGTCCACGAAGATGCTCACATGCGGCGCGTTGAAGGCGGATTCGACCATCGCCTTCGCGGTGGCCTTCCGTACGCCCTTGACGGGTACGCGCTCGATCCGCTGGTCCTGCGGCTTCTTGCTCGGCGCCCAGAACGTCTCGGCCTGGTCCAGCTCGGCGTCCCGCTGGGCCTGGTAGCTGAGCAGGTCCTGCTTGGTGACTTCTCCGCCGCGGCCCGTCGGCACGATGTCCGCCAGGTCGATCCCGAGATCCTTGGCGGCCTTGCGCACCGGCGGCTTGGCCAGCACGCGGTTCAGCAGCCGGGAGACGGCGGCCTGCGCGTCCGCCCGGCGGTGCTTCAGCCCGGCGGGCTCGGCAGAGGGCGCCGCCGGAACGGGCGGCACGTGCGGAGCGTGGTGGGCCGGGCTGGAGTCGGAGACGCCGTGATGGTGCCCGGCGGGAGCGTTGGCGAGCGAGGTATCTTCCGGGGCGCCGCTCCCCTCGGCGGCATCCGCCGTCGTCGTTATTGGAGCGGTGACCCCGGCGCTGCGGCGCGGCCGGCGCTTGACCGCATCCGCCTTCGGCCCCGAACCAACGAGCGGCTTCAGCTCCTGTTCGGGCGCCGCCGCAGGGGCCTCGCCCGGCGCGGCGGGCAGCGCCTCGGCGAGGGCGTCGCCGGCGGGCTTCTCCGGCTCGGCCTGCGCTTCGGCCCCGGCGGGCCGGACGGCGATGATCGGGGCGCCTACTTCCACGGTCTGGCCTTCCTCGGCCAGCAGTTCGGCCACGACGCCGGCATACGGGCTCGGCAGTTCCACCAGGGACTTGGCCGTTTCGATCTCCACGATCACCTCGTTGATCGCCACCGTGTCCCCGGGCTTGACCTTCCAGGACACGATGTCCGCCTCGACGAGGCCTTCGCCGACGTCTGGCAGGTTGAAGATAAATGTGTTCGACATGGGAACTCCGGATCAGTAGGCGAGCGAACGGTCGAGGGCCTCGAGGATGCGGTCGATGTCCGGCAGGTAGTGCTCCTCGACCTTGGCCACCGGGTAAGGCATGTGGAAGCCGCCGACGCGGAGCACGGGGGCCTCCAGGCTCAGGAAGGCGCGTTCGCTGACCCGTGCGGCGATTTCCCCGCCGATGCCGCCGAAGGTCGGGGCCTCGTGCGCGACGATGAGCCGGCCGGTCTTCTGCACCGAGGCGGTGACCGTGTCGAAGTCGATCGGCGAGATGGAGCGCAGGTCGATCACTTCGACGCTGGTGCCGTCCTCCTCGGCGGCCTGCGCGGCGGCGAGTGCCACGGGCACCAGGGGGCCGTAGGCCACGGCCGTCGCGTCCGTGCCTTCGCGGAGGACGGCGGCGCGGAAAGCGTCCAGCCCGGCCCGCTCCGTGTCCACCTCGCCCTTGAGCCAGTACCGGCGCTTGGGCTCGAAGACGATGACCGGATCATTCGAGGTGACCGCCTGCTGGGTCATCCAGTACGCATCGTGGGCGTTGGAGGGCGTGATGATCCGCAGGCCGGCGGTGTGCGCGAAGAGCGCCTCCGGGGACTCCGAGTGGTGCTCGATGGACCCGATCCCTCCGCCGTAGGGAATGCGGACGACGACGGGGGCCGAGATCTGCCCGCTGGTGCGCGCGTGCATCTTGGCCAGCTGGGTGGTGATCTGGTTGAAGGCCGGGAACACGAATCCGTCGAACTGGATCTCGCAGATGGGGCGGTAGCCGCGCATGGCAAGGCCGATGGCGGTGCCGATGATGCCGGACTCCGCGAGCGGGCTGTCGACGACGCGGTCCTTCCCGAACTCCTCCTGCAGCCCTTCCGTCACGCGGTAGACCCCACCGAGGGCGCCGATGTCCTCGCCCATCAGCAGCGTCTTCGGGTCCTCGGCCAGGGCGCGGCGCAGCCCGGCGGTAATCGCCTTGGCGATGGTCATCGTGGCCATTAGTTGCCCTCCCCCGAGCGGTCGGTGTCGGCGAAGCCCGCCTCGTATTTCCGGTGCCAGGCCAGTTCCTCGGCGACCAGCGGATGCGGGTCCGCGTAGACCGTGTCGAAGCTCTGCTCGAACTCCGGTCCCTCCATGGCGAGCACCTCGGCGCGGACCGCGGAGGCCATGGCCTCGCCCTCCGCTGCCACCTCGTCAAAGAACCTGTCCCCGGTGCCGGCGCCGCGCAGGTGCTGCGCCAGCCGGGCCAGCGGATCCCGCTGCCGCCAGTCCGCCTCTTCGGAGGACAGCCGGTACTTGGTGGGATCGTCCGCCGTCGTATGTGCGCTCATCCGGTAGGTAAAGGCTTCGATCAGCACCGGCCCCTTCCCGGAGCGGGCGTGCTCGAGGGCCCAGCGGGTGACGGCGTGAACCGCCACCACATCATTGCCGTCCACGCGGATGCCGGGGAAGCCGTAGCCACTGGCGCGGTTGGACAGCGGGATCCTCGACTGGACTTCGGTGGGCACCGAGATCGCCCAGTGGTTGTTCTGGCAGAAGAAAACCACCGGGGACTGATTGGAGGCCGCGAACACCATGGATTCGTGGACATCGCCCTCGGAGCTGGCGCCGTCACCGAAATACGCGACGCTGACCGCGTCCTCCTGGTCCCGCTGGATTCCCATCGCGTAGCCGACGGCGTGCAGCGTCTGCGCAGCAAGCACCAGCGTGTAGATGTGGAAGTTCTTCTCCCGGGGGTCCCAGCCGCCGTTGGTGATGCCCCGGAACAGCTGCAGCAGGGAGGAGAGCTGCAGGCCCCGGGTGAGGGCGACGCCGTGTTCCCGGTACGTGGGGAACACGTAGTCCTGCGGCAGCAGCGCGCGGCCGGAGCCGATCTGCGCGGCCTCCTGTCCGAGCAGCGGCGGCCACAGGGCCAGCTGGCCCTGACGCTGGAGCGCAGTGGCCTCCTGGTCGAAGCGGCGGATCAGGAACATGTCCCGGTACAGCCCGCGCAGCGCCTCAGCGTCCAGGTGCTCGGCGAAGGGGCTGAAGCGCGCGTCGAACTGCAGGACGCCGTCCGCGCCCAGCAGCTGCACCATGTCCGGCGCGTCAGCGGGATCGCTGGCGGTCAGGGACTGCTCCAGTTCCGCAATCTCGAATTCCGAGGTGGGCAGGTGCTCAGCGCCCATACGAACTCCTCGCCGGCGAGGAGCTCTCCAGCCTCGCCTGTGCTGTTATATTCCCGCGAAGGAATAGATCACCCGCGGGGCATATATCGGTCGTTTTCCGCTCCCTAGCCTACTGCCACCGGGCAGCGACCCTGTTCCTATTACGATCAGGAAACGCCGGGGCCCTTTGTGTAGTTCGCGCACAGCGCCAGGAACCGGGTGTTGGCCTCGACCTCGCCGACGGTGACGCGCACTCCCTCGCCCGGGAATGCGCGCACCGAGAGGGCCTGCGTCCCTGCGAACTGCGCAAAGTCCTGCGAATCCGCCCCCAGCGGCAGCCAAACGAAGTTCGCCTGGGTCTCCGGGATCTTCCAGCCAAGATCTGTCAGTCCGGCGACGACCCGCTCCCGCTCGTCCACCAGGCTTTGCACCCTTTCCACAACCTTGTCGTAGTGCTTGAGCGAGGCGATGGCGGCGTCCTCAGCCAGGCTGGATACAGCGAACGGGGTGGCGGCGACCCGGAGGTGCTGGGTCAGGCTCTGGTTGGCCACGGAGTAGCCGACGCGCAGGTTCGCCAGCCCGTGGGCCTTGGAGAAGGTCCGCAGCACGATGAGGTTCGGGTAGTTGCGATAGAGCCGGATGCCGTCGACCGCCTCGGGGTCGCGCACGAATTCGGTGTACGCCTCGTCGATCACCACAACGACGTCGGAGGGAACCTTCGCGAGGAAGGCCTCCACCTGGGCCGTGGTCAGCGCCGGACCGGTCGGGTTGTTCGGGGTGCACAGCAGGACGACGCGGGTCCGTTCGGTGATGGCGGCCGCCATCGCCTCCAGGTCGTGGGCGCCGTCCGCCCGGTTGGGCACCTGCACGCTTTCCGCGCCGGCCAGTCCCACCATGATGGGGTAGGCCTCGAAGGACCGCCACGCGTAGACAACCTCGTCCGCGGTGCCGTCCGGATTCCGCCCGGCGAAGGTCTGCAGGATCTGCACCAGCGCACCCAGGCTGCCGGCACCCGTGACGATATCCTCCGCCGGCACGTCCAGGAAGCGGCCCAGTTCGGTGCGCAGCGCGGTGCTCAACGGGTCCGGGTAACGCTGGATGTTGTGCTGGGAGTTGATCGCGGCCAGCACCTCCGGCAGCGGCGGCAGCGGGTTCTCGTTGGACGAGAGCTTGTAGGGCTGGAGCCCCTCGATCACGGCGGGCGGCTTCCCTGCGGCATACTTGGGCAGCTGGGCAACCACGGGGCGGGGAGCGACGGCGGCGGCGCGGGGATCTTCCTGGACCGCAGCGTCATCGGTGAAGTTCCTTGCAGAAGTCATGGGTTAAAGAATACGTGGGCCAAGGCACAGTCCTGTCCGGTGTGCTCCGGCGGCTCGTGTGACAGCATGAGGCCATGGGAAAGTTCATCGTGCGTGTCCTGATCAACGGCCTCGCGCTGTGGGTGGCCAGCTGGCTGCTGCCCGGCATCTTCATGGAGACCACGTCGACGGCCGCAGCCGCAGGCGGAAACGAAACGGTCGGCGTCGTGCTGGCCTTCCTGTTCATCGGGCTGATCTTCGGGCTGGTCAACGCCATCGTGCGCCCGATCGTGAGCCTGCTGTCGCTGCCGGTGACCATACTGACCCTCGGCCTGTTCACGATCATCATCAACGCGCTGATGCTGATGCTCACGGCCTGGCTCTCCGGCTTCACCCCGGTGCACTTCGTGATCGACTCGTTCTTCTGGACCGCCGTGCTCGGCTCGCTCATCATCAGCGTCGTCTCGCTGATTGCCGGCTTGATCACCAACACGCGCTGACCCGCGCCCCGGCTCACCTGGACGCCGAAGCCGCCCTCCCGGCGTCGTTCTCACCGTCCGTCCGGCCCGCCGTGAGGCACTTTTGATGCGGCCGTAACGTCCCGCCGCCGGAATCGAAACACGCGGTTCCTACAGTCTTCTCCATCGGTGAAAACTGCTCCCCCTGGAGGACCGCGTGAGTATTGACCAGACTGAACTGAGGACCGGCCCGGCCGGCGCACCTGCCGCCGCGGCTTCCCGGCTGCGGATCCGGCCCGGGCGCTGGGTGGACGGCTGGGACCCGGAAGACAAGCAGCTCTGGGAAACCGAGGGCCGTGCCCTGGCCACGGTCAACCTGCGCTGGTCCATCTTCTGCGAGTTCCTCGGCTTCGTGGTCTGGCAGCTCTGGTCCATCATGGCCGTGCAGTTGCCGGCGGCAGGCTTCGACTTCAGCACGTCGCAGATCTTCTGGCTGATCTCGATCCCCAGCCTGGTCGGGGCGACGCTGCGGATCCCGTACACCTTCATGGTCCCGCGCTTCGGCGGCCGGAACTGGACCGTCGTGTCGGCGCTGCTGCTGCTGGTCCCCTCGATCGGGCTGGCGCTGTGCGTGGCCAATCCGCAGACGCCGTTCGCCGTGATGTTGCTGGTGGCGGGCCTTGCCGGGTTCGGTGGCGGCAACTTCGCCAGCTCGATGGCCAACATCACTTACTTCTACCCCGCCGCGGAGAAGGGCTACGCGCTGGGCCTCAACGCGGCCGGCGGCAACCTCGGCGCCGCGGTGGCGCAACTGGTAGTCCCGCTGGCGATCACGCTGGGCGCCGCCGCCTCCGTGAACCTGCCGCTGGGCGGGCTGATCTGGGTGCCGCTGATCCTGGTGGCCGCGTGGGGCGCCCGGAAGTACATGCACAACCTCTCGCATGCCAAGGGCGACCTGGCCGGCTCGGTCGCGGCGCTGCGCGAGCCGCATCTGTGGATTATGGCCCTGCTGTACATCGGCACCTTCGGGTCCTTCATCGGGTTCTCGGGCGTCTTCCCGAAGCTGATCAATGACATGTTCCCCGCGTTCTCCTCCTTCGCGGTGGGCACGGCGGCGCTATCGCTGGCCTTCCTGGGCCCGCTGGTCGGCTCGCTGACCCGTCCGCTCGGCGGAAAGCTGGCGGACCGGTTCGGCGGCGCAAGGATGACGGTGGCGGCGTTCGCGACGATGGCGGTGATCGCCCTGGCCGTGGTCTGGACCCTGCCGCTGGGCAACTTCTGGCTGTTCCTGTCGCTGTTCCTCGCGCTGTTCACGGCCAGCGGGTTCGGCAACGGCGCGACCTACCGGATGATCCCGAGGATCTTCGCGATCCGCGGGCACCAGCTGGCCGGTGTGCGGGGCAGCGGCAAGGTGGACAGCCAGCGCAAGTCTTCCGCGGCGCTCGGTTTGATCTCCGCCATCGGCGCCTACGGCGGCTTCGTGATTCCCCAGGTGCTCAGCGCCTCGCACGCAGCCGGGGGCAATTACAACGGGGCGTTCTACGGGTTCGTGGCGGCCTACGTGCTGATGCTCGCGGTGACCTGGTTCTGCTACCTGCGGCCGGGATCCGTCATGGCCAAGGGCGGCGTCTGATGGGCACCGCGACGCACTGCCCGTACTGCGCGCTGCAGTGCGCCATGCGCCTGTCGCCCGCCGGCGGTTCCGCTAACGACGGCGGGATGGCGGCTTCCGCGGGCAGGTCCGGGGTGCCGGCTTCCGCGCACGACGGCGGGATGGCGGCTTCCGCGGGCAAGCCCGGGCTGGCGGTGGCCGGGCGGGATTTCCCGACCAACCGAGGCGGCCTGTGCCGCAAGGGCTGGTCGTCCAGTACGCTGCTGAATTCGCCGGAGCGCCTGACCGCTCCCCTGCTGCGCGGTGACGACGGGAGCTTCCGGCCGATCGGCTGGGAAGAGGCGCTCGACCTCGCCGCCGGTGCCGTCCGCAGCACCCAGGCGATGCACGGGCAGGATGCGGTGGGCGTGTTCGGCAGCGGCGGCCTCACGAATGAGAAGGCGTACCAGCTCGGAAAGTTCGCGCGGCTGGCGCTGCGGACCTCGCGGATCGACTACAATGGCCGGTTCTGCATGTCGTCGGCGGCAGCCGCGGGGAACCGGGCCTTCGGCCTGGACCGCGGCCTGCCTTTTCCGCTGGAGGATCTGGACGGCGCGGGCACCATCATGCTGCTGGGCTCCAACGTTGCCGACACCATGCCGCCTTTCGTGCAGCATCTCCAGGGCGCCCGCGATGCCGGCGGCCTGATCGTGGTCGATCCGCGGCGCTCCGCCACGGCCGCGCTGACCGGCTCCGGGGCCGGGCTGCACCTGGCTCCGACACCGGGAACCGACATGGTCCTGCTGATGGGCATCGCGCACGTGGTGCTGCAGGAAGGGCTCGCCGACACGGACTACATCGCCCGGCGCACCTCCGGCTTCGAGGAGCTGCGCCGCAGCCTCAACCGCTGGTGGCCCGCCCGGGTGCAGGAGGTCACCGGAGTGCCGGTCGCGCTGATCCGCGAGACGGCGCACCGGTTGGCCGGTGGTGTGCGCCAAGCCGCCGCGGGGAACGGGACCGGGGGAACCTACATCCTGACCGGGCGCGGGGTGGAGCAGCACGTCGACGGCACCGACACTGCCACGGCCGCCATCAACCTGGCCCTACTGCTCGGGCTGCCCGGCAGCGCCCACAGCGGCTACGGAACGCTCACCGGGCAGGGCAACGGCCAGGGCGGACGGGAGCACGGCCAGAAGGCGGACCAGCTGCCCGGTTACCGCAAGATCACGGATCGGGCGGCCCGCGAGCATGTCGCCGCGGTCTGGGGTGTCCAGCCCGAGGACCTGCCCGGCCCGGGCGTTCCCGCCGTCGAGATGCTGATGTCGCTCGGGCGGCCCGGCGGTGTCCGCTGCCTCTTTGTCCATGGTTCCAACGTGGCCGTTTCCGCCCCCGATGCCAACGCGGTGATCGCCGGCCTGCAGCGGTTGGACTTCCTCGTGGTTGCCGACTTCTTCATGTCGGAGACCGCCGCCGAAGCGGACCTGGTCCTGCCGGTCCTGCAGTGGGCCGAGGAAGAGGGCACGATGACGAACCTCGAGGGCCGGGTGCTGCGGCGCCGCGCCGCCATCGAGCCGCCAGCAGGCGCCCGCTCCGAGTTGTGGATCATGTCCGAACTGGCGCGGCGGCTGGGGGCGCCCTCGGACTTCAGCACCGATCCCGAAACCGTCTTCGACGAGCTTGCCCGGGCGTCTGAGGGCGGGCCGGCCGACTACTCCGGCCTCAGCTACCCCCTGCTGGACTCCGGCGCCGCAGCCTACTGGCCTTACCCGGCAGGCTCGGCCGGTACCCGGAGGCTGTTCGGGGACGCCTTCGCCCATGCGGACGGACGTGCCCGGCTGATCGCAGTGGCTCCGGCCGCGCCGCCGGACGAGCTGCACCGGCCGGGCGAGCTGATCCTTGCCACCGGGCGCCTGCTGGAGCATTACCAGTCCGGCACCCAAACGCGGCGGGTCACTGAGCTGGCCGCCGCGCAGCCCGAGCTCGCGCTGCAGATCCATCCGGTGACCGCGCACCGGCTGGGCATCGAGGCCGGAGACCGGCTCGCGATCGGCAACGGGCGCGGTTCGGTCACCGGCGTGGCCGACCTTACCCAGGACATCCGCCCGGACACTGTCTTCCTGCCCTTCCACTTCCCCGGCGGCCAGAGCGCCAACCGGCTCACCCCCGCCGCCACCGATCCGGTCTCCGGCATGCCCGAATTCAAAACCAGCTCCGTGAGCGTACGCGTGCTGGAGAAAGCGGGTGCACTGTGACGCGCCAACCCGAGCGGATCGCCGTCGTCGGCTTCGGTCCCGTAGCCGCCCGCCTGGTGGACGAACTGCTCCCCGCGGCGGGCGAGGGGCTGATAAGGCTCACCGTGATCGGCGCGGAGACCGAGGCTGCCTACAACCGGGTCCTGGTGGCCGATGTTGGAGTTGGGCGGACCGCGGCCGAGGCGATCGCGCTGGCGGACGAGGCCGACCTGCGCCGCCACGGGGCCATCGTCCGCCTGGGCCGGACGGTGCGGCGCATCGACCGGCCGCGCCGGCAACTGCTGCTCGACGATGGCAGCGTCGAGCCATACGACCGGCTTGTGCTGGCCACCGGCGCCCGCCCGGTGGTCCCGACGCTGACCGGTCTCAACCCGGATCCTTCCGCCCTGCACCTGCTCCCGCCGGGCGTGACGGCGCTGCGCGACCTGCGCGATGCCGCCCGGCTGCGGCACGTGGTCGCCGCGGGCGGAGAGGTCATCGTGCTCGGCGGAGGGATCCTGGGCATCGAGGCCGCGCTCGCGGCTGCCGACGAGGGCGCATCGGTCACGGTGGTCCATCATGGTCCGCGGCCGCTGGGACGGAGCATCGATGCAGGGGGCGGAGCCGTGCTCGCTGGGGCGCTGCGGGACCGGGGTATCAAGCTGGTCTCCAACACCCGCTCGTCCGGCATCCGCTTCCGCAACCAGCCCGGGGGCCGGCACCGGTTCGACGCGCTGGTCCTCGACGACGGCAGCGAATTGCCGGCCGACCTGCTGCTGCTCTCCTGCGGCGTCCGACCGCGAACCGCCCTCGCCGACGGCTGCGGGCTCGCCGTCGACACCGGCATCGTGGTCAACCACCGGCTTGAGGCAGACGTCGAAAGCCGCGTCTTCGCGATCGGCGACTGCGCCCAGGTCAATTGCGGGCAGGACGGCTGCCCGGAGTGCGGTCCCGGTTCCGGCGCGCCGCTGGGACTGCTTGGCCCGGGCTGGCGCCAGGCCGAGTTCCTCGCCGGACAGCTGCTCGCCGCTGCCGCCGCAGGCGGCACGCCACCCGGAGGGGAACAGCCCGCGGCCGACAGGCGGCCGCCCGGAACGGAACGGCATGGTCCGGACAGGCTGCCGGCCGAGCGCCCGCCGGTGATCCTCCTCAAAGCGCGCGGGGTGGACATGGCGTCCGCGGGCGACGTGGGCGCCGAACTCTGGGACGACGTGCCGCACGAACCGGGCACCGCCCCGCGGCACGTTTCGCAGTGGGCAGACCCGGAACACGGACGGTACGCCAAGATGGTCACCCGCGGCGGTGTGCTCGAGGGCCTCGTCTGCGTGGGCATGCCGAGGACTGCGGCCGAACTCGTGCTGCTCTTCGAGCGCGGAGCGGAACTGCCGGCCGACCGGACGGCGATGTTCCGGCTCGATGCGGTCGAAGCACTGCCGGACAGCGCCGGGCCTGCCGATCCCGACTCGACGCTATGCCGCTGCACCGGAGCAACGCTCGGCAGCGTCGAGGACGCCATTACGGGCGGCTGCTCTACGACTGAGGAGGTGTCCGCCTGTACGCGGGCCGGCACCGGCTGCGGCGGCTGCAGGTCCCGGATCAAGGAACTCATCGAGGCACACCGCGGGCTGGAGGCCGCACCGGCCGGCTAGGCGGAGAGGGCAGCCCGGACGGCGCGGCCTTCGGGGTGTTCTGCGGCTGGGACTGACGCCGGAGGGTGAACAGGTGCCTGCGGGCGGCTCCCCCGCCGGCGAGCGCGGTGCCGAGCACGGCGGAGCTGGCGGCGACCGACGGGTCCCGGCTGCCTTCCAGCTGCCGCGCGCCGGCAACGTAGTTGGCGAAGTCATGCCCGGGACCCAGGCCTGCGCCTTCGCCCTCCGGGGTGGCTACCCTGCCCGTCAGGGTGACCGTGACACGGTCCCGGGTGTCCGGGTTCGGCTGGCCGTCCGCGCCGGGAACCCAGTCCTGGACATGTTCGAGGTGCAGTCCGCCGGTTCCGTCCGGGATCGCCGTCCCGCCGACGGGCGAGCCCGCAGTCACCACGTACGCCACATCATGGCGCGCCCGGAACTCTTCGCTGGCGGCAAGGTTCGCGGCATGCATTCCGCCCTGGCTGTAGCCGACCAGCACCACGGGGTCTCCGGCGGCGGCGCCGGCGTCGGAGAGCGCCCGGGAGACCGCCTCCGCGGTGTGCCGGCTGTTCCCCGCGAGCGCTTCGGCCACGCCGGTCTCGTCGAACGGATTGGCCGTGGCCTCGGCCGCCCCCGACGCTTGGGTGCCCGGCAGCGTGACGACCCAGCGGGCTCCTTCCGGCGTCCGGACCTCGAGGATCTCGATGGTCCCCGGTCCCGCGTCGGCTGCCGCTTCGGCCCGTTCCAGCAGGGCCGCGGCGGTCGGCTCGAGCCTGATTTCGCCGGCGGGCCGGGCGGTCTTCGCCACGGAGACCGGAGCCGCCCGCAGCAGCCCGAAGGAGTTGGCACTGCCGACCAGCGCGGCCGCTGCTTCCCGCGGGGAGGCTGCAGCGGAAGACCTGCCGGCCAGCGCCAGCAGGGACGGCGGCAGCCCCATCAGCGCCCCCAGGGTAGCCGGACCGTGGACGATCGCCAGCTCCGCGCCGTCACGGGTCGGCCGGCCTTCGTTTCCGGCCATGCCAAGCGGAGTGCTGACCCACCAGGTGGCTCCGTGCACCTGGTCCATGCCCCACGCGGCCGCTTCTTCGGCGAGGCGGTAGGCGGCGTGGGCAGCAGCGACCTCCCCGGCCAGGTCCCTGATCTCCGTGATGGACCTGCCCAGCACCTCTGCCGCCTCCGATACCGCGGCTTGCGCCGCCACCCGCGAGGGCAACCAGGCCAGGCGCGGGTCCTGAAGTGCCAGCTGGACCAGCACAAGGTCCCCGTAGGCGGCGTCGGCATCATCCGCCACCGCGCCCAGTTTGGCCGCGGCATCGCTGAGTTCCTGCCACTGGAACTTCATCCCGCCCACGCCGCCGCGGACGCTGAAGGCTCCGCCGGGATCCGGCGGCTTCGGCCAGCCTGTGTACCCGCCTGCCCCGGGCTGGAGCACGTGCCCCGTCATGAAAAAGGATCGACGGGCGACGCTGCGGCGGCTTGGCCGAACGCGTCCACAGCCGCCGCGGCCTCCGCCACCTCGGCTGCGGCCCGGTCGAGCCGCAGCCTGCGCAGCTGCAGGCTTTCCCGGAAGGCACGGCCCGCCGGCGAAACCCACGCTTCCAGTTCCAGCCCGTCCAGCTCGCCGTTCAGCCTCAGCAGTTCATCCTCGCAGCTGAACAGCTTTTGTGCCGCCGCCCTGACGCCGTCGGCACCGCCCGCCAGTCCCGGCGTCGTACTTACCCAAAGACCGCACATGATGTCTCCTCTCCGATGCCACCACGCTAGGCACCGGGCTCCTCAGCGCACAGGCGGCCGGTTCCGCTATGTCGAAAACCCGATGCCAAGGCCTCCTGTGGAGGCGGGGTCATCGATCCGCCGGGCAGGCACGGTCATGGAAGAATGAAGGGCATGTCTGAAACTTCCCGCGTCTCACTCGCAGAACTCACCCCCGGCATCATGCTCGGCCCGCTGGACGGCCGCTACCGCTCAGCCGTCGCTCCGCTGGTCGACTACCTGTCCGAGGCCGCGCTGAACCGGGACCGCGTGCATGTGGAGGTCGAGTGGCTGATCCACCTCACCGACCAGTCCGTGCTGCCCGGCACGAGCCCGCTGACCGAGGACCAGAAGTCCGCGCTGCGCCGGATCGTCACCGGATTCGACGCCGAATCCATCAAGGAACTCGCGGAGACCGAAGCCATCACCGTCCACGACGTGAAGGCCGTCGAGTACTTCATCGGCAACCGCCTGCCGGACATCGGGATCGGCCACCTGAAGTCGCTGGTCCACTTCGGCTGCACCTCGGAAGACATCAACAATCTCTCCTACGCCGTGGGCATCAAGGGCGCGGTCGAGCAGGTGTGGCTGCCCGCGGCCCGCGCCCTGGTCGGACAGTTCGCGGCGATGGCCCAGGAGCACCGGGACGTGCCGATGCTCTCCCGCACGCACGGCCAGCCCGCCACGCCCACCAGCCTCGGCAAGGAACTGGCGGTCATCGCCCACCGGCTCGACCGCCAGCTGGACCGGATCGCGCGCACCGAGTACCTGGGCAAGATCAACGGCGCCACCGGCACCTACGCGGCGCACTACGCCTCGGTCCCCGGCGCGGACTGGCAGGCCGTTTCCCGCAGCTTCGTCGAGGGCCTGGGCCTGACCTGGAACCCGCTGACCACGCAGATCGAGTCGCACGACTGGCAGGCCGAGCTGTACGCCGACATGGCCCGGTTCAACCGGATCCTGCACAACGCCTGCACGGACATCTGGAGCTACATCTCGATCGGCTACTTCGCGCAGGTTCCGGTGGAGGGCGCCACGGGCTCCTCCACGATGCCGCACAAGGTCAACCCGATCCGATTCGAAAACGCCGAGGCCAACCTCGAGATCTCCTGCGGGCTGCTGGACACCCTCGCCGCCACGCTGGTCACCTCCCGCTGGCAGCGCGACCTGACGGACTCGTCGTCGCAGCGCAACATCGGCGTCGCCTTCGGCCACTCCCTGCTGGCCATCTCCAACGTGGCGAAGGGGCTCGATCGGCTCAACGTCCCCGCCGACGTCCTGGCGGCGGACCTGGACCAGAACTGGGAGGTCCTGGGCGAGGCCATCCAGATGGTGATGCGGGCCGAGGCAATCGCCGGCGTCGAGGGCATGGAGAACCCGTACGAGCGGCTGAAGGAGCTCACCCGCGGGCACCGCGTGGACGCCGAGCGCATGAAGGAATTCGTCTCCGGCCTGGGCCTCAGCGCCGACGCCGAGGCGCGCCTGCTCGCGCTGACCCCGTCCACCTACAACGGCATCGCCGGCCGGCTGGTGGACCACCTCAAGTAGCCCAAGCCAGAGGGAAAGTACGACGCCGGGACGCAACTTCCGGCGTCGTACTTCTGTTTGGGAATCGTTCAACCAGGCGGCAACCTTCCGGCCATCTTCGGTGTCTACGGTCGAAACTCCGGCCCGCGGGTCCTCCCCAGACCCCGCCGCATCGCGGCTGCCAGTGGCCGGATGCACGAAAGGCACCTGATGAGCACCAACTCCCCCAACCTCGGACGCCGCGGCCTGATCGCCGGAGGCTCTGCAGCAATCCTCGCCGGCATGCTGGCCTCGACCCCCGGGGCCAGCGCCGCGGTTTCGTCCCAGCGCCCGGGCCGCGCCGGGATGCCGCTGGCGTTCGGCAGCGACGGCAAGTTCCGCATCGTCCAGTTCAACGACACCCAGGACGGCCCGCGCACGGACCGCCGGACCATCGAGTTCATGGGCAAAGTGCTGGACGCCGAAAAGCCCGGGTTCGCCCTGATCAACGGCGACGTCATCAACGGCTCGCCCAAGAGCGCGCAGGAAGTGCGCCAGTCCATCAACAACGTGGTCCAGCCGATGGAGTCCCGCGGCGTCAAGTGGGCGCTCACCTTCGGCAACCATGACGAGGATTCGATGGAGAACGGCACCGGGATGACCGAGGCCAAGATGCTCGAGTTCGTCCGCGGATACGAGCACAACGTCAACGCCGGGCCGGAAAAGGGCGTCGAGGGCTCCTCCAACGCGCAGTTGCTGATCCGTTCGGGCAGCAGCAGCAAGCCGGCCTTCGGCATCTGGCTGCTGGACTCCGGCCGGTACGCCCCGGACACGCTCGGCGGGCAGGACTTCCACGGGCTGATGGGCTACGACTGGGTCCGCCCGAGCCAGATCCAGTGGTACCGGGACACCTCGCTGGCCACGGAACGGAAGTACGGCAAGGTCCAGTCCCTGATGTTCTTCCACATCCCGCTCTTCGAGCACCACCACATGTGGTTCGGCTCCCAGTTCAGCTCGAACGACGCCGACCACGCTGCCGCAGTGAAGAAGCACGGCATCGTCGGGGTCAAGAACGAAGAAGTCTACACGGGCGCGTTCAACTCCGGGCTTTATGCCGCGCTGCAGGAACGCGGGGACGTCCGCGGCGTGTTCGTCGGCCACGACCACATCAACACGTACTCGGGCGACTACTTCGGCATCGAGCTGGGCTACGGACCGGGAACGGGCTTCGGCACCTACGGGCTCGGCGGGGATAAGGAACACCACCTGCGCGGCGCTCGGGTATTCGAGCTGGATGAGAAGGCCGAGCGCGTTTACACGGCCACCCGGACGGTGTTCGCGAAGGACCTCGGCATCGACATGGACCCGAAAAAGCAGCCGCTGGACGGGCCGCTCCCGCTGCCCTAGGCGTGAGCCTGCTCACTCGATTCGTCAGATGGACACTCCGCGCGCTAATGTTGATTCCACGCCGCGGGGTGGAGCAGTTCGGTAGCTCGCCGGGCTCATAACCCGGAGGTCACAGGTTCAAATCCTGTCCCCGCAACTTCCACGATAGAACCCCGGCCCGGTCTCCCGGGCCGGGGTTCTATCGTTTTTACTGCTTGCCCGACGGCGGATTGCCCGCCACAGTTAACCCGTACCGCTGGCCTGAGCCGGCGCAAAGGCCGTCCAAGCGGCCGCCGAACCGGCCGGGGCGAGGGCCGGGTTTGCCGCACCGCACGCGTGCTGCGCCAAGGAGCGCGGCCCTTCCTCAAGCATTGCGGCCAGAGTTCGAGGACCGCGGGCACCGCCCGCGAGAGATGGAGCATGTATGGCTAAGGTTGAGCAGACACCGACTCCGGACAACGAGCCGACGAAGGCACTCGTTGAACGCGAGCGCTTCGGCGGAACCGATCGACGCAGGAACCACGATCCTGAGATCGAGGCCAGGCGTCCTCCCATTTCCAGCACCGAGCTGAGCAAGGGACCAACGGAACTCGTCGAGAGCCCCAGACCACGGGTCAACTGGCGGGTCTTCATCATTTCCTCGATCGTCGTCGTCCTGTTTTCGTTGTGGGCGATGCTCGCGCCGACGACCGCGGCCAGCACCATGCACTCCGTGGTCACCTGGATCGCCACCAACCTGGGCTGGTACTACGTCGTAACGGTCACCCTCGTCATCATTTTCGTCCTGTGGGTAGCCCTCTCCAAGGAGGGCAGCGTCCGGCTCGGCCCCGACCACTCGCGTCCGCAATACCGCCTGTTCACCTGGGTCGCCATGCTGTTTGCCGCAGGCGTGGGCATCGACATGCTCTTCTATTCGGTGACCGGCCCGATCACCCAATACATCACGCCCCCGTCAGCTACTCCCGAGTCGGCGGCGGCCGCCCAGGACGCGGTCGTCTGGACCATGTTCCATTACGGCGTCGCCGGCTGGTCGATGTATGCGCTGCTCGGCATGGCGATGGGTTACTTCGCCTACCGGTGGGGGATGCCGCTGTCCATCCGGGCAGCCCTGTACCCGCTGCTGGGCAGGCGGGTCCGCGGTGCGACCGGCGACGTGATCGACATTTTCGCCCTGGTGGGCACGGTGTTCGGCGTGGCCACCTCGATGGGAATCGGCGTCGTCCTGCTCAACGTCGGCTTCAGCTGGCTGTTCGGGCTAGAGGAAGGCCTGGCCCTGCAGATCGCCCTCGTGCTCGTCGCCGTGATCATGACCATCGCCGCCTGCACGTCCGGCGTCGACAAGGGGATCCGGCTGATCTCCGAGCTCAACCTCTGGTCCGCCGGCGCGATGATGCTCTACATCCTCGTCACCGGCAAGACGTCGTTCCTGCTCAACGCCATGGTCGAAAACATCGGCCGCTTCGTCTTCACCCTTCCCGAGCGCACCCTGCAGACCCTGGCCTACGAGGAAGGCGGCTCGGAGTGGATGGCCGGCTGGACCTTGTTCTTCTGGGCGTTCTGGCTGGCCTGGGGGCCGTTCGTCGGGCTCTTCCTGGCGCGCATCTCACGGGGCCGGACCCTGCGTGAGTTCGTCATCGCCGCCATCACCGCTCCGGTCCTTTGCGACTTCTTCATTGTCTCGATCTTCGGCAACAGCGCCATGAGCGAGGTGCTCGGAGGGAACAAGGAGTTCGCGCAGCTCGCCATCGACAGCCCGGAACACGGCTGGTACGCACTGCTGGAGATGTTCCCGGGAGCGCCCTTCCTGATCGGGCTGGCCACGTTGTCCGGCCTGCTGTTCTACCTCACCAGCGCCAACTCCGGCGCCATGGTCATGTCGAACTTCTCCTCCTCGATCCCCGACCCATCGATGGACGGAGCGAAGTGGCTGCGCATCTTCTGGGCGCTGGTCACGGCCTTCCTCACGGTGGCCATGCTCGTGGCGGGCGGCGTGACGACCATGGAATACGCCACGCTGATCTTCGCCCTGCCGGTCACGATCATCGCGTATCTGGTGATGGCTTCCTTCTCGAAGGTGCTCCGGATGGAGCGGGCCGAGAGGGAGGGCCTGGTGCTGCGCCGCCGTTCTGCTGCCGCCCATGGCGGCCATGCTCCCGAGAAGACCTGGCGGCAGCGGCTTGCCGGTCTGCGCTCCTACCCGTCGAACAGGGCCGTGGCCCAGTTCGCCGCACGTGTCGTGAAGCCCGCCCTGCAGGACGTGGCCAGGGAATTCACGCAACTCGGCTACGAGGCCGAGCTGACGACCGCATCCAACGAGGAAACCGGCGTCGATGAGCACACCCTGGTGGTGAACATGGCAGACCACAGGAACTTCCACTACCAGGTGGCAGCCGTCGAGGCCCCGGTGCCGATGTTCGGCGCCCGCAGCATGTCGCGCGAGATCGACACCTACTACCGGCTCGAAGTGTTCACCCAGACGGGCACCGAGGGGTACGACCTCATGGGCCTGAGCCGGCAGCAGATTATCGACGACGTCCTCGACCGCTACGAGGCGCATCTGGCGTTCCTCAAGTACTCCAGCGAGCACGCCTACGCCTCGGTGCTCACCCCGGCGGTACCGCCGTCGACCGGGTCGACTCCGCACGTGGAGGCAAAGACCGAGGATCCCGAGCGGCCCGACGTTTAAGCACTCTCCATCTGCCCGAAACACTGGCGAAACCATGGCCGCCTAGCGTTGTTGGCATCACCTCTTCTACGGGTTGGAGGACAGGATGCACGGCAGCAGGCGGCTTATTTTCCGGCGGGTCCCCTGGGACAACCCGGTGGGCGCGGAACTGCGCAGGGCGCAGCAGGCGGAACTGGCCGCGCGCTTCGGGACGCCGGACCACGAACCGGGTCCGCCGCCGTCGGACGCGGACGTGGCGCTCTTCCTGATCGCGTATGAACGCTGCAGCGGACAACCGCTGGGCTGCGGCGGCATCCGCCATCTGGACGAAGCAACCGGGGAGATCAAGCGCGTCTATGTGCTCCCCTATGCCAGGGGCTCCGAAGTGGCCAGCTCCATCCTCGCGGTACTCGAGGACTGTGCCGCGGAGCTCGGGTATTCGGAGCTTCGGGCCGAGGCTGGCTCCGTCCAGGCCGATGGCATCAGGTTGTATGAGAGTTCCGGCTATGCGCGCGTACCGAACTTCGGCCCTTACGCGGAGGCGGCCACGTCCCGCTGCTTTGCCAAGGTCATCGGCGCGAGGACCCTGGCAGCCAGCGCCGCTTCATAGCCCGGAATCCGCCGGGGTTCCGCTACTGTCGTCCCTATGGAGAACGGCGACATCACCTTCCACACCCGCAAATGGGTGCGGCCCGAAGACCTCAATGCCAACGGCACCCTCTTCGGCGGCAGCCTGCTGCGGTGGATCGACGAGGAGGCGGCCATCTACGCCATCGTCCAGCTGGGCAACGGGATGGCGGTCACCAAGTACATGTCCGAAATCAATTTCGTCAGCTCGGCCCAGCAGGGCGACCTGATCGAGATGGGGCTGACGGCCACGGACTTCGGCCGGACCTCGCTGACGATGCGTGCCGAGGTGCGGAACATGTTCACCCGCCAGTCCATCCTGACGATCGAGAAAATCGTCTTCGTCAACCTCGGCGAGGACGGCAAGCCAGCCCCGCACGGCTACACCGAGATCACCTACTCCCGCGACCGCGTGCCGCGCCAGCACCTGGACCGCATGCCGCCGCGATAAACCGCGGCTGAATCGGGGCTGCAGTCCAGTGCCGTCAGGCGCTAGATGCGGATGTAGGCGGCGCCGCCGAATTGCCGTTGGGCGAGGTGGGCGACGGCGGCGGGGACCACGGCGATGCCCGGCGGCAGGGATGTTTCGTCGATTCCTGCCGTGCGGAGGCTGTTGCGGCACGCCGTCACCTTAGTGCCGCTTTCGGCGGCGAGGGCTCCGGCTTCCGCAGCCGCCGGGCCGGATCCGGCCAACTGGGTGACTACCGGTCCCTGCACGACGAGTTCGATCCTGGCCTCGGGCAACTCCGCGCGCGCATTACGCGCGACGCGCAAGGCTGCGGCAAGGTCGGGGAATGGCTGTGTCCCCGGGCCGCCCAGGTGAAGGACAAGATCGGCGTTCTCCATGCCGGTCACTTTAACAGGCTGCGGGTCAGCGCCCGAAGAGCTTCCTGAACCAGCCGAGGCCACTACCCGTGCGCGCAAGGGTGCCCTGCCGCCCCGCCACGCGGGAGCAGGTACAGCGCCGGGACTGCGGAACATTGCGCATCACCTGCTCCACATGGTTGCCGCAGCCGGCCCACGTCGCTTTTCCGCAGTGCCGGCACGTCGCCACTCTGCACACAACAGTCCTCCATCACGGTTCGTTAGAGGACACCGCGCTCGGTGCCCGCCTCCATTCTATATACCCCCATGGGTATTCGACGGTTTCGGGACGACACTTGCGGCATACCCCCGGAGGTATTATTGTTGATTCTGAAATATACCCCCGGGGGTACCGGGAGCCAACGACAAGGAGACGAGATGCTGCTCGAGCGAATCTATGACGAGGACCTGGCGCAGGCCGGCTACTTCATCGGCTGCCAGCGCAAGGGCGAGGCCGTGGTGGTCGATGCCCGCCGCGACATCGATGTGTACCTCGAGATGGCCAAGGCCAACGGGATGAAGATCGTCGCGGTCACCGAGACCCACATCCACGCCGACTATCTCTCCGGCACCCGTGAGCTCGCCGCGGCCACCGGCGCGGACATCTACGTCTCCGGCGAGGGCGGCACGGACTGGCAGTACGGCTTCGGCGCCGCGCGCCTCAACGACGGCGATGCGGTCTCGATCGGCAACATCACCGTCCAGGCCGTACACACCCCCGGGCACACCCCGGAACACCTGTCCTTCCTCGTCACCGACGGCGCATTCAGCGACCAGCCCGGCTACCTCCTCTCCGGCGACTTCGTCTTCGCGGGAGACCCGGGCCGGCCGGACCTGCTGGACGAGGCCGCCGGCGGCATCGACACCCGCTTCGAGGGCGCGAAGCAGCTCTTCGCCAGCCTGCGCACCAAGTTCCTGACCCTGCCCGACCACGTCCAGGTCTACCCCGGCCACGGCTCCGGCAGCGCCTGCGGCAAGGCTCTGGGCGCGATCCCGTCCACCACGGTCGGCTACGAACGTCTCTACTCCTGGTGGGGCAAGTACCTTGAAACCAACGACGAACAGGGCTTCATCGACGAGCTCCTCGACGGCCAGCCCGACGCCCACGCCTACTTCGGCCGGATGAAGCGCCAGAACCGCCTCGGCCCGGCCGTGATGGGCGACCGCGCACCGCTGCCCGAACTGGACAATCAGACCATTGCCGCAGACCTGGCCGCCGACAAGGTCACTTTCGTCGACACCCGCCCCAACACGCAGGTCCACGAAGGCACCGTGCCTGGCGCGCTGAACATCCCGGCCGGGAACAAGGCCGCCAGCTTCGGCGCCTGGGCCTACGACCCCGAGACCGACGACCGGCCCCTGGTCCTGCTGGCCCCGGACCAGGACGCGGCCCGCACCATGTGGGACCACCTGGTCCGCGTCGGCATCGACAACGTCGCCGGCTACACGACAAACCTGGACGGGCTGCCCACTGCGGTCCCGGCCCTGATCCAACCCGAGGAACTCGAGGGCTTCGACGCCGCCCTGGTCCTGGACGTGCGGAACAGGACCGAGCACACCGCCGGCCACATCCCCGGCTCCGACCAGCTCAGCGCCGGCCGTGTGCTCTGGAACCTGGACAAGCTCCCCTTCGACGGCACCATCGTGACCTACTGCCAGAGCGGGGTGCGCAACTCCGTCGCCGCCAGCGCCCTGCGCCGCGCCGGCTACAACGTCGTCGAACTCGACGGCAGCTACGCAGCCTGGGAAAACTTCCAGGCCACCCGCCAAACGGCCGCCATCCGCTAACCGACGAACACCACCGCACGGGCCCGCAGTCACTGCGGGCCCGTGGGCGTTATGATCGCCCCACTCCTGCGGAGGATAAAGATGGCCGACACACCAAAAGCCCCCTTGCCAGCCCTCGGACTGCGGGCCAACGCGGCACAGTTCACCCTACTGGTGGTAGTAAACGCACTGGTCGGCGGGATGGTCGGCCAGCAGCAGACCGTACTGCCGCTGCTGGCCACAGAGGACTTCGGACTGACAGGGTTCACCTTCATCTTCACCTACGTCGCGGCCTTCGGGGTGACGAAGGCGATCGCCAACTACTTCGCCGGAACGCTCTCCGACCGGCACGGCCGCAAGCCCGTCCTGCTCGCCGGCTGGCTGTTCGCGGTGCCCGTGCCGCTGATGCTGATCCTTGCCCCGAACTGGGGCTGGGTCATCGCCGCCAACGTGCTGCTGGGCATCAACCAGGGCCTGACCTGGTCCACCACCGTCGTGATGAAAATCGATCTGGTGGGTCCGCGGCAGCGCGGGCTGGCGCGCCGACGGGATGCACGACCACCTGCACCAGGACCTGGACAACCGGCAGATCCTGATCCAGACCAGCCTGCGGGAACCGGCGCTGTCGTCGGCAAGCCTGGCCGGACTAGTGAACAACCTCAATTTCGGCCTGTCCTGGGGCCTGTTCCCGCTGCTTTTCGCCACCGCCGGCCTGCCGGTGGAGCAGGTGGGCCTGCTCTTTGCCCTCTACCCGGGCGTGTGGGGCGCGGGACAACTGGTCACCGGAGCCCTCTCTGACAGGATCGGCCGCAAGCACCTCATCGCGGCCGGCATGAGGCTCCAGGCCGCGGCCCTGGCCATCATCGCAGCATCCGGTGCCTTCGGCGGCTGGGCCCTGGGAACCGTGCTGTTGGGAGCAGGGACCGCGATGGTTTATCCGACGCTCCTGGCGGTGGTCGGGGACGTGGCACACCCAGCCTGGCGCGGCCGGGCGGTCGGGGTCTATCGGATCTGGCGCGACCTCGGCTACGCCTTCGGTGCCATCCTCGGGGGCGTCATCGCCGACCGGTTGGGCCTGCACGCCGCCGTCTGGGCGGCAGCGGCCCTCAGCGCGGCGACTGCGGGCATCGTCGCTGCGAGGATGTACGAAACGCTGGCCTCCCGGCCGGGCTAAGGCACGGTCCCGGGCGGGCCCGGCGCGGCACCGCACCGAACAAAGCGACAGGCGGCCCTGGTCCGCATGGACCCGGCCGCCTGTCCGCCTTGCCGATCGTCTGGCTCAGGCCAGGGAGAGGAAGAGCTTTTCGAGGTCCTTCTTGTCGATGGAGTTGTCCTGCTTGGCCAGGCACTGCTCCAGGCCGGTCGAAATGATCACGAATCCTGCGCGGTCCAGCGCCTTTGACACGGCGGCCAACTGGGTGACCACGTCCTTGCAGTCGCGGCCTTCCTCCAGCATCCGTGTGACGGCGGCGAGCTGGCCGTGCGCGCGCTTGAGCCGATTGATCACCGGCGTGAGTTCTGTGGCATCCAGTTGCATCGTCTTCTCCTCGCGATAAAGGTCTCCTTCCATCGTATACCCCCTAGGGTGTCTTGCATACCCCTGGGGGTATATGCCAGACTTGTTAGGACACAACCCCCCCCTGGAAAGGAAACTTCCCCTTGGCTTCCGAAACCTCCACCGTGACCGCCCTCGACGCACCGACCCTTCGTGAATGGATGGACCGGCACGAGGACCTGGTCGTGATCGACGTCCGCTCCGCCGCCGAGTTCGAATCCCAGCACATCCGCGGCTCCTACAACGTGCCGCTGCCGCTGCTCTCCGAGCACACGGACGAACTCGCCGAACGCCTCGGCAAGCGCGTCGTCCTGGTCTGCCAGTCCGGCGTCCGCGCCGAGCAGGCCCGCCAGCGGCTGGTCACCGCCGGGCTCGGATCGGCCCGAGTGCTCACCGGCGGCGTACCGGCATTCGCCGCGGCGGGAGGCGACGTCGTCCGGGGTGCCCAGCGCTGGGACCTCGAGCGCCAGGTCCGGATGGCAGCCGGCACCCTCGTGGTCGGCGGCCTGCTGGCCGGCAAGTTCGTCTCCCCCAAGCTGCGACTGCTCGCCGGCGCCATCGGCACCGGCTTGACCTTCTCGGCCGCGACCAACACCTGCGCCATGGGCAACATGCTCTCCAAGATGCCCTGGAACAAGACCGCCGCCAAGCCCACCGCCGAAAGCGCAATCCGGCAACTGCCCGGCGCCTGAGCGACTTTCCCCTCAAGCCGGTTCCCGCCAGCCTTCATCCAAGGAACCCGCCATGGCCGAGACCACCATCCAGGACACCAACGACCGCCGCACCCGCGACCAGATCCTCGATGTCCGCGAGGATTTCGAAGTCGCCGAGGGAATGATCCCCGAAGCCCTGCACATCCCGATGGGCGACCTCAACCGCCGCCTGAACGAGCTCGACCGCAGCCGCCCCTTCATCGTGGTCTGCCGCAGCGGCAACCGCAGCGCCCGCGTCGCCGACGCGCTCAACACCGCCGGCTACACCGCCGACACCATGACCGGCGGCATGATCGCCTGGCAGCGCGCCGGCCTTCCCACCCGCTGACCCGCCTGCCGGCCCCTCCCACCACGCAAAGGACCGACCACATGAGCCTCGCCCTCACGGCCACCCTGCTGCTCTCCGTCGTCATCGGACTCTCCCTCGGCCTGCTCGGCGGCGGGGGCTCCATCCTCACCGTTCCCATCCTCACCTACGTCGCCGGGCTCGACCCCAAGGAAGCCATCGCCGCGTCCCTGTTCGTCGTCGGTGCGACCTCGGCCGTGAGCGCCATCGCCCACGCACGCAACGGCCGCGTCAAATGGCGCACGGGCCTGGTCTTCGGTGCCGCCGGCATGGCCGGAGCCTTCCTCGGCGGCCTGCTCGGCGGACACATCCCCGGCACCATCCTCATGATCGCCTTCGCCCTCATGATGGTCGCCACCTCCATCGCCATGATCCGCGGCCGCAAAAACAAGGCCCAGGACGCCACCACCCACAACAACGAACTGCCCGTCCTCAAAGTCACCCTCGAAGGCCTCGTCGTCGGCCTCGTCACCGGACTGGTCGGAGCCGGCGGCGGATTCCTCGTCGTCCCGGCCCTCGCCCTTCTCGGCGGCCTCGCGATGCCCGTCGCCGTCGGAACCTCCCTGGTCGTCATCGCGCTGAAGTCCTTCGCCGGACTCGGCGGCTACCTCACCAGCGTCAGCCTGGACTGGGGACTCGTCGGCGCCGTCACCGCCGCCGCCATCGTCGGCTCCGTGCTCGGCTCCCGCCTGGCCGGCCGCATCCCCGAAACAGCGCTCCGCAAGGGCTTCGGCATCTTCGTGCTCGTGATGGGCGTCTTCGTCCTCGTCCAGGAACTCCCCGCCCCGGCCAACACCATTCTCGCCGTCGCCGCAGCCGTCCTGGCAGCAGCCGCCCTCACCTGCCGCTACGCCATCCCCGCCTGCCCGCTACGGCGGTCGCCCGCCCGGCCTGCCGCGGCGGGAGCCCGCTAGCGCCGCAGCAGCAACAGCAAACGGCTGCTTAGGTCTACAGACCTAAGCAGCCGTCGTCGTTGTGTGGCTGGAAAGATTATTCCGCCGCGGCGAGCTGGCCGCAGGCGCCGTCGATCTCCTTGCCGCGGGTATCGCGCAGCGTCGTGGGGACGCCGGCATCATTGAGCCGGTCGACGAATTCCCGGGTGACGTCCGCGTCCGAGCTGGTCCAGATGGAGCCCGGCGTCGGGTTCAGCGGGATCGGATTCACGTGCACCCAGCCGCGGCCGCGCTTGTTCAGCTTCTTGGCCAGCAGGTCCGCGCGCCAGGCGTGGTCGTTCATGTCCTTGATCAGCGCGTACTCGATCGAAACGCGGCGGCCGGTGCGCTCGTAGTAGCCGTAGGCGGCATCGAGTGCCTCATCCACCTTCCAGCGCGAGTTGACCGGGATCAGCTCGTCGCGGAGCTCATCGTCCGGTGCGTGCAGGCTCAGTGCGAACGTGAAGGGAAGGTTCTCGTCCGCCAGCTTGTTGATCGCCGGGACCAGGCCGACCGTGGACACCGTAATGCCGCGGGCGCTCATGCCCAGCCCCTCCGGAGCCTCGTCCACCATGCGGTGCACGGCGTTCATCACGCGCTTGTAATTGGCCAGCGGTTCGCCCATCCCCATAAAAACGATGTTGGTGACGCGCTCGGCGTCAGCGCCGCCGTCCCGCCGCTTGCCGCCGAGCCCGCCCTCTGCGATCACGCGGTTGGCCTGGACGATCTGGTCCAGGATCTCCGCCGTCGACATGTTGCGCGTCAGCCCGGCCTGTCCGGTGGCGCAGAACGGGCAGTTCATGCCACAGCCGCACTGGCTGGAGACGCACAGCGTGATCCGGCCCGTGTAGCGCATCAGCACCGACTCCACGAGCGAGCCGTCGAAGAGCCGCCACAGGAACTTGATCGTGTCGCCCTTGTCCGTGGTCAGCCGCTTGACCTCGGTCAGCAGCTTCGGGAAGAACGCCTCGGCCAGCTCGGCGCGGCGCTCCTTGGGCAGGTCGCTCATCCGCTCCGGGTCGGTGGTGTAGTGCTGGAAGTAGTGCGTGGAAAGCTGCTTCGCGCGGAAGGCGGGCAGCCCCAGCTCCTTCATCTTCTCCTGCCGCTCGGCCAGCGTCAGGTCGGCCAGGTGGACCGGCGGCTGCGTGACCCGCGGGGACTTAAACTGCAGCAGCGGCCGTCCCTCGGCGGTGACGGCCTGGTTCCAACCCTCGGTCGCGGGGCGCACCTGTGGCCGGTCTGAAATGACTTGGGGGGAAGTTTTCTGCGAAGACATTGGCACTATTGTCTCACACGGACTACAGTTCTCCCTTTCGCCTAGAGTATCCAGCATGCGCTTGTGGAGCCTGCACCCCCGGTACCTGGACCAGAAGGGGCTGGTCGCGTGCTGGCGCGAGAGTCTGTTGGCGCAGAAAGTGCTGGCCGGGGCCACGAAAGGCTACCGCAACCATCCGCAGCTGGTGCGCTTCCGCGCCGCCGCCGATCCAGGCGCGGCCATCGGCGCCTACCTGGTCGGTCTGGCCGAAGAGGCCGAGGGCCGCGGCTACCGCTTCAACACCGCGCTGGTACTCTCCCCGGAACCCGCGTCGGCGGCGCCCATCCTGGTCACCGAGGGACAGCTGAACTTCGAACGGCAGCACCTGCTGGCGAAGCTGGCCATCCGCGACCCCGGCCGGCGGCACCAGCTCTCGCCCGCGCTGGCCGGCAGGGTCCCGGACGCGCATCCGCTGTTCCGGGTCATCGGCGGGCCGGTCGAGGACTGGGAGCGGGCGGTCTGAAACCGGGCGGCCGCTGCCCGGGCCCCGGCGCGCTCAGCGGCGGCGCTCCTGGAAGCGGACAATCCGCTCCACGGCCTCGGCCACGGCATCCTTGCCCGCGGCAAAGGACAGCCGCACCGAACGGCGTCCGTTGACGGCGTCGAAGTCGGAGCCCGGCACCAGCGCCACGCCCTCGTCCTCCAGCAGCGCGCGGCAGTACTCCGCAGAATCGGCGAAGCCCGCCAGCTGGTCCCCCAGGTCCGCGTAGAGGTAGAAGGCACCGTCTGCCGGAGCAGCCGTCCCCCACTCCAGCCGGCCCAGGTTGTCCAGCAGCACCTGCCGGATGCCGGCGAACTCCGCCACCGCGGCGTCCGCCTCGGCATAGGACTCGGGGCGGAAGGCCTCCACCGCGGCGAGCTGCGCGGGGGTGGGCGGGCAGAGCGCCACGTTGCCGGCGAGCGCGTCCATGGCCGGCGCCAGGTCGCGCGGCATCAGCGCCCAGCCCAGCCGCCAGCCGGTCATTCCCCAGTACTTGGAGAAGGAGGAAATAACGACGCCGGTCTGGTCCAGTTCCCACGCGCACACGCCTTTGGCGTCGGGCGCCTGGGGGTCCGTGTAGGTAATGCCGTGATAGATCTCGTCGCTGACCAGCCGCACGCTGTTTGTGCGGCACCAGTCCGTCAGCGCGGCGAGCTCGGTCCGGGAGACCATAGTGCCGGTCGGGTTCGCGGGCGAGGCCAGAACCAGCCCGGACAGCTTGCCGTGGGCCTCCGCCGCCGCGTCCAGCAGGGCCGGATTCGGCTGGTACCGTTCACCCGGGCCGCAGTCGATCTCGACCACCTCGCAGCCCACCGCGGTCAGGATGTTGCGGTAGGCGGGGTAGCCGGGGCGGGCGAGGGCCACCCTGTCGCCGGGATTGAACGCCGCGAGGAACGCGAGCATGAAGGCCCCGGATGAACCGGTGGTGACGGCGACGTCGTCGTCAGTGATCTCCAGACCGTACCAGCGGCGGTAGTGCCCCGCAATCGCCTCCCGCAGGTCCCGGACGCCAAGCGCGCTCGTGTAGGTCAGCGGCAGGGCCAGGCGGTGGATCTCCGCAGCCTTGGCCGACACCGCGCTCGGGGCGCCCGCGGACGGCTCTCCCGCGCACAGCGAGATGACGTCCCGGCCCGCGGCGCGCATATCGGCCACGCGCTGCAGGACGTTCATGACTTCGAAGTGCGGCACCCGGGCGCGGTCAGCGACCTTGAGGCTCACGTGGCGGCTCCTTGCGGAAGTAGGGCTGGGGCTGAAGCCACCAGCTTCGCACATCCGCAGCAGGCCCGGGCGGCCGCCTTCCGGCGACGGCATCGTCCAACGGGCGGCAAAGCCCGCACTCAGGCTTCGCCGGGCAGCAGCACAATCTGCTCAGGGCGGACCAGCAGCTGCCAGCGCGGTTCACCGGCCCGGGCGCCAGGAGCCGGCACGAACCGGTCCACAGCAACCAGCTGCTCCAGCCCCAGACCAGTCAGGTCCTGGACGTCCGCGACCGGAACCTGGAAGGTCCGGTAGGGGCCCAGCGGAGGGGTGGCGCCCTCCGCGGCGCGCAGGGCCGTCTGGCGCTCCTGCTCCAGTTCGCCCAGCAGCGGCGACTGGTCCAGGATGTAGCCCGTACTGGCCAGGCCGTCGGCCCCCTGCCACGCGACAACCTTCCAGAACAGCAGCGGGATGGCGAACCCCCGGTACGGCGGGTCCTTCGGGTCGAGGACGGGTCCGGTGAACACGCTCAGCCGGGCGTCGTACTGGTCCGCATGGTTGAGCACGTAGTCCTCCAGCCCGAGCCAGAGCGCCTTGGACTGGTTGAAGGTGTCCACCTGCGGGGCGGCGTTGGTATAGAAGAAGGTCTCGATGTTGGCCTTCGCCGCGTCCGCAGGCGGGCCCCACACCGGATCCCGGCGGCGCACCAGGTGCCCGCGGTCCAGATCGTTGTTCCGGTACAGCTCCTCCCCCGCCTGGAGCGCCGAGGCAACCCGCGGGTCCAGCCGCCACGTATCCTCGCGGCCCACGTCACGCAGCTGCCCGCCGTCGAGATTGACCGCCGTCAGTTCGGCGAACCGCCGGGACGTATTGAGGAGAACGGTGAAGTGCGTGTAGTCCAGCACCTTGGCCGCGGTGGCCGCGTGCGGCAGATCAACGGTGGTCTGCAGGAAATCAGCGTCGTAGCCCAAAGTCATGCTTCACCCTACCCGTCGGAGGTTGAACGGCCGCCTGCCCTTCCGCCAAACAGCAGTTGAAATCCGCGACAACCGCCGCGGAACTGGCCGCCGCGGACCGCTCAGTCGACGAACTCGGATTGCGTTTCGATGAAGTCCCAGTCCCGCCGGGACAGCGACTGCTCCTTGAGGTCCGGCCCGCCGGCGTCGTAGACATCCAGGGCCGCGTCCGGATCGATCTCCTCGGCCCCGTAATTCGCCCGGAACCACTGCTTGGTCGCCGTGTGCAGCTCCGGCCACCACTGTTCAATGCTCTTCTCGGACATGATGGGCACCTTCCATGGTCGTCTTGGTTCAACCGTAGGCGCGGCCCACATTCCGTTCAAGGGTGCGACGGGATACGGGCACACTTCCGCTCTGTCCATGCCGCCCGCCTGCGCACCCGCCTACTTGACGGCGCCCATGGACAGGCCGCGGACCAGCTGCTTCTGCGCGATCCAGCCGGCCAGCACTACGGGCAGCGACGCCAGCACCGACGCCGCGGAGAGCTGGGCGAGGAACAGCCCCTCGCTGGTCATCTGCGAGACGAGGAACACCGGCACCGTAGCGGCTTTTGCCGCGGTCAGGTTCAGCGCGAAGAAGAACTCGTTCCACGCGAAGATGACGCAGATCAGCGCCGTGGCGGCGAGGCCGGGGGCGACCATTGGCATCAGCACTGAGCGCAGGGTCTTGATCAGCCCGGCGCCGTCCATCTGTGCGGCCTCCAGCACCTCGGCCGGAACCTCCTGGAAGAAGGAGCGCATCATCCAGACGGCAATCGGCAGGTTCATCGCCGTGTAGAGGACAACGAGGGTCCAGATATTGTCCAGCACCTTGAGCTGTCCGGCGATGACGTAGATCGGCATGATGACCGCGACGACGGGCAGCATCTTGGTGGAGATGAAGAAGAACAGGACGTCCTGGGTCTTCTTCACCGGCCGGATGCTCAGCGCGTAGGACGCCGGGACTGCGAGGATGATCACCAATATCGTGGAGGCGCCCGTGGCGATCACGGAATTCAGGAAGTATGGACCGGCACCGGACTCCAGCACGGCCGCGTACTGGTCCAGCGTCGGCTTGAACACGAACGTCGGCGGGCTTGAGGCGGCCTCCGACTCCTGCTTGAAGGATGTCAGGACCATCCAGATAATGGGCGAAAAGAAGCCGAGCGCGAGGATCCAGGTCAGCACGGTAATGAGCGACGACGGTTTGCCGTTCCCCTTGCGGCGCCCCTGGGGCGCCTCGGCTGGCCTGGCGGGCGCCGGCGCGGTATCGATAGCCACGTCTTCAGTCCTTTACGTCGAAGCTGCGGAAGATCAGGCGGAGCGCGAAGGTCGCGATGATGATGGTGGCGATCACGACGACGACGCCCATGGCAGCTGCCTGCCCGATGTCGAAGCCAAGGAACGCACGTTGATAGATGTAGAAGGGCAGGTTGGCGCTTGCCGTGCCGGGACCGCCGGCGGTCATCAGGTAGATCTGGTCGAACGTGTTGACTACGTAGATCGCGCCGAGCAGGATGCCCAGCTCGATGTACCGGCGCAGCTGCGGCAGGGTGATTGAGGTGAACGTGCGCCACCAGCCCGCGCCGTCCATCTGCGCGGCCTCCAGCACATCCCGCGGCTGCGCCTGCAGCCCGGCCAGGACCAGCAGCATCATGAACGGGGTCCACTGCCAGATCAGCGCCATCAGGATGGATAGCACCGGGTAGGACGAGGTCCAGTCGACGGCGGGGATGCCGAACAGGCTGAGGATCCAGTTCACCAGGCCGTAGCTCGGATTGAGCATGGAAACCGACCAGAGGACGGCGCTTGCCACGGGCATGATGAGGAAGGGCGTGATCAGCAGCGTCCGGACGATGCCGCGTCCGCGGAATTCGCGGTCCAGCAGAAGCGCGAAGATGATGCCGAGGACCATCGCGGCGAAGACGCAGCCCACCGTGTAGATGACGCTGTTCAGCGCCGCCTGGCGGAAGGTGGAATCCGCGAAGATGTCCGCGTAGTTCTGCAGGCCGATAAACTCGGTGGCGCCCGGACGGAGCAGGTTCCAGTTCAGCAGCGAGTACCAGAGCGTGAACACGAACGGCAGCTGCGTCACGATGATCGTGAAGATCAGGGCGGGCAGCAGCGGTGCCCGCCTGCGCCAGCCCTCGGCGCGGTCGCGTCCGCGGTCGGCCCGCCGAGCCCGCTGCCGGCGGTTGTGCGAATCAACCAGGGTTGCCATCAGCTTCCTCCTGCCTGGTAGCTGTCCGCCACGGTGCGGGCGTACCGTTGTGCCTGCTCGAGGGCCTCGTCCACGGACTTCTGTCCGGCGATGGCCGCGGAGATCTGCTGGGCGACCCGCGTACCCAGATCCTGGAACTCGGGAATGCCGACGAACTGCAGTCCGGTGTAGGGAACCGGATGGACCATGGAGGTCTTCTGGGATGCGCCGGCCATGGCATTCAGGGTGGGTTCGGCGTAGGCCTCGGAAACCTCGGCGTACCCGGGGAGCTCGTAAGTGGAGAGCCGGCTGCCCGGGGGAACCCGTTCCCAGCCCACCTTTTCGCCGACCAGCTTCATGTAATCGGGACTGGTCATCCAGGAGATGAAGTCCCAGGCGGCGTCCTTGTGCTGGCTCGTTTCGGGGATCGCCAGCGACCAGCTGTACAGCCAGCCCGCGGCCTCGGTGTCCTTGACCGGAGCCGGCGCGTACTTGGTCTTGCCGACCACCAGCGAGGAGTTCGGATCCTCGACGCTCGAAACCATGGCGGTGGCGTCATACCACATCGCCGCGTTGCCCTGCGCGTAGCGGGTGAGGCAATCGCCGTAACCGCTGGTGGCCGCGCCGGGCTGGCCGTAGCTGCGGACCAAATCGACGTAGTCCGTGACCGCGGCCTTCACCTCGGGAGTATCGAGGGTGGCGTTCCAGTCCTCGTCGAACCACCGGCCGCCGTAGGTGTTGATCATCGTGTCGAGCGGCGCCATGACCTCGCCCCAGCCGGCCAGGCCGCGCAGGCAGACCCCGGAAAGTCCCTTGGCCGGGTCGTTCAGCTCCTTTGCGAACGTGCGGATGTCGTCCCAGGTCGGCTTCTCCGGCATGGTCAGCCCGGCCTGTTCGAAGAGGTCGGACCGGTAGGCCAGGAAGGAAGACTCCCCGTAGAACGGGACTGAGTACAGGTCGCCCTCGTAGCTGAGCGCCTCCTGGATGGTGGGGACGAAGTCATCGGGGTTATAGCCCTGGGTCTTCTCCGCATAGTCCTGCAGGTTGGTGATCCACCCGTTGGCGGCCCACATCGGTGTCTCGTAGTTGGAGATCATCACGACGTCGAACTCTCCGCCGCCGGTGGCGACCGAGGCCGTGATCTTGGCCCTGGCCTCGTTTTCCGGAAGCGAAACGAAGTTGACATCCACGTCCGGGAACTTGGCGCTGAACTCGTCCTGCAGGGAAATCGCGTCCTGCATCTGCGGATTCGACACGATCGCGACGACAATTTCTTCCTTGCCGGCTTCCGAGGATCCCCCTCCGCAGCCCGTCAGGACGAGGAGGGGGACGCTGAGGGCCGAAAGGATTCCGAGCCTGCGGCGCGGCCGGCGGCTGGCCCGGCGAGCCGGCTTGAATGGGAATTTCACGAGGCCACCTTTGCTCATCTGAGAACCAGTCCGCGCTCATTTGGTATGTGACTCTAGTCATATATACTCATTTGAGCAAGAGGGGTTGCTCAGGCGTGAGACTGGAGGTCCTAGCCCGGTGGCCAAGCCAACCGATGATGAAACGCTGGCCCTGATCGGCCGGGACTATTACCTCGGGAATATGTCCAAGGTGGAAATTGCCACGAGCTACGGGATCTCGCGGTTCCAAGTGGCCCGCATGCTCGAAGAGGCCCGCTCCAAAGGCATCGTCCGGATCGAGGTCGTCTTCCCCAACAGCCATACGGCCGCGGACCCGCGCCGCCTCAGGGACGCGCTGGGGGTCGAAGCTGTCATCGTGACCCCGACCGGCGCCGACGACGCCCGGACGCGGGACCTCATGGCGCAGGCAGCCGCGAAGGAGCTCGTGAAGCGGACCCGCCCCGGCTTCACCGTCGGCATCTCCTGGTCGCGCACCCTCGACCTGGCGGCCCGGCACATCGACACGCTGCCGCCGTGCGACCTGGTCCAGCTCGCCGGCGCGCTCCCCGTTCCCGGCAGCGGCAACTCCGTGGAGCTCCTCCGCGTGCTCGGCCACGCCACCACCGGCCGCATCTGGCCCATTTGGGCCCCGCTCGTCGTCGAAAATACCGCGACCGCCGAAAGCCTGAAGCGGCAGCCCGAGATCTCGCAGGCGCTGACCAAGGCGGACACCCTGGACCTCGCCGTCGTCGCGCTGGGCAGCTGGAAGCCCGGAACCTCGACCGTCTGGGACCGGGTGGACAACGCCACGCGGCTGGCCTGCACAAAGGCGGGCGCGGTGGCCGAGTGCTCCGGCCGCCTGCTCGACGCAGACGGCGACCCCGTCCTGACGGACCTGGACGACAGGGTCATCGCCGTGACGATCGAGCAGCTGAGGCACACCCCGCACGTCGTCGTCGTGGCCCAAGGCGCGGAGCGGACGGACGCGGTCCTGGCCGCGGCACGGGCCGGCATCATCGGGACGCTGATCGTCGACGAGGAACTGGCCGAGGTTTTGGAAGAGCAGGAATCCCACGAGCGTAGGCAGGCACCGGCTACATGAGCATCGCAATCGGCATCGACTCCTCCACCCAATCCTGCAAGGTACTCGCCGTCGACCTGGAGACGGGCGCCATCCGCTCCTCGGGGTCCGCGCCGCACCCGGACGGGACGTCGGTGGACCCAGTCCACTGGGAGCGGGCCCTGGCCAAAGCATGGAACGACGCCGGCATCCGCGGTTCCGCGGATGTCGCGGGGGTGAGCGTGGCCGCCCAGCAGCACGGGATGGTGGCGCTCGACGCCGAAAACCGGCCGGTCCATGACGCCCTGCTGTGGAACGACACCCGCAGCGCGGGAGCGGCCGAAGACATGGTCGCCGAGCTGGGCGCCGCGGCGTGGGCCGAGGCCGTCAACGTGGTGCCGGTGGCCTCGTTCACCCTCACCAAGCTGGCCTGGCTGGCCCGGAACCGGCCCGAACTCGCGGCCAAAGTGGAGCGCGTGGTCCTGCCGCACGACTACCTCAACTACCGCCTGACCGGCCGCTTCTTCACCGACCGCAGCGACGCCTCGGGCACCGCCTACTACTCCGCCGCCGCGGACACCTACCGGGCCGACCTGCTCCGGAAGTACTTCGGCAGGCTGCCCGAACTGCCGCCGGTGCTCGCGCCGCAGGAGTCCGGCGGCACGCTCCTGCCGGACTGGGACGCCGGCGGCGTGCCGGTCGGCGCCGGCGCGGGCGACAACGCGGGGGCGGCGCTGGGCCTGGGCATCAGCCCCGGAGACGTGGTGGTCTCCGTCGGCACGTCGGGCACCGTATTCACCTCCGCCCGCGAACCGGTGAACGATCCCAGTGGCGCGGTCGCCGGCTTCGCGGACGCCACCGGCGCCTACCTGCCGCTGCTGGCGATGATCAACTCGGCGCGGGTCATGGCGGCCACGGGTGCGATGCTCGGCGTGGACCTGCCGGAGCTGGACCGGCTCGCGCTTTCCGCCGCTCCGGACGCCGCCGGCCTGACGCTGCTGCCCTACCTTGACGGCGAGCGCACGCCCAATCTGCCCTACGCCACTGGCGGCCTGGTCGGCCTGACGCGCAGCAATATGACCCCGGAGAACCTAGCCCGGGCGGCGGTGCTGGCCGTGCTCAACTCGCTGGCGGACGCCCAGGAACTGCTGCGGGTCCGGGGCATTCCGGTGGAAAAGGTGCTGCTGATCGGCGGCGGGTCCAAGTCGCGGGCGCTGCGCCAGGCCGCCGCGGACGTCTTCGGCGTGCCGGTCGAGGTTCCCGCGGCGGCGGAATACGTCGCCCTGGGCGCGGCCCGCCAGGCGGCGTGGGCCGCCACCGGCTCGCTGCCCCAGTGGAAGCCGGCGCTGGACGCCGCCTACGAACCGGACCCGGGCGCCGACTGGGGCGCCGAGGTCCGCCGGCGATTCACCGCGGGCCGCATGTCGCTCTACGGCGTCTAGCTTCCGGCCACCAGTTCCTCGACGGTCGCGCGGGCGCCGCGCTCGTGCAGGGAATCCAGGGCCGCGGTATAGGCCTCGACGAAGCTCTCGTTGTCCACGAGGTCGCCGAACACCTCCCGCTGGGCGATGAAGGCCAGCTTGTCCTCGCGGTTCCGGGCCGCCGCGGCCATCAGCGAGTCCTTCAACCGGTCGACGACGGCGATCGGCTCGCCTTGCTCGTCGGTTCCTTCCGCGTAGCGCGCCCACGAGGCGACGATCGCCGCGGAACGGTGGATCTCGCCGTCGTTCTTGAGGTTCTCCCGGATCACCGGCACCAGCCACTTGGGGATGCGGTCCGAGCTCTCCGCGCAGAGCCGGGTTAGGGTGTCCCGGACGTACTCGTTGGAGAAACGCGCGATCAGCTTGTGCTTGTAGGCGTCCAGGTCGATTCCGGGCACGGGCTGCAGGGTGGGCGTGGCCTCCCGGTCCATGTAATCGAGCAGGAACCGGGCGAACGTCCGGTCCTGGCAGACCTCGTGGGCGTAGCGGTAGCCGGCCAGGTAGCCGAAGTAGCACTGGCCCTGGTGGCTGGCGTTGAGCAGCCGCAGCTTCATCAGCTCGTAGGGCTCCACGTCCTCCACCAGCTGGACGCCGGCCTCGTCGAAGGGCGGCCGGCCCTGGGTGAAGTGGTCCTCCAGCGCCCACTGCTCGAAGTCCTCGCAGACCACCGGCCAGGCGTCCTCAACGCCGAACTCCTGGGCGATGGAGGCCCGGTCCTCGTCCGTGGTCACCGGGGTGATCCGGTCCACCATGGAGTTGGGGAAGGAGATGTTGGCGTCCATCCATTCCCCCAGCTCCGGGTCCTTCAGGCGGGCGAAGGCGGTGAACATCCTGCGGGCCATGTCCCCATTGCCCTGGATGTTGTCGCAGGACATGATGGTCAGCGGCGGCAGGCCGCGCTGCCGCCGCCTAGCTACGGCCTCGGTGACCAGTCCGAAGGTGGTCGACGGCGTGGCCCCCGGCGCCAGGTCCGCGGCCACGGCGGGGTTGGCCGCGTCGAACTCTCCGGTGACGTGGTGGAAGTTGTAGCCGCCCTCGGTGATGGTCAGCGAGACGATCCGGGTCTGCTCCGAGGCCATCTTCTCGATCACCGCCTCCGGGTCCTCCGGCGCCAGCAGGTATTCGATGATCGAGCCGATCACGCGGGCCTCGCGGGTGCCGTCCGGGTTCTTGACCACCAGGGTGTAGAGGCAGTCCTGGTCCGCCATGGCCTTCTTCATCGCCGCGTCCGAGGGCATCACGCCCACCCCGCAGATGGCCCAGTCGAGGGCCTTGCCGGCGTTCATCAGGCGGTCCAGGTACATCGCCTGGTGCGCCCGGTGGAACCCGCCGACACCGAAATGCACGATTCCGGCTCTCAGCTTGCTCCGGTCATAGGAAGGGATGGCCAGCTGAGAGGCTAGCTGCGGCAGGGTTACGGCGTTGAGCGCGGACATGCTACCACCTTGTGAGCCGGGTTACTTTCGCACAATCTAGCATATGAGTCTCCGCCGTTGCTCAGATGAGCACATCCTCTCCGGGCCCCTGGCTTGGGCCCCTTGGCAGGACCGCGGAGCAGTGCCAAGGTGAACACTGTCCGCAGTCATCCACGCTATCGATTCCGTGAGGACCAGCCATGGCACGCATGATCTTCCCGAACCTCCCCGTGACCGACCTGGCCAAGGCCACGGACTTCTACACCGGCCTGGGCTTCGAGAAAAACCCGCAGTACAGCAATGACGTCTGCTCCGCCATCGTCGTCTCGGACAGCATCGTGGTGATGCTGCTGCAGCAGGAGTTCTTCAAGGGTTTCCTGGCCGACGGCGACACTCCGCACCTGACGTCGGACGCCAAGGAGGTGCTCAACTGCCTCAGCTGCGACTCCCGCGAGGAGGTGGACAGCCTGGTGCAGAAGGCCCGGGACAGCGGCGGGACGGTGTACCACCCGGCCGAGGAGGGCACCCCCGGCATGTACGCCGCCTCGGTGGCCGATCCGGACGGCCACATCTGGGAGCTGCTCTACATGTCCCCCGAGGCCATGGCCGGACAAGAAGGCTGACCCGACGCAGCGCGTACCCGACACTGCCTATACGGCAGCTCCTACTCCGGCAGCTCCTACTCCGCGGTGAGCTCCTCGTAGAGGCGGTGGACCCGGGCATCGATCTCGTCGCGGACCAGGCGCATCCGTTCCATGCCGTGGATGTCGCGGAGGCTCGGCTCGTCGATCTCCCACCGCTCGTAGCGGGTCCCGGGCACCTCATCCAACCGGGCGTTCGTGCCGAGGATGACGACGACGTCGGCGGAGCGCTGCGCTTCCTCCGTCACCGCGGTGGGGGTGTTCGCGCTGATGTCGACGCCCTTCTCGAGCAGCGCCGCGGCCGATTCCGGGTTGACGGCCGTCCCCGGCTTGGTGCCGCAGGAGTGCACCTCGACCGTTCCACCGGCCAGCTTCTCCATCAGGCCCGCGGCCATCGGGGACTTGCCGCTGTTGGACGAGCAGACGAAAAGGACGCTGGGTCTGTCGGTGGGCGTAGCCATGCTGCAAAATCCTCTCGCGGGCCGTGAAGTCGGTGTCGGTGCGGCTGTCCGCGGCCAGGCGGCCGGTTGCCGCCGACCCCTTGATAGTAGCCGCCGTTCTTGCTGGACTGTTCTAGAGCGCACGCGGCTGCACCTGCGACGCCGCAGAAAGAGGGAACCGCCATGACCGAGCCCAGCAGCCACACGCCCGTCGTCCTCTTTGTCTGCGACCACAACGCCGGCCGCTCGCAGATCGCCGCGGCCTACCTAAACCACCTCGGCCGCGGCGCCCTCGTGGCCAAGTCGGCCGGGTCGCGGCCCTCCGCCGAGGTTCATCCCGCCGTCGTGGAGGCGATGGCGGAGGACGGACTCGACATTTCCGCGGAGACACCCAAGGAGCTCACCGACGAGGCGCTCCAGGACGCCAACATGGTCATCACACTGGCCGGCAGCGAGGCCGTGCGCGTGATCCCGGGACGCAAGTACGAGGACTGGCAGCTCCGGCATCCTGACAACGATTCGCTGTCGCACGTCAGGCCGCTGCGCGACGACATCAAGGCCCGCATCCAGGAGCTGCTCTCCGAACTGCTTCCGGCCGTCCACCCCGACGCCAACTAATACCTGCGAGGAACCCGCCATGGACACTGACAAGCTGATCATCATAGGATCCGGACCGGCGGGCTACACCGCCGCCGTCTACGCCGCGCGGGCCGGGCTGGCGCCGCGGGTGATCGCCGGCGCGGTCACGGCCGGCGGCGCGCTGATGAACACCACCGAGGTGGAGAATTTCCCCGGCTTCCCGGACGGCATCCAAGGTCCGGAGCTGATGGAGCAGATGCGCTCCCAGGCAGAGAGATTCGGTGCCGTGATTGAGTACGACGACGTTTCCACCGTCTCGCTCAAGGGGCACGTCAAGGAGGTGGCCACCATGGGCGGGAACACCTACACCGCGCCGGCCGTCATCCTTGCCACCGGTTCGGCGTACAAGGAGCTGGGGCTGCCGGAGGAGAAGATGCTCTCCGGCCACGGGGTGTCCTGGTGCGCCACCTGCGACGGGTTCTTCTTCCGCGACCAGGACATCATCGTGGTCGGCGGCGGCGACTCCGCGATGGAAGAGGCTCTCTTCCTGACCCGCTTCGGAAAGAGCGTCACGGTCGTGGTCCGCCGCGACACCCTCCGGGCGTCGAAGATCATGGCCATGCGGGCCCGCGACAACGAGAAGATCCGCTTCGCCTACAACAGCGCCGTCACCGCCATCCACGGGGACACCAAGGTCACCGGCGTGACCCTGACGGACACCGTCAGCGGCGCCACCCGGGACCTGCCCGCCTCGGGCCTGTTCGTCGCGATCGGCCACCTGCCGCGCACCGACCTGGTCAAGGGCCAGGTCGAGCTCGACGACGAGGGCTACATCAAGGTGGACTCCCCCACCACCTGCACCAACCTGGACGGCGTCTTCGCCTGCGGCGACGCCGTGGACCACCGCTACCGCCAGGCCATCACCGCCGCCGGCACCGGGTGCTCCGCCGCCTTGGACGCCGAACGTTATCTGGCGGCCCTGGACGACGCCGACAGCATCGCCACCGCGCTCGTCGAAGCGGAGACGCACGCCTGACCGGCCCCTCCCGGCCGGCCCGCCTGGCCCTTGCTCCCCCGCCCCGGGGCCTCCCGGACGAACCGGCCCGGATTAATTGCGCGCCACGAGCGCGTCGACCTGCTCGAGCAGCGCTTCCATTTCCACCTCGGTGACGTCGGCAGGCTGGGCGTTACCGGAGAAGAACGTCGCGCTGTAGTACAGCCCGTCCCCCATCAGCTTGACCGCCTGGGCCAGCGGCCGGCTGCCCAGGGCTTCCTCGAGCGCCTTCAGCCACAGGTCCTGGATCCGCGAGAAGGCATGCGCGGCCGCCGGGTGGCCCTGCTGCACCAGCCGGGCCACCGCGACGATCGCCCGGTCCAGGGGTGAATCCACGTAGTGCGAGGTCCGCACGTAGTAGCGCGCGGCGCCTTCGGGCGCGGCGCCGATCTTCACGGCGTCGTCTTCGGTCAGCGCCTCGAGCCGCTGGCACAGTCCTTCCACCATCGCTTCCTTGGACGGGAAGTGGTAGAGCAGCCCGCCCTTGGAGACTCCGGCCGCGGCGGCTACCGCGTCCATGGTGGCGGCCCGTTCACCCTCTTTGATGAGGATGTCTTCAAAGCTGTCGAGGATCCGGTCTTTCGCGCTGGCCATGGCTCCATCCTACGGGTCGGCGAATTGTTTATAAACCGTCCAGACGGTACAGTTATGCCGTTCCCGTTCGTTCCTCCAGGAGGTGCAGTATGCTCACGATCACCCAACGCGCCGGCCGCAAGGAGTGGACCGCCCTGGCGGTGCTCATGCTGCCCGTCCTACTGGTCGCCGTCGACAACACGGTCCTCAGCTTCGCCCTGCCGGCCATTTCGCTGGACTTCAACACCAGCGGCACCACGCTGCTGTGGATCATCGACATCTACCCGCTGGTGCTGGCCGGACTGCTGGTCGCGATGGGCAGCCTGGGCGACCGCTTCGGCCGCCGGCGGATGCTGATGATCGGCGCGGCCGGGTTCGCAGCCCTGTCGGCGGTCGCCGCGTTCTCCCCCAGCGCCGAGCTGCTCGTCGCGGCGCGGGCCGGACTGGGCATCTTCGGCTCCATGCTGATGCCGGCCACGCTGTCGCTGATCCGCAACATCTTCGGTGACCGCGGCCAGCGCCGGCTGGCCATCGCGATCTGGGCGGCCGGCTTCTCCGCCGGTGCCGCCCTGGGCCCGCTGCTCGGAGGCTTCCTGCTGGAGCACTTCCACTGGGGCGCGGTCTTCCTGCTCGCCGTGCCCGTACTGGTGCTCATGCTCGCGCTGACCCCGGCGTTCGTGCCCGAGTCCCGCGATCCATCGCCGGGCGGCGTGGACGTGGTCAGCATCGCGCTCTCGATCGCTACCATGCTGCCCGTCGTCTACGCCATCAAAAACCTGGCCAACGACGGTGGCTTGCCCGCAACCCTGGCGAGCGCCGCCGTCGGGCTGGCCTCCGGCTGGCTGTTCACGCGGCGCCAGCTCTCCCGCACGAGTCCGATGCTGGACGTGCGCCTCTTTGCGGTGCGGCCGTTCACCGGCGCGGTGCTGGTCAACCTGCTGGCCATCTTCTCGCTGGTGGGCTTCCTCTACTTCGTCTCGCAGCACCTGCAGCTGGTGCTCGGGCTCGGCCCGCTGGAGGCGGGGCTGGTGCTGCTGCCCGGCCTCGCGGTGACGATTGCGGCCGGCCTGCTCGCCGTGCCGCTGGTCCGGCGGATCCAGCCGCATCTGGTGGTCTCCGGCGCCCTGCTGCTTTCGGCCGCGGCCTACTGGATGGTGGCTTCCTCCGAGGACGGCTCGGCCGGGTGGCTAATGCTGGCCTTCGTCGTGCTGGGAGCGGGCGTCGGCGCCTCCGAGACCCTGTCCAACGATTTAATCCTCTCCAGCGTGCCCGCAGCCAAGTCCGGTGCCGCCTCCGCGGTCTCGGAGACGGCCTACGAGGTCGGCTCCGTGTTCGGAACGGCACTGCTGGGCAGCATCCTGGTGTCCTCGTACCGCGACAACGTCGAACTGCCGGCCGGCCTGGACCCGGAACAGGCGGCGGCTGCCGGCGAAACATTGGGCGGCGCGATCAATACCGCGGCCGACCTCCCGGCGCGGAGCGCAGACGCCCTGCTGGACTCGGCCTTCCGGGCCTTCGACAGCGGTGTGTCGATCACCGCGGGCATCGCCGCCGTGCTGATGCTGGCCGCGGCCTGGCTGGCCTTCCGGACCCTGCGGGGCGTCCAGGCCTGAGCCGGATCGCCGTCGAGCGAACCCGGCCGATTCATTGCTCTATACCCCAAGGGGGTATAGACTGTGTGGGCAGGACACGGAAGGAGCAGCCATGAACCCGGAACCGGCCGCCGTCGACACCGAAGCGGAAGCCCTCGCACACGCGGAGGCGTCCGCCGTCGACCCCCACGTCGGCCATGCCTACACGACGGACAAGGCGGCGTACCAGCGCCGGCTGAAGCGGATCGAAGGCCAGGTGCGCGGCATTGCGCGGATGGTCGATGAGGACAAGTACTGCATCGACATCCTGACGCAGGTGGCCGCCGTCAACAAGGCGCTGCACGCCGTGAGCATCGGGCTGCTCGAGGACCACATCTCGCACTGCGTCGTCGGAGCGGCCAAGGAATCCGAGGCCTCCGCGGACCCCGCAATCGTGCAGGAGAAGGTCAAGGAAGCCACGGACGCCATCGGCCGTCTGCTCCGCTGAACCGCCCATTCCCCAAGGAGAGCACCATGAGCACCATTACCAAAGTCAGCATCGACGGCATGACCTGTGGCCACTGCATTGCGGCCGTCACCGAGGAACTCACCGCGATCGAGGGCGTCCAAGAGGTTGCGATCGAGCTGAACAAGGGCGGGATTTCCACCGCCACCGTCCAGTCCGCGGGCCAACTGGATCCGGAACAGGTCGGCGAGGCCGTGGCAGAAGCCGGCTACCTCGTGGTTGCGGACGAGGCGTAGCGAAGCAGGGCACTTTAGGTAGGGCACGTCGCGAGCGGTGCCCTACCGCGCCGCCATCAGACTTGGCAGGAGGGAACGGGGCAGCGATGACCCACGAAACGGACACATGGGTGGCAGGCGAGGCGGGGCCGTCGCGCCTGGTCGAACTCGAGATCGAGGGCATGACCTGCGCCTCCTGCGTGAACCGCGTGGAACGCAAGCTCGGCAAGATCGAGGGCGTGCACGCGAGCGTGAACCTGCCGCTTGAATCGGCGCAGGTGACGGTGCCCGCGGGCATCACGGACCAGCAGCTGGTCGAGACCGTGAACGCCACGGGCTACCGGGCGCGGGTCAAGGCGGCAGGGCACGCGGACCGCGCCGAGTCCGCCGAGCACGCCGAGCACGCCGGGCCAATGGACCACCTGGACGATGCCGGAACCGAAGACCACATGGCCCACGGCGGCACCGCCCGGCAGCTCCGCCCGCGGCTCTGGGTCGCGGCGCTGCTGACCGTGCCCGTCGTCGTGATCTCCATGGTGCCCGGCGCGCAGTTCCCGCACTGGGGCTGGGCGGCCTTGGCGCTCTCGGCCCCCGTGGTGTTCTGGGCCGCCTGGCCGTTCCACCGCGCCGCCGCCGTCAACGCCCGCCATCTGGCCTCCACCATGGACACCCTGGTTTCCATCGGCGTGCTCGCGGCGTTCCTCTTCTCGGCGTGGCAACTGGCCATGGATCCGATGATGACCGCGCAGCAGCATTCCGGCATGGCGGAGGGAGCCTTGTATTTCGAGACGGCCGCCGTCATCGTTACCTTCCTCCTGCTGGGCCGCTACCTGGAGGCGAACGCCAAGCAGAAGGCCGGCGACGCGCTGAAGGCGCTGCTCAGCCTGGGCGCCAAGGAGGCCACCGTGCTGCGCGACGGCGCGGAGGTCCAGGTCGCCGCGGAGCAACTGGTGCCGGGCGACCTGATCGTGGTCCGGCCGGGCGAGAAGATCGCGACGGACGGCTACGTCGTGGAGGGCCGCTCCGCCGTCGACACCTCCCTCATCACCGGCGAGTCCGTTCCGGTGGATGTGGAGGCGGACGACGCCGTCACGGGCGCGACCATCAACACCTCCGGCCGGCTGCTGGTGCGGGCCACCCGCGTCGGCTCGGATACCACGCTGGCGCAGATGGGGCGGCTGGTGAGCCAGGCGCAGGCCGGCAAGGCGCCAATCGCACGGCTGGCGGACCGAATCAGCTCGGTATTCGTGCCGATCGTGCTGGCCATCGCCGCGCTCACGTTCGTCCTGTGGCTGGTCTTCGCGGGCGACCTGCAGTCCGCTTTTACGGCCGCCGTCACCGTGCTGGTGATCGCGTGCCCCTGTGCGCTGGGGCTGGCCACGCCGACCGCACTGCTGACCGGCACGGGCCGGGCGTCGCAGCTGGGCATCCTGATCAAGGGCCCGCAGATCCTCGAGGACACCCGGCATGTGGACACGATCCTGCTGGACAAGACCGGCACGGTCACCACCGGCAAGCAGTCGGTCAGTTCCGTGGCGGCGCTGAACGGGCATGCCGAGGCGGACGTGCTATGGCTCGGGGCCGCGGTAGAGGCCGGGTCGGAGCACCCGATCGCCCGCGCGGTGGTCGCCGCGGCACAGGAGCGCGGGGCGGTGCTGCCGGCGCTCTCCGATTTCCACAGCGCGGCCGGGGGCGGCGTGCGCGGCACCGTTTCCGCGAACGACGGCGGGAACGTCACCGTGGTGGCGGGGCGGAGCAAGTGGCTGGAGGAGAACGGCATCGCCCCGGACGAGGAACAGCTGGCGGCCTTCCGGGCGCAGCAGGAGGCGGGCGCGACGGCCGTCTGGGTTGCCGTGGACGGCGCCGTGGCCGGCATCGTCAGCCTGAAGGACACCGTCAAGCCGGGCTCGGCCGCCGCCGTCGCGCGGCTGAAGGAGCTCGGCCTGCGGCCGGCCCTGCTGACCGGTGACAACGCCGCAGTGGCCGCCCAGGTGGCCGCCGCCGTCGGTATTGCCCCCGAGGACGTGCAGGCCGACGTCCTGCCGGAAGGCAAGGTCGCGGCGGTGAAGCAGCTGCAGGCCGAGGGCCGGACCGTGGCGATGGTGGGCGACGGCGTGAACGACGCGGCGGCGCTGGCACAGGCGGACCTCGGGATCGCCATGGGCGCGGGCACGGACGTGGCGATCGAGGCCGCCGACATCACCGTGATGGGCAGCGAGCTCGGCCAGGTGGTGCAGTCCATCGAGCTCAGCCGCAGGACGCTGTCCACGATCAAGGGCAACCTGTTCTGGGCGTTCGCCTACAACACGCTCGGCATCCCCATCGCGGCACTGGGCCTGCTGAACCCGATGGTCGCCGGGGCCGCAATGGCCGCCAGCTCGGTGCTGGTGGTGGCCAACTCGCTGCGGCTGCGCAGGTTCGCCCGGTAGCCGGCGCTCCCCCAAGCGCCGCTCGGCAGCCGCCGCTTCGCGCAAACGACTCATTCCGCTGCGTTTTGGAGTTTCTCCTACGGTCTAAAACGGCGGCAGAATTCCAGAACGCAGCAGAATCGGCAGGCGGCGGCAGTCCGCCTAGGTGCCGTAGCGGACGGCGGCGCGGGCCTTGGCCTTCGCCGCCTCGTCATCCCGGTTCTTCGGCGGCGCCGTCGTGACGAGCGAGTCGAGCAGGTGCTGCGTGATGTGCGCGATCTCGTGGACGGCCTCGTTGAAGGCCTGCTCGTTCGCCTTGGAGGGCTTGTTGCTGCCGCTGACCTTGCGCACAAACTGCAGGGCGGCGGCTTCAATCTCGGCGTTCGTGGCGGACGGCTCGAAGTTGTGGAGCTGGCGGATGTTGCGGCACATGATGCCTCCTCGACGGGAACGGGCTCAGGCTGGCTCCTTCCAGTCTGCCCCGCCCGGTCGCCGCACGCTACCGAGCCGTCGGAGCAAATCTGACGCCCGTTCGCAGAAGAGACCGGCCGCTCACACGAAGGCGGGGCCCAGCCGCTTAAGCTGGGCCCCGCCGTCGTTAGGGGAAAGCCGCGCGGGCAGCGCTTGTGTCACACCCCGCACGGGCAGGATCAGCGGCTTGCGCTGAGTTCGTGGTCATCGCGCTCGGACTCACCAGCCGGGGCCGCGACAGCCAGCACCGGCTTGCCCAGCATCGAGATGAACGCCGCGCCGAGCAGCATCGGGACGATGAACAGGAAGTACAGATCCGTCGGCTGCCAGCCGCCGTCCATCAGCGCGCCGGCGATAATCGGCGAGGCGATGGACCCGACCCGGCCCATGCCGATGACCAGGCCCAGCGCGGTGCCGCGGACCTCGGAGGAGTAGTAGGTCGGGCTGATGGCCAGCATGCCGGCGATCGGGGCGTTGGAGCCGAAGCCCACCAGGAACGCCGCCAGCAGGGCGCCGGCCAGGGACCCGGTGGAGAGCGAGAACGCGCCGAAGGTCAGGCCGCCGAGGATGAAGAAGACGGCGAGGACCTTGCGCATCGGGAAGCGCGCGCCGAAGAAGCCGAGGGTCACGGCCCCGACGATCGCGCCGACGCTGAAGAGCACGCCCGCGTTGATGCCGTCCTGCTGGCTGAAGCCGCTGGCGGTGACCAGCTTCGGGGTCCAGGAGTTGGCGAAGTAGAAGCTGGCCATCAGGACGAAGTAGCTCAGCGAAATCAGGATGGTGCGGCGGGCGTTGGTGCCGGTGAGCACGTCGGCGAAGCGGGACTTCTTCTTCGCGGGGGCCGGGGCGGCATCGGGCAGCAGGGAGACGGCCGGCTGCTCGATGCGGGCCAGTACCTTGTTGACGCGCTCCAGGGCGTTGGCCGGGCGGCGGACCAGCAGGTAGTCGATCGATTCCGGCACGGCGCGCCAGATGATCGGGATCATGACCAGCGTGATGACGGCGCCGAACATGAAGGCCGCGCGCCACCCGTAGGCCTGGATCAGGACACCGGTAATCAGGCCGCCGACCACGCCGCCGATGGGCTGGCCGATGCTGACCAGGGCCAGCGAGGTGGAGCGGCGCTTGGCGTTGGCGAACTCGGAGGCCAGCACGTTGGCGGTGGCCTGCAGGGTTCCTACCGCCAGGCCGGTGATGAAGCGCAGCACGACCAGCAGTCCGTAACTGGGCACGAAGGCTGAGGCCAGCATGCCGAGCGCGACGACGGTGGCGCCCAGCAGGAGGGTCTTCCGGCGGCCGATGATGTCCGCAATCGTGGAAACGAAGATCGAACCGAGGGCCATGCCGACCAGGGCGGAGCTGAGCAGCATGCCCAGCTGTCCGGCGCTCAGGCCCCAGTACTCGGAGACGGCGTTGGCGCTGAACGCCATGACGAGAACGTCGAAGCCGTCGATCATGTACAGGGCGGCGCAGACGGCGATAATGCCGATCTGCGTCCGCTTCATGGGGGCGGCTTCGATCCGCGACTTGATATCCATTCGGGGCCTAACTCTTGCTGATGCCTGGACCGACCGTGCGACTCGGGAAGAAAGATCGGTTCGACAGGTGAACGAACGTTCGGTATCAGAGAGAAAGTATATGGCCCCGGGCACCCCCTGCCGTGTCGACCGCCACACATTGTGAGTAAGCTCACCGCTCCGGCCGGCGCGGCGGGGTTTGCGGGCGCGGCGCGGTTCGCGGCGGGCCGCGGCGCCCAGCCGAGCAAGTCGTAGCAGGTGGCGCTAAAGTACGACGGCGCCCCCTAGGCTCCGGCGTCGCCCCGGTTCCGGGCGGGGACGGGCTCCGCGGGCCTCATCCTGAGCGGCTGCGACCGCAGTTCGCCCAGGCGGACCAGCACGACGCCGGCGACAATCAGCACCCCGCCGAGCAACTGGACGGCCGCGGGCAATTCGCCCAGGAGCAGCCAGGCCCAGAGCACCGCGAAGAGCACCTCCGTCAGCGATACGAAGGAGGCCACCTTGGAGCCCAGGATCCGCGCGGCCATGATGCCCGTGACGTAGGAGAGGACCGTGGAGAACAGCACGAGTCCGAGCATTGGGACCCACCACGGGGTGCTCCAGCCGCCCAGGGTGACGTCGTCGGTGCTGAACCCCATGGGCACGGCACCGACGGCGCCGAGCAGCAGCATCACCGCCCCGCCCACCAGCAGCCCGCCGGCCGCGAGCACCAGCGGCGGAAGCGAATCGTTCTGTTTGGCGGTGATGAAGAAGTAGATGACCAGGCAGACGGCCGCACCCAGCCCCCAGAGCACCCCGGCGGGATCCAGCCGGGCGGAACCGAACACATCCAGCACGAGCATCAGCCCGGCAACGGACAGCACCGCCCCGGCCAGCGTCGCCGGCCTGGGCATGCGCCGGCTGGTCAGCCACAGCCACAGCACGATCAGCACCGGCGCGAGGAACTCCAGCAGCAGCGCCACGCCCACCGAGAGGGTCCTCACCGCGTTGAAGTAGAAAAGCTGGCAGCCCGCCACGCCGATCAGGCCGAAGAGCACGATCGTCCTCCAATTGCCCCGCACCTGGTGCCAGCGTCCGCGCAGGGCCAGGGAGGCGGGGACCGCAAGCACCAGTGCGGCTCCGATCATGCGGAGGGCGACGGCGGCACCCGGCGTCCAGCCCGCCTCCAGCAGCGACTTGGCGAAGGAGCCTGACAGCCCGAACACGGCGGACGAGAGCAGCGCGATACCCACACCGGAGACAGCCGCGGGCGGAACCGCGCGGGCAGCCGGAACGTGGGCGGTTTTGCCGGCCATGGGGACCTCGACTATCGGACTGGAGCCCTGCCCTCGCTGCCTCATTGCAGCGGAATGTCAGGGGCTAAAACGGGTATAGTAGTGACAGTACTTTCGTTCCCGTTCAGGAGTCAAGATGGTTTTTGCCCATGACACCGAGGCCTCGCTGCTAGACGCGGCAAAGCTCATCAATACCGCCGAAAACGAAGTGGACCGGCTCAAGACCATGGCGGACCTGGACGAATTCCTGGAGGTCAACGGGTACACGGGTTCCCGCACGCACACCATGCATGAGCTGCGCGCGGTCCGCCACCTGCGGCCGCAGTTGCGCGCCATCTGGACCGCGGAAGAAGATGAGGCCGTACGGCTGGTCAACAATATCCTGCGGAACGGCCGGGCGCTCCCCCAGCTCGTCAAGCATGACCATTGGGAGTACCACCTGCACGCCACCACGCGCGAGGCGCCGCTGGAGGTCCGGATGGCGGTCGAGGCCGCGATGGCTTTCGTCGACGTGATCCGCGACCAGGAGCTCGAGCGCCTGCGGGTGTGCGAGGCCGAAGACTGCAACGCCGTCCTGGTCGACCTGTCGCGCAACCGCTCGAAGCGCTTCTGCGACACCGGCAACTGCGCCAACCGCACGCATGTCGCCGCCTACCGGGCCCGCAAAGCTGCCGCCGCCCCGTTGCGAATCCGGAAATCATCAGTAGGCTGAGGAATGGAGTAGTAATACCCACCTACGAACTGGAGGAACAGCCATGATGAAGAAAGCAGTTTTCCTGGCAGGCGTCGGCGTCGGATTCCTGCTCGGCTCGCGCTCCGGGCGGGAGAGCTACGAAAAGCTCAAGACGGAGGCCCAGAAGCTCTGGAACGATCCGAAGCTCCAGCACAAGGTGTCCGAGAGTACCGAGTGGGCCAAGCAGAAGGCCCCGCAGGTGCAGGAGAAGGTCAGCGAGAAGGCCAAGGAAGTCTTCCACAAGAACGACGACGGCCACGGAGCCGGGCACGCGGGCACCGGCACGGCCGGCACCACCAGCCCGGGCGTCACCGGAACCACCAGCCCCACGGCAACCGGCGAGTTCCTGCGTGACCCGTCCCGGCCGGACCAGGATCCGCTCGCGTAGCCCCGCTACATCCGCCCGTGCCGGGCCCTGATCATCGCGAATATGCCGTAGCAGATCAGCCCCAGGGCGATCGCCAGCAGTGCCGGAACACCGAACGGGTGTTCCGGCAGTGCTTTAAGGCTCCCGTCCAGGCCGGTCGACTCCGCCGGGTCGTGCTTGAGCGTGGCGATGACGATCAACAGCCCCATCAGCATTAGGGCCACGCCCTTGGCGATGTGCCCGAAGACGCCGAGGCCGTTCACTGTGCGGCCGCGTTTGGTCACCCCGAGGTTGAGTTCTTCCTTGAACTTGAGGCGCAGCGCCTTGACCACGAAGTAGACGCCGATGCCGAAGACCGTGCCGCCCGCCGCCACCAGCAGGGCCATGCCCGGTCCGGTGGCCAGCAGCGCCGCGGTCAAATCCTTGGTGGACTCGCCCGAGTCCGAGCGGCCGCCGAGGGCGTAGCGGGCAAACGTGAGCGAAAACAGCCCGTAGGCAATGCTGAGCGATCCCGAGGAGATGGCCTTGGATACCCGCTCGCGCTTCCGCGGCAGGTGCCGGGCCCGGAAGGTCGCCTCGCTGAATTGCCACAGGGCGAGGCCGGCGCAGCCCAGAAAGCAGCTCCACATCACGATCGGCCCGAACGGGGCGCTGGCCGCCAGCACATCCACCGCACCAGCAGGGTCTGCCTCGCCGTAGCCGCCGAAGGCGATCCGGAGGGCGATAGCGCCGATGAGGATGTGCACTAGGCCGAGCACAGCGAAGCCAAACCTCGCCAGCACGTCCAGCGTCCTGGTGTTGGAGAGTTCCTCGGCGGCGTCAGCCGTACGCGCCGCCAGCGAATCGGCTTGGTTCTCGCCGCTAATTTCCTGCACCGCAGCCCCTAGCGCACGGTACGCGGGTCAGGCGCTTCGCGGCGTCCCGCCGTCGTCGTTATTGTCCGGATCCGGCTCCTCGCGGGGCGGTGTCCCCGGCCGACGGCCGTCCGCATTGCTCCGCGGATTGCCCACGCTGCCGGCCCCGCCGGGAATCTTGGAGGAGACTCGGTTGACGCCCGAGCCCTCGCTCAGGTGGCCGGGGTTCTCCTTGCTGGCCATGGTCAGCACGGCGACCAGCAGCAGCGACGCGATGAACGCGATGCCCGCGGCCGTGATGCCCAGATCCCAGCGCAGCTCGTTGCCGGCACCCCCGGTGGAGAAGATCATCGTGAAGAAGCCGGCGATGACCGCGAGCACCGCCGAGAAGATCAGCGGCCCCTTGACGGACATCCGCGCCTCGTTGGATGCTCCGGACGGCTTGGTCCCCACGATGAATCCTCCTGAATACTGCAAAGCTTTCCACACAAGTCTACCGGCTGTAGAAGAAGCCGGGCTTCGCGGGCGGCAAGCCGGCACCCGGGCGGGCGCGGGGGCCGGACTTAGGCGGCCGCGGCCTTCCGAGCATCGAACCGGTAACTGAGCGCCGCGATTCCCAGCACGACGGCGATGATGATGGCCGACCCGCCGAGCACGCCGAGTAGCGCGTGCGCGCCAAGGTGCGTGAAGAAGGGCATGGCGGCGCCGAAACCGACCGACACGGCGCCGGTGATGAGCCAGTCCTTGGCGAGCACGGAGCCCCGCGCACCGCGGTTCTGCCACCAGAGCACCAGTTCCGCGCCGCCGCCGATCAGCAGGGCTGCCGTGGCGAGGATGGTGAACGTCGCCGGGGCCTGCAGGGCCATGGCGAGCAGGCCGGCGACGGCGAAGGCCCCGGCCTGGAGCGTCAGCAGCGTGCGGTAGTCCCCCGCCGCGGGCCTGCGCGAGAGCATCCACACGGCGGCGCCGCTGAGCAGCAGGTAGAGCCCGCCGGCCACAGCCATGACGGCCTCGCCCGGCTCCTGCCAGAAGATGGTCAGGGCCCCGAAGACCGCGGCCACGAGAGCCCTCAGCATGATGGGTTGCCAGTAGGCTGCGGCCTGGTCTGCTCTGTTGGTGCTCACCCCCTCGAGTTTAGTGCGCCCCGGTGACCATCCACGCATCGTTGCGCACGCGCCAGCCGAGGGTCAGCGCGCGGGCGGCCATGTAGCCGAGCCCAAAGGCCGCCCACAGCCACACCAGGCCCGCGGCGCCGGACAGCCGTCCGGCGTCGACCAGGGCCAGCAGCGGCAGGTACATCAGGAGATTTACGACGCCGGAAATCGCCAGGTATTTCGCGTCGCCCGCCCCGATCAGCACGCCGTCGAGCACGAAGACGAAGCCGCAGATCGGCTGGCTGAGGGCCAGCAGCAGCACGCCGACGGCGAACGCCTCCTGCACGGCCGGATCCGACGTGAACATCCAGCCCAGGTGCGGCCCGGCGAGCCCCAGGACGGCTCCGGTGAGCACCCCGAAGCCCACGCCCCAGACGATCATCCGGCGGGTCAGCGAGTGGGCCAGCGGCTTGTTGCCGGCGCCGAGCTCCTTGCCGATCAGGGCCTGCGCGGCGATGGCGATGGCGTCCAGGGCGAAGGCCAGGAAGGTGAAGACCGTCATCACGAGCTGGTGCCCCGCCAGGCTCACCGGGCCCTGCGCGGTGGCGACGAAGACGGTGGCCAGGATGGCGATCCGCAGGCTCAGCGTGCGCAGCATCAGCCAGGAGCCCACGTGCGTAGTGGACTTGATGCCGGACCAGGTCGGCGCGAGCGGGATGCGGTACTTGACGGCGGCCCGGTAGACGATGACCAGGTAGACCGCGGCCATGCCCCACTGTGCCAGGCTGGTGCCGAGCGCCGAGCCGGCCACCGAGAGGTCGAGCCCGTACACCAGCGCGAAGTTCAGTCCGATATTGACCATGAACCCGATGCCCGCCACGAGCAGTGGCGTCTTGGTGTCCTGCAGCCCGCGCAGCACGCCGGTGGCGGCGAGGACGATCAGCATCGCGGTCAGGCCGGGCATCGACCAACGCAGGTAGTCGACGGCGTACTCGTGGACCTCGCCGGCGGCGCCCATGGCCGATGCGAGGGCAGGCGCGCTGAACCAGCCCGCCACCGAGAGAATCAGCCCCAGCAGCACCGCCAGCCAGATGCCGTCGCGCCCGATCGCCAGCGCCTCCGCGATCCGGCCCGCGCCGAGCATGCGCGCCACCGCGGGGGTCGTGGAGTAGGCCAGGAACACCATCAGGCCGACGGCAGTCTGCACCACGGTGGCCGCCAGGCCCACTCCAGCCAGCTGCGCCACGCCCAGGTGCCCCACGATCGCGGAGTCGGCCAGGAGGAACAGCGGCTCGGCCACCAGGGCCCCGAAGGCCGGGAGGGCCAGGGCGAGGATCGTGCGGTTGAGGCCCTGCTGGGGCCGGACCGCGGTTTGTCGTGAAGTCACGCTTCCCAGCTTAGGGCCCGGCGCTAGCGGAAGCGGCGCCCCTGGTCCCGCCGGTTTGCCCACAGCGCCAGGCCACCCAGCAGCACCATCCACACCGCGAGGCACAGGACCGAGCCGGCCTCCAGGCCCTCTCCGGTCAGGGCGAAGACCGACACATCGCGGGCGGCGCGGGACGGCAGGAAGAGCGAAAGGGTATTGAGCCACTCCGGGAACGCCGCCGGCGGCATCATCATCCCGCCGGCGAAGGCCATCGGGAAGAACACCACCTGCGTCACCGCCACGGCCACCTTGGAGGTGCACCGGTAGCCGATGAACAGCCCGAGCGCCAGGAACGGCAGCCCGCAGGACAGCCAGACTGCGACGGCCAGCGGCACCCGCCACCAGGAGAGGCCGCCGTCGCCAAAGGCCTCCGGCGCCGACGTCAGCAGGGCCCCGATCGCCAGCACCGGGACCAGCGCAAACAGCGCGAACAGCATGGCCGGCACCGCCCGGGCAATGGTCGGCGGCACAGGACCTACCGGCAGCGTCCGCAGGTAGCTGCTCCACGGGTTGGCCCGCTCCTCCGCGATGCCGATGCCGTAGTTGAACAGGAACGAGCTCATCACGCCGAAGACCGCCAGTTGCGCCACCGCGGTCAGCGACGCCATCGGGTTCGACGTCACCAGCTCCTGCGGGACGACGAAGAACAGCAGCACCAGCGCCGGGAAGACGGTGGAGGAGATGACCGCCACCGGAATCCGCAGCTGCTCGAGGACCTGCGCCTTCGAGTGCGCCAGGACCAGCGCGGCGTGGCTTGGCGCCGGCCGGACGGCGGTTGAGTCCGACACGGGAACGGGCTGGGTCAGGGCGCTCATGCGGGTTCCTCTTCGGTGGTGGCTGTGCCGGAATGCCGGGTGAGGGCCACGAAGGCTTCCTCCAGCGTGGCGGCGTGGACTTCGAGGCCGCTGAAGCCGATGCCCTCCTCCACGAGGCGGCGGACCGTGGCGTCGGCGTCCTGCGTGACAATGGTCGTCACCCCGGAAGCGGCCAGGGAGGAACCGACCGTGTGCGGCCAGGAGCCAAAGTACGACGGCGGCAGCGGGCTGTGGAACGTGACCCGGCTAATTGCCACGTGGCTGCGGACCTCCTCCACGGTGCCGTCCGCGACGATGGTGCCGTGGTCGACGACCACGACCCGGCTGGCCAGCGCCTGGATCTCTTCGAGGTAGTGGCTGGTGATCAGCAGCGTGCCGCCCCCGGCGCGGTAGTCCCGAAGCTGCTGCCACAGCGTCTCGCGGGCGTCCACGTCCAGGCCGGTGGTCGGCTCGTCGAGGATGACCAGCCGGGGACGCCCGACCAGGGCCAGCGCCACGAGCAGCCGGCGCTGCTGCCCGCCGGAGAGAGCGCCGCACTGCCGGTCCGCCATGTCCGACAGGCCAAAACGGTCCAGCAGTTCGGAGGTCGGGATCGGGTCCGCGTAGTGGGCGGCCACGAAGTCAACCGTCTCCCGCAGCTTGAGCGTCTGCGGGACGGAGGTGGCCTGCGGGGTGATGCCCAGCTGCAGCCGGGCCTCCGGGTCCAGCGGGTTCCGGTTGAACAGTTCCACGGAGCCGGCATCCGGACGGCGCAGCCCGCAGAGCAGGCTGATCAGCGTGGACTTGCCGGCGCCGTTCGGCCCGAGGAGTCCCACGGCCTCGCCGGCGTTGATCGCAAGGCTGAGCCCGTCCAGGGCCTTCACTTGGCCGAAGCTCTTGGCGACCCCGGTGGCCGAGGCGAGGACCGGCGTCGTACCTTCAGTAGTTACTGTGGGTAGTGCCAAAGATGGTGCAGGGACTGACATGTGTGCTCCTCAGGATGGCGCAGTTCAGCTCCGCCCGCGGACCGCGGACGGTGGATGTGGCTTGGTTTCAGCCGCCGAGCAGTTCCTTGAGCGCGTCGCGGTAGGCGGTGTAGGCAGCGCGGCCCTTGGGCGTGATGCCCACGTAGGTGGCGGGAGTGCGGCCCTCGATGGTCTTGGTGACTTCGATGTAGCCGGCGTCTTCGAGCTTGCGCAGGTGGGTGGAGAGGTTACCGGCGGTCATCTCGAGGATCTTGCGGAGTTTGGTGAAGGCGATCTTGTCCCGCTCCCCCACCTGGTTGAGCACCGTGATGGTGCGCAGGCGGGACTCGGCGTGGATCACCGGGTCGAGCTCCGGCATGCTCACGCACCTGCCAGGAGGCGACGGCGGCGGACGGTGCCCGCGAGGGCCGCTGCGAAGAAGCCGGCCGGACCCAGGACCGCCAGCACGGTCAGGAAGTGCACGGGGCCGGCCAGCAGCGAAACGATGTTTACCACCAGGAACCAGACGCCCAGGACGGCCTGGTTCCGGTCGTTGAACATCGCACCGCCTGCCATGTACATCAGCCCGACGATCAGGATGGCGATGCCGTTGAAGGCCATGCTGCGCAGCCAGTAATCGTCGGTCATCGCGACGACCACGCCTCCGAGCGCGCCCATGGTCATGAAGCCCAGCGCCCATCCGCCGCCGTACACCGCGCCGAGGAAGGACGAGTGCCCGCGGATTCCGCGGCTCTGCCGGGTGATGATGACGACGGTCGAGACCAGCGCCACCAGAATGCAGGCTCCGAAGATCAGCATGGCCTGCTCCGGTGCGAGCGGCAGCCAGCCGAAGCGGGCGCCGTGCAGTCCGCCGTAGCCGACCAGCCAGGCCAGGCCCCAGATGAGGTAGACCATCGCATCATCGCCGTAGAGCTCGCGCCGGGCACGGGTTTCCGCGTCATTGACCAGGCGGAGCGCGGCATGCAGATCCAGCGGCGCCTCTTCCGGTTCCCCGCGCTCGGCGGGACGTTCCTGGGCTTGCGGTGTCATGGCTCTCCCTGCTTCCTAACGGCGATTCTACAAACTAGTTTGTACTACAAACTGATTTGCCGCAAGAGCTCAGTAGTGAATGCGGCAGCTGGGACCACGACCCGCCCTGCCCGCTGGTGCCCCACCACACCGCATCCCAACGTGACAGTACCCGGGAGGACGCGCGCGGCGTCGTAATCCGTGTCGTCTTCGCCTGCGAGCCGGCAGCCGAAGCAGAAGTCCGCCAGCGTATAGACCGGGCACTTCGCTCGGGCTCCGTGGCCAATCCGAACGGCCGTCCTGCTTCGAACATCCGGTATGACCGACGCATTTGGGATCAGCTATGCGGCCGGCGAGTCGAAGGCCCTGTCCCTCGCGCGGCTGATCGTGGCCGACACCCTCGCCGAGCTCGAACGTGTCTGGTCCGACCCACGCCCCGAAGCGGTTGTCGCCGCGGCCCGGCGCCACCTCGCCGCTGCAGAGGACTGGGCCAACGTCCGCCGCGAGGGAGCCTAGGAACGGAATCGAGGACCTGGAGCCTGATCGGACCTAAATGCAGGAGTAGTCGTAGTCGAAGCCGCGGGAGACAAACTGCGTCAACGTTACCCGGCCGCCCGGCGTGAGCGGCGCGGAAGCGCAGTTGTTCTTGGCTCCGTTCAGGGTGCGGGCTCCGGCCAGCCAGCTCGGCAAGCTGTTGAGATTGCTTCCGGCCGGCACCTGGCCGACGATCTGCGCCCACTGCGAGGAGCCCGCATACAGGCCGACGCGGGCCCCGATGCTCTGGAAGTAGGCGGTCATGCCTTCAAGGTCCGCCCTGTTGGCCTGCCGGTCCGCCGACCAGCTGTTTCCGGTTTCCACGTCCAGCCACCACAGGTAGACGGAGGGGTTGCTGACGCCGCGAAGATGGACGTCGTCGTAGGCCTTGGCGTAGCCGTACATGTAGGCGCAGGCTGCATCCTCGCCGCCCTGGCAGGCGCCGTACGGGTTGTTGACGATCGTGCCGCCGTACTCATTGCTGACCGGCCACCACGAACCGGCATGGCCGGGGTTCGCCGTGTTGACGTAGAGCGCGACCAGCGGCTGGCCGGTGCCGCCCGACGACTTCTGCGCCCAGGCCAACTGGTCGGCAAAGCAGGGGTTGGTGTTGTTGGCCAGGCCGCCGTTGACGCCGACGATTCCGAAGGCCTGCCCGCTCGGCAGCGCCTTGTTGCACTGCCGCCAGGAGACGTCGTTGCCGAGCGGCGTGTCGTTGCTTCCCTTCGCCGGGGCCGCGGCGGCACCGGGAGCACCGGCTAAGCCGACAACCGCGGCAGCGGCCCAACAAGCCAGGAGCAGCACCATGCGACGGAGGCCGCGCCGGCACAGTCGGCTGCCCGGGGAGGTTCCGCCGCCGGTGCGGGCGGGCTCAGCAAAATCATCTGCGGGCATGTGGAGCCTCTCGTCCGGACGGTCAAACCTGACCGCCAGCTTCCTCCCGCAGGAAGCCGGCGGTCAAGGTTTCGGCCGCAGATTTCTTCGCTCGCGGAGGGTCAGGCCGGGTCCGCCGCCGCGGCGAACTGCGACATGTAGAGCCGGTAGTACGCGCCGTGGGCTTCGAGCAGCTCGGCGTGGTTGCCCTGCTCCACGATCTGCCCGTCCTCCATCACCAGGATGACGTCCGCATCCCGGATGGTGGAGAGCCGGTGCGCGATCACGAACGAGGTCCGGTCGGTGCGCAGCGCGGCCATGGCGTGCTGGACCAGCACCTCGGTGCGCGTGTCCACCGAGCTGGTCGCCTCATCCAGGATCAGCAGCGATGGATTCGCGAGGAAGGCCCGGGCGATCGTGATCAGCTGCTTCTCGCCCGCCGAGACGTTGTTGCCCTCCTCATCGATCACCGTGTCGTAGCCGTCCGGCAGCGCCCGAACGAACCGGTCCACGTAGGTCGCCTTGGCCGCCGCCAGCACCTGCTCCTCGGTGGCGTCCAGGTTGCCGTAGCGGATGTTGTCGAAGATGGACCCGCCGAAGAGCCAGGCATCCTGCAGCACCATGGCCACCTTGGAGCGCAGCTCGGCACGGCTCAGGTGCGTGATGTCCACGCCGTCCAGCGTGATCCGGCCGGAGTCCAGCTCGTAGAAGCGCATCACCAGGTTCACCAGCGTGGTCTTGCCGGCGCCCGTGGGCCCGACGATGGCCACGGTCTCCCCCGGCCGTGCGGCAAAGGAGAGGTCCTCGATCAGCGGCTTCTCGGGCGTGTAGCTGAAGCTGACGCGCTCGAACTCCACGTGCCCGTCGGTCTTCGCCGGCAGCGTGTCGATGGCCGTATCCGGCTCCTGCTCCTCCGCGTCCAGCAGCTCGAAGACGCGCTCGGCGGAGGCGACACCGGACTGCAGCATGTTGGCCATGCCCGCCATCTGGCTCAGCGGCTGGTTGAATTCGCGCGAGTACTGGATGAACGCCGTGGCATCGCCCAGCGTCATCGAGCCCGAGGCCACCCGCAGGCCGCCCACCACGGCGATGCCGACGTAGGACAGGTAGGAGATGAACTGCATGATCGGCATGATCATGCCGGAGACGAACTGCGCCCCGAAGGACGCCTTGTAGAGCTCCTCGTTCTTCTTCTCGAACTCGGCCAGCGACTCCTGCTCGCGGCCGAACACGCGGACCAGGTCGTGCCCGCTGAAGGACTCCTCGATATGGCCGTTCAGCGCGCCCGTATTCTTCCACTGGGCGGCGAAGAGCTTCTGGCTGCGCACCCCGATCAGGCCCGCCCCCACTGCGGAGAGCGGCAGCGCGATCAGCGCGATCAGCGCCAGCTGCCAGGACACGATGAACATCATCACCGTGATGCCAATCAGGCTCAGGGCGGACATGATCAGCTGCGCGAAGGCCTGCTGCAGCGCCTGCTGGACATTGTCGACGTCGTTCGTCACCCGGGAGAGCAGGTCGCCGCGCTGCCGGGTATCGAAGTAGTTCAGCGGCAGCCGGTTCAGCTTGGCCTCCACATCGCGGCGCAGGTTGAACACCACGCGCATCACGATCCGGTTCAGCACGTAGCCCTGCAGCCACATGAACAGCGAGGAGACCAGGTACATGCCGAGCACGATCAGGATCAGCCGGCCCAGCAGGGTGAAATCGATCCCCGCGCCCGGAATGAGGGTCATCCCGGAGAGCATGTCCGCGAACTGGTCCTGCCCCTGCGCGCGCAGGCCGGCGATCACCTGGTCCTGGCTCACGCCGGCGGGCAGGTTCTTGCTGACCACGCCGTTGAAGATGACGTCCATGGCGTTGCCCAGCACCTTCGGTGCAATGACGTTGAGAACGACGGCGACCAGCACCATCGCGAGCACGGCGAAGATCCCTGCCTTCTCCGGTTTCAGCAGGCCGAAGAGCCGCTTCGCCGAGGGCCAGAAATGCTGGGCCTTCTTCGCCGGCGTGCCGGTCATCCAGTCGCCGTCCGCTTCGGTGGGCTGGTATTCCTCCTCGTCGAAGGTCCCCGACACGGCCTCGGCCTGCGCCTCCGCGGCGGCCCCCGGGGTGGGGGCGACGACCGGCTCAATGGCCGGAGCGGTTGCGGGATCGGCGGCTGGCGCGGTGTCGGTGTCCCCCAGCGTTGCCCGGTTGTCCTTGTCCACGCTCAGGCCACCTCCTCGGCTGCGATCTGCGATTCAACGATTTCCTGGTACGTCGGCGAGGTCTCGAGCAGCTCCTCATGGGTGCCGCGGTCCACGATCTGCCCGTGCTCCATCACCAGGATCTGGTCCGCATCGCGGATTGTGGCCACCCGCTGGGCCACGATGATGACGGTGGCGTCCTTGGTCCGGGTCTTCAGCGCCGCACGGAGCCGCGCATCGGTGGCCACGTCCAGCGCGGAGAACGAGTCGTCGAACAGGTAGACCTTGGGCTTGGCCACCAGCGCGCGGGCGATGCAGAGCCGCTGCCGCTGCCCGCCGGACACGTTGGTGCCGCCCTGGGACACCCGGGACTCCAGCCCGTGCTCCTGCTCCAGCACGAAGTCCGCCTGGGCCACGGCCAGCGCGTCCCGGAGTTCCTCGTCCGCGGCATCCGGGTCGCCGAAGCGCAGGTTGTGCGCGATGGTTCCGGAGAACAGGTAGGGCCGCTGCGGCACAATCGCCACGCGCCGGGTGATCTCCTCGCGCGCGAGCTCGGTGACGGGAACGCCGTCGAGCAATACCTCGCCGCTGCCGGCGTCGAACAGCCGCGGCAGCATGGAGACCAGCGTGCTCTTGCCGGCACCGGTGCTGCCCACGATCGCCGTCGTCTGGCCCGGCCGCGCGGTGAAGCTCACGTTGCTCAGCACGGGAGCCTCGGCCCCGGGGTAGGCGAAGGAGACGTTGCGGAATTCGACCGCGCCGGCCGCCTCCGCGGGTACGGTCGGCCGCTCGGGTTCGTGGATCGAGGGCACCGCCTTGAGCACCTCGCCGATCCGCTCCGCGCACACGGCGGCGCGCGGGATCATCATCGCCATAAAGGTGCCCATCATGACCGCCACCAGGATCTGCAGCAGGTACTGCAGGAATGCCGTCAGCGCGCCCACCTGCATCTGCCCGGCATCAACCCGAAGGCCGCCGAACCACAGCACGGCGGCCGTCGCCAGGTGCAGGATCATGCCGATCGCCGGGAACATCAGCACGAACAGCGATCCGACCGCCAGGGACACGTCCGTCAGTTCGCGGTTGGACTTGTCGAAGCGCGAGGCCTCGTAGGGTTCGCGCACGAAGGCCCGGACCACCCGGATGCCGGTGATCTGTTCCCGCAGTACCCCGTTGATGCCGTCGATCTTGGTCTGCATGGTGCGGAACAGCGGCATCAGCTTCCAGACCAGGAAACCAACGACGACGAAAAGCGCCGGCACCGAGACCCAGACCAGCCAGGACAGCTGCAGGTCCTCGCGGACGGCCATGATGATGCCGCCCACGCACATGATCGGCGCCGACACCATGAAGTTCAGCCCCATCAACACCAGCATCTGCACCTGCTGCACGTCATTGGTGCCGCGGGTGATCAGGCTCGGCGCGCCGAACTCGTTGACCTCGCGCGCGGAGAACCCGGCGACCTTGTGGAAGACGCCCCTGCGCAGGTCCCGGCCGACCGCCATGGCCGCCTTCGACCCGAAGTAGACACCCGCGATGGCGGTGGCCACCTGGACGAAGCTGACCCCCAGCATGACCGCGCCGGTGTTCCAGATGTAGTCGGTGTCGCCCCGGGAGACGCCCTCGTCTATGATCTGGGCGTTCAGGCTGGGCAGGTAGAGGGCCGCGATGGTGGATGCCAGCTGCAGCACCACCACGGCCAGGACATACGGAAGATAAGGCCGCGCGTAATGGCGGACCAGTTTGATCAGCATGAGCCGCTTTCTCGGACGTTCCGGAAGGCCCGGAAGACATTAAGGTGGAGTGGCGGCGCCTTCGGTGAGGCATTCCGGCGCAAGAATCGGGCGCCGTTCGAAGAGACCGCAATTCAGGTTATGCCCCGGCCGGTGCCGCGTCTATCCATCCAAAGGCGTATTCCGGACAGCTACTGCCCTGATCATGCCGCCCCGAAGAGTCCGGACTCGACCCGGGAGCGGCGGGGACGCCCCGAGCAGGCACGCCACGGATTCGGGCCATGCAGTCGGGTGATGAGGTGGTGGCCTCCGGTCCTCCCCGCGCCGTCCTTGCGCGGAGTACCCTGAGGGCAGCATGACCGCTCCCGGGACGGGGCAACGCCGAGGAGCAGCACTTCGGGGCGCGGCCGGCGGGCTATTTGAGGCGGGGGCGGAACATGGCATTCATCAGGGACCTGGCGGACGTCGGCCGGACAGATCTCGCTTCGGCCGGCGGAAAGGGCGCCAACCTAGGCGAACTCGTGCGGGCCGGCTTCCCCGTGCCGCCTGGATTCGTGCTGGAGACGGCGGCCTACGATGCGTTCGTCGCCGCCAACGGCATTGGTCCGCAAATCCTGGCCGCGGCCGACCTCCCGGCCGAGTCGGCGCCACAGGCCTACGAGGAGGCCTCCGCCCGCATCCGCGCCCTGTTCACCGGCGGCACCGTTCCCGCCGACATCGCCGCGGAGCTGGCCGAAGCGCTCAGCCGGCTGGCCGCCGACGCGGCGGTGGCGGTCCGGTCCTCCGCTACCGCCGAAGACCTTCCGGGCGCCAGCTTCGCCGGGCAGCAGGAGACCTACCTTAACGTGCGCGGGCAGCAGGAGGTGGCCGCCGCCGTCGTTAACTGCTGGAGCTCGCTGTGGACGCCGCGGGCGATGGCCTACCGCGCCCGCGAGCGAATCGCGCCGTCCGATGTGCGCCTGGCAGTGGTGGTGCAGGACATGGTCGACGCCGATGCGAGCGGCGTGATGTTCACCGCCAACCCGGCGGACGGGCGCCGCGACCAGCTGGCCATCAGCGCGGCCTGGGGACTGGGCGAGGCGGTAGTCGGCGGCACGGTGGGCACCGATGAGTTGATTGTCGACGCCGGATCGCGGCGCGTGCTGTCGCGGCAGGCCGGCGGGCAACGGGCGAGGACCGTGCCCGCCGGCAGCGGCGTGCGGGACGAGGAGCTGCCGGTGGCGCTCCGCGGCAAGCCTGTGCTCGACGACGCGGCGGCGGCCCGGCTGGCGGATTTGGGGACGCGCATCGCCGCACTGTTCGGCACGCCCCAGGACATCGAATGGTCGCTGGCCGGCGGCGAGGTGTGGATCCTGCAGGCGCGGCCGATCACCGCTCTGCCGGAGCCGAGCGCCGCACCGCCGACGGACTGGAACGTCCCCTACCCGGGCGGCATGTACTTCCGGGCCAGCATCGTGGAGCAAATGCCGGATCCGCTCACACCGCTGTTCGCAGACATGGTGGACGGTTCGGTGACCCGCTCGCTGGGAGCCCTGATGTACCGCGTGATGGGGCGCAAACTGCTGAACGACGGCGATGTCCGGTTTCCGACGGTGAACGGCTACGCCTATTACTACTACCGGAACTCGGTGATGCTGCGGATGACGGCCAGGACGTTGCCGGCGATGCTGAAACTGGCACGCGGCGGGGCCAACATGGGCCTGAAGGGCTGGCGCGAGTACGGCCACCCGCGCTACGCGGCGACGGTACGGGAGTGGGCCGGGAAGCGGCCGGAGGAACTGGACGGCACGGAGCTGCTGGACGGCGTCGGGACGCTGCTGGACGCCGGCACCGAATACTACACGGCGGTGCAATCCGTCATTCCGGCCGCCGCGTCCAGCGAGATGCTCTTCACCGCCTTCTACGACAAGCTGGTCCGCCGGGCCGGGGATCCGCCCGCGTCCGCGTTCCTGCTGGGCTTCGACAGCGCGCCCATCCGGGCCGAGAAGTCGCTCTACGACCTGGCCGCCTGGTCGCGGCAGCAGCCCGGGCTGGCCGAAGCACTCCTGGCGGTTCCGGTGGCTGCGCTGGCACAGGCTCTGCGGGACGGGACCGAGCCGGCAGGCGTTCCCGCGGACCTGTGGGATTCCTGGCGTGAGCGTTTCATCGGGCACCTGGACCGCTTCGGCCACGCCGTCTACAACCTCGACTTCGCCGTCGCGGTGCCGGCAGACGCCCCGGCCCCGCACCTGGAAACCATCCGGTTCTACCTGGGCGGCCGGGGCCAGGACCCGCACCGGCGGCAGCAGCTCTCGGCCGCCCGGCGGGACGAGCTGACCGCCGCGGTGTTGGCCCGGCTCGGGTTGGCGCGCCGCCGCGGCTTCCTCCGGCTGCTGCGCTGGGCCCAGGCGGCCGCGCCGGTGCGTGAGGACGCGCTGGCCGATGTCGGACTGGCCTGGCCGCTGCTGCGGCGGATGCTGCGCGAACTCGGCCGGCGCCTGGCCGCCTCCGGCGTGATCGCCGAGCCGGAAGACATTTTCTGGCTCCGCCACGGCGAGCTCCGCGCGGCGGTGGACTTCGGCCTCGCGGACGCGGCCGGCGGCAGCGGACCCGCCATCACTGGGGCCGCGGCACCGGTCCGGGCGGGGGCCGCCGAACAGCGCAGGATGCTCTGGCGCGGCCAGCGCCGGGCCACCGCGCCCCAGATGCTGCCTCAGCGGCCCTGGATGAACAGGTTGTTCGGCTCGATGATGCCCGCCGGCGCCCAGGACCAGCAGGGGGACACCATCCGTGGCATCGGCGCCAGCCCCGGCCAGGTGACGGCCGCCGCCAACGTGCTGGGCGGCCCGGAGGACTTCGGCCGGATGCGCGAGGGGGACGTCCTCGTCGCGCGGATGACCACGCCGGCCTGGACCTCGCTATTCGCGATGGCCTCCGCCGTGGTGACCGACGTCGGAGGTCCGCTCAGCCACAGCTCCATCGTCGCCCGCGAGTACGGCATCCCCGCCGTGCTCGCGACCGGCGTCGCTACGCAGCAGCTCGCCGCCGGAGACCTCGTCCACGTGGACGGCGACGCCGGCACCGTCGCCGTCGTCAAACACTCCGGCAAGTAGAACCCTGCCTGCCCCTGGCGCAGGCTCCGCCTTCGGGAACCGAACGAACCCGCCTGCCCAATCCGGCCCCGAAGTCCCAGCCGCCAGCGGCCCGGGAGGCATTCGTGGAAAAACGTTCTGACTAGCCAATATGCTCCGAATCACTTATATTTCTGCGTAAGTCCGGATGAAGCCGGAAGCAGGGCACGGAACTTGCCGGATTGGCGCGGTGGCTGCCCTGCCTGCACAGCCAAGTTGGGGACAGGAATTCCACGTGACATCACGACTGCGCTTTGCGCTGCTCACCGGCACCGTTGCCGCCGCTCTCGCCCTCGGTGCCGCACCGGCCCAGGCCGCCGCCCAGGATGCCGCCCAACAGCCGGCCGAGACCGCTGAATCCGCGCCCGCGGCCAGCCCCGACACGAATGCTGTCGGGGCCGCTGCCTCGGAATCGGCTTCTTTCGCCGCGTCCGCACCGGCTGACACCCTGCCGGCTCCGGTATCCGTTCCCGCCGGGACCGAAGAGGCCCTGGCGGACGCCGTGATCCCCCTGCTGGCGGAGGACCCCCCTTTCGACAGCAACGGCGGAGCACTGAATGAAACAGCTGGCGGGGTCGCCGGCGGATCTGGCGAGGCGACAAGCCCTGCGGACAGCGGCTCCGAAGGGGAACCGGCGACGCCTGCCCCGGCCTTTCCTGAAACCGATCCGTCGTCCGGCGCCGGAATCGAACCCGCACCCGAGACCGAGCCCGCCGGTCCCGGTGCCGGACCGGCTGCCCCTGCAGAGGAGCCGCCTGCACAGCCCGGGCCCACGCCTGCTGCTCCCCCGGCCGCAGATCCCACGCGCGTCGAGTCCATCGTGGTGGGCGGACGAACTCTGACCCATGCCGATTTCAATATTCCCGATGACATCGCCGCCAGCGACGAAGAGACGATCAACCGCTGGATGGAGGAGAACTTCGAACTGGTGCTCGAATCCGACGGCATGACATACCTCGTTGATCTCATGTTGGGCTACCTCATGGCCGACGACCTGGATGGCCTGGCCGCCCTGATCCGCGAAATGACTGTCTCCGACCCGGCTGCCGGCGAAGAACTGATCCAGTGGATGTATGAACTGTTCCAGGGGGTGGGTGAATGGCCCGTCGACTTTGAGGACTGGCCCATTGACGCCGAGCCCGCCCCCGCGCAGGCTCCAGGCCGCGAACCCGCCCCAGAGATCTCGCCCGCCAGCCTCGACGTAGCTCCGGCCGCAGGCCCCGCTCCGGAGGCGCCCCAGACGGACGTTGCACCCTCAGCCGCCCCGGCCAACGAGCTGGCCCAGACCGGCACTGCCGACACCCTGTGGCTCACCTCCGGCGGAGCAGGACTCTTGCTCCTCGGCGCCACCCTCATCGGATGGCGCCGCCTGAGCACCCATTGACGCCGGAATAGCCCTGCGATGGAGGATCGGGCCTATCGCCGATAACGGCGCATATGTAGCGAGGAATTCCACTCGTTGTTATCGAGGCAGGCCCGTTCTGATCCTGAATAGGACCAGGGTTCAACTCCTGTGGAGCAAACAAGCCGAGAGCCAGTAACAAAGGCCGCAGCAAGTTCCGGACGGGATTACGCGCCAGCTGGCTCTGCCGCTGGATCATTTGCAGGACGATCAAGTGGTGAGGTGGACACCCGCGGTGCCACTGACTCGCGATAATGCCGCGAAGGCTGGGTATAGCCGTGGCGTTCGTAGAATCGGTGGGCTTGCTGACGTTGGTTTGATGTCGAAAGCTCCAACACGGGGGCTCCCATATCCAGCGCCACTTGCTCCGTCGCTTCCAAGAGCAACGCACCGACACCGCGGGAACGCTCGGCTTCATCCACCACCAAGGCAGTGAGTCTGGCCTTATAACGCCCTCGGTAAGAAACGGCACCCGATGGACGTGCGCCAGACCGAATACTCGAGTCCCTGCCTCCGTCAGGATGCTGACCTGCCCGATCATCCGGGATCCCGTGGACTTCTGACAACCCGGCGAGGACACGGGCGGGGCCACTGGAAACCCCGCCCGATCGGAAAGTACCCGCCGCTAGTTGGCGGGCACGTCTCCCTGACTCGACGCTAGCTGTGTGAAGCTAGGCGACTACGGCAGCTTCTACGGCTGCCACCAGAGATTGCACATCGGTTTCGGTGGTGTCCCAGGAACACATCCACCGGACTTCGCCGCGCACCTGGTCCCAGTCGTAAAAGCGGAAGGATTCCCGGACTTGCGCGGCTGCCCCGGGTGGAAGAACGGCAAAGACACCATTGGACTCTGTGGCTTGTGTCAAGGCGACACCGTCGATGGCCGAGACGCCTGCGCTGAGACGTTGCGCCATCTCGTTGGCGTGACCGGCGGACCGCAACCACAATCCATCCGTTAGCAGGGCTATCAGTTGCGCGGAGACATAACGCATCTTCGAGGCAAGCTGCATGTTCATCTTGCGCAGGTAGTGCAGGCCCGGATCGGACTCTGAGTTGAGCCAGACAACGGCTTCGCCGAACAGCAGTCCGTTCTTGGTGCCGCCAAAAGACAGGACATCGACACCGACTTCGGTGGTGAATGCCCGCAGGGGAAGCCCGAGATGTGCTGCAGCGTTGGCCAGCCTCGCCCCGTCCAAGTGCAGTTTCATCCCCCTCGCATGGACGTGCTCAGCAATCCGTTGAATTTCTTCCGGCGTATAGCAAGTGCCGAGTTCGGTGGTCTGGGTGATCGATACGACGAGCGGTTGCGCGCGATGCTCGTCTCCCCATCCCCAAGCTTCGGCGTCGATCAATTCCGGAGTGAGTTTGCCGTCCGGTGTTGTGATCGGCAGGAGCTTCATTCCGCCAATCCGTTCCGGGGCGCCGTTTTCATCGGTATTAATATGTGCTGTTGCCGCGCAGATGACAGCGCCCCAGCGCGGGAGCAGGGCTTGTAAGGCAAGGACATTGGCCGCGGTTCCGTTGAAGACGGGAAATGCGGTAGTGGCTTTCCCGAAATGGGACTGGACGACCTGTTGAAGCGCCCGCGTGTAGACGTCTTCGCCGTACGCAGTGACATGGCCCTCGTTGGCTGCCTGAACTGCTGCGATGATTTCGGGGTGAGCCCCGGCGTAGTTATCCGAGGCGAATCCCCGGTAGTTCGGGTCGTGCAGGCGCCCCGCCAGTAGCAGCGGGCCGCCTGCTTTGGATTCAACGCTGACGCTCATGCCGGTACACCTGCAAGGTGGCCGGTCGTGAGGGGCAAGCGCTGCCCGTTGATCTGTTCTGCCTCCAGGTCGAAGATCCGGTGTACTGCGTCGGCAAGGACACTGACATCGGTGAATCCCGGAAATTTGCGTTCCGGGCGGGCTGCGCGCATCCGGTCATCTACCAGGGCCTTGACGACGAAGACCAAGGCGGCTGAGTGCTGAGCGGAGAGAGGTCTTTCGCTTCCTCTGTGCCGTAGCCGGAATCCGTCCGCCATGGCCAAGGTCCAACACTCGGCGGCGGATTTGACGGCAGCATAGGCGGCGCCGTCCGCTGTGGGCGAGGAAGCGGACTGTGCGGAAACGATGGCTAAACGTCCCACCGGGGAGGCAGCCACGTCATCGTAAAATGCGCGGCTGGTGTTCCTCAGGGTGGTGAGAACGCTGGTGTGCAGGAAGTCCCAGTCTTCATCCGTCTGGCCTTTTATGCCGGTACCGCCGCGCCACCCTCCTACGAGATGGATCAGGCCGTCCACGGGACCCAGATCGTGCCGGACAGACTCGGCCAAGTCGTCAACGGCTTGCAGGTCAGCGAGATTGCAGACGTAACCCGTAACGTTGTCGTATGCGGCCGAGAGCTCCCGCACTCGGTCCGCAAGAATGTCCACGGCGGCAACGCGTGCCCCTGCTCGCGAAAGGGTATCTACTACGGCAACGCCGGCAGCGCTTGTCGAACCGGCGACGACGACCGTACGCCCCGACAGGTCCTGGCTCATGCGCCCACCTTGCCCTCAGTCTTCACAGGGCTCTTACCAGTGATGCCGGCGGTAGATTCAATGACCGAGCGCATCTTCTTCTCCAGTGCTTCGTAGAACATCGACAGGGGAAATTCGTCATCAAGGACCTGGTCCGTCAGGCCCTTGGGAGGGCCATCGAGCGGAAGGGCCTTCGGCCCCTTGGCCCACACGGAGGCCGGGTTGGGGGTGAGGGTTTCTGAAACGAGCTGATAGGCAGCCAGCCAGTGTGCGGTCTTCGGCCGGTCGATCGAACGCCAGTAGAGTTCCTCGACGCGGAGACCAAGCTCGACGACGACGCCGGCGACGTCCTTCCAGTCAATGCTCAACTTTCCATCGGTCCAGTGCAGGACCCGGTGCTGGTGCATCCAGGCAAACAATAATTGGCCGCCCACAGCGTCGTAGTTACGGACCCGATTGCCGGTAATCGCGAAGCGGAAAATGCGATCGAAAATCACGGCGTACTGGACCAGCTTGGCGTGCTTGCGGGCGTCCTCGGACGCCGATTCGTCCCGCTCGATGAGGACTGATTCGCGGAAGGCGGTCAGGTCACAGCGCAGCTCCTCGAGGGAGTAGAGGAAGTAAGGCATCCGCTGCTTGATCATGAACGGGTCAAAGGGCAGGTCACCGCGCATGTGGGTCCGGTCATGAATCAGATCCCACATGACGAAGGTCTTCTCCGTGAGGTGCTGGTCCTCGATCAATTCCGCCGCATCAGCGGGCAGGTCCAGGGAGGTTATCTCGGCAGCAGCCTTCAGGACGCGACGAAACCGGGCAGCTTCACGGTCCGCAAAAATGCCTCCCCAAGTGAACGATGGAGTACTCCGGACCGCCACGCTCTCCGGGAAGAGTACTGCGGAGTTCGTATCATAGCCGGGTGTGAAGTCGACGAAGCTGATGGGGACGAACAGCTTGTTGGAGTAGTTTCCTGCCTCCAGTTCAGCAACGAAAGAAGGCCAAATGACTTCAATGAGGACGGCTTCAAAGTAGCGGTTGGTGCTGCCGTTCTGCGTGTACATGGGGAACACGACCAGGTGCGGCAGTCCATCGATGCGCCACTGCTCGGGGTGGAAGGCTACCAACGAGTTGAGGAAATCAGGCACGACGAAGCCCCCGGATGCCCACCGCTGGAAGTCCTGCACGAGCAGTTCAAGGTATTCCGTGTCGTGAGACAGATGGGGGCGCAGGTCGTCGATTGAGTCAGTAATGATGCTGACATTCCGCCGGGCCTGCTCGTGGTCTGCGGGTTCCGGAACGGAACCGTCCTGCGCCTGAACCTGCTGCAGTCCAATGACAGCCGTCTTCAGAGCCTGCCATCCCGGGAGCGCTTGGAGGTCATCTGCCAGGGTGGTTGCCGCTTCCGGGTTTGCGATTACGGACATGCTCGTTCCTTCCGTTGGGGGAGTTCTCGACGAAGGTAGCAATGACTAAGCATGCGTGACTGATTAACAGGCAATACATAAGGAAGTCTTTTGCTAAGAAGAGCTTCCTCCCCCCGATGCCCACGCCGCCCTTAGGGACCGTCATCACAAGCCATGCGGAATCGGCGTCCATGGATCCCCTGGCAGCCCTGAACGCAGAAGGCGCCGCATCGGCTGATCATCGCCGGCATCCCAAGCGGGAAATTCATCCTCGGGCACCTCGAACAACGGTGGAGCCCGCAGGCAGAGCCGCAACCGGTCAACGCTGTCGTGCCACTCGGAGTAATAGCGCGAGTGTGAGTCAAAGGCCAGTGGCAGCAGAGCCTCGGATCATCACACTGCGGCATCTAAATCGATCGTGGTGATGCAGCGGTTCCCCTGCTCCCGGTCTTCGGACACATGGTTCGCCCGTGGCCACCGCAGCCTTAGCAGATCTTCAGGGCAGCTTACTCATCAGCGAAGAAGAAATCAGGAACTCTTACGCTTAGCGCGGGTAGTCCAGGCCTATACGTAAGGACTAGGCTCGTCTGTCGTGCAACATTCGCTTCGCCAAAGAGCGCCTTCTTCTCGTGTGTTAGCTTGATCACCATCCTTCCTGGCCCCGGAGCGCCGGAAGTCTCCAATCCACCGCAGCTACCTTTCGGAGGCCCCATGGGACTGGGTTCCCACATGCAAACAAGTGACCGGGCTATTGCTCCCGACACGATGGAAACCGGTCTGCGTTTCGTTCCAGGACTGTTCTTCAGATCGGAGTCCACCACCGCGCAGGCAGGACTCAGCGGGACCGCTTTGGCCTTCCTGCTCGGCACGACAATCGCGGAAACCTGCACCAGTCGAGCCACCGGCGGCACGGGGAACCCGAGCCGGATCGCCTTGATGAACCTTGGCGGTGTTGCATGACACCAACGAGCGGAACTTCCACAGATATCAAACCCGATGCGCCGGCACAACACGCGTCATCCCCTACGACACAGGCGGGTCGTGCGTCCCACGAAACCGCCAATGACCTTAAGCGCGGGCTGAACAGCCGCCACCTGCAGATGATCGCGATAGGCGGTGCGATCGGTACCGGGTTGTTCGTGGCCTCAGGCGGCACCATTTCCCAGGCTGGTCCCGGGGGTGCGTTGGTGGCCTACGCTCTGGTCGGGCTGATGGTATTCCTGTTGATGCAGTCATTAGGCGAGATGTCGGCAAAAATTCCGGTCGCCGGTTCCTTCCAGTCATTTGCCACCCGATTTGTCTCCCCGTCCTTTGGGTTCGCGATCGGTTGGAACTACTGGTTCAACTGGGCCATCACAGTGGCCGCCGAGCTGGTCGCGGCGGGAATCATCATGGACTTCTGGTTCCCGGGGGTCCCCGGCTGGGTCTGGGCCGGCGTCTTCCTGCTCGTCTTGGCGGGGCTCAATGCGCTCTCGGCGAAGTCCTTTGGCGAGTCGGAGTTCTGGCTCTCCCTCATCAAGGTCAGCGCAGTGGTGCTCTTCCTGATCGCGGGCGTGCTGATGATTTTCGGCATCCTCGGGGATAGCTCCCCGGGACTGAGCAACTGGGAAAACCGCGATGAAGCGTTCCATGGGGGTTGGGTCTCAATCATCTCGGTCTTCATGATTGCCGGGTTCTCCTTCCAGGGCACCGAGCTCGTCGGTGTGGCCGCAGGCGAAGCCAAAAACCCGCGTCGTGAAGTGCCGAAGGCAATCCGCACTGTCTTTTGGCGCATCATGCTCTTCTACATCGGCGCCATTTTTATCATCGGCTGCTTGATTCCGTTCAATGATCCAAGCCTGTTGGCCTCCGGCGAGGCCGACATCGCGGCGTCGCCGTTTACCCTGGTCTTCTCGCGCGCCGGAATTGCCTTCGCAGCGGCTTTGATGAACGCGGTGATCCTGACCGCCATTTTGTCTGCGGGAAACTCAGGACTGTATGCCTCCACCCGGATGTTATACGCCATGGCCCATGACGGGATGGCCCCGAAAATCTTCGGCCGGACCAATGCGCGTGGCGTGCCGATCCCGGCGTTGCTGGCGACCGCGGCCGTGGGACTCTTCGGGTTCCTCTCCGCGATCGTCGGTCAGGGCGCGGCCTACTCCTGGCTGCTGAACATGTCAGGCTTGTGCGGCTTCATCGTCTGGGCCGGGATCGCGGTCTCCCACTACCGTTTCAGGCGCGGCTTCCTGGCTCAGGGGAACAAGGTCAGCGACCTGCCGTACAAGGCGTCCCTGTTCCCCATTGGCCCACTGCTGGCCTTCGCCCTGCTGGTCCTGGTGATTGCGGGGCAGAACTACGAGGCGGTGCTTGCCGGGCGGAGCATGGAGGTGCTTTCTTCCTACATCGGTTTGCCGGCTTTCATTGTCCTATGGCTGGCCCACCGCTTCGTCACCAAGTCCAAGGTGGTCCCGCTGCTCGAGATGAATCTCGCGGCACCAAAGGACCTCGAGGACGAAGCCCGGAACCCCCGCCCCCAGTAAACCTGCTGTCCCGGGCCGGCCCGGAAACAGTGAGCCGGGTGGGAGCTTCACCCGGCTCCCTGTTTTCCTGCACAGGTTAAACGACTGATTCAGCCGGACTTTGCAGGCGTCACTGGGTAATGAAGCGGGGGATGGCATAGAAGAGCCATTCGGCTGGGAAGCCGCTGAATCTCTGGAACTTCCCACGGCCTTGCCTGTCCGTACTGGAAAGACTTGCTTTCGGATCATGTCCGGCAATCGAGGGGCGCCCGTCTCATCCTTGCTTTGGACAGGTTGCACACTCGCCTTCAAGTTCCAGGCGGTGGGCGACTGCGGTGAACCCGTGCTGGCGGGCGACCAGGGAGGCCCAGTGCTCGAGGAGGGCGCCCTTGATTTCGATGGTGTGGCCGCAGTGCCGGCAGACAAGGTGGTGGTGGGGCCCATCGCCAGCGCAGCGGCAGTAGCGGTGTTCGCCGGCCGTGCCCATGGTGTGACATCCAGGTGGCCGTCTTCGGTCAGGGCCTGCAGAGCGCGGTAGACGGTAGCGAGCGAGATCTGTTCACCGCGCCGGCGAAGCCGCTCGTGCAGTTGCCGGGCGGTGAGGAATCCTGTGGCCTCCTGGAGCAGGTCGATGAGGGCTGAGCGCTGGGGTGTTGCGCTGCATGCCGGGCCTTCCTACGCGTCTTGGGCGGCGGGCTCACGCTGGGCCGGCGCAGGCGCGGCGGCCGCGGGGGCGCGCCGCCGGCGGGCCAGCAGCGGGGCTGTCGCCGCGGCCAGGGCGTAGACCCCGATGGCGAGCACCACGATCGTGGCCCCGGGCGAGAGCGGGCGGTAATAAGTGATGGCCAGCCCCGTCACGCACACGGCGGCACCGACGCCCATCGCGAGGGCCATGGTGGTGCGGAACGAGCGCGTGAGCAACTGGGCGACCGCGACCGGCACGATCATGATGGCGGAGACCAGCAGCACCCCGACCACGCGCATCGACACCGAGACCGTCAGCGCGGCGAGCACGGCGACCAGCAGGTTCAGCGCCCGAACCGGCAGCCCGGACGCGCGGGCGAACTCCTCGTCATGGCAGAGCGCGAAGAGCGCCGGCCGAAGCCCGAGGCCCACGCCCAGGATCACCGCCGCGAGCCCGGCCGTCAGCCAGACGTCCAGGCCGCTTACGGTGGAGATGGAGCCGAAGAGGTAGCCGGTGAGGTTGGCCGAGGTCCCGCCGGCGATCCCGATCAGCAGCACGCCGCCGGCGATGCCGCCATAGAACAGCAGCGCCAGCGCCACGTCCGCACTGGTCCGGCCACGCTCGCGGACCACCTCGATCAGGATGGCGCCAGCGACGGCGGCAATCACCGCCCCTGGCACGGCCAGCATGTCGTAGGGTGCCAGCCCGGCGGCGCTGCCGGCGAGCCAGCCCATCGCCACACCGGTGAGCGCCACGTGGCCGATGCCGTCGCCGAGCAGGGCCAGCCGCCGCTGGACCAGGTAGGTTCCCATCACCGGCGCGGCCACGCCCACCAGCACCGCGATGATCAGGGCGCGCTGCTGCAGCGGGCTGGCCAGCATCGCCTGCAGCGTTTGCCAGAACTCCATTATTGTTCCCCTCTGCCGTTCCCTGCGGCGGCCGGCGGGATTCTCCCGGCAGCCGCCGCTACCACTCCTTATGCAGGCCGGGTGTATGCCCGGCCCCCTGCGGCGCCTCGTGCGGATGCCGGTCCTGCCCCGCCTCGCTCGGGCCGTCCGCGCGCGGCGGGCCGTCGTAAGCGATTCGTCCCTCCGTCAGGACCACGGCGCGGCGGATCAGCGCGGCCAGCTCGCCCAGGTCGTGCAGCACCAGCAACACCGTCGTTCCCCTGGCCTGCAGCGCCGCGAGCGTCCGGGCCAGGGCCTCGCGCGACTCGCGGTCCATCCCTGCCAGCGGCTCATCGAGGATCAGCAGGTCCGGCTCACGGACCAGCGCGCGGGCGATCAGCACGCGCTGCTGCTGCCCGCCGGAGAAGACCTGGACGCTCTCTGCCGCCCGGTCGCGCAGCCCCACCTGCTCCAGTGCCTCCAGGGAACGACGCCGGGCCCAGCGGCCCGGGCGCAGGCGGCGGTAGTCCAGCAGCCCGGCCGCGACGACCTCCGCCGCCGTCGCGGGCACGCCTGAGCTGGCCCCCATGCGTTGCGGAACGTACCCGATCCGGCGCCACGGCAGCCTTCCGGCGGCTCCGAAGACTTCCACCCGGCCCGATGCCGGCGGCACCAGGCCCAGCAGAGACTTCACCAGCGTGGACTTGCCCGAACCGTTGCTGCCCAGCACGGCCACGGTCTCCCCGCGGCGGATGCTCAGATTAATGCCGTCCAGCACAGCCGCGCCGCCCAGTTCCACCCGGAGCCCGCGGACCGCGACCGCCGGTGTTTCCCGCGCGTCCCCCCTCGCCTGGTTCATGGCCGGCTTCGCCGCATCCTCCGGTGTCCTTGGGTCCTGGCCGGTCGCGCCCCCAGCGATGGGTTCTGCCGGTCGGGTCCGCCGTACTTCTGCCGTCATTTGCAGTCCAACGCCTTTTGCAGCGCGGCAAGGTTGTCGCGCATGACCTGCCGGTAGTCCTTATTCCCGTCGGCCTGTGCCTCTGCCGGATCCAGCACTGCCGTCTCGATCCCCAGCTCACGCGCCAGCGTCTCCGCCGCTGCCGGGTTCAAGGCGGACTCCGAAAACACCGTGGTGACGCCCTCGGCCTTGATGACCTCGCCTATCTCCGCCATGCGGGCCGGCGACGGTTCCGTCTCCGGCTCCAGCCCGGCGATGCCTACCTGCTCCAGGCCGTACTTGTCCGCCAGGAAGCCATAGGCCTCGTGCGAGACCACGATCGTGTTCCGCCGGCAGGACTCCAGGCCGGTCTTGAATTCTTCGTCCAGCGCCGTCAGCTCTTTCGTCAACGCGACGGCGTTGGCTTCATAGGCCTCGGCGTTGGCGGGGTCGGCCGCGCCGAGCTCGTGGGCGACCTCGTGCGCCACTTCGGCCAGCCGCTCCGGATCCAGCCAGAAGTGCGGATCCGCCGCCGCATGGTCATGGCCGGCAGGCTCATCCCCGGCCGGCGCGCTCTCCTCCGCCGCATGATCGTGGCCGGCATGCTCGTCCCCGCCCTCCTCGTTCCCCTCGCCGCTCTCTGCAAAGGCGGCGACATCCAGAAGGCGCTCGGGCGAAGTCCGCTCCACGGCCTCGTCGACGGCCGGCTGGAACCCGGACAGGTACACCACCAGGTCGGCCGCCCCCAGCTCCGCAACGGCGTTGGGCGAAAGCTCAAGGTCGTGTGGTTCCGCGCCGGGCGGAGTAAGCGAGCTGACCCGGACCAGATCCCCGCCGACCTTCTCCGCCACGTACTGCAGCGGGTAGAAGGACGACAGCACAGCGGGTTGTTCCCCGCCGCTGCCGGCGATGGCGGCGTTGCCGGCAGACTGGCCGGCCCCGGCACAGGAAGTGAGGGCGAGCAGTGCTGCCGCGGACATGGGGAGGCTCAGCAAGGTGCGGGATTTCATGAGAACGATTCTCAAACTACTGAGAATCATTGTCAATTATGAAACCCTGCGAAGGTGCCGGGGGCGGGTTTTTTGCTAATGAGAATGGTTCTCATGTAGCCTGCCGTTCATGTCTGTCATCCTCGTCACCTCCCTCGATCCGTTCTGCCGCCAGGACGCCTGCGAATCGCTCCGCGACCGCTACCCGGACGCGGTCACCGTGCTGCACGATCTGCTGGAGAACGGCACGGTTCTGCGGACCATCTTCCGCGGTGAGCGGCTGGTGGAACGGGCGCAGACGCCGTTTGAGCACGGCTGCCTCAGCTGCACGGTCCGGCACGATGTGGTGCCGACCGTGCGGCGGCTGCTGGACGATGGCACCGCGGATGTGGTGCTTGGTCTGCCTGCATCCGTCCCCGCCGGAACGGTGGTCGAGGCGTTCGAGCGGGGCCCCGGCCCGGTCCCGCACATCGCGTCCGTGATGCTGGCCTGCTCGCCGGCCAATCTGGAGGACCAGTTGTGGGACGCGCACACGCTCTTCGAATCCGGCTACTCGCCGACCCCCGAGGACCACCGAAGGCCGGGAGAGTTCCTGGTCGGCGAGCTCGCCTATTGCGACACGCTGCACTGCTCCGGCCCGGCTTTCGCAGCGGCGGGTTCCGCGGCGCACTCCCGCGGCATCCGGCTGGCGGCCGAAATTGCCCCGCACGCCGCAGTCGTCGTTCCCGGAAAACCCGGGATGCCCGGGCGCTTCGACCACAGTGAAGCTCTCGCCCGCTCGCGCCCGTGCTCGGTGCGGATCCCGGCGGCAAGCTCCAACGCGCCCTTCCGCAGCACTGTGCTGCGAGCGGCCCGCCCGCTGCACCCCGGGCGGTTCCGGCTGGCCCTCGCCGAGCTCGCCGAGGGCAACTGCTGGCTGCGTGGACGCATCTGGCTCGCCTCCTCGCCCGCCTCCCGGATTGCCTTATGCGGCGCAGGCCCGCGCATCTGGCTGGAGGACACTGGGCCCTGGCTGGCCGACGCGATGCCGGCCGGCGCGCCATCCGCGGGCCTGGGCATCGACGCAGCGTTGGACTGGCACGAAGAACACGGCGACCGCGGTACGGTCCTCGCCATCACCGGCGACGAAGTGGACGCAGAGCACGGCGCACGACTGCTGCGCCGCTGCGAACTGACCGAGGCCGAAATGTCCCGAGTGCCGGCGCCGCTGCCGGACCCCTTCGGCCTGCCCGCACTCCCCTAAAGGTCCCCTGAACCGCTTGCACCCCTGCGCCGGCACGTGCCCGGCGCCGCCCGATCCCCTGCACCCGCAGGCGCACCGAAAAGGAACAAATGAAAGTCCGAAATTCCTGAAGGCCCTCAAGAAACAGCCCGGCGCCCAAGTGGTCCGGCGCCGCGGCGCGTCTTCGTCATCAATAAGAAGAACCCGCGGCTGAAGGCTCGGCAGGGCTGATCCGCGTGAACAAGACCCTCCCGCCCCTGAGGCCGCCAACCCGACCCCTCGGCGAAACCCGGATCCGGCGCCGGGCCCGGCCAGCCGCCGCAGCCTCGCTCGCCGCCGCGCTGCTCCTCACCTCCTGCGGACAGGCCGCACCGGCCGGCCCCGGCACTGCTGAAACAACCCCTTCCGCCTCACCGGCGCCGCAGGAGGCTTCCGCCGCTACGCCGCGCCTGGTGATGACCTACGACGGCGGCCTCATGACCACTGACGCCAAGAACCTGGAAGTAATTGCCGAAGAGCCCCTGGCCGGGTTCAACCGGCTCAACCCCGCCGGCGACGGGCGCCACGTCCTGGTCTCCACCGGCGATGCCTTTCAGGTGTACGACGCCGGCGCCTGGTCCAGCAGGCACGGCGACCACTCGCACCACTACACGGCGCAGCCGGGTCTGACCTCCACAACATTCACCGCCCCGGAACCCGGGCACGCCGTCAACCACGCCGGCATGACCGCGCTCTTCAGCGATGGGACCGGCCGCATCGAAGTCTTTGACCCGGCAGACCTGACCGAAGGAAAGCCTGAAGTCAAGGAACATCTGCTGGAACACGCACACCATGGCGTCGCCGTGCCGCTCGAGGACGGCGGATTGCTCGTCACCCTGGGCACCGCAGACTCTCGCAACGGGATCGCCGTGCTGGACGCCGCCGGGAAGGAGGTTGCCCGGAACGAAGACTGTCCCGGCACACATGGTGAAGCTGCCGCTGACGGGGCAGTCGTCGTCGGCTGTGAGGACGGGATCCTGATCTACCGCGACGGCAAGATTACCAAGGTGGACAGCCCGGACAGTTACGGACGGATGGGCAACCAGGCCGGCACCGAGCACTCCACCGTGGTCCTGGGCGACTACAAAGTCGACCAGGACGCGGAGCTGGAGCGGCCCGAGCGCATCTCCCTGATCGACACCGCCACTGCGCAGCTGCAGTTGGTGGATCTCGGAACCAGCTACTCCTTCCGCTCACTCGGCCGCGGCCCCCACGGCGAAGCGCTCGTCCTCGGCACCGACGGCGCCCTGCACATAATCGACCCGGAATCAGGCACCATCACCCAGCGCATCCCCGTGGTGGAAGAATGGAGCGAGCCGCCCGAATGGCAGCAGCCGCGTCCCACCCTGTTCGTGCAGGACCACACCGCCTATGTCACCGACCCCGCCGGACAAAAGCTACACGCCGTCGACCTGGAAACCGGCGAAGTCACCGCCACCGCAGAGCTGCCGCATGTCCCCAACGAAATCACCGGCATCTCCGGCTGACTACCCTCACATCACGGACCCTTAGTGGCTGGGCTGAGGCTTCAGTCCAGCCACTACAGGCGAAGCAGTGAAACTTTGACGGAAACAGACTGCGTCCCACGTGCGGCACCCATCCAGGTGCCGCCGCTAACGGCGCATATGTCGCCACCCTTGCCGGCGCACCCAACGCTGATGTTCATGGCATAAGTCAGGGACTTACCCAGATGAATGAAGCTCCGGTCAGGACCAACAGCATCCCGGCGAGGCTCAGGCTTAGTAGCGCTGCCCGCATGGCCCCAAAGGTTCACCTGCCTTTCGCGGCCGCGACTGCCTGTACAGCGCGGTCGGCAGACCCATCAAAATTCCGGCCACGATGAGCACGACCCCCAGCTGCATGAACCCAGCCTAGTCATCCCCCGACCGTTCCTCTGCTGCATGCCAGTACAACTGCCAGTAGGATCCTCAACCCTGGATTAGCTAGCAGTTTCCCGCCGTCATCATCCGGTTGTTCGCACGCTTGGAGGTGTTCGTCGCGTCGGAAGGCGAGTTGAAGGTCGACGAGCGCCTGCCTCATCAGCGTTTCCTGCCGCGCCCAAGCCGCACGGCCGTTGCATTCTCTGAAAATCTGCTCCTGCAGCGCAGGGGAGAGGCGGACCAGGTCTTCCACGGGCAGTGCGGCGAGGTTTGCAGGGAAATTGTCATCGCGAGAAATACGATCTCGAAAACACCTAGGTCTTCCTTCAGCCTCCAAACGCCTTGAGTCTAAAAGGCGTCGACCACCTGGCGGCACCCCCCCGTTTGACGGGGCCCATAGCCGCCGGTAGGGAGGTGCTGTCAGTGGCCGGACGGGGTTCCGACGCCAAGACGGCCCAAGGCAGCGCATACACGAGCACCATGCAGATCAGCCCTGCACTCATCTGCTTGCCCGTTCCACCGCCCAACCGGTATCGGCGCAGGTGCTAGTCGTGGCGGCTCAGATGCAGTCAGGCAAACGGGCCGGTCGCTTCCTGCGAAGATGCGGCCGGCCCGCCTCATCCCGCCACTCACAGGCAGGGACTTGGCACATTAGCGCCACCCCCTTAGAAGCACCTGAGAGTTTAGTTCCAGTGGTGCCTCCCTCCGATGACAGCGCCTCCGTCCCGTTTTTCCTAGGGACTCCAGCGGGCTCATCCACGTGCCGGTCTATACTCTTGCCTCTTGCCAGGAGCCGTTGAGTGTGCCCCTCGCCAGTCAACCCGGCCACTTAGAGCACAGCGGTGCTGAGATGCCGGTTTGAGGACAAGTCCTCGTGCAACCTGGCTGTCCACGACCTGTTCGCTTCCGCCGTATTCGCCAGGCGGGACCGGAAGCCACGGCGGCGCGATCAGCCCGATACGCATTATCTGCTTCCCTTACCCGGGAGGACGAGACTACGGCGGCCGGGCAGGGGTTGGCGAGCCTTTAATGCCGGCCGCGGTAACGGCTACGCACGGTCCTGTTCCATGGCCCGCGCCTTGATGAAGTCACGGTCCTGCACGGAGAGCTCGAGCTCTCCATGCTGATCCCGGTCACCGCTGCCGGAGAGCTGATGGACGACATTGGTCACGGTCCGGGGAAGCAACTGGACGCCGGGGTGCTCCCGAAACCACTGCCGCGTGCCCGGATCCAGTTCGTGCCACCATTCTTCAATCGGTCTCTGACCCATGATGATTCTCCTACCTCACTGCAGGAATTCCGGCCGCGGTGGCCGCTGCCAGCGTACGGTGAATGACCCTGCCGGACAATAGCCACTATCCGCCGGCCCCGACATGTACAGCTGCCGGCAATAAGGGCACAAGAACGGCCCTTTTCCATTGGCGGGGGTAGTCATCCGTCCTGTCAGTGGTGCTGTCTTGGATCCGGAGGAATGCCCCTCCATGCTTTGGTACTGGGACCGATGACCGCGGCACAGACCACTTCAATGGTTATCCCTGTGCTTGATTTTCAGCCATATCTGCACCAAATCTGCGCCGAGCGCCCTTATCGCCGATAACGACGCATATGTTGGTTGGGCCTCTGCCGCGAGCTGGCTTGTGTAGCGTCTAAGGAGCAGAAGCCGGAGTTATAGCAAACTTCGGCCTCTGCCTGGTGTCTCACTTCTTGTTCTTGTAACCGGCTTCTTCTACACAGTGGCAGTATTCAGGCCCCCTGTTCCTCGTCTGATACCTGGAAGCGACCCGAGAGGCTGAGCGCTGGCGCGACAAAGACAATGCGGCCCGCCTTGTTGAAGACCTGCCGGCAGCGGCCTCCTTCAGCGCCGTCGGTCTCCCGGGTTCTTGCAGTAGGCGCGTGACTCGTCCACGACCCTCTGCCCGGCGAATCACCGGGCCGCACCCGGGTTCGGCACTTTGCCCAGGCGCGGCGGCGTGATTGGCTACGCTGACGCCGTCGGAGCGATCCCCTGGTCGGCCAATGCGGCCATGCCCTCGAGCATCGCCGCTGTCAGGGCATCCTGCAATTCCTTGAACTTCGGCTCCCCGGTCACGTTGTTGAGCTCTTCCCGGTCCGTGACATGGTCATACAGCTCACTGATGTCCGTGCCGAAGTACCGGGTGAGCCGCCCCCCCTTGGTCAGCACGGAGCGGGTCCGGACGGGCCCGGGCAGGCCGGGCAGTCCGAAGGGCTGGTCCTCCTCGATGATGAGGGCGTCCCGCACCGAGGCCTCTTCTCCCTCCAGGAGCGGCACCAGTGAAACCCCTTGGATGCCGCGGTAGTGCCGGGTACCGGTCAGTTCCAGCAGCGTCGGGGCCAGGTCGGCGGTGGATACCAGTGCGTCGCTGGTGCCTGCGGGCTTGCCTGGGACCTTGATGGTCAGCGGCACATTGGTCACGGCGCGGTAGTGGCTGAAGTGCTTGAGCATCAGGCCGTGGTCGCCGAACAGGTCCCCGTGGTCACTGGTGAAGATGATGATGGTGTCCTCGGCCAGCCTGTTTTCCTCGAGCGCGGCCAGGATGCGGCCGATTTGCTCGTCCATCAGGGTGATCAGCCCGTACTGAGCGGCCAGCGCCTGGCGGAACTGGGTCTCGTCGGCGGCGAAGGTCATGGTCGGGTCTTCGTTGGGTTCGCCGCGGTGCTCGAACATGTGCTGGATGTGCGGCGGTGACTTGGCGTGGTCCTGCCAGAAGCCGATGGGCATCTGGACCTCATCCGGCGAGTACAGGTCTGCATAGCCATCCGGTGGGGAGAACGGGTGGTGCGGATCAGGGAAGGAGACGAACATGAAGAACGGGTCCTCCGCGCTGGCGAACTCCGCCAGGTGTTCCACGGCGCGTTCCCCCACGTAGCTGCTCGGATGCAGTTCGGCGGGGATGGCGCTCTGATAGACCTGGTCCCAGCTGTCCAGGCGCCGCGTGGCGTTGGCGGCGCCGCCGACGGCCAGCGGGTCCAGGCCTCGTTCGCGGGCCCAGTGCACGTAGTGCCCGCCCGGCCGGTCGCCGTGGCCGATTACCAGGTCCACGTGCCGGTAGCCGTAGTAGTCCTCAGGCAGCGGGATGAACCGCTCGTTGTGTGCCTGGCTGTCCTCCCACTTGTCCCAGCCGGCCGGACGCAGGCGGGTGCGAGCGTCGGCGGCCTGCGGGTCCAGCAGCAGCGGGTTCGTGGCCTGGATTTCAGCGCGCTGGACCGGTTCAAAGTCCCAGCCCATGTTCTGGTGGTGCAGCTTGCCCACGGCGGTGGTCAGATAGCCGCCGCAGGAGAGGGCCTTGACCATGTTGCCGGCGTCCGGGTCCATGGTGATGCCGTTGCACCGGGTGCCGTGCGCCGAGGGCCAGCGGCCGGTCAGCAGGCTGGCCCGGTTGGGCATGCAGGTCGGGTTGGTGACCGTGGCCTCCGTAAAGACCATGCTCCCGGCGGCGAGCCTGTCCAGGTTGGGGGTGCGCACTACCGTGTTGCCGGCGAAGCCGAGGTGGTCGGCCCGCAGCTGGTCGGCGATGAAGACCAGGACGTTCGGGCGCTTGACTGTTCCGGTCATGCCGGTTTCCGGATCATGGACAGCACGGTGGTGCGCTGTTCGGCGAATTCGGGCAGGGATCGGGTGCTGATCTGGTCACGGGGGGCGGGCAGGTCGACGTCAACGACGTCGAGTACCCGGGCCGGTTTGGACCCGAGCACCACGACGCGGTCGGAGAGGTAGACGGCCTCGTCGATGTCGTGGGTGACCACCAGGATGGTCATGCCGAAGTCTTCGCGGATCTTCAGGCACAGGTCTTCCAGTTCGAAGCGGGTCTGGGCGTCCACGGAGGCGAAGGGCTCGTCCATGATCAGGATTTCCGGGCGGTAGGCCAGCGCGCGGGCGATCGCCACGCGCTGCTGCATGCCGCCGGAGAGCTGCCAGGGGTACTGGTTCGCGGCATGGGCCAGGCCGACGGCCTCCAGGGCGGTGTCGATGCGCTGGTTCATTTCCTGCCCGGGCAGGTGCAGGTGGCGCAGCGGCAGGCGTACGTTCTTGCGCACGGTCAGCCAGGGCATCAGCGAGCGGCTGTAGTCCTGGAATACCAGCGCCATTTCCGGCGGCGGCCCGGCAATGGTGCGCCCGTCGATGGCCGCGGTGCCGGAGGTCGCCGGCTGCAGGCCGGCCAGGCACTTGAGCAGTGTGGTCTTACCGACGCCGGAGGGGCCGACGATGCAGACCACCTCGTCGGTGTTGACCGTGAAGGTCAGGTCCTCGATCACGCACTTGGCGTTGGCGCCGCTGCCGTAGGTCTTGGACAGGGCGGTGACTTCCAGCCGCGGCGGTGTTCCGCCGCTGGCTGGGCTGCTGTTGGTGATGTTGGCAGTGTCGATGGCGGGGTTGGTATCGGTGGTGTTCACAGGTGTCCTCCTACGCGTCCGTGCGGGCCTGGGGATGGCGATGGGGTGGGCGGTGGTCATGATTTCGCCAGCCGCCGGGAGCCGACGTACCAGGCCAGGATTTTGTTCTTGGCGACTTCGAAGAACATGTTGGCGCCGAAACCGATGACGCCCAGCAGCAGGATCCCGGCCCACATGTCCGAGGTCATGAAGCTTTGCTGGGCCAGCAGTGTCATGGCGCCGATGCCTTGGGAAGAACCGAGCATTTCGGAGGCGATCATGACGATGAACGCGACTTGGAGGCTCACCTGCATGCCGGAGGCGATCTGCGGCCCGGCCGCCGGCAGGTAGACCTGGGCCAGTTTCTCGCCGCGGGTCAGCCGGTAGACGGCGCTGACGTCCTTCAGCGACGGATCGACGCTGCGGATGCCGTCCACGGTGGCGATCAGGGTCGGGAACAGCGCCGCGAGCGTGATGCTGACCAGGCGCATTTCGATGCCGAAGCCGATCAGCGAGATGAAGATCGGCACCAGGGCCACCGGCGGGATGCCTCGGAAGAAGTGGATCAGCGGATCCAGCGCCCAGCGCACCACCGGGACCAGGGCAGTGACGAAGCCCAGCGCGACACCGATGACGGTGGCCAGGGCATAGCCGATGACCAGGTTGCGCAGGCTCAGCATCACGTCCGAGCCGAAGTGGTCGAACAGCCACAGTGCCTGGAAGCGATCCAGGATGGTGCCCAGCGGCGGGAAGAAGGTGTTGGTCGAGTTCTGCGAGGCGGCCCACCAGGCGGCCACCAGCAGCAGGGGCGTGCCGATGCCGAGGCCCCAGTTGATCAGTTTGCGGTTCATGCCGGAAGCACCTCACGGTAGGACGCGTGCCAGTGGAGCAGGCGGCGCTCGGCCAGCCGGCTGGCGCCTTGGAAGGCCAGGCCGAGCAAGCCGAGCACGACGACGTAGGCGTACAGGGTGGGATAGTTGCCGCCGGCCTGGGCCTGGTAAATGCTGCTGCCCAGACCGGGGCCGCCGCCCAGCAGCCCGGCCACCACGGTGATGACCAGGGCGCCCGGGGCGGCTACCCGCATGGCGGTGCCGATGAACGGCATGGCCGAGGGCAGGGTGACCCGGGCCAGGATTTCGGTCCGGCCCAGCCCGTAGGAGCGGGCCGTGTCCAGGGTGACCGGGTCGGCGTCGTGCACGCCGGCCACCGTCTGCACGATGATCGGCAGCACGCAGCCAAAGAACACCAGGAACCAGGACATCTGCGTGGTCGGGCCGAAGATCAGCACCACCAGCGGCAGGATGACGATAGGCGGGATCGGCTTGAGGAATTCCAGGACTGCGAGCGTGGCGTACCGGAACGGCTCGAAGCTGCCGATCAGCACGCCCAGGAGAACACCGGCCACCGCCGCCGCGGCCAGTCCGGCCAGCGCGATCACCAGCGTGTCGGCCAGCGAGGTCCAGAATGTGCCGGCGGCGAGCAGCCCGGCCAGTTCGGTCAGGGTCGCCGAGACCGGTGGCAGCGGGCCGCCGGCCATCGGTCCGGTGGCCATGAACTGCCACAGGGCCAGGGCGGCGGCGATACCGCCGGCACTCACCAGCAGCTGCCTCAGGTTTCTGTTCATGGGTTCAGCTCCAAACGCGTCGGGAGGACACTACTGCCCGCTGAAGATCAGGCCCGCGTCCAAGGGCACTTCCTGGGGCAGGAAACCCAGTTCCACCAGCTGCTTGTTGACCCGCTGGATGTCTTCCAGCCGGACCTCGGTGGGCCAGTAGGTCTCGGCGCCGGCCTTGACGGTTTCCAGCGGCACGCCGGTGATCTCGGCGCCCACTTCCTGGGCTTCTTCAACGTGGTTGTTGGCGTAGTCGTTGGCCTTGTTGATGGCACGGGCGAACGCGGCCATCTGCTCCGGCTTCTCCTCGGCGGCCTTCGCCCCGGCCACCCAGAGGCCCACCGCGCCCTGCTCGAAGAATTCGATGCCGGGAGACGCCAGGCGCTCGTGTCCCTTGCCTTCGGCCTGTGCGGTAAACGGGGAAATCAGTGTGGCGGCGTCGACGCGCTGGGAGTCCAGGGACTGCAGGGCCGAGGACGGGTCGAGCACCATCCAGTTGACCTTGGCCGGGTCGCCGCCAGCGTTCTTGACGGCGTTGGCGACGGTGACCTCCATCTGCGCCTTGCGGGCGGGGACGGAGACGGACTTGCCTTCCAGGTCCTTCGGGCTGGTGATGCTGCTGCCCTTGGGAATGAACAGGCCGGTGTCGTCGACCTTGCCGAGGTCCTTGTTCTGCAGCGCGCCGTCGGCGTAGCCGTCGGCCGCGGCGACGACTTTGAGCGGCACGTTCTGGCTCAACGCGTTCAGCATCGGGATCGACGGCGAATAGGTCAGGTCCAGCTGTCCGCTCTGTGCGGCGGCGACACCGGCGGGCGGGTTGGCCACGACGGTGGTTTCGACGTTGATGCCCTCTTCCTTGAAGTAGCCCCTGTCGGTGGCCATTTGGATCGCGGCGTCGGAGCCGATGCCGACGGTGCCCACCTTCAGCGTCGAGGGGTCTCCCGCCGCTGCCGGCCCCTCGGACCCGGAACTGCTGCCGCAGCCGGCGAGGACGAGGGAGGCCGCCACGGCCAGGGCGGGGACAAGTTTCTTCATTCCCATGGTTTTCCTTCGGTTCTTCCAACTCGGTTGTTCAGGTGGGGTGAATCAGAGTGCGGGGGTCCCGTTCAGGCCCGCGGACACCCAGCCGGGTTCGTGGACAACGGAGCCTGCCGCGATGGTCCACGCGATCTGGCGTTCGGCCAGCTCGTCGATGTCGGCCGGCCAGGCGCCGTCGAGCACGCAGATGTCCGCGGTCATCCCCGGCGCCAGCTGCCCCTTGAAGGATTCGGCGTTGTCCTGCCAGGCCGGCAGCGAGGTCATGGCCTGCAGCGCCTGGAGGGACGTGATGCGTTCGGGGTCATCAGGACGTCCCGGCGAGTGCACGGTGGCGCGGGTGACGGCAGCGGCCACCGTGCGCCGCCAGTCGGTGTCGGTGACCGGGGAGTCCGAGGCGATGTTCAGCTTCACGCCGGCCTTCAGCGCCGAGTTCAGTGGCTGGTGGCGGTCGTATCGCTCCGGTCCCAGCAGGCGCTTGATCAGGTCGCCGGCGGCGGCGCGGATAGCCGGGTTGGTGCTGTAGCCGATCTGGTGGGCCGCGAGCCGGTGCAGGGATTCGTTGCTGCTGAACGCGCCGTGGATGATGTAGTGCCGGCCCTGGCGCCCGTCCGCGGACTGGGCCGCGATGATCGCGTCGACGGCCGCTTCCGTTGCGGCGTCGCCGGTGGCATGGATGCCTGCCTGCAGGCCCGCCGCGTGGACGAGCCGGACGATCTCGTTCAGCTCGGCGGTGCGGTCTGCGTCGGTGGAACCGGCGACCACCATGGAGCCGTGGCTGCACTGCTCGCCGTAAGGCTCGCTCATCCACGCCGTGCCGCTGCGGGGCGTGCCGTCGGCGAAGACCTTGACGCCGGCGATGCGCAGCAGCTGCGGGTCGATCCCCTGCTGCCTGTAGAGGTGCTGCAATCCGGAGGCCAGTCCGTTGCCGACCGTTTCGGCGGAGATGCCTCCGGTGCCGGCGAACAGCAGGAGCGCGCTGATGCGCACGGTGAGATCACCATCGAGGGCCATCGCGCCGAGCACTTCCAGGGCATCGGTGGTGCACGCGCCGCCGAGCAGCGCCTTGCCGCCGGGGCCGAGCCCCGGTTCGGTGAGCGAGGTGATGCCTTGGGCGTGCAGCAGGCGCTGGAACTTCAGGGCGGCCGAGCGCAGGTCTTCGCGTGGAACCGGAGGCAGCGCTGCGGTGATCATCTCCATTGCGGCGTCCACGAACAGTCCGCTGGGTTCGCCGCCGGCGGTGCGCCCGATCACGCCGCCGGCCGGAACGGCAGGTGCCCGGCCGATACCGGCGGCCTGCATGGCCCTCCGGTTGGCCAGCAACTGGTGGCCGGTCTGGTCGAAGACGACCACCGGGGCGTCCTGCCGCAGCTCCAGCAGCGCTTCGGCCCCTCCCGGCCCGAGGACGACCTCGTCCCAGCCGTGTGCACGGATCCAGCCGTCGCGGCCGGGAGCAGCGGCAGCAAGGATGCCGGCCACCCCCTGCCAGCTGGAGGCGGCCGAGGCGGCGACATCCAGGTAGCCGAACCTGGTCATCGCCGAGGCGATGAAGTGCAGGTGGGCATCATTGATACCCGGCAGCACGGCACCGCCTTCGGCGTCGAGGACCCGGGTACCCGGGCCGACCAGGGCCAGGACGTCCTGCCCGGCGACGGCCAGAACCGCGCCGCCGGACACCGCGACATTCACACTCCCGGATGTCTCCGGCAGTGTGCCGTTGATGATGACCAGTTCGGCTGCTTTCCGTTCGCCCAGGCTCATGGACGGGCCCTCCTGATGTGACGTGGCTTACTGACTTGCATCAGTATGTCGCATGACTTGGTCACTTGACCATCTTTTTCTGTAAAATTTTTGTGAAGCGTTCTTCTGCCCCCTCCTCCGCCGCGAAAATCCGGCTCCGAAGGGACCGCAGGAACCACCCTTAGGATGGGTGCATAACCGGAGGTAGATGCATGGCCCGAGTACCCACTGCCGAGCGCAGGCTGCAGTTTGTCCGGTCGGCCGCCCGGGTGATTGCCCAGGACGGGCTGGCCGCCGCCACCACGCGGCGGATCGCCGCCGAGGCCGACGCACCCCTGGCCTCGCTGCACTACTGCTTCCGGAGCAAGGACGAACTGCTCCAGGAGGTCTATTACTTCCTCAGCAGGGACTACGCCCAGTCCCTGCCGCCGATGGTCGCGGCAGACGCCGGCCTCGACACGGTCGTCCGTGCGCACGCCAGACGGATCTGGGAACGCATGCTCGCCGAACCGCACGAGCAGGTGACCACGTTCGAACTGCTCCTGCGCCGGTTCCGCGTCGGCGCCGACGAGGAGCCGCAGGCGCTGGCGATGAACCGGTCCATGTACGAGGGCTGGATTCGCTCGACCTGTGAGCTCTTCGAATCCGCGGCCCGCAATGCCGGAGAGGAAGTGCCGGACAATCTGGAACTGGGCGCCCGGCTCTTCATTGCCGGCATCGACGGGATCAGCATGCAGCACCTCGCCGACCCGGACCCGGAACGTTCCGCCGCGCTGGTAGACGGGCTGGCCGCCGCCGTTGCCGGAACCCTTACCGACGCCGGGAAGAGCCGGAAAGCGGCCGCCCGCTGACCGCCACGGTCAGGCCGCGGTGCGGAAGCCGCAGTTGCTGCTGGCTGAATCCGGCCCGTTGGAACTGCGGGCGGCCACCCGGTAGCGGTTGCAGTAGGAGTCGTGACACAGGAAGGATCCCCCGCGCATGACCCGTCCGCGGCCGATGGTGGGCCCCTGCGGGTTCTCCGCCGGGGCCGTGCGGTAGTACTTGGGCAGGAACCAGTCGCTGCACCATTCCCAGACATTGCCGCTGACTTCATACAGGCCGAAACCGTTCGGCGGGAAGCTGCGCACCGGAGCCGTAGCCAGGAACCCGTCCTCGGCCGTGTTGATCCGGGGAAAGTCGCCCTGCCAGATATTGCACAGAGGCTCCCCCGCGGGCCCGTACAGTTCGTCTCCCCAGGCGAAACGTTTGCCCTCCAGTCCCCCGCGGGCCGCGTATTCCCACTCGGCCTCGGTGGGCAGGCGCCGGCCGGCCCATCGGCAGTAGGCTTCGGCGTCGTTCCACGACACCTGGACCACCGGATGGTCCGGGATCTCCTCCCAGCTCGAGAGCGGACCGGCCGGGTGGGCCCAGTCCGCGCCGCGGACGCTCAGCCACCACGGCGCCGCCGGAACCCGCCCGAGGATGTCCTGCGGCGCGGCCTGCACCTGCAGATGGAAGACAGCTGAGGAGCCGTAGACCTCGGACTCCGTGCGGTAGCCGGTGGCCTCGACGAAGGCGGCGAACTGGACGTTGGTTACTGTCGCAGCATCGATCCGGAAGGCAGCCACCACGGCGTTGTGCACCGGGGCCTCGCCGTCATCCGGATAGCCTTCCCCGAAGTGATCACCCATACGGAAGCGCCCCGCAGGCAACAGCACGTCATCGTGCACAGCTGCCGGTGCCCCGGATCCGGCATCGGCAGGCAGCGCGTCCGGCCGCCGCCCGCCTGATTCAGTTCCGGGACGGGACGGTATCCCACAACATGACGACATCCATCCTCCTTACATTCTCCGAACGCAGACGTCAACCCCTGGTTCCGCCGATTCCGACGCCCGGAACCACGGGTACCGAGGGCGCCGCGCTGCCGGTGCAGGAACGGGCCGGGTCGACGCTCCGATCGCCTCCCCTGCAGCCGGCCGGGCACCTGCTTCCATCGGATCAGCGTGTGGAAGGGCCGCTGAGGTCCTGGTCAACTATGTGCGGATGGCCTCCAGCAGTTGCCGGAATGCGTTAAGCCGGCGGGGAGCGGTCGATGGGTCGCGGGAGGTGTCGATTCCGGCTTCGCGGATCGCGCCGACGAGGAGTGCCGCGATGGCTTCTACGTCGAGTTGTGGTGATACTTCCCCGGACTCCTGTGCGTGAAGCAGCCCCGCAATCATGGCATCGAGGGTACGCTGCGACCCTGTCCCGCGGTGTTGCATGCCGACGAGCTGGGGGCCTGAGACGTTATAGAAGAGACCGAGCTCGCGTTGAGAAGAGAGTTCGAGCATGGCCCGGGGGTACGCGCAGAGCCGGTCGATCCATTCGCTGTGCCGGGCGGCGTCCCGTTCGGCTGCCTGGATCAGGTCCCGGCCGACTGTCTGGTACGCCTCGGCGATGAGATCGGTTCTGCCGCCGGGAAAGTGCGCATACAGGGTTGCCCGTGAAGCCCCTGCCCTTGTCGTGATGCGCTCGATGGTAGCGGCCCCGAGTCCCCCTGCGCTGATGATGCCGATGACGGCCCGCACCAGGTCCTGGCGGGTGCGCAGCTGCTGGCGTTGCCGCAGCGAGACCGGAGGACCTTCCGGTCCAGCCCCGTCCCCGGTCTCACCGCTGACCGGCGAGCTGCCAGGTAATGACGGAAAGGTAGTGTTCATGCCCGTCCCGCCAGGCTGTGTGTCTCGGCGACGAGTGCTGAATCGAGGGCGTCGATGACCCGGTCGAGTTCGTCCTTCTCGATGACCAGGGGCGGGCGGATCTTCAGCACGTTTTCGTGGGGTCCGATGCGGCTTATCAGGATGTGTTCGCGCAGGAGCGCCTCGACGATGCGTTTGGCCAGGGCGCCATCGGGTTGTCCGTGGTCATCGATCAGGGCCAGGCCGAAGAACAGGCCCCGGCCCTTCGCGGCGGCCACGTGCCGGTGACCGGCAACAAGTGCGCCGAGGCGTTCTGCGACGTGGCGTCCGAGATCACCGGTGCGCGCGATGAGGTCCCGGTCCGTGATCTCCTTCAGGACGGCGTGGCCGGCTGCCGCCGCGGCAGGGGTGCCGGCGAAGGTGTTGAAGTACAGGTTCGCGCTGCTGAAGTCCTGGAGGATCGTCTTGGTGGTGACGACACCCCCAAGAGGGTATCCGTTGCCCAGCGGTTTGCCGAGCGTGACCAGGTCAGGCCTGATACCGGTGGCCTGGTGGCCCCACCAGACATCACCGAGACGGCCGAGGCCGACCTGGACCTCGTCGGAGATGACGAGGCCGCCGGCGGCCTGGACGCGTTGAACGAGCCCGGCAAGATACTCCTCGGGCAGTCGCGGGAGGCCTTCGGTGGTGAAGGCCGGTTCGATCAGCAGCGCGGCCAGGCCGTGCCCGTGCTGTTCGAGGGAGGCGATCGCCGCGTCGATCTGTGCGAACGCCGCCGCCAGCAGGGCGTCGGGGTCTGCGGGTCCGGAATCGTCGAGGTCGGGGATCCTGATGGCGCGTACGTGGTCTCCGAACGGTTCGGAGACCGGCAGCCCGGTCGTGAGCGAGGCCAGTGCGATCGTATTGCCGTGGTAGCTGTGGTCGGTGACGATGATGCCGCTGCGGCCCGTGCGGTGTCGCGCTATGCGCAGTGCCAGTTCATTCGCTTCGGATCCGCTGTTGGTGAAGTAGACGCGGTCCAGGGGCGCGTCGAACGTGGCGAGCAGTTGTTCGGCGTAATCGACGACCGGCTCGCTCAGGTAGCGGGTGTGGACGTTGTAGGTACGCATCTGTGCGCATACGGCATCGGCAACGCGGGGATTGGCGTGCCCCACCTGGGGCACGTTGTTGTAGGCATCGAGGTAGCGGTGGCCGTCGGCGTCGGTCAGCCATGCGCCTTCGCCGGCGACGAAGTGCTTGGGCCGGTCGTAGAAGAGCGGTGAGTAGGGTCCGATAGTCTCCGCCCGCCTCGCGAGCAGCCGTTCGTCACGGTCAGGCAAGGGTTCCACCTCCGGGGTGGTGGGGTTGTTGTTGAATTCGCGGCACAGGTCCAGGACGACCGGCAGGACCTCGGCGCGCAGGAACGCGCTGGTGTCCACCTCCGGACGGTCAGCGGCCCATCCCAAATAGGTGAGGCCACGGGCGAGGATCAAAGCATCGAGCGCTGCACGGGCCTGCTCCGGGACGGCCACGTGCCGTTCGTAGGCCCCCAGCAGGGCGTTCCGGTACTCCCTCGCCCGAGGATGGCGGTGGTACCAGAACAGAACGGTCGCGAGGTCGAAAAGCCACCACCCCTCACCGAAGTCATCGAAATCGATCAACGTGAGGCGCCCCTGCGCGGTGAGGACGTTCTCGGGGGTGAAATCCGCATGGATAACGCCGTACACGTCGGGACCGGTACCAAGTTCCGTGAGTGTTGCCCGGATTCGGCCCAGGGCCTCCTCGATGACCGCCCGGTCAGCTTCCGTCTCCGCCAGTCCGCGAGGGTCGCCCCACAAGGGTGCCTGCCCCGCCAGCCCGTCGGCATTCCACGCCTGGCGGGAGTAGCCCGGGATAAGCCCCAACCGGCGGGAAGTGATGTGGAGGCGGGCGCAGAGTTCACCCAGTTGCCCGAAAGCCTCCGCCTCCGGACTGTCCTGCCCCCGCCAGGCGTCTCCGGCGTCCCCCAGCGGGGCTGAGTCTTCTACCCACCGCTGGACATCCACATGATGCCCAAGGCCGTGCCCGTCACGAACTACAGAGAACAACTCACCGTCGAGCGACGGAACCACGTCGGGGACGGAAAGCCCCGCGTCGCGCATGGCAACCATGTACGCGTTCTCGGTGTGCACCTCGGCGTCGGTGCGGTGCCCGTGCCGGTGCATGCGCAGTGCATAGGAGCCCTGGTCATCGGATACCCGGAAGACCACGTTCTCCCGGTGCTTCACAAACTCAATTGCCGCATCGGCCCCGATCCCAAAGGACGGCAAGGCGGCCCGGGCGATGGACAGAGCGGCCTCGCGGGACAAATTCGTCATGGTGATCCTTTCAATAATGCCCCTAATGGGCCGAGTTTTGCTTCTGAAATCAATACTGACATCGCGGGTCGGTTATCGAAATAGCGTTCTGATTTTTAGACTCGTGTTCTGAAAAACAGACCGCTATTCCCATGACCTGAATCACACCGGTACATTCGCTGCACGGGCCCAACAGGACCGGCACGGAACAGGCAGAGGGAGCATGAAGCATGACGGCCCAACCAGCTGATCACGGACTTCCCCGGCGGGTAGTCGTTACGGGCGGATCCTCGGGGATCGGTCTGGCCGTCGCGCGGCACTTCCTCATCGCCGGTGCCAGCGTCGGTATCATCGGGCGAAACCAAACGCGACTGGACGCCGCTGTGGCGGAATCAGGCCCGGCAGCGGGAAGCCGGCTTGCCGCAGCGTGCGCGGATGTCAGCGACGAACCACGAATCCAGGCAGCCATCGACGAACTCGCCGGAAAATTGGGCGGCATCGACGCCCTGGTCACGGCGGCCGGCGCGGAAGGCGAGATGGGGGCGGCCTGCGAGGACGTCACCGCCGATTCCTTCCGAGAAGTGCTCGATATCAATGTCACCGGCACTTTCCTGGCCGTGCGGCACACCCTGCCCCACCTCAAGCGCGCCGAGAACGCCAGCATCGTGATCATCGGTTCGGACTCCGGCTTCGTCGCCGTACCGGGAATGCTGGCCTACAACGCATCCAAAGGCGCGCTGGTCCAGCTCACCCGTGCCCTGGCCGTTGAGCTTTTCGACGCCCACGGCATTCGGGCCAACAGTGTGTGCCCTTCCATCGTGGACACACCGATGGCCCGCCGCGGCCTGGGCGTCGGCTCCTTCGCCGATGCTGCCTACCCCGTCCAGGCACCAGAGGACATCGCCTGGACTGTGGGATACCTGGCCTCCAGCCATTCGCGCGCGATCAACGGCGTGAACCTGCTCTCCGACTTCGGCTATACCGGCCGATCCTCCTTCCCCGCCTAACCAGCAGATATGAAAGGCCGGCCATGACCGTCCCTACCACCAACAGCCAGCAAGACGCCCTGTCAAAGAACTCCCTGGGAGTCTTCGGCGTCGCCTTCCTCGTCCTGGCCGCCGTCGCCCCCTTGACCGGCATCGTCGTGGTCACCGCGATCGGCATCGCCCTCGGCAACGGCGGCGGCATGGTCGCATCCTTCATCGCCGTGACGATTGTGCTGCTGCTCTTCGGAACCGGTTACGCCCGTATGTCGAGCGAGCTCGTCAACGCGGGCGGGTTCTACGCTTTCGTGCTCAGCGGTCTGGGCAGGCCGGCAGCGCTTGTCACCGGGCTCGTCGCCATGATCGGCTACAACTTCTTCGTTGCCGGCGCCGTCGGCACCATCGGCTTCTTCGCGCAGATCGTGATCGCACAGCTGACCGGATTCGACCTGCACTGGTACCTCTGGGCGATCATCTCTGTCGTCGCAGCGTTCGCCCTCAGCCGGAAGGGCATCGGCTTCAGCGCGAAGGTGCTCGGAGTCGCCCTCGTTTGCGAGGTGCTCATCCTCCTGGTCTTCGACTTCGCGGTGCTTTTCACCCACGGCTTCGACCTTGACGTATTCAAGCCCGAAATCGCCTTCACCGGCGCCGTGGGCATCGGCTTCCTCTTCGCCTCCAACGCCTTCGTCGGCGTCGAAGCCACCGGGCTGTTCAGCGAAGAGGCCCGGAATCCCAAACGCACCATCCCCCGCGCCACCTTCACCGCCATCGGCTTCATCGGACTCTTCGCGGCCTTCACCACCTGGGCCATCGTCAGCGCGACCGGCGCCGCCCAAGCCCAAAACACCGCCCTCGAGCACCTGGAGGCCGGAGACCTCGTCTTCTCGCTCTCCAGCACCTACCTCGGAGCACCGCTCACCAACGCGATGATGGCGCTTCTGCTGGTCAGCCTCTTCGCCGCGCTCATGGCCCTGCACAACTCGGCCACCCGGTACATCTACTCCCTCAGCCGCGCACGCATCCTGCCCCGGAACCTCAGCCGCACCCGCAACAACGGGGTTCCCGAGCGCGCCTCGATCGTGCAGTTCATTTTCGCCACCGCCGTCGCCGGCCTCTTCGCCCTGGCCGGACTCGATCCCATCATCTCCCTGGTGCCGAGCATGACCGGCTTCGGCACGCTGGGCATCATCACCCTCCAGCTGCTCGCAGCCCTCGCCATCGTCGTCCACTTCCGCCGCACCCGAGACCCCCGCCTGTTCTCCACCCTGGTGGCCCCGGGCATCGGCCTTCTCGGACTCACCGTGATCGTCATACTGGCCATCATCAACTTCCCGATCCTCGCCGGCTCCGACGCACCCGTCATCGCGTCGCTCCCGCTCCTGCTGCTCGCCGCGCTGGCCGGCGGGCTCCTCTACGCGGCTTACCTCCACCGGAAACGGCCCGACGTCTACGAAGGGCTCAACCACGACCTGGAACGCTTCGACGAAACCGAACAGGCGCAGACGGTCAGCTAACAAAGGGCGCAGAGGCACAGGTGCTAGTTCGAAATATCCGGCCAGGTCCGTCCGCTCCCCCAAATCCTGACACCTATCCCAGCACCCTTGATGCAGCACGCAAGAGAAGGAGACAGCATGACCGAGCATGCCCGCGCCGAGCTGATCGTTACCGGCGGCAGAATCTACACCAGCGACCCTGCCCGCGAATGGGCAGAAGCCATTGGCGTGGCCGACGGAAAGATCATGGCCGTCGGCACCAACAGCGAAGTACATGCCCTCGCCGGTGCTTCCACTGAAATCCTGGCACTGGACGGCGAACTGGTCCTGCCCGGCTTCAGCGACGGACACGCCCACCTGGGCCTGGGCGGCGGACAGGCCGCATGGGAACTGCCGATCCTGCCCACCGATTCCAAGCAGACCATCTTCGAGAAGGTCCGATCCTGGGGTGAAAAACTGGGCCCGGACGAGTGGATCATCGGCGGCATCGTCGGCGCCACCATCATGGACGAAATCATGAACACGGCCGATCTGGCCGCACTGGATGCCGCAGCCGGAGGCCGCCCCGTGCTGCTGCGCGACGATTCAATGCACAACCGCTGGGTCAATTCCCGGGCCATGGAAATCATGGAAGTACGCGCTGACACCCCCGACCCCGAGGGCGGCACCTATATGCGGGACGGCACCGGCGCCCTCACCGGGGTTCTGCACGAACTCGCATCAGCGGTGGCTGAAGCGGCGGCCGACGCCGCGGTCCCGGACCCGGACGCCCGCAACAAGGTCTCGTTGCGCACCGCGCTACGGACACTCAACTCTTTCGGCATCACCTCAGTGCAGGACGCCGCGACCATGGAGTACTCCTGGAAGGCACTCAACTCACTGGAAGCCGCCGGCGAAGTCACCGCCTGGGTCATCGGCTCGATGCCAGCCCGCAACTTCATCGAAGCAGGCGTCGTGGGCGAAGAACTGTTCCAGATCGCCGACGCCCACCGCAGCACCCACGTGCGCCCCGACTTCGTGAAATTCGTGCTCGACGGCATTCCGATGACCCGCACCTCCGCCATGCTCCGGCCCTACGTCTGCCATCACAGCAATGATGATCCGGGCTTCACCGGCGCCCCGCTCTGGACCCGGGACGAGCTGGTGGAGGCACTTGAGCTGTGCTATGAACGCGGGTACGGCGGGAAACTGCACGCCACCGGCGATGCAGCCGTCCGCCTGGTACTCGACGCCGTCGAGGACGTGCGGCGCAGGCTCGGCTTCGGCCCGATCTTCCAGATCGCCCACGTGGAATTCATCGAGCCGGCGGACATCGCCCGCTTCGCCGAACTGCAGGTGATTCCCGATGCGTCCCCGTACATCTGGTACCCCTCCGTCATCCAGGACAGCATCGCCAAACAGATCCCGAAAGAAACGGTCAACAGCAGCTGGCCCACGAAGGACTTGATCGAGGCCGGCGCCACGCTGGCCGCCGGTTCCGACTGGCCGTGCGCCCTGCCCTCACCCGACCCCTGGACCGGACTCGAAACCCTCATCACCCGGCGCAACCCCGACCCGGCCGTTAAAGGGGTGCTGAACGAATCCCAGCGCCTGAACGTGGCCGAAGCCATCGCCGCCTTTACCCGCAACCCGGCCCAAGCCATGGGCCTGGCCGATACCACCGGCATGATCCGTGAAGGCCTGTCCGCCGACTTCATCGTGGTGGACCGGAACCTGTTCGAAATCGACCCGGGCAGCATCCACCAAACCCGGGTCCTGCAAACGTACTTCGAAGGCCGGAAGGTCTACGACCGGTCCGCCCCGCTCACTGAAGACGCCAGCCAGGCTACGGCCGCGGACGAGACTTCAACATCGCTCTCCTCCTGACAGCACCCACACCACCCTGCACACGGCGAAGAGGACAAATTACATGGCAACACTGACCACCGCCGGACCCCGTACCGGATCCGACCGCGGCATCTACACCTATATCGGCGTCTTCTCGGCCGTTCTGAACACGGTCCTGCTGATCGCCCCGGTCATCGCCGGCAAGCTGGTCGAGCGGTACGGCGTGACACCGGTGGAGCTGGGCGCGCTGTTCTCCCTGGAGCTGGCGTCCTTCAGCCTGGCCTCGTTACCGGCCTTCCTGTGGCTGCACCGGATCAATCTGCGCACCGCCACCTACCTGTTCACAGGCCTCGTCATTGCAGGCAACATCGCCTCCGGCTTCATGGACAGCTTTCCGGCCCTGATGGGCGCCCGCTTCGTCACGTCGCTGGCCTCCGGGTCGATCATGGTCATTCTCCTGACCCTCAGCGGCCGGGCCTCCAACCCGAGCCGCGCCTTCGGCATCTTCGTCGTGGCCCAGCTGGCCATGGGCGCCCTGATTCTGGCCGTATTCCCGGCCCTGTATGCGGGCACCGGCGTGGCCGCCATCTACTGGACCCTGGCGGGTCTGGCGGCGCTGTGCCTGCTCGCGGTGCGCTGCATCGACGGTGACGCATTGCGCTCCCCCTCCCGGGCAAGGAACTATCCAGATGCGGATGCTGCCGCCCCGGAACGCGGCCGGACCAAAGTTCCGGCGCTTCGGCTGGTTCTGGGCCTGTCCGCGGTGCTGCTGTTCTACGTCGCGCTCTCCGGCGTCTGGACCTTCATCGCCCAAATCTCTGCGGCCGCCGGCATCGATCTGTCCGCCTCCAGCCTGGTGCTCTCCCTAGCCACCGTCGCTGGCATCATCTCCGCGCTGGTAGCCACAGTCCTGGGAGAAACCCCGCGGCGCAGAGCCTTCCTGCTGGCGGGCTATGTGGGCATGGGCATCAGCGTGGCCCTGCTGTTCGGCGCCCCGGGGCTGGTCCGATTTGCTGCTGCCGCCATCATCTTCAAGTTCGCCTGGACATTCATCCTGCCCTACCTGCTGTCCACCCTCTCCGATCTGGGCGGCGGGCACATCATGAGCACGGTCAACCTCGTCATCGGCACCGGCTTTGCCATCGGCCCCCTGCTCGGCGGCGCACTCATCCAATCCACAGGTGACTTCACCGGACTGCTGGCAGTAGCCCTCGCCGGCCTGCTGGCCTCGATGGCAGCCGTGACAGCAACCCAGCGGAAAGTAGCCTGACCGACCCTCGTGTAGGTGGCCTAACACCTATCATCGCTCCTAGGGTTGCCGTCCCATATCGGCTTCGGATCCGCGGCCAGGATTGCCGGCACCACCCCCAAGAAGGCAAAGCCGTTCAAGGTGACGCCATGCGGTGGACAATTCAGACCACAGGAGCATGCGAGATCGTGGTCCCGGCGATTCGGCGGACATGGTCCGGTCATCTCGTTGGTTGTCCCTCGAGCGACCGGCCCACCTGATCTGGCCATCGAATGCGGCCAGGACCGCTTCCACGGGGCAGGGACGTGATTGCCGCCATAGGTGACTGCCGTGCCCGAAGGACGACTTCGCGTCCTTCGGGCAGGTGGTGGTGCTGGTGCGTCCCTACGGAGAGGGTGTCATGCTTGAACGCCATGGCGAGCCCGCACCGAAGGACTTTGGACCCAATGGAATGTCCTCGTCATCTCGTCATCCCTAGTTTGTCGGCACTCTCTGGAGGATTGCGGCCGGCGGAATCTGGGCGTGGTTCGTGGCGGCTTCATAGCAGGCGGCCCAGCGGAGCAGTTGGGGGTCGCGGTGATGGTTGGCGGCGATCTGGATGCCAACGGGGAGGCCGGCGGAGAACCCGGCAGGCATCGAGATTGCGGGCAGCCCTGTTGCCGAAAGCAGGCAGGCCGACCGCATCCAGTCCAGATAGGTCTCCGAGGCGACCCCACGGATGCTTTGCGGATAGCGGAGAGCAGCGTCAAAGGGGAGCACCTGCGCTGTCGGGCTGATGAGCAGATCATAGTTCTGAAAGTACCTCCGGACAGCCTGCTGCAAACGCGTGCCTGCTGCCCGCGTCGCCAGAATTTCCCTCACATCCAGGGCCCAGCCCTTTTCGACGTTCCAGATGACTTCGGGCTTGACGAGTTCGCGATGCTGTTCGACCACCGGCCCGATGCCACCCGCGAACTCCAGCGCGCGTGTGTTGCCGAAGACGCGGTCGGCCTCACGGAAGTCGATCGTGGCCTCTTCGACAACAGCGCCGAGCGACTCGAAGACGGCAAGCTGCGCGTCGAAGACCTCGAGGACTTCCTGCTCCACGGGCACTCCGAGACCGAAGTCGCGGGTGAAGCCAACGCGGACTCCGCGCAGGTCAGCGGGAGTCTGCCGGGTGAAATCGGCGGCTTGGGCCGGTGCCTGAAGCTGGAGCTCTTCAGAGGGGCCGGCGACGGCTGACATGAACAGCCCGATGTCCTCTACCGTCCGAGCGATCGGACCCGTGCGAACGATCCAGGCCCAGGCATTCACCGGGCTGGGCATCGGGATGACTCCGAGCGACGGGCGGAAGCCCACAACGTTGCAGAATGAGGCGGGGATGCGCAGCGATCCACCCATGTCGCTGCCGTCGCCCAAAGGCTGGATGCGTGCGGCAACCGCTGCGGAAACGCCGCCGGAGGAGCCGCCTGCGCTCAGCGTTGGCGCATAGGGGTTGGTGGTTGTCCCGAAAACCTCATTGAAGGTGTGCGAGCCGGCGCCGAATTCCGGCACGTTGGACTTCCCCGTGGGGACGACTCCGGCGGCACGGAGCCTAGCGATGATGAGGTCGTCTTTGGCCGGCACATGGTCGGCGAACACCGGGGAGCCGTTCGTTGAACGCATTCCGGCCACCATATGCGTGTCCTTATGAGTCATGGGCAGCCCGTGCAGCGGGCCGAGGCTGCCGCCACGGGCCGCTGCATCATCGGCCTTGCCCGCCGCGGCCAGGGCGGCTTCAGCGTCGATGGTGACGATCGCGTTGATGGCCGGGTTCCGCTCCTCGATCCGAGCGAGGTGCGCTTCGGTGAGCTCCCGGGACGAAACTTCCCGCATCCCCAGCAGCCGGACCAGTTCGGCAGCCGTCAGGTCCATCAATTCCATCGGATTCTCCTTAACGCGGTGATTGGGCGGCGCCGCCAGTTGTCAACGACGAGCGGCTCGCCTGATCACTAGAAGCCCACGCTGTGTCAGCCGACACATTTCCCCAATAGTAGGCATTAATATGAAGGAAGTCGACAAGTTGTGCCGCAAAAAGAATTTACTTGCCATTAGAGCGCTTATGCGTGAACCTTAGTGACCAGTGAGCTGAGTCACTTCGAAAGGATCCACTCATGTTTCCTCTTACAACAAACACCGCCGTAGGGCACTCGACGGACATCGGAGCCATCGCGCAGTCTCCAATCCTGTGGATCTTCGCGCTCGGTGTGTTCGCCGTCATCTTTGTGCAATCGTTCATCTATGTGCGGGCGGCGAAGGCCGCAGGTCCTTCCGTCGGGATGGAACACCGCGAGCTGAACCAGGCTTTCCGCTCGGGAGCCATCGCTTCCATCGGACCGTCGCTGGCTGTGGTGATCGTGGCCATTGCACTGCTGGCGCTTTTCGGCACTCCGGCGGTCCTGGTGCGGATAGGGCTTATCGGCTCGGCGGCCACTGAGACAGCCTCCGCGGGCATCGCCTCCACGACCATGGGTGCGGTGCTTGGCGGCGAAGGCTATAACCAGCAGGTCTTCGCGGTCGCGTTCGCCGCCATGAGCATCAGCGGCGGGGCATGGATGCTGGCCACGCTGATCCTCACGCCCCTCCTCAAGCGCGGCGGCCATAAGCTGTCCCAGGTCAATCCGGCCGCCATGGCCCTCATCCCCGGTGCTGCTCTGCTGGGAGCGTTCAGCATGCTGACCCTCAGCGAGCTGCCCAAGTCCACCGTCCACGTGATCACCGTCGTCGTATCCGCCCTCGTGATGGCCGGGCTGCTGTTCGTAGCACGCAAGCTCAATGCGCACTGGCTCAAGGAATGGGCGCTCGGCGTCTCGATCCTTGTCGCCCTTGCCGTGGCCTTCGTGGCCCACACTGCTTGAAAGGAACACCTGATGAGCACTCTGCAAACCACCGTCTCCGCCGACCAGGGCATGGCGCGCTTCGAGCGCACCACCTCCCGATGGGGGCGCATCACGATGACCGCCGGACTGCTGCTGTCGCTGGCCGGGCCCGCCTACCTCGTATTCATCCTCGATCTGGGCGTGAGTGTGGACCAGATCCTCGGGGCCTATGCTGCGGTCGCGGCTACATTCCTGGTCTTCGCCCTCGTCGAACCGATCACGTACTTTCCGATCCTCGGCCAAGCGGCGATGTACCAGGCCTTCATGATCGGCAACATCTCCAACAAACTCCTGCCCGCCGCTGTCGTTGCCCAGAGCAGCATCGGGGTCAAGCCGGGCAGCCGTAAGGGCGACTTGGCTGCCGTCATGGCCATCTGCGGTGCCGCCACCGTCCACCTCGTCTCGTTGCTTGTTTTCGTCGGCCTGCTTGGCACCTGGTTGCTTTCGCTGATTCCTGCCCCGGTCACCGAAGTAGCCCGTCTCTATATTCTTCCGGCCATCCTCGGCGCCGTCCTCGTCCAGTCCATCGCGACGGTGAAGCAAGCACGCACCACGGCCGTTGCTGTGACGGCCAGCCTCGTCCTGCTCTTCGGCGTGCTCCCGCTGGTTCCTGCCCTGGGAAGCTTCGGGATCGCCCTCGCAGTCCTTGCGACAGTCATCCTGGCCTGGATGCTCCGCGCAAAGGGCGGCCCGGGAGCCGCCGATTTGCCCGCCGACGGAGTTGCCTGAGCTTGGTCCCGCTGCTGCCCGCCCTCCCCGGGGCGTGCATGGCGCTAGGCCGGGGGCCGCCGTCGTAAACGTCCCGCCTTCACAGCTGAAGGCGCGTTACCGGTAGAGTGCCCTAGGCACCAAGCTGGAGAGCCGTGCGGCAGGGCGAGGGAAAGCAGGACTCGACATGGACAACCTCGAGCTGCGGATCGTTGAGGCCTTGCAGATCGATGGCCGAGCCTCTTGGCGCAAAATCGCGTCCGCCCTAGGCGAAAACGAACGTACCGTTGCCCGCCGAGGATCGGAAATGCTCGCCTCGGGCGTCGTGTCCGTGGCTGCCATCCACCTGCAGCCGGCCTCCATACTTATCCGCGCCCGCTGTACACCGGGAACGATCGAACAGACCTTGGAGGCTCTGGCTTCCCGCGGCGACACCAGCTTCGTCTATGCCGTGACCGGTCCATCGGACGTCGTCGCCGAGCTCCTCACAACGCCCGAGGCAATGGGCCAGCTGATCACAAAAGACCTGCCGACCACGCCCGGCGTCGTGAACCTGGAAACCTATCCGGCCCTGAAGTTCTACCGGACTATCGGAGGCTGGCGGCTCGGAGTCCTCAGCGAGGCCGAAGCAGCGGCTATGGGATCTTCCGGCGGCTCCGACACGTTCCTGCTCGAGCCCATGGCGGAACTAGACCCCGCCGACGCGTCCATCCTGGAATGTCTGCAGGGCGACGGACGGATGGGGTTCGAGGAGCTCGGGAAGCGCGTCGGCCTCTCCGAAAGCACGGCCAGGCGCCGGGTGGAATCGTTGCTCTCGGCGCGGCAGATCCAGATTCGGGCCCTGATAGAACCGCGAAGTGCCGGCCTGCCGGTCGAGGCCCTCATTTGGTTCCGGCTGTCGCCGCAGCGCATCGCGACTGTCGCCGATTCATTAATGATGCACAGGAAAGTCCGGTACGCCGCGGTGATCGCCGGCGGTTATCAGCTGCTGGTCGATGTCACGGTCAAAAGCATGAATGAGCTGAACGAGTTCCTTTCCAACGCCGAATGGGTCGGCGACGTCGACGGTATCGAGACTTCACTCATCATAGGAGCCCGAAAACGCGGTGGCCGCGTCGTCCCGTTGTAGTTCCGGTCACTCCGGCGCGCGCCCTAGCTCTCTCCGGGCCCGCGGGCCGCTGGAGCGTGGCGAACGAGCACCCACAGCCCCAACGCCTTCCACTGTCGATCCAAAGAATTTGCGACACTACACCGCGCAAGCTCCTCGGGTACCGCCCGCGAGCCGACCAGGCTTCCTGCTCTTCAGGGCCCACACTACAAGCACTTCCCCCGGCGCCAGAAGATACTCCGCGGCGATCCACTGCCGATAAGGGCGCATATCACAGCGCTCAGGAAATGGCTTCAAGTCAAACGTCCCTCCAGGGAAGGGCCACCGGCACCTGCAGTGGGTATGGCCCGTCTCCTAACGGGGGGCCTGGCGAGTACCCGGGGCTATGGATCGGACGAACCTGGTTGCCATCGGGGAAAGGCCGATGCCTGGGTCCAAGCAATCCTTGGCTGATACGGATGGACCATGCCTACCGGGCCGGAACCCACCCGTCCCACTCTCCGGAACTACCAGCAAGCCGCACCTGACGTGGTTTCCAGCATGCCTGAAGCCGATCACGACGGATATGTCGGCGCATACAGATGTATTGAGAGTGGCCTGGCGGATAACGCCGATTGAAGTTGCTTCTTCCTCCCCTGGTCTTATGAGCCAACCTTGGGCTCATAAGACCAGGTGACTCCGAACGCCGGGCGTCCGGTATCTATTCGGGCCAGTCGGAGTTCTTGATGACCTCCACGAAGTCGCCGCGCTGGAAGCCCGGGACAAAGTGGGCGAGGACGTCGGCCTTGACGTTTCCGAAAGTGGTCTCCGGGCGGTCCTTGATGCCTTCGGTGAACGCGGCGAGGATGCCGTTCTTGAAGTCCGGACGCGGGTGTGCGGCGACCACGGCCTCGCGATCTTCGTCGGAAATGGCGTCGTAGCCAATGCCCAGGACATCCAGCTCAACGCCGCGCGTCACCAAGGCGATCTCGGGTGCCATGTGCAGCGGGATCTCGGGGGTGGTGTGCAGGGCGATGCCCGCCCAAACCAGGTCGGCCCCCTCCCCGGTGATGCCGTGCGAGTGCAGGAACCGGCGTGCCTCGTCGGCAGCATCGATCTCGAAGCGCTGGTCGGTGCGGCGATACTTCTCGGTCAGCCCGAGGTCGTGGAACATTGCGCCGACGTAGAGCAGCTCGGGATCGAAGTCCAGGCCCTGCTCGCGGCCGCGCAACGTGCCGAACAGGAACACCCGGCGGGAGTGGGCGAACACCAGCGGCGTGGCCGCCTCGCGCACCAGCTCGGTCGCCTCCCTGGCCATGGTGTTGTCAGGGATCTGCACGCCTGCGATGGTTTCAGCCACCTTGTTTCCTTTCGTTGAGGACAACTGCCCCTCCCACTCTCGCCCGCCACGCTACGCTGGTGCCATGTCCATACGGCCACGAAAACCACAGATCCAGACATGATGCAGCGGGTTGGCTTTGTCGTGTTCGACGGCGTCACCATGCTCGATGTCAGCGGCCCGGGCGAGGTCCTGCACCAGGCAGTCCTGGCCGGACGCCCGTACACGCCGGTCCTGGTTTCGCCGCGCGGCGGCAACGTCGCCACCTCGTCCGGGCTGGTGCTGGCCGGCACTACAGCTGCGGCCGACGCCGGCACCCTGGACACCGTGGTGGTTGCCGGCGCCGCCCGCCTCACCGAGCCCTACCTCGACGACGAACTGCTGGCTACCGTTCGCAGGGTCTCCGCGGGCGCGCGGCGGGTTGCCTCGGTGTGCACCGGGGCTTTCGTGCTGGCCGAACTCGGCCTGCTGGATGGGCGACGGGCGACCACCCACTGGCGGCATGCCCGGACACTTGCCGCAAGGTATCCACAGGTGCAGGTCGAGCCGGACGTCATCCATGTCCGCGACGGGCGGTACATCACCTCGGCCGGTATCACAGCCGGAATCGATTTGGCGCTCTCCCTGGTGGAGGACGACCACGGAGCGGATGCGGCCCGCGCCATCGCCCGCGAGCTGGTCGTGTTCATGCAGCGCCCGGGCGGGCAGTCACAGTTCTCTACCGCGTTGGAAACGCCGCCGGCACGCAGCAGCCTGCTTCGGTCGCTGACCAACGCGGTCCACGCAGACCCGGCGGCCGAGCACAGCCTGTCCACCATGGCAATGGCCGCAGCGGTCAGTCCACGACATCTGACCCGCCTGTTCCAGGCCGAACTGGGTACCACGCCGGCCCGCTGGGTGGAGCGTGTCCGCCTAGACCGCGCCCAGCAGTTGCTCCTCGACGGGCACAGTATCACCGCGGCAGCCCGGCACAGCGGCTTCGGCAGCGACGAAACCCTCCGCCGCGCCTTCGCCCGGCACCTGGCCATCACACCGACCCAGTACCGGGAACGCTTCACCACCTCCAAACCGCCCCACACCCGCGGCGTCTCAAGGATCAAAGCTCACCGAGCGAGCGAACATGGCTCCTAAGATGACGGGGGCAAGCCCGAAGGGGCTGCCGATAACGGCGCACATGACCGCTGCAGGAGAAGCGTTGAAGCGTGCGGGTCGGCATAAAAGTCCGGAAGTCTACCGACTGTTTCCGCCAGCGGGTCAGCTACACGAATTGCTGGGACCGATGAGTCGTTTGCTGAACCTTTGTCCCGTTTGCTCATATCCGAGGTGGGAGTAGAAGGCGTGGGCTGCCGTGCGGTGGGTAGCCGAGGTGAGGACAGTCCGTGCCGCGGCGTTCCCACTGGCCCAGCTCTCGAAGACGTCCACCAGGCGCCTACCGAGACCGGTCCCCTGAACGGTAACGTCCACGACAAGAGCGGTGAGATATGCTGCCGGTTGGTCCTCGATGGGAAAAACCATGTGGCCGACGGCGAGGCCCAGCATAGTGCCGTCATCCCCCTCTGCCACCCACACCGCATACTCGGGATGAGACAAGAGCCGTTCCAGACGAGGTGTCAGCGCAGCGACGGGGTTGGAGTATCCAAGCTGATCCAGAAGTGGAACCAGCCGGGCGGCGTCTTCGGTGGTACTCAACCTGATGCGCACGAGACCATGCTATTCATACCTCGGGTGGCTGGAGCCCCCTCTGCGCCTATGAATAAAGGAGCCGACCCCTAGCGCCGATAACGGCGCGCACGGCTGGTGTGCCGGGCGCCGTATTCTCATGGGCGCTGGTCGCCGGGGTTGGATGGGACACAGCCGCTTGTCTTCAAGTACTTGAAGTTCCTATCGTTAATGGAGTGAGCGCAACAAGCATCCAGCACACCTACTCAATCAAGGAGGCCGCGGCGCTGACCGGGCTGCCGGCCAGCACGCTGCGCTACTACGAATCCATCGGCGTCATCACCCCGATTCGCCGCGGCGCGAGCAGCAAACATCGCGTCTACACGAACGAAGACCTGGACCTCCTGACCTGGGTGTCGTGCCTCAGCGCGACGGGCATGTCGGTCGCCGACATGCGCCGCTACCTCGCGAACAGCGCCCTCGGGCCGGCCGCTGCCCCGGAGCAGATCGAGTTGTTGAAGGCGCAGCAGGAGCGGTTGGAGGACGAAGCGAGGTCCATCGCCCTGCGCAAGCGGTACGTCGCGCTGAAAATCGACTACTGGCGGGCGATGCAGGACGGTGACGGTGCCAAGGCCGAACAGCTCTCGGACGAGGCACGCACGCTGGCCGACGACCTCAAGAAAACAAGGAACCAGTAACCAACACGCCCATGAGATCGCGGACCCCACCGGTCCGCCGGTCCGGCGTGCCCAAAGACAGGGAGGAACCGACATGAAGCTCACCCGAAGCGGGGGCCAGACCGCCAGTGGCCCCGAATCATGGTTCACCGGCACCGTCTTTATCGATGGAATACGCAACCCCGACAAGCAATCAGCGGTCGGCTGCGCGCACGTCCGCTTCACGCCGGGCGCCCGCACCGCCTGGCACACCCACCCCAAGGGCCAGACCCTGTACGTCACGGACGGCATCGGCTACGTGGCCCGCCGTGGGGGCCAAGTGCAGGAAATCCGGCCCGGCGACGTTATCTACATCGAACCCGGCGAGGAGCATTGGCACGGTGCCACCGCCGACCGCTTCATGGCCCACGTCGCCATCCAGGAAGCCGACGACCAGGGCCAGGTCGTGACGTGGGGCGAACACGTCACCGACCACGAGTACGGCCTGCCCACCACAGCGACCAACTGACCACCCTAGAAGGAGACAACCCATGACCACCACCGTAAACGCCTACGCCTCCCCCTCGCCCGACGGGGCCCTTGTCCCCACGACCATCGAACGCCGCGAAGTCGGTCCCCGCGACGTCCTGATCGAGATCAAGTACGCCGGCATCTGCCACTCCGACATCCACACCGTGCGCGGGGACTGGGGGCCGCAGCCGTACCCGCTGGTGCCCGGGCACGAGATCGCGGGCATCGTCACCGAGGTCGGATCCGAGGTGACCACGCACGCCGTCGGCGACCGGGTCGGCGTGGGCTGCATGGTCAACTCGTGCGGGGAGTGCAGGAACTGCAAGGCGGGCGACGAGCAGTACTGCCTCAACGGGATGGTGGGCACCTACGGCGCCACCGACCGCGACGGGACCATCACCCAGGGCGGGTACTCCACCCACGTCGTCGTCACCGAGGACTTCGTGCTCCGGATCCCCGAGGGCATCGACCTCGACGTCGCCGCTCCCCTTCTTTGCGCCGGTATCACCACCTACTCGCCCCTGCACCGCTGGGGCGCCGGACCCGGCAAGAAGGTCGCCGTCGTCGGCCTCGGCGGTCTTGGCCACATGGCCGTCAAGATCGCGCACGCGATGGGCGCCGAGGTCACCGTTCTCTCGCAGTCCCTCAAGAAGCGTGAGGACGGGCTGCGCCTGGGCGCGGACCACTACTACGCGACGAGCGACGAAGCCACGTTCACCGAGCTGGCCGGTTCGTTCGACCTCATCATCAACACGGTCAGCGCCCCGGTCGACGTCAGCGCCTTCCTGGGACTCGTGACCGTCGGCGGGGCCATGGTCAACGTCGGCGCGCCCGCGGAGCCGCTGCCGGTGAACGCGATGGCACTCATCGGCGGCCGCCGCTCGTTCGCCGGTTCCATGATCGGCGGCATCCCCGAAACCCAGCAGATGCTGGACTTCTGCGCCGAGCACGGCATCGGCGCAGAGATCGAGGTCATCCCCGCCGACAAGATCAACGACGCCTACGAACGCGTCCTCGCCTCGGACGTGCGCTACCGCTTCGTCATCGACACCGCCACCCTCAGCTAGCGGCGGCCAAACCGGGGCGTGGCGGCTCCTTGCCGCCACGCCCCGCCCTCCGCCGGAACCGAAGCCGCAACGGATCAACACGCGAAGGACCACCATGAACCTCGACGATCTCCTACGGGCTCTGAACGCCGGCCAAACCATCACCGGGGACTCGCCCTTGCATCAGGTCATGCATGCCGCCAGCCAGGAGGCGCTGCGCATCACCGGCGAACTCAATGGCCGGTACCAGGAACCAGTACGGGTGCGGGAGCTGTTGGCCCGGCTCACCGGCAGGCCCGTCGATGAGTCCGTCACCGTGTTCCCACCCTTCTACTCCGACTTCGGGAAGAACATCACGCTCGGAAAGCGGATCTTCATCAACTCCGGGTGCAAATTCCAGGACCAGGGAGGTGTGGTCATCGGGGACGACTGCCTGATCGGGCACAACACAGTGCTGGCCACCCTCAACCACGACCTCGAGCCATCCCGCCGCGCAGACATGCACCCAGCCCCGATCACCATCGGCCGCAACGTGTGGATCGGGTCGAACGCCACCGTCCTGCCGGGAGTGATCATCGGCGACAACGCCGTCGTCGCGGCAGCATCTGTCGTGACGAAAGACGTGCCCGAAAACGCCATCGTCGTGGGCTCGCCGGCCAGGGTGGTGCGCTCGCTAGCCAGCTGAACGCGCTTTGGCACTCGGTTGCGGCAGGCGCTCATCTCCGGCAGCGACATCCTTGCAGACGGCGGAGTCACCGCGTCCTGGTTCTACGGGCCACTCAAATCCCGCCCGGTCGGTAACCCTCACGCCGGCTCACAGAGGGAAGCGTCCAGTCCTCGCCCATCACCCAAATACTGCTAATGGCGCATATGTAGCACTGAGGAGTGGGGCCCGTCCGAGAGAAGCCGGCACGGATTTTGGAAGTCTGCCAATGCGGCGATCGGGACGCATTAGTGTCGAGGAAGCCCTCCCCCCGCGCCGTCCGCTCGTGGTCAAATGGGAGGGTTAGACCGGCTGCCCGAGTCCGACCGCGGCCTCGGCCATAGGGAAGGAAGCCCATGACCGATCGACAGGAACATCCCCCGGTCCCCACGCCGGGAAGCGCCCAGGGTCTGGACCGCAAGGTTGAGGGCGGGTGCCCGGTCGCCCCTGGGAGCGTGACCTCGCACGGCAGCGAGAGCGAGAACCCGGCGATCGACTCGCCGCAGCCCAAGGCTCACCGGCCGCGGACTGTCGCGGACTGGTGGCCCAACCAGCTCGACCTCTCCGTGCTCCACGCCCACCACCCGGCAGGCAACCCGCTTGGCCCCACGTTCAGCTATCGCGAGGAGTTCCAGAAGCTCGACGTCGAGGCACTCAAGCAGGACATCATCCAGGTCCTGACCACCTCCCAGGACTGGTGGCCCGCTGACTTCAGCCACTACGGCGGTCTGATGATCCGGATGAGCTGGCACGCCGCGGGCACCTACCGCGTCCACGACGGCCGCGGCGGCGCGGGGGACGGCAGCCAGCGGTTCGCGCCGCTGAACAGCTGGCCCGACAATGCAAACCTCGACAAGGCCAGGCGCCTCCTGTGGCCGGTGAAGCAGAAGTATGGCCAGATGCTCTCCTGGGCCGACCTGCTTGTCCTCGCAGGCAACGTCTCCCTCGAGTCGATGGGCTTCAAGACCTTCGGTTTCGCCTTCGGCCGCGAGGACGTGTGGGAGCCGGAAGAGATCTTCTGGGGGCCCGAGGACACCTGGCTGGGCGACGAGCGCTATATCGGCGAGGGCACGATGGCCGCCGAGGTCGGCTCGACGGAAATGGGCCTGATCTATGTCAATCCCGAGGGTCCCATGGGCAACCCGGATCCCAAGCTCGCGGCGACGTTCATCCGCGAGACCTTTAAGCGGATGGCGATGAACGACGAGGAAACCTTTGCGCTCATCGCCGGCGGACACACCTTCGGCAAGACCCACGGCGCAGCCGACGCCGACGAACACGTGGGCCCCGAGCCCGAGGCCGCAAACCTGGAGGCCCAGGGTCTGGGCTGGCTCAGCACTTACGGGACGGGCAAGGGCAGCGACACGATTACCTCCGGACTCGAGGTCACCTGGACGGACCGGCCGACGGAGTGGAGCAACCGCTTCCTGGAGATCCTGTTCGAGCACGAGTGGGAGCTGGTCAAGAGCCCCGCCGGCGCCAGCCAGTGGGTGGCCAAAGACGCCCCGGAGATCATCCCGGACGCCCACGACCCGCAGAAAAAGCACCGGCCCACTATGCTCACCACGGACCTGTCGCTGCGCTTCGACCCGATCTACGAAAAGATCGGGCGACGGTTCCTGGAGAACCCGGACGAGTTCGCGCTGGCGTTCGCCAAGGCCTGGTACAAGCTGCTGCACCGCGACATGGGTCCCGTTGGCCCGCACATGCTCGGGCCGTGGATCCCGGAGCCGCAGCTGTGGCAGGACCCGGTCCCCGCGGTGGACCACGAGCTGATCGGTGAGCAGGACGTCGCCACGCTCAAGGCCCAGCTCCTGGACGCCCTGTCCGTCCCCCAGCTGGTCAGCACGGCTTGGGCCTCGGCCTCCACCTTCCGCAAGACCGACAAGCGGGGCGGCGCCAACGGAGCTCGTATCCGGCTGGAGCCCCAGCGCAGTTGGGAGGTCAACCAGCCCGAGCAGCTGGCCGGTGCCCTGGAGGCCCTGGAGGCGGTGCAGCAGCGGTTCAATGCCGCCCAGGACGGCGGCAAGAAGGTGTCGTTGGCTGACCTGATCGTCCTCGGCGGCTGCGCCGCGGTGGAGAAGGCAGCCCGGGACGCCGGCTTCGACGTCACGGTTCCATTCCGTCCCGGCCGCACCGACGCCTCGCAGGAGCAGACCGACGTCGAGTCGGTCCAGTACCTGCAGCCGCGGGCAGATGGATTCCGCAACTACGTCCGTCCGGGCGAGAAGCTCCAGCCAGAGACCCTTCTGGTCGACAAGGCGTACCTGCTGGACCTCTCCGCGCCGGAGATGACGGCGCTCATCGGTGGCATGCGCGCCCTAGGCGCCAACGTCGGCGGCGCCGCCCACGGCGTCCTCACCGACAGGCCACAGGTCCTAACGAACGACTTCTTCGTCAACGTGCTCTCGCCAGGCACCCGGTGGAAGGCGTCGGAGTCCGAGGAGAATGTCTACGAGATCAGCGACGTCGCCACCGGCGAGCTGAAGTGGACCGCCACACCGGTCGATTTGGTCTTCGGCTCCAACTCCCAGCTCCGCGCGCTGGCAGAGGTCTACGCGAGCGACGACGCCGGGGAGAAGTTCGTCAACGACTTCGTGGCGGCCTGGGTGAAGGTCATGGAGCTCGACCGCTTCGACCTGCGCTGACCGAGGCATCCGGGCCGGCTCCAGATGGGGCCGGCCCGGAGCCGCCGGCCGACGGCGTCCAAAGGGTCGCAAACGGGGCGCGGCTACTCCCGGTCCGCGCCCGTGAAGGCGAGCACCGCCGTCGTACCCGCAAGCACGGCCAGGACGCCGGCGAAGGCCGCCAAGCCGCTCCAGCCGAACCGCACGAAGAACAGCCCGCCGGCCCAACCGAACAGGCTCGAGCCGGCGTAGTAGAAGAGGTTGTACAGGCTGGAGGCCTGGGACCGGCCGACTTCCGCCAGCCGAGGGGTCCAGCCGGAGGCCACCGAGTGGGCCGCGAAGAAGCCGCCGGTGAACACCAGCAGTCCCAGCAGGACCACCGGCAGCAAGTCGGAGAGCGTGATGGCCAGCCCGCCGAGGATCACCGGGATGCTGACCAGCAGCACGCGCAGCCGCCCGAAGCGGACGGTCAGGCCGCCGGCGAGCCGGGAGGACACGGTGCCGGCGAGGTAGGCGAGGAACAGCAGGCTCGCCAGCGAGGCCGGCAGGTTGAACGGCGGCGCCTCCAGCCGAAAGCCGAGGTAGTTGTAGACGGCCACGAAGCCGCCCATCAGCAGGAAGCCCTGGGCGTACAGCGCCAGCAGCCGCGGGGAGCGCAGGTTGGCGAGGATGCGGGCCGGCAGCCCGGGCCCCTCGCCGCGGACCAGCGGCCGGAAGCCGCGCGGCGCCGGGGCCAGCCGGACGAAGGCGAACGCGGCCAGCGCGGCCAGGATGCTGACGGCGAGCACGCCGGCACGCCAGTCCCAGAGTTCGGCCAGCGGCCCGGCCACCAAGCGGCCGGTCAGTCCGCCGATCGTGGTGCCGGCGACGTAGGTCCCGGCGGCCACCGCCGCGTGCAGGCGCTGGATCTCCTCGTTCAGGTACACCAGTGCCACGGCCGGAATCCCGCCGAGCGCGGCGCCTTCCAGGAACCGCAGCCCCAGCATCGCGGGGAACCCGGGTGCCAGCGGCAGCAGCAAACCGAGGACGACGGCGGCGCTGATCGCCCAGGTCATCGCGCGTTTGCGTCCGCACCGGTCCGCGATCGCCGACCACGGGATGACCGCGAGCGCCAGGCCGATCGTGGCTGCTGAGACGCTGAGGGCGGCGTCCGCGGCGCTGACCCCGAATTCGCGCGCGATGCCAGGCAGCACCGCCTGCACCGAGTACAGCTGGGCGAACGTCGCGAGTCCGCCGAACAGCAGCGCCAGCAGCATATTCCGGTAGGCCTTGCTGCCTTTGGGATGCCCCTGCCAGGTCCGCTGGTCTGCTGAAGTCACGCCTTCGATGCTAGCTTTTTCCGCGCGGGGCTCCTCACCGGCGCACGACACTGCCGGAACTTCG